>JBOGXA010000013.1:0-97030 GCA_050694175.1 Actinomycetota bacterium
GGCCCCCGGCGCGATCGACCGGGCGATGGGTTTTCTGAGGTCGCAAGTGAGAAGCGGCGAAGCGGCCACCATCGGGCTCAAGGCAAAAGTCGCAATGGCCGCGGTCGCCGCGGGTCGCAATCCGCGCCGGTTCGGAGGCGAGAACCTCATAAGCGACCTGCGCGCCTCGATGCAGCCCGACGGTCGATACGGAGCCACCACGGCCGTGCTCGACCACGCCCTGGCCGTCCTCGCCCTGGCGGCAGCCCGGGCAACGGTCGACCCGCAGGCCGGGGCGTGGCTCGCCGACGCGCAGTGCGCCGACGGCGGCTGGCAGTACGACCAACCAGCGGGCGCCGGTGACGACGAGCACTGCTGGGATGGCACCGACACCGACTTTTTCCGCTCCGACACGAACACGACGAGTCTCGCCGTCCAGGCCCTCGAGTCCGTCTCGGGCTCACCGGCACCGGCCGTGAACCCGTTCGCCTTCTTCCGAGCGGCGCGCGATGAGGTCAAGCGAGGATGGGGCTACGACCTCTCGTTCACGATGACCGATGCCAACTCGACCTCCATGGTGCTGGGGACATACACGGCGGCGGGTCGTGACGCACCACCGGCCGCCGTCAGGGCGCTCAAGGAGCTCCAGTACCTGCGCTGCGGCCGGAAGTACGGTGCGTTCGCATTCACGTGGGTCGATCCCGAGGGCGACGGCACGCTGACGCGCACCGATCCCGACACGTTCGCGACCACGAGTGGGATCCTCGGACTCCTTCGAAAGCCTCTTCCGGTTCCGGAGCAGCGGGTATCGAAGCCCGCGGCGACCTGCCGGCGCGCTCGCTGATGAGGATTCGTGCCGGGCTCGTAGCCGTCGCGCTGACGGCGGCGGTCCTCGGACCCGGTCTGGCGGCGCCTGA
Organism: Actinomycetota bacterium; assembly: GCA_050694175.1. Classification (GTDB taxonomy): domain Bacteria; phylum Actinomycetota; class CADDZG01; order CADDZG01; family WHSQ01; genus JBOGXA01. Next base: position 897 of record JBOGXA010000013.1, read on the forward strand.
GGCCGCGTGCGCAGGAGGTGCGCCGCGCGCGGTCCTGGTCGTGAACACAGGATCAGATGTCGTGCGCTACTGCGTGGCTCTCGGCGAGCGATCGGTGTCGGGCACCGATCTCATCGTTCTCGCGTCACAGCAGCACGGGCTGAGCTACCGGTTCGGCTACGGGGGCGGCGCCGTCTGCATGCTCGCCGGTGTTGGGACCTCAGGCGACGATTGCTTCGAGGACTACCCCGACTTCTGGGGATACTGGCGCGGCGACGGATCCGGCGGCTGGACGTGGTCGAGCAGTGGCGCGGCTTCGACGACTGTGACCGACGGCGACGTGGAGGGATGGTCGTGGGGGAGCGGCAACGACGGCTCTACCCACCCGCAACCCCCGGCGACGCGCTACGGCGACGTGTGCGCGGCGGTCGAGCGGTCGCAGCGAGACGAGGGCCGAGCAGGGGGCCGCGACGTAAAGGAGTCGGAACGCGATCCGCAGCCGGCGCAGACCCCGTCGCGCTCCGAGGCACCCGCGCCGTCATCGGACGCCGGGGGCGCCGGGACGCGCGGTGACCGGCGCAAGGATCCAAAGGACGACCGTGAGCCGCGCGCGCCGGGCCGGGCGATCGCCCGCGCGCCCCGTGCCGGCACTCCCCCGGGGCCCGGTTCGGGCGCGCCGCATCCGACCGCGGCCTCGCCGGAATCCGACTCGGGCCCTCCGCCGGCCGGGCTGGCGGCGGCCGCCATGACGGCGCTGCTCGCGTCGGCGGGAGTGCTCGTGCGGGTGCGTTCTACCCGGGCCGAAAGGGACTAGATGCACCAGGGGGCGTGGCTGGTGTGGGCGACGGGAACAGCCGCGATTGTGGTGTCGACGACCAACCCCTTCTACCTGGGTCCGCTGGTCGCGGCCTCCTATGTGGTCCATGTCACTTGTCGGATCGAGGGTCCGGGAGTGCGCACGTTCAGGTGGTTCGCAGTGGGAGCGATCGTCGCAATCTTCATCCGGATCGCACTCGTGCTGATCGGCGTCGTATGGCCGGCCGCGGGGGAGGTGAACGCCGGCACGCTCACACATGCCGCGCTCGAAGGAGCGCGGCTGGGTGCGCTGCTGATGGTCTTCGGAACTTTCAATTCGGTGACAGACCCCTTCCGTCTGCTCAGGCTCGCTCCCGCGCGCTGGCACGAGGTCGCCCTTGCAAGCTCGTTGGCGCTTGCAATTGCGCCGCGCACGATCGAGGCGGCCGGTCGCGTCCTCGAAGCCCAGAGATTGCGCGGCATCGATGTCAGGGGGCCGCGGTCGCTTGCGGCCCTCGCGGTGCCGGTGCTCGAGAACGGGATGGACGACGCGGTTCTCCTGGCGGAGAGCATGGACGCGCGCGGTCACGGTCACGGCCGCCGCACCCGTTACCGTCCCGAGCGCTGGACGGTGCGATCGTGGACGGGAGCGGCTCCCGTGCTGGCGGGAGGTCTGTTCGTCGGGTTCGGGATCGCGGGCGCGGGGGACCTCGAACCATCGACCTTCCCGCTGTCATGGCCCGGCGCGAGCCTAGTCCTCGTCGTCGCCGTGATGCTGGTGGCGGCTCCGGCGTTCGTTGCCTCGGCGCGAGGAGCGCGCCCGTGACCGGGATAATCTCCGTCGAGGGCGTCACGTACCGCTATCCGAGCGCAGCCGGTCCGGCGATCCTCGGGGCGAACTTCACGATCGAGGAGGGCTCCTTCGTGCTGGTGGCGGGGGAGACGGGCGCCGGCAAGTCGACTCTTCTGCGCGCGGTGAACGGTCTGGTACCCCACTTCTCGGGCGGTGAGTTCTCGGGCCGCGTGCTCGTAGGGGGGCGAGACACGCTCGATCACGCCCCGCGCGATCTCGCCGACCTGGTTGCCTTCGTTCCCCAGAACGCGGCTGCGTCCTTCGTGGTCGATCGCGTCGAGGACGAACTGGCCTATGCGATGGAGAACCTCGGCGTTCCCCCCGCGACCATGAGGAGGAGGGTCGAGGAGACGCTGGATCTCATGGCGATTGCAGAGCTGCGCGACCGAGGCGTGCGTGCGCTTTCGGGCGGCGAGCGTCAGCGCGTCGCGATAGCAGCCGCTCTCGCCGCGGGACCTCGCTCTCTCGTCCTCGACGAACCGACGAGCCAGCTCGACCCGCAGGGAGCCGAGGACGTCCTTGCCGCGCTTCAGCGACTCGTCCACGACATGGGGCTCACGGTCGTCATCGCAGAGCACCGTTTGGAGCGCGTCGCCGGGTTCGTCGACGTAGCGGTGGGATGCCGGCCGGAGCGTCCCCCTGTTGTGGGTGAGCCGCGCGCCGTGCTCGAGGAGTTGCGAATCGGCCCCCCGGTCGCGCGCCTCGGGTGGTCGATCGGATGGACACCTGTACCTCTCACCGTGCGCGAGGCGAGGAGACGTGCGCGTTCGCTGGGCCTCGGTCCTCCGCGGCGAATAAAGGGGGAGACGCGGGGCGAAGCGATCGCCCGCGCCTACGCGGTGCACGCGGGCTACGGCCGTCGGACCGCTCTCGCCGGCATCGACTTCGAGCTGCGCGCCGGCGAGGTGGTCGCGCTCATGGGCCGCAACGGCGCGGGCAAGTCGACTCTCCTCAGGTGCCTGTGCGGGCTTCACGACCCTGCGCGCGGTCGGGTGCTCGTCGCCGGGCGTGAGCCGCGACCCGGGCGCGACGTGGCGCTGTGTCCGCAGGAGCCCGAGACCGTGCTCTTCAAGGAGAAAGCGATCGATGAGGTGCGCGCCACGTTGAGAGCTTCGGGCCGGCATGCGGACGCGGGGAGGGTTCTCGACGACTTTGGCGTCGGCGACCTGGCCGATCGCCATCCGCGCGATCTGTCTGCGGGCGAGCGACTGCTGGTCGCGGTTGCGGCCATCGCCGCGACCGGCGCGCGCGTTCTCCTCCTCGATGAGCCGACGCGCGGCCTCGACCACCCGGCCAAACGCCGCCTCTCGTCCCTTCTTAGAGGCTTCGTTGCGCAAGGAGGAGGTGTTGTGATCGCGACGCACGATGTCGAGCTGGCGGCCGAGCTGGCCGGGCGCGTCGTGATTCTTGCGGGCGGAGAAGTCATCGCCGAGGGCGTTCCGGCAGATGTGCTGGGGGACTCGCCTGTGTTCGCTCCGCAGATGGCGCGCACGTTCGGGAGAGGGTGGCTGATACCGGAGCAGGTGGCCGCGGCCGTGATGCCGTCGTGAACAGCGTCGCGCTCAGGACGGTCGGACTCCTCGTTGCCAATCTCGTCGGAGCGATCGCGTTTGCGTGGCCCTTCGTGCTCCCCTCAGTTGTACGCGACGTCGATGGTCACGGGGCGGACTATCCGTTCATCCTGGCTGGCTTGATGCTCTGCATCGGGCTGCTGCTGTTCGTGCAACTCGGGCGCGGGGGTATGGGCCCGAAGACGGTCGCGCTAATAGGCGTGCTCGGGGCGGTGATGGTCGCACTTCGACTCCCCGGATTCATACAGGGCTTCTCTGCCAGCTTCATAGTGGTACTGGTCGCGGGAGCATCGTTCGGCCCCGCCTTCGGCTTCCTGCTGGGGGCGATCGGAATCCTGGCCTCGAGCCTGTTCATCGGCGGACTCGGTGTGTGGGTTCCGTTTCAAATGGTCGCCGTGGGGTGGGTCGGAATGGGTGCCGGTCTCGTGCCGAAGCACCCGGACCCCCGGGTGCGTGTTGCGATTCTGGCCGCATACGGATTCGTCGCCGGGCTCGCCTACGGGGCCATTATCAATCTCTACTTCTGGCCGTTCGCCTCGCAGGGGACGGGGTTGTCGTGGGTCCCCGACGATACGGTCGTGGAGAATGCTCGCCACTACGCCGCCTTCTACGCGGCGACGTCATTGCCGCACGACATCTTTCGCGCGATCGGCAATGCTGCGCTGGTGATCGTCCTCGGGAGGCCCCTGCTCGCCGCCCTCGATCGGGCGGCTATCCGCATGAGCTACCGGCGGCTGCCGGGCCGCATAATGGAGGTGGGAGCCGCCCGGGTGGCCGCGGCCCGGGACGACCGGGTCGAGGAAAGTCCGGACTCCACAGGGCAAGACGCTGGGGAAAATCCCAGGCGGGGCGACCCGCGGACAGTGCCACAGAAAGCAGACCGCCCGGCCTCGGTCGGGTAAGGGTGAAACGGTGAGGTAAGAGCTCACCAGCGCGCCGGGTGACTGGCGCGGCTCGGTAAACCCCGTCGGGAGCAAGGCCAAGCAGGGGGCATGGGTGGCCCGCCCGCCCGCGAGGGCACCCCCGGGTAGGCCGCACGAGGCGGGCGGCAACGTCCGCCCCAGATGGATGGCCGCCCCCGCCGATTGAGGCGGGACAGAATCCGGCTTACAGGGCGGCTCCCGTTCAACTCTCCCGCGTGATCCAGCGCCGAGACGTCAGAAGAGGCGGCGAAGGCGTGCCGTAACCCCCGCGCCGCACTCCACCGCCGACGCGCCGACGAGTGCGGCGAGATCGGTGGTCGCGGTCTTAATCGGCTCGGCGGCCGCCCGCTCGCCGACCCCGTCCTCGAGGTGCACCGCGTTGAGGCGCAGGATGCCCGAGTTCCTGTCGAACGCCGGATCCACCCGTCCAAGCAGGCAATCGCCGTGGAGCAGCGGCATGACGAAGTACCCGAACCGGCGTTTGGCCGCCGGGGTGTAGATCTCGATCCGGTAATGGAAGTCGAACAGGTCCTCGGTGCGCTTGCGGTCGCAGATCAGATTGTCGAACGGAGATAACAGCACCGCCCGCGGCCCGAGGTCGCCGCCGGAACCGTCCGCGTCTTCGGCATGGATGTACCAGACCCCCGAGACGCCTTCGACCTGAGAGCGAACGATCTCGCCCTTCCGCTCGAGCGATTCGAGGACGCGATCCAGATTCGGGTAGCGGCCGCGGGTGAAGTGCTCCTTGATGTCGCGCGGGCGCGCCACGCCGAGAGCTCGAAGCGTCCGGAGGGTAGCGCGCCGTACGATCTCACCCTCGGTCAGCGTAGCTCTGGGTGTCCAGTCCGGGAGCGCGCGTTCGGCGATGTCCCACCAACGGACGCCGGAGTGCCGTGCGGATACGAGGACCTTCCCCTTCGCCCACAAGAACGTGAGCATGCGATCGACGTTGCGATCGTTTGTCCAACCGCTCGACTTCCACGGAGCGGCGTCGTAGCTCGCGAACGTGCGGGCCGGCAGAGGTCCCTCCCGGCGCAGCTTGGTCATGATCCGCCGGCGTAGTCCGGCGTTAGCATCCATGAACTCGCGCGCGTGCGTTGACCAGGCCGAACCGTCACCAGGCCAGCGCCGCATCATGAGGTTGTGGACCTGGTAGTCCTCAGTGAGGACGATGGAGGCTGCGTGTGCCCAGTACTCGAACATAGCGCGGTCACCCCACAACAAGCGGTCGAGCGCTGCACGATCGAAGGGACCGAGACGCGCTCCAAGCACGAGAATGTGACTCGGCGCGGCGGCCGAAGTAGGGTCGAGTTGCAGGCAACCCAGCCGGCGCGCAACCGACATGATCGACTCGGCAGTGGCCGGGGGCCGCGCCCCTACAAGAAGCTGGCGTCTTACGAACAGCCGGCGCGCGGCCCGTTTGGTGAGCGTGAACATCAGCGAACGCTAGCGCAGGGGGGCGAACACCGGGCACCTTTCGCCGGGGTACGCAGGCAAGCGGTGAGGGAGCGCGCTAGCGCGGAAGGGTGAACGAGAACGTCGCGCCGGCCCCCGTTGGGCTCTCGGCCCAGATACGTCCCGCATGCATCTCGACGATCATGCGCGATACGTAGAGCCCGATTCCCGACCCCGGCGCGCGGCCCACCGTCGTCGTCAGCCTGCTGAAGCGCTCGAAGAGCTTGTCCATCTGCTCGGCGGGTATGCCGGGCCCCCGATCCTTCACGGATACCTTCACCTCATCCCCGGAGGGTTCGACCGACAGAATTATGGGAGCGGTCTCATCGGAGAACTTCGCCGCGTTCGAGATCAGGTTCAAGATCACCTGCTTGACGCGGTCGCGATCCGCACTGACCTTCGCCTCTTCGAGCCCTGTGATGAGGTCGACGCGCGGTGAATAACCGGAGTCGACCATGGCCTCGGCCGCCAGTTCGACGAGATTCACCAGCTCCAACTGGAGCTGGATGCGGCCGCGATCGATGGCTTCGAGATCCAAGAACTCCGAGACCATGCGAGTCAGACGGCGCGACTCCCGTTCCAGGGTGTCGAGGAGCTGATCGCGATCCGCCTCGGGAAGCCGTTCTTTACGCCACAACAGAAGGTGCGCGATGCCGGCGACTACGGTCATCGGCGAGCGAAGCTCGTGGCTCACCATCGAGACGAAATCGCTGCGGAGATCGTTGAGCTCGCGGAGTTTCTCTGCGGTGTTCAGTGCCTCGCCATAAAGACGGGCGTGGTGGATCGCAACCGACACTTCCCGTGCGGCCCCCTCGATGAACGCGATGTCTGATTCAGTCCATGTGCGCGGGCGCAGGCTGTGGAACGTCACCACCCCCAGCAGATCTCCGCCCCAATCGAGGGGGGTCGAGAGCACCGCGGCCGTGCCGGCCTCGAGCAGATCGTCGACCGTGCCGGGCAGTTCCGGGTCGCGCATGCGCGCGTCCTTGCTAACTTCGATGCTCCACTGGGTCCTCATGGTGCGCGCCGCGAGGCTTGAAACCGGGTACTGGACGCGTACGCGCGCGGCGAGCCGCGTGACGCCCTCGGCCGCCCATTCGTACTCGATGGGGCCGAGGAGGTCTCCGCCCGGGCTTTCGACACTCCGTATGAAGCAGCGGTCGACTCCCGCTCCGATCCCGAGTTGCTCGACCGTCGTGGTGAGCACCTCCTCGATGTCGAGAGAGTGCCGGACGCTCCACGCGATGTCGCGCAGAAGCGCTCCCTGTGCCGCTCGCTCCGACTCCGACTCGAAGAGCCGGGCGTTCTGGATCCCAACCGCCGCGAGGGCCCCCATCGCCTCGACGGCCGACTGGTCGGCGTCGGTGAAGGGGGCCGAGCCGGGGCGCTTGGTGAGGTAGAGCGCACCCACGAGGCTGTCGCCGTGTTGGATGGGAACCGCCAGCAGGGCATCCATGGCCACATGGCGGCTGGGGAAACCGACCGATCGGGGGTCTTCGGACAGGACTTCGAGGCGAATGGGCGCCCGCCCCTCCAGCACCGCGCCGAGAAGGCCGCGTCCCTCCGGGAGGTGGGGGAGGCCGGCCACCTCCTCGTCGGTGAGGCCGCGATGGACGAAGCGGGTGATGCCTGATGCACCGACGGTCGCGGCGGCCCCGAAGTCCGCCCCCGTGAGTTCCATCGTGCGCTCGACGATGGCCGTGAGAACCTCCAGGATGTCGAGGTCCTTGGACAGGTGCAACCCGATCGCCGACAGCGCGTCGAGCAGCCTGCCGGGGTCGTCGTTTGTCTGCAAGATACTGGTACCTCCGTCAGGAAGGATGATGAATCTTATCGTCGGGCAACGCCAGAGGGAGGAAGCTGGCAAAGGAGGTCAAAATGGGAAAATCGGTAATCTCGACGGGGGAGGCGCCGGAGGCGATCGGACCCTACTCGCAGGCGATCAGCTCTGACACGCTCGTCTTCTGCTCGGGGCAGATCGGCCTCGACCCGTCGTCGGGCGAGCTCGCCTCCGACGACGTCGCGGGCCAGACGCGCAGGGCGATGCGGAACCTCGATGCGGTGCTGGCCGGCGCGGGCGCAAGCCTGTCCAATGTTGTGAAGGTGACCGCGTACTTGGTCGACATGGACGATTTCGCGGCCTTCAACGACGCGTACGGGGACTTCTTCCCGGACGACCCGCCGGCGCGGGCGACCGTCGGCGTCGCGGCATTGCCGAAGGGGGCGAGGGTGGAGGTCGAGTGCGTTGCCCGAACGTGAGCTCAGTCCGGACCGGAGCTCGAGGGGCTGGGGGCCGGGCGCCGCTCGCTGCCGCCGATCACCTTGTCTCCAAAAACGATTGTGACTTCCTTCTCGTCACTGGTGCCCGTAACCGGCTCGAGCCCGGCCTCCTCCGGCGTTTCGGCCACGCTCTTGTCCACGTATCCCTCCAGGCGGCTCATCAAGAACAGCAGGCCCATGATGAAGAAAGGCCACAATATGAGCACAACGAGCAGGAACACGCGATAAGGGGTCATGCCTGAAGTGTCGCAGACCAGCGCCCCGACCGGTGCGCAATTCGCTTCCCTGGTACGGCCGGACCGGCTGCGGGATCGCCTCGCGGAGCTCGTCGGAGTCGCCTCCGAGAATCCGCCGGGAAACGAGTTGAAGGCCGCACTCCTCGTGTCCCGCTACTGCGAGGAGCTGGGCCTGGCGACCGCGGCCCACGAGTGCGAGCCCGACCGACCGAGCATCGTCGCCCGCTGGGAAGGCGGCGATGGTCCGACGGTCGGCTATTGCTCGCATATCGACGTCGTCCCGGCCGGCGACCACTCACTGTGGGAGGGCGACCCGTTCGCCGCCGAGGTCGTCGATGGGCGGATGCACGGGCGGGGGACGGCCGACGCCAAAGGCCCCGTCGCAGCCGCTCTGGAAGCCGTCACGATCCTCATGGAAGCGGGCTTCGCCCCGACCGGCACGCTCGAGCTCGAGCTCGTGAGCGACGAGGAGACCATGGGGTTCAAAGGAGCCGGTTATCTCGTCGACCGGGGAATCATCTCGCCCGATGTGGCGATCGTGGGGGAGCCGACTTCGCTGCGCGTCGTCCACGCGCAGCGGGGCGCGACGTGGTGGCGGATAGCGACGCACGGTGTTGCCGGCCACGGCTCGGCCCCCGAGCGCGGGGTCAACGCGGTCCGTCACATGGCCGAGCTCGTGCTCAGGCTCGAAGAAACGGTTCCCGATCTGTCCCATCGCGTCCTCGGAGGGCCCAGCATCAATGTGGGAACGATCCAGGGCGGGGCGAAAGTGAACATCGTTCCCGCGTCTTGCGTGATCGAAGTCGATCGGCGCACGATCCCCGATGAGACCGCCGACGACGTGCGCGACCAGATCGAGCGGGCCATCGGGCTTGCAAGGAAGCGCTTCCCGGACATTCGGGCCGACGTGGAACTGTCCTTCTTCAGCCGTCCTTTCGAAGTCGCTACGGATGCGCCGCTGGTCACCACCGTCGCGGGCGCGGTCGGCGAGGTCACAGGACGCGACGCCGAGCTGATCGGCTTTCGCGGTGCATCCGACGCCCGATTCCTGTTCGAAGCGGGAGCCGACGTCGTCGTATGCGGACCCGGCGACATCACACTCGCTCACACCGCGCGTGAGTCCATAGACCTGGACGAGCTTCAGAGAGCCGCCGTCGTCTACGCGCTCGCTTTTGCACGCTTGCTGTCACCGGCAGACACTCCGCAGCTCCCATGACCGCGGAACTCTCCTGGTCGCACGTCCTCCACAAGCTCTTGTCGGGCGACTCCCTTACCGAGGCGGAGGCATCCGCCGTGATGGGCGAGATCATGGAGGGCGCGGCGACTCCGGCTCAGATCGCGGGATTCGTCGTCGCCCTGCGCGCGAAGGGCGAAACCGCTGAAGAGATCACCGGGCTGGTCACGACCATGCGTTCGTATGCACAGAGAGTGAACGTGGCCGGAGCGGTGCTCGACACGTGTGGAACGGGCGGGGACCGGTCGGGGACATTCAATGTGTCGACGGCCGCGGCCCTGGTATGCGCCGGCGCCGGAGCCACCGTCGCCAAACACGGGAATCGCGCGGCCTCATCCCGGTGCGGGTCTGCAGATGTGCTCGAGGAGTTGGGGGTTCGTATCGACCTGCCCCCGGCGGGCGTGGAGGCGTGCGTCGCAGCGGCACGCATCGGCTTCTGCTTTGCGCCGCTCTTCCATCCCGCCATGCGGCACGCGGTCGGGCCGCGCCGGGAACTCGGAGTCGCCACGGTCTTCAACTTCCTCGGCCCCCTGACGAACCCGGCCGGCGCGACGCGCCAGGCGCTCGGGGTATCCGACCGTCGCATGGTCGATCTGATGGTCGCCGCACTCGAGCGCCTCGGCTCGGAGCACGTGATCGCCTTCCACGGACACGGCGGCCTCGACGAGCTGGCCCTGTCCGGCCCCTCCGAGGTCGTCGAGTTGCGCGCGGGCGAGGTCAGCCGCTACAGAATCGACCCGACCGAGGTAGGGCTCGCGTCCGCGCCGGCCGGTGCGGTCGCCGGCGGGACGGCGGCCGATAACGCCGCGATGATCCGGGCGGTTCTGTCCGGTGAGGGTGGTCCCCGCCGCGACATCGTTGCGCTCAATGCCGCCGCCGGACTCGTTGCCGCCGGCATCGCAGCGGGCATCGGTGAGGGCGTGGAGCGCGCTGCGGAAGCGATCGACTCCGGACGTGCGGGGGCCGCGCTCGACACTCTGATCGAGACCTCGCAGGCCGTATGACCGCTTACCGTTGTGATGCGTGCGGTAACAAGACGCGTTTCGACGTCTACGAACGCAAGCGAGTGCGCGCGTACCATCACTTCTCACTGGGAGGCGAGCTCACCGTGGAGGAGGAGGAAGTTCTCGAATCCGCGGTCGAGCGGGTCGTGTGCAGATGGTGTGGATCGCCGAACGCGATCATTGCAACCGGTGACGCGCGGGAGGGCAGCTCGTGAGGCGGGCTCTCGAGGACGTGCGTGTCCTCGATCTGACGCGCCTTCTGCCCGGCGGCTATGCCACATTGTTGCTCGCGGATATGGGGGCCGACGTCGTCAAGGTCGAGGAGCCCGGGCGCGGCGACTACATCAGGTTCACTCCTCCGATCATCGAATCCGTTTCCAGCGCGCATATCGCCCTCAATCGCAACAAGCGATCGATCACGCTCAATCTAAAGAGCGAGGAAGGTCGTGATCTATTGCTGCGGCTCGCCGAGCGCTTCGACGTGCTCGTGGAGAGCTTCCGTCCGGGTGTGATGGACAGAATGGGAGTCGGCTACCGGGCGGTGTCCGACCGCAATGAACGCCTCATCTATTGCGCGATAACGGGATACGGACAGGAGGGACCGCGCGCGCAAGAGGCCGGCCACGACCTCAACTACATCGGCTACGGAGGCGTCCTCGGCATCACCGGCACACGAGACGGCCCTCCGGTGATCCCCGGGGTTCAGATCGGCGATCTCGCGGCGGGCGCTATGAGCGCGGCGATAACGATACTCGCGGCTCTCCACCGGAGGGACGGCACCGGTCGGGGGGAGTTCTGCGACGTGGCGATGCTAGACGGCATCGTGTCGTGGCTGTCGATCCATGCCGCCGCACACTTCGCAACCAAGGAGATCCCGGCCCCGGATGCGATGCCGCTGAACGGCGGCTACCCCTGCTACCGCGTGTACCCCGCGGCCGACGGCCATGTGACGGTGGCGGCACTCGAGCCCCAGTTCTGGTCCGAGCTGTGCGACGCTCTCGGACGACCCGATCTTGGTGAGGACGCCTTCGCCGCAGGCGAGCGCCGGGCACACGTGATCGCCGAGCTCGAGTCGATCTTTCGGACCCGCACGCGGAGTGAGTGGATCGGGTTCTTCGCCGGTCGCGACGTGTGCGTCGGGCCGGTGCTGGACTTCGAGGAGACGTTTGCCGACGAGCAAGTGCAGGCGCGCGGGGTGGTCGTGGCAGATGAGGTACCGGGAATTGGTGCGTGGCCACATGTGGCCACGCCGCACGCCCGGGGCGACGCCGTTCACCGGCCCCCGCCGGCGCTCGGCGAGCACACCCGCGAGATCCTGGGCGAACTGGGGATACGCGACGCCGCGCTCGCCGCGCTGCGCACCTCCGGCGCGATCTAATGGACGCTCTTCCGGCGGATGCTGCGACCGGAATCGTGCGCGGGTTGGGCCTCTATCTCCGGAGTGCTCCGGTCGCGGAGATCCCCAAAGAGCTGCGGCGCTTCCGAGGTTTTCGGCCCGCGACCCTGGGGCAGCATCGGGACCGGCTGCTCGCCGCGCTCGACGACCCCGAACTCCGGGCGGCGATTCTCGAGTGGCTCGACGGCGACCGTCCCAAGCTGCCTCACACGGAGGCAAGCAACCTGCGTCTTGCCGTCGAGCGGCCGGAGGGGTGGCGCGAGCAGCTCACCGCCGCGAGTCCGCGCAGGAAGGCATCGACTTCGAACAAGGCTGCGCTCGAAAGGGAGCGTGAAAGGGCGCGCGCCGCTCGCGAGGAATTGAAGCGAGCGCGGAGCCGCGCGCGTACTGAGATTCAGGCGGCCGAAGAGCACATTGCCGGCCTCGCTGCCGAGGCCGCGCGCGGGACCGCGGCTCTCTCGGACGCGAAGGAAGCCGCGCGCGTCGCGCAAAGATCCGCCGAGTTGGCACGCGCGGAACTGGGCCGCGAACGGAGAAGATCCCGCCGCGAGATCACCAGGGCGCGGGCGGAGCGTGACGAACACAAGGCGGACGCGCGCGGGGCCCGCCGCGATCTCACCACGGCAACGCGAGAGCTCGATCGCTTGCGACGGCGCATCGAGCAGCTCGAGCGATCCGGCGCGGGGCGACGGGTCGAGCCCAGACCCCGAGCCAAGCCGGCACCCAGGAAACGTCGCCCCCTCCCCGTCCCCCCAGGACGACTTCCCGACGATCCCCAGACGCTGGACGAGTGGCTTGTCGGCCGAGGGGTGCATCTCGTGGTCGACGGCTACAACGCCGCTCGCGTCGAGGGTGCGTTCGGGGAGCTCGATCTCGCCGGCCAGCGCGAGCGGCTCGTCCAGGAGGTCACCGGGCTCGCCACGCGCCGGGCGGCGCCTGCGACCGTCGTGTTTGACGGAGCCGAGGTAGGTCCGGGTGCGAAGCGACGGCGGAGGGGCCCGGTCGCCGTCGAGTACTCGAAGCCACCCGAGACGGCCGACGACCACATCGTGGCTCTACTCGAACGTCTGCCTCCAGAACCCGTGATCCTCGTCACGAACGACCGCGAACTGCAGGCGCGCGCCGCCGAACGGGGAGCGACGATCGCCACATCGGACCAGCTGATAGGGCTCATTCGGTAATCGCCGCAAGTCGACCGCGGCGTGCTCGGAAAGCGTTTCATTTCTGTCGTAACCCCCCGCTAGGTTGGTCACGCCGGTCTCGGAGAGGCCGCCGAATGCGAGGAGGAACAGATGAAGATCGACTGCACCCGCTGCGAGATGTATCGCTCCGAGCACTGTGAGGACTGCCTCGTCACCGCCCTGTTGCATCCCCTTCGGGACGATGTCGAGATCGAAGACGACCTCGATTCGCCGCTGCAGGCGCTGTCGGGGGCCGGGCTCGTCCCGGTGCTCAAATTCCGGCCGCGGGCGCCGTCCCCGCCTCCGCCCGAGGTCGGGGAGGCGACCACGGGCTAAGGGCCGGCGGCCTTGCGAGCCCGCTCCCGTATTGTGACCCCATGACCGCCGCCCGCGCCGTTCTGCTCGTCGCGGCCGTGTCGCTGGCCGCCGCCGGGGTCGTGGGCCTCGTCGCGCGGGTGCCCTCCGGTACGAGGACAGAGGTTGTCCGGGGTCCGACGGACCCCGACCTCGGTGCCCGCTTCACCGGCGCCGAGATCGCGCGCCACGGCGCCTTCCGGGAGGTCGGGTCCGCGTCCTTCGCACTGTTCCTCGTCATCGAGATCACGACGCTCGTCGTGCTGGCTCGGGGCGCGATGGGCGGGATCGTGGCCGCCGCGGACAGGGTCCCGGGCGGATGGATCACAACTGCGGTGGCGATTGGAGGAGCAGCTGCCGTGATCGTGGCCGTGGCGGCCGCTCCGCTCGCGGTGGTGGGCTATGGCGTCCATCGCCAGTGGGGTCTGTCGACGCAGGGCATTGCGGGGTGGACCGGCGATTATCTGCGGGCGACGGGTGTCTCCGTGGTCGTCGCGGCCGTGTCGGCGCTCGCGTTCTTCGGCATTGTGCGGTGGCAGCCGCGCGCCTGGTGGGTGATCGGGTGGGCCGCCTTCAGCCTCCTCTCGCTGTTGTTCGTCTTTCTGTGGCCGCTCGCGGTCGCCCCCCTCTTTAACCGGTTCGAATCGCTGCCTCCAGGACCCGTGAGGCAGGAGGCCTTCGCTCTCGCGGAGCGGGCGGGGGTGACGATCGACGACGTGCTTGTAGCCGACGCGAGCAGACGGAGCACGGTTGAGAACGCGTACGTGGCCGGGATCGGTTCGAGCAAGAGGCTCGTCGTCTACGACACCCTGCTGGAGGCCGGCGACACTGATGAAACGGCGTTCGTGATCGCCCACGAGCTCGGCCATCGATCCGAGAACCACGTCCTGAAGGGCACGCTCGCCGGAATCCTCGGAATTGCGGTCGGGTTCGCGATCCTGGCGTGGCTGGCGGGTCGCGGCGCGCCCTGGGGCTGGGCGGGGGCCACGGGGATCGCCGACTTCCGCGCCCTTCCGGTTGTGCTGCTGTTTGCGCTGATAGTCAGAACCGCCGCCCTTCCGGTGGAGAACTATCTGTCGCGCCGCTTCGAGGCCCGGGCCGATGAAATCGCCCTGGAATTGACCGGCGACTCCGCGACCGCGGTCAGAACCTTCCGACGGCTCGCCTACACGAACATTGCGGACCTGAGGCCCCCGTCGATGGCGGTCGGGCTCCTGTTCTCTCATCCCCCCGTGCGCGACCGGATCGAAGCCGTGGGTCGCCGATGAAGGTAGGCGATCCTGAAACGCCAACTAGACTCAATGTGGACGGACGCAACCGAACAACACGAATCGTCCCGACAAGGGGGGAGAGATGAGTGCTCAAACGATCATCGCCCGCTTTTTGGAGCGCGTAGAGGCCAATCCTGAGGGTGTGGCGCTGCGCTCCAAGACTGGTGGCCGCTGGCTCGACATCACCTGGCGCGGCTACGGCGAGACGGTGAGGCGCGCGGGCAAGGGCCTCATTGCGATCGGACTGGAGGACGGCGACAAGATGAGCCTTCTGTCGTCAAACCGACCGGAGTGGCACTTCGCCGACATCGCCTGCATGAGCGTCGGAGGTGTGACCGCGCCGATCTACACCACGAACTCTCCCGAGCAAGTGGCTTACATCGTGGGTCACTCCGACTCGAAGATCGCGTGCGTCGAGAACCCCGAGCAGCTCCAGAAACTGCTGAAGATGAGATCCGAGCTTCCCGATCTCGAGAAGGTGATCGTCTTCGAGGGATACATGGGTGACGCGGACGGCGACTTCGTGGTGACATGGGAAGACCTGCTCGGGGCGGGGGACTCTATTGACGATGCGCGCTACGACGAGCGCGTCGGCGACGTCTCTCCCGAGAAGCTCGCGACGTTCGTGTACACCTCGGGCACGACCGGGCCCCCGAAAGCCGTCATGTTGACTCACGGGAACATCTGGTGGACGGCCACCCACTCGGAGCAGCAGATCCCCATTGCCCACGGCGATGGACGCTGCCTTTCGTACCTTCCGCTTTCTCACATCGCCGAGCGGATGGTGTCCCATCTCCTTCAGATCTATTACGGGACCCAGACTTGGTTTGCCACCTCGATCGATACGCTCCTCACGGATCTTCAGGAGTGCAAGCCAAGTTACTTCTTCGGCGTCCCGCGCGTGTGGGAGAAGTTCTACGCCGGCATCCAAGCCAAGATGGCGGCCGCCGATCCCGACGATCGAAAGACCAAGCTTGCAAAAAAGGCAATCGAGCTCGGTGCACAGATAACGCAGGCCGAGCAAGAGGCGGTCGGGCGTGGGAAGAAGATGGCCGAGGCGGAGGTGCCGATCTCCGTGCGCCTTCAGCATCTCGCGCTCGACAAGTTGGTGCTGCACAAGATCCGAGCGGCGTTGGGACTGGAGCGCTGCGACCTGGCGCTGTCGGCCGCGGCCCCCATCAATCCCGATCTGATTCGGTTCTTTCACGCGCTCGGAGTCAAGATCGCGGAGGGCTACGGACAGTCCGAAGACAATGGTCCGACGACGTGGAATCCACCCGACGCGGTAAAGATCGGGACGGTTGGAACCGCACTTCCTGGAATCGAGCTCAAGATCGCGGACGACGGCGAGATCCTCGCGCGGGGCGGCAACGTGAGCCCCGGCTACTACAAGAACGGAGAGGCGACTGCCGAGCTGATCGACTCCGAGGGGTGGATGCACACGGGAGACATCGGGGAGCTCGACGAGCACGGTTACCTGAAAATCACCGATCGCAAGAAGGATCTCATCATCACTGCCGGCGGAAAGAACGTGGCTCCTCAAGAGATCGAGAACCGCATCAAATTCCATCCCCTCATCTCCCAGGTCGTGGTGATCGGCGACGGCCGACCCTTCTTGACTGCGCTGGTCACGCTCGACGAGGAGAAGGCGGACGCGTGGGCGAAGGAGCAGGGCATCTCTGGTGATCTCGCCGAGATCGCAGGCAACGATCGGACGCTCAAAGAGATCGAGGGCTCGGTAGACGAGGTCAATGCCCAGCTTGCAAGGGTGGAGAGCGTCAGGAAATTCAGGGTGCTCGAGCGCGACTTTCTGCAGGAGGAGAACGAGATCACGCCGACGCTCAAAGTTAGGCGCAAGCAGATCGGCGAGATCTACGCAGAAGTGATCGAGGGTCTCTACAGCAAGGAGTCCCCGCAGGCCGCGTCGGCACGGGCCCCCGAGCGCAAATAGAGGGTTGCCGGCAGGCTAGAATCGCTTCGAACTGCGGCTACCTACCAGAGGAGGCGACAGTGCCCGTAACCGTGCGCGACATCCGCGCTTTCAAAGACCGTGGCGAGAAGTTCGCCATGCTCACCGCTTACGACGCGCCCGGGGCCCGATTGCTCGACGACGCCGGGATCCCCATTCTGCTCGTCGGCGACAGTCTCGGAATGGTCGTGCTCGGCCACGACACGACCCTGCCCGTCACCGTCGACGACATCGTGCACCACACCGCGGCGGCCGTGCGCGGGGCAACCAACGCAATGATCGTGGCCGACATGCCGTTCATGAGCTACCAGCCTTCGGTCGAGGACGGGATCCGCAACGCCGGCCGGCTGATGAAAGAGGGCGGCGCCCATGCGGTCAAACTCGAGGGTGGAGGGCGCGTCCTCGAGATCGTGTCCCGGCTCACCGACGGCGGCATCCCGGTGATGGGTCACATCGGTCTGACCCCACAGAGCGTCAACCAGTTCGGCGGCTACCGGGTCCAGGGCCGGGAGGCGGAGGGCGCCGAACGCATCCTCACCGACGCCAAGGACCTCGAGGCGGCGGGTGTCTTCTCGCTGGTCCTGGAGGCCGTCCCGGCAGAGCTTGCCTCGGAGGTCACGCGGTCCCTGTCGATCCCGACGATCGGAATCGGCGCGGGGCCCGACTGCGACGGCCAGGTCCTCGTATTCCACGACTTCCTCGGCATCACCACCGGCAGGGCCCCCCGCTTCGTGAAGCGGTACGCGACCCTGGCCGACGACATCGTGCGGGCCGCCCGCTCGTTTGCCGCGGACGTGGCCGCCGGGGACTACCCCGGACCCGAGCACAGCTACGAGTAGCCGGCCTCCCGGCCGGCCTTCAAGTGCCCCCCGGCGCATGCCGATTCCTTGGGTGCGCCCGCTTTTCGGGGCCCTGGGGCCGCGCCCGAACGTTGAGAGGGAGTGACATGCAGGAGCTGGGAGCACAACAGGATAACGACGGCGCGGAGGCGATTCGTTGCGCCGACTGCGGGGCCCTCAACTCCGCCGACGCCGACTGGTGCGGGCAGTGCCTCAGGTCGTTTGCGCCTCCGCCTCCGCCGGCTTACATATCGCCGGGGGCGTCCCCCGCGCCGCCGCTCATGACGGAGGCCGACCCGCTGTTTGGGCCGCCCCCGCCGCCCGCGCCGGCAGACGATGCGTTCGACGTGCTCTTAGACCCCCTCGGGATCGGCTTCGGAAGCATCGGGCCGGCTCCGGCGGAGGATCGCAACGCCGGCGACGCGGGCGCTCAGGGTGACACGGCTCAACCACTGGGGGCCGCCCCGGTCGTGCGCAGAGAGGGCGCTTTTGCGATCGCGGGCGATGAGATCTCGTGGACGTGCGATCGCTGCGACACCGACAACGAGCTGTCGGCCCCCGCGTGCCGCGTGTGCGGGACCCGCTTCGGAGCTGCCCCCCAGCCGAGCATCGTGGTCACTCGAGACCCGAACAACGTCGCGATGCTGTCGCTTTTCTTCCCGGGTGCCGGCCACGCGTACCTGGGCATGTGGGCCCAGGCGATTGCGCGGGCGGCACTCACCATCTGGGTACTGGCGGTCGTTCTGGTCGCGGCGCTTCAAAAGGGGGTACCCGGGTCGGGATCAATCGTCGTGATCTTCGGCGCCACAGCCTTTGCGCTCTGGGGCCTGACGGCCCACGACGCCTATCGCGAGGCGTCCAACGACCCCCATGGAGTCATCCTCAGGCCGCGCATATTCCTTTATTTGACGATCGGGTTGTTGTTCGCCCTGTTCGCTTCGGTGATGGCGGCGGTGATCAACGTAACCCCCCAAGTGGCCGGCCTCTAAGCGACAAAAACAGGCGTTATCGGGCCTTCCGGTCCTTCGACCGCCCACGAGCCGGCGCGGCACACCGCACCCACACGCCCGGCTCGATCCAGCGCCAGCAGACCCGCCGACAGCCGGTCCGTCGTGCCGAGGTCGCGGATGACCTCCTCGCACGCGCGCTGCGGCTCCGTGCCATCCTCGATCAATCGTCCGACGCGGGCGGACGCGATGGTCTGGAGGAACAACTCGCCGACGCCGGTTCCGACGACGGCGGCGGCCGGCGACGCGTAGATGCCCGCACCGAATACGGGTGCGTCGCCCACCCGCCCGGGCAGTTGACCAAAAACGCCTCCCGTCGACGATCCGGCAACGAGGCAGCCCTCGTCGTCGAGCGCGATCGCTCCGACGGTGTCGACGTGCTCGGGAGCCGCGAAGTTCTCGAGATTGAGCCGCCCGGACGCGCGCGCGTCCTCCCACCGGTTGCGCTGCGCCTGGGTGCTTCCCGGGATCTTGCGCATGTCGTGTCCGAACGCATCGGCGCCCGGCCCGACCAGGAACACGTGCGGAGTGTCCTCGAGGACCCGGCGGGCGAGACTTATGGGGTTGGCCACCGTTGTAGCGCCGACTGCGCCATAGCGCCCGGTGGCGCCGTCGGCCAACCCCGCATCGAGTTCGACGTAGCCGTCGCGGTTCAGGACGGAACCGTAGCCGGCGTTGAGCGCCGGATCGTCTTCCATGACGACGATTGCGCGCTCGACCGCGTCGATGGCGCGTGCGGCCGTGCCACCCACAACAATGGCTTCGGCCAACGACGGCCGCTCGCGCTCGACTCCGGACACACCTCCATGAACGTAGAGAAGCGTCATGAGGAGGCAACCTACCGCGGGCGTGGAGCAATACCATGCCTCTGTGGCCGTCTACGTGGTCTCAGACCTGCACGGGGCATTCGACGATCTGCACAAGGCGGTGCCCGAGGGGGCAATCGTGTTGCTCCTCGGCGACTTGATCAACCTCGTGGACTACTTCTCGATGACCGGCATCCTGACCGAGGTGTTCTCGGCGGAGGCCGTGGCGGAGGTTGTCCGCCTCCGCACCCAGCAGCGCTTCGAGGAGGCCGGTCGCGTCATCCGCAGCCGGTCCGCGGGCCGTGAAGACGAGGTCCGTAGCCGAATTTCCGAGCTGGTGCGCAGCGAGTACGAAGCGTTTTTCCAGAGCCTCGCGCGCGAGACGTACCTCATCCTCGGCAATGTCGACAATCCGAGGGTCGCCGAGGAGTACGCGGCGTCGCATCCCGAAGTGCACCTGGTCGACGGGCAGGTCGTGACGATCGAGGGCGAACGGTTCGGATTCGTCGGCGGCGCGCTTCCCACCCCGTTGCATGTCGCCGGCGAGATCACCGAGGAGGAGATGCGCGCAAAAGTTGAAAGACTGGGGGATTGCGATGTGCTTTGCTCGCACATACCGCCGGCCGTGCCAGAGCTGTGCTTCGACACGGTCTCGAAGAAAAGCGAGCGCGGGAGCCGGGACCTGCTCGACTACATCCGCGACGTCGAGCCTCGAATCGCCTATTTCGGGCACGTTCATCAGCCCCTCGTCTCCGTCATGTCGATCGGCGAGACGAGATGCATCAACGTGGGCTACTTTCGGGGGACGCGCCGTGCCTGGCCGCACGGCCGGGAACGGGACCGTTAGGGCGGCGCCATCACTACGGCGAAAGGACACAAGATGGCCGACGCAGTGAAGGACTCGATCGACGTGGCGGCCACCGCCGAAGCGATCTTCGACGTGGCGACGGATTTCGAGACTTATCCAGACTGGAATCCCAGCATCAAACAGGTCGAGGTCAAGGAGCGAGGCTCCGACGGACTCGCGACCAAGGTGTGGATGGAAGTGGACGCAAAGTTGCGCGTGGTCACCTACACGCTCGAGTATGACTACTCGGACGCACCGGAATCGTTCTCCTGGAAGCTACTCGACGGTGACGTCAAGGAGCTCGAAGGGTCGTACGTGTTCGACGAGTTCGAGGATGTCACAGAGGTCACCTACGAGATGAAGGTTGACCCCGGGTTCCCCATCCCGAAACTGCTGAAGCGGCAGGCCGAGAAGCAGATAGCCAGAGGTGCGCTCGAAGATCTCAAGAAGCGCGTCGAGTCTCGCTGAGCTCGGCGGCACCGGTGCGCATCATCCTGTTCACGGGCAAGGGAGGGGTCGGCAAGACGACGGTCGCGTCGGCCACCGCCGTCCGCATCGCCGCCTCTGGGGCGAAGACCCTCGTGATGTCGACGGATCCGGCCCACTCTCTGGGCGATTGCTTCGACGCCGAGCTGGGCCCCCGCCCGGCCGAAGTCGCTCCCAACCTGTGGGCGGAGGAGATCGACCCCCAGCAGCGGCTGGAAGAGAACTGGCGGGAGATCCAGCAACACGCGATCGCCGTCCTCAACTGGGCGGGCCTTGCCGAGGTCGAGGCCGAGGAGCTGTCGGTGATCCCAGGCCTGGACGAGCTGTTTTCGCTTGCCGACGTGAAGCGCTACCACGATGGGGGGCCGTACGACACGGTGATCGTCGACTGCGCGCCCACGGGGGAGACCCTCAGGCTGTTGTCGTTGCCCGACATCATTCAGTGGTACATGGAGCGCATCTTTCCCGTCGAGCGGAAGGTGATGGGCGCGCTCAGACCCGTCGCCCGCAGGATCACCTCCCTTCCACTGCCGGATGACTCGGTCTACGAGGCCGTCCGGCGCTTCTATGACAGACTCGCGGGGGTCCGCCAGATTCTTACCGACGGCTCGGTGACCTCGGTGAGACTCGTTGTGAACCCAGAGCGCATGGTCGTCGCCGAAGCAAAGCGCACCTTTACTTACCTGAGCCTGTTCGGCTACCGGGTCGATGCCGTCGTTGTGAATCGTTTGCTGCCCGACGAGATCACCGACTCTTATTTCGACAGATGGAAGGAGATCCAGTCCGAACACCTCCGCTCGATCGAAGACTCGTTCGCGCCCTTGCCGTTACTTACGTCGAGGCTGCGAGAGCACGAGCTGATAGGCAGTGAGCTCCTCGCGGAGCTCGCCGACGAGCTCTACGATGACCGCAATCCCGCCGAGGTCCTGTTCATGGACGAGCCGATGACGATAGCCAAGAGTGGTGAAACGTACACACTTACCCTCCGGCTTCCGTTTACGAGGCGCGAAGACCTCGAACTTTCGCAAAAAGCCGACGAGCTCTTCGTGCGGGTTGGACCGTATCGCCGCACGATTATGCTTCCGAGGGCTTTGGTCACGCGTGAAGTGACTTCGGCCCAGCACCTCGATGGCCGTGTCGAGGTTGTCTTTAAACGAGGTAACGAAGAATGAGCGAAAGCGAGAGAGCAGGACGATACAGCGATCTCTTCGGCACCGGGGAGGACGCGCGCCACGGGGATGAAGGCCACCCGTCCAACTGTGACTACTGCCCGATATGCGCTGCGATCGGCGTCGTGCGCAATACGAAGCCCGAGGTGCTGGAACACCTTGCGGGGGCCGCGCGCGAGCTGATCCTTGCCGCGGGGCTGCTGCTGGAGGAGGCCGAGCGCGTGGCGGGGGGAGCCGAGCGGAGAGGTCGCGCCGCGCCCGACGAGCGGGTCCGCAGGATCGACCTCGAGTAGTCGTATGGGAACTCGGGGGCACATATTGCCTCCTTTCTCCCATGCGTCGCCGGTGAGCGGACTTGGATCGCCTCCCGATATCCTGGTGCCATGAGGCCACAGGAGAACGCGCGCGGATCTCGTACCGTCATCGGCGTCGACATAGGTGGGACGAAAACCAAGGCGGGCATCGTCGACGAGTCCGGTGCGCAGCTCGCTGAGGTCGAGATCCCGACCGATCCCACGGCCGGTACCAAGAGCATCCTGACGGTGATCGAGGACCTGAGCCGGCGCGGCGAGCAGATGGACATCGACATCGAAGCCGTAGGCATCGGGGCGGCCGGATTCGTTTCGAGTGCGACGGGGTCCGTGACGTTCGCTCCGAACCTCATTTACGACGATCCGCACATCGCCCATGCGGTGCACGCGCGAACCGGGCTGCCGGTTGTGGTCGACAACGACGCGAACGCAGCGGTATGGGGAGAGCGCACCTTCGGCACCGCGCGGGGAGCCGACGACATCGTGTTGCTCACACTGGGCACGGGGGTTGGGAGCGGGATCATTTCGAACGGACGGCTTATCAGAGGAGCAACCGGCGCCGGCGCAGAGTTCGGACACACGATCGTCGACCCCGAGGGACCTCAGTGCAATTGCGGCCTGAGGGGATGCGTCGAGCAGTTCGCATCGGGACAGGCGATCGCGCGCATGGGGCGCGAGGCGGTGGGGGCCGACCCGGACTCCACGATCCTTGCGTTCGCGGATTCGATCGAGTCCATCACCGCAGAGGATGTCGCGAAGGCCGCCCGCCAGCTCGACGAAAGCGCGCGCGACGTGATGCGACGAGCGGGGCTCATGTTGGGCATTGCGATGTCGAATCTTGCCAACCTCTTCGATCCCGAGGTTATCGTGCTGGGGGGGAGTGTCGTAAGGGCCGGCGAACCCTTCCTAGGCCCGGCTCGGGACCAGCTCGCCGAGATGACCGCCGTGCAGCGTCGCCGGCCGATGCGGCTCGACGTCAGCTCGCTCGGAGGAGAGGCAGCGATCCTCGGCGCCGCGGCGCTTGCATTCGACGAGGCCCGAATACCGCCCGCGACGGAACGACCGTAAGAGACGCGGAAGGACGATGAGATGAGCATCGAGCGCTACGATCCCGGCGACGGAGGCGCGGGCGCGGCCGACACCACGCGGCTGAAGGAATATGCGCTGTTCGCGCCCCGGCTCGTGAAGCTCGTCTTCAGATTGGTGCGCGACCGGCGCGTGCCGGCCAGGCCCAAGGCAATCCTCGTCATGCTCGGCGCCTACCTCGCCTCGCCGATCGATCTCATCCCCGACTTCATTCCCGGCTTGGGTCATGTCGATGACCTCGTGCTCGCCGCGTTCGCCCTCGATCAGATCCTCAACCGGGTCCCCGACCAGGTTGTGAGGGAGCACTGGGACGGGGACGAGGACGTGCTGCAGGTCGTGCGCGAGATCCTCGATATCGCCGCCGGGATCGTGCCGGACTGGCTCCGGAGACGCCTGAGCGCGTGACGGACGCGGTCCCTTGTTTTCCTGCGGGGACGGGGTCCACGGCACGGCTCCGCCGAGGGCGGATCTGGGATTCCTTCTCGCCGGGAGCGGTAACCGCGCTGCCTGTGGCGGCGGGGGCAGTTCCCTCATGACGGGCGCGGGAGCCGTCGTCGCGCTGGTGCTCCTCGAGTGGACCACCGGGTGGATGGGGGCGGCGGCGTGGTCCCAGTCGTGGGCGGTCGTGCGCCGTGGCCACTTCCGAGTGCTTGCATGGGGGGCTGTGGCGCTTGCAACCCTCGGCGTCGCGACGGCCGGAGCGGCCACCTCCGGCGACGACTCCGGCGCTGTGGTCTCGGTCGGCGTCCTGCTCGTTGCACTGTGCGTCGCCTATCTGGTGGTGCAGCGATTGAGGACGGACCGGCCGGGCACGATCGTCGGCGCGGGCGCGTCGGCCGCGGGACTAGCGACGCTCATAGCCGGGGCCGCGCTCATCGACAACTGGGGCCTCGTCGCGGCGACACTGCAACTGACGGCGGGGGCCGCGCTGCTCGGAGCCGTGACCAACGGGATGCTGCTCGGTCACTGGTACCTCAACCAACCCGGCCTCAAGCCGTGGGCGCTTGGGCGCCTCACCACGCTGTCACTCGGCGCCCTGGCAACCGCGCTCGGCCTGGGCCTCGCTTTTGCGGGACCCCTGAGCGGTGCATCGACCGAGGGCGCCGCGTTCGGGCTCGAGGGATTCGGTGAATCATTCGGTGTCGCCTTCTACGGGGTGTGGCTGGCCCTGATGGTCGTAACGGGTGCGGTCGTGTGGATGGCGCGCCGGTGCGTGCGAATCCGATCCATTCAGTCGGCAACCGGCCTCTACTATGTCGCCCTCCTGACCGCGGGCGTTGCCGAGTTCCTCATTCGCTACCTGATGGTGAACGCCTCATGAGCGAGCTCAAGTTTGGGGTGACGTTGCCCCAGTTCTCCGCCGATCCGGATGTCTTTTGGGATGGTGTGCGGCGCGCCGAGGCCGCGGATCTCGACTCGATCTGGCTGTTCGATCATCTGTGGCCGCTCAGCGGTGGCAAGAACCGTCCAATCCTCGAGTCGTGGACGACGCTGGCACAAATCGCGGCGCGCACCGAACGCGTGGCCGTGGGAACTCTCGTCACGCGTTCGGCGTTGCGGCACCCGGCACTCCTCGCGCGCATGGCCGCCACCGCGTCGCTGGTCGCCGGGGGCCGGTTGATCATTGCGATCGGCAGCGGCGACGCGAAGAGCCGTGAGGAGAACGATGCCTTCGGCATTCCCTATTTCGGTCCCGACGACCGCGTCGATCAGCTTGCCGGCACCGTGGACATCGTGCGGCGGCACCTCGAGGGGGTGCGCTTCGAACACCGCGATCGGTTCGCGGCGGTCGCTGAGCTCCCGGCGTCTCCGGGGAGGCGGTGCCCGGTATGGGTCGGGGGTCGCAGCGCCGGGGCCCTGGAGGTCGCGGGCCGGCTTGCCGACGGATGGAACTCGTGGGCGTCGACATCCGCCCAGTTCGGGCGCGACGCGGCGACGGTCATCGACGCCGCCGGTGGGCGGGGCGTTGAGCTCAGCTGGGGAGGGATCGTGATAATCGGCCGTACCGACGACGACGCGGCGGCGAAGGCCGCCGGGCGCGGAGAGGGCCGGCTCGTGGGTGGGCCCGCCACGGTGAGCTCCCGGTTGGACGAGCTGATCGACGCGGGCGCGCGGCACCTGATCGCCACCCTCCCCGACGCCGGCATTCCAGGCAGCTACGAGCTGTTCGCCGAGGCCGCCGGCCGCGGCCGGTAAGTACGTATACCCCGGGGGGGTATACTGCGGGGCATGGAAACGACGCGTATGACGTTCGACGTGACCGGGATGCACTGCGCCGCCTGTGCCCAGCGCGTCCAGAAGACCCTCGCGTCCCGGTCGGGTGTGGTCGACGCCGCGGTCAACTTCGCCACCGAGCGCGCCACGGTGGAATGCTCGCCCGGGGTGGCGGCCGAGGATCTCGTTGGGGCCGTCGAGGACGCCGGCTACGGCCTGGCCCCGCGTTCCGGGCCCGGATCTGACGGCGGCCACGGGGGACACGATCACGGGATCTCGGTCGGCGGCGAAGACGACCGGATGATCGCGGCGTGGCGGCGGTTCGTGGTGGCCGCGATCCTGTCGGTCCCCGTGGTCTCGCTCGCAATGTTCGGCCCGATGGAGCGGTGGGTCGCGCTGATCCAGTGGGTGCTCGTGACACCGGTGCAGTTCGGAACGGGCCGGATCTTCCTCACCAGCGCGCTCAGGAGCGCCCGTCATCTGACGACCAACATGGACACACTGATAGCCATAGGGACGCTGGCCGCGTACTTCTATTCCGTATACGCGGTGTTCTCCGATGGCGAGGTGTATTTCGAGACCGCTGCCGTCATCATCACGTTCTTGCTCCTCGGCAAGTATTTCGAGCACAAGTCGAAGAGCCGTGCCTCGAAGGCGATCACATCGCTTCTGGAGCTCGGAGCCAAGAACGCAAACGTGGTTAGAGACGGGATTGAGGTGGCGGTCCCGATCGAAGAGGTCCGGGTCGGAGAGTTGATGCGCGTGCGGCCCGGCGAGAAGATCCCAACCGACGGCCGCATTCGCGACGGCGCTACCTCCGTCGACGAATCGATGCTGACGGGCGAGGGGGTCCCGGTCAACAAGCTCGCCGGCGACCTGGTTTACGGGGCGACCGTGAACACGTCCGGGTCGATCGTGGTCGAAGCAACCGCAGTCGGCGGCGACACGGCGCTTGCTCAGATCGCCCGGCTCGTAGAGGATGCCCAGACCCGCAAGGCTCCGATCGAGCATCTTGTCGACCGCGTCTCGGCGGTCTTCGTTCCTGCAGTCATCGTGATCGCGGCGGCGACCTTTGCGGGCTGGCTAGTAACAGGCCATTCGCTGGAATCGGCGCTCGTGGCCGCGGTAGCGGTCCTGATCATCGCCTGTCCCTGCGCGATGGGTCTCGCCACACCCGCTGCGGTCATGGTCGGGACCGGGCGCGGCGCCCAGCTCGGCATCCTCATCAAGGGTGGCGACGTGCTCGAGAGGTCTGGATCGCTCGACGTCGCCGTTCTCGACAAGACCGGCACGATCACGAGGGGCGAGATGAAGCTGACAGACGTCGTCCCGGCCGCGAACCACAGTGGCTCGGACACCGGCGAGTTGCTCGAGCTGTCGGCCGGCGCCGAGTTGCCATCTGAGCACCCGATCGGCCGCGCGATCGTTGCCGGCGCCCGTGCCCGCAACCTCGCCGTCCAGGACCCCGACGATTTCACATCGGCCCCCGGCGGCGGAGTGAGGGCCCGGGTGGGCGGCCGAACGGTCGCGGTCGGGAAACGGGCGTGGCTCGACGGCGCGGTCGCGAGCGCCGAAGTCACCGACGCGGCCGCGCGCCTCGAGGCCGAGGGAAAAACCGTGGTGTGGATCGGGTCCGGCGGGCACATTCTCGGTGTGCTCGCCGTCGCCGACACCGTCAAGCCCACGGCGGCCGACGCGGTCGCGCGCCTCAAGGATCTCGGACTCAGAACCATAATGATCACCGGCGACAACCGCACTACGGCCGAGGCGATCGCGCACGCGGTCGGGGTCGACGAGGTGCTCGCGGAGGTCGCGCCGGAGGACAAGGTCCGGGAGGTGAGCCGTCTGCAGCGCGCCGGCAACAAGGTGGCGATGGTCGGCGACGGTATCAACGACGCCCCCGCGCTGGCGCAGGCCGACCTCGGGATCGCGATCGGCACCGGCGCCGATGTCGCCATCGAGGCCGCCGACCTGACCCTCGTTGGCGGTGACCCGCTGCTGGCGGCCCGGGCGGTGGAACTCTCGCGCCGGACTCTTCGCACGATCAAGCAGAACCTCTTCTGGGCGTTCGCGTACAACGTCGCGGCGATACCTCTGGCCGTGCTCGGCTTGCTTAACCCGATGATCGCGGCCGCGGCCATGGCATTCTCGTCGGTCAGCGTCGTGGCGAACGCGTTGCGCCTCCGCAAATAACATCGAGCGTGCGTTTGACCGCGCTATATAGGTCGTCAAACGCACACTCGATGGGGGAGGTCTGGTATCACGACGACGATTTTGCTGATCCGCCATGGGGCAACCGAATGGAATCATTCTCGGCGCGCACAGGGCCAGGCGGACATCGAGCTCAACGAGACCGGCCGGCTCCAGGCGGAGCACACGGCGGGCGAGCTGGCCGATCTTGACATCGTTGCCGTCTACTCGAGCGATCTAAAGCGCGCTTTCCACACAGCCGCTCCGATCGCGGCCGCGCACGGGCTGAGCGTGGAGACCGACCCGGCCTTCAGGGAGATCGACCAGGGGGACTGGGAGGGGCTCGAAGTCGGCGAAATCCAACGCCGGTGGCCCGAGCTGTGGGGGCCGGCCCGCCACTACTCGGCGCGACCGGAGGGCGAAACACCCCAGCAGGTGCGGGCCAGGGCCCTCGCCGGGATTTCACGGATCGTACGCGCCCATCCGGAGAGAACAGTTGTCGTGGTCAGCCACGGCGGCACAATTCGCTGGCTGAGTGCGGCCGCGCTCGGGTACGACGATCGCCGCTCGGCGCGCATCAGAGGACTTGGCAATGGAGCCGCGGTGAGGCTGGAGGCGCGACTCGTGGGGGACGATGTCGTGTTCGATGGTTTCGAGAGGCTCGACGGCAACACGCCCGACCTCGACGATCCCAACGACTGACGTAAGGGCGGCGCGGAGTCGCTGTAGGTTGTGAGCGATGGAATTTCGGCGAATCGAACGCTTTCCCCCCTATGTTTTCTCGATAGTCAACGACCTCAAGATGCGCGCTAGGAGGGCGGGCGAGGACATCATCGATCTGGGAATGGGGAACCCCGACATCCCCGCGCCGGAGGCGGTCGTCGAGAAACTTCGTGAGGCCGCGCTGAACGGGCGCAATCACCGGTACTCGGCGTCGCGCGGAATCCCCAAGCTCCGGTCTGCGATCTGCGATCTCTACGAGCGAGGATGGGGTGTGTCCCTTGACCCCGAGACCGAAACGGTCGTGACCATCGGAGCCAAAGAGGGCCTTTCCCACCTTGCGTGGGTGCTCGTCGGCCCCGGGGACTCGGTGTTCCCGAGCCCACCTACCCGATTCATACGTACGCAATGATCTTGGCCGGCGCCAACCTCACGTCGGTACCGCTCTCGATCGAGTCGGACTTCTTTGCGGACCTCGTCCGTGCCTTCGAACGTTCGGAGCCCAAGCCGCGCGCTCTTCTGTGTTCCTTCCCCCACAATCCGACGACGGCCGTCGTCGATCTCTCGTTCTTCGAGCAACTTGTTGAGTTTGCCAAGGCGCGCAACATCATGATCGTGCACGACCTCGCGTACGCGGACCTTGTGTTCGATGGTGAGCGAGCCCCGTCGCTTCTGCAGGTTCCGGGAGCAAGGGATATCGGCGTCGAGTTCTTCTCTATGTCCAAGTCGTATTCGATGCCGGGCTGGCGCATCGCGTTTGCCTTAGGGAACCGCGAGATAATCGGTGCTCTTACGAAGCTCAAGTCATACCTCGACTACGGCGT
Source organism: Actinomycetota bacterium (assembly GCA_050694175.1). Taxonomy (GTDB): domain Bacteria; phylum Actinomycetota; class CADDZG01; order CADDZG01; family WHSQ01; genus JBOGXA01. Next base: position 29,897 of record JBOGXA010000013.1, read on the forward strand.
GTTCCAGCCGATTCAGATCGCGGCGATCATCGCCTTGAACGAATGTACGACCGTCCCCAAGGAGATAAGGGAGACCTACAGGGCGCGTCGCGACGCGTTGTGCGACGGTCTCGACCGCATCGGGTGGGCGATGGTGCGACCGCCGGCAACGATGTTCGCGTGGGCGCCCATTCCCGAGGAGTTCGCTCCGATGGGATCGCTCGAGTTCTCGAAGTATCTGGTGTCGGCGGCGAAGGTCGCCGTCTCGCCCGGCATCGGGTTCGGTCCCAGCGGTGACTCGTACATCCGCTTCGCCCTCGTTGAGAACGAGCAACGTATCCGCCAAGCCGTGAGAGGGGTACGCAAGGCGCTCGCCGGCGGTCCTCCGGGCGCTTGACTGCAGGCCCTTGGATCGGTCCTGCTGGCTAGCGGCGGGACTCGTTCAACAGGCCCTGGAGGCAGAACCGCACTGCTTCATCGGCTAGTTGCGGGTGGTCGGCCGTGTCGCCGTTGTCGAAGTAGATCTCGACGAAGTGGAAGATGGCTCCGAGGATGCCGTGCGCCATCAACTCAGGGTCGCCGTGGCGAATCGAGCCCGCCGCCATCCCCTCCTTGATGTGGTTGGCGGTGTCGGCAACGACGATGTGCTGACCGCGCTGAACGAGGGCCTGGAACTCTTCGTAACGGCCCGCGATGCGGATGAGGGCGAGCACCTCGGAGTTCTCCCTGAAGAACTCGATGGACGCCCGGATGCCTTGCTCGATCCTGGTTACCGGATCTCCGACCTTCTCAATCGCGGCGTTCTGCGCCTTGCGAAGTCTGTACAGAGAGCTCTCGAGCAGCTCCGAGAAGAGCGCGTCCTTGGACTCGAAGTACCAGTAGAAAACGCCCTTGCCGACGCCCAAGGCGTCGCAGATGTCGCCGACGGTCGTCCCGTGATAGCTCTGTTCCGAGAAGAGGCGGGCGGACGCGCCCAGCACCTGCTCGCGGCGGCGTGTGCCCCTTTTTGTGAGCTTTCGATCCTTCATTCTGTTCACCCTAATCTCCTGCCCGGCCGACCCTAGGGTAATGTGCCCGGCCATGACTGGCGAGCGGCACCGTCGCCGCGTCGTGATCATGGGCGCAGCGGGGCGTGACTTCCACAACTTCAACGTCGCCTATCGGGACGACGAGAGCTTCGACGTCGTGGCTTTCACGGCGACACAGATCCCAGGCATCGAGGGGCGCGTGTATCCCTCGGAGCTGGCCGGAGAGCTCTATCCGGAGGGCATCCCGATCCGGCCCGAGAGCGACCTCGAGGACATCATTCAGCTTGAGCGCATCGCCGAAGTCGTTTTCGCTTACTCGGACGTGTCGCACGAGTACCTTATGCACCTTGCGTCGCGCGCGCTAGCTGCCGGCGCCGACTTCAAGCTCCTGGGTCCCAATGTGACCATGCTCGAGGCCGAGATCCCGGTGATCGCTGTGTGCGCGGTGCGGACCGGCTGCGGGAAGTCTCAGACGACGCGCGCGGTTGCCCAGATCCTCAAGGAATCCGACAAGAAGGTCGCGGTCGTCCGCCACCCGATGCCGTACGGAGACCTCGTCGCGCAGAGGGCCCAGCGGTTCCAGACCTACGAGGATCTTGTTGCAGCGGACTGCACAATCGAAGAGCGCGAGGAGTATGAGCCTCATCTGGCGCAGGGATCGATCGTGTTCGCGGGGATCGACTATGGGGAGGTCCTCGAGCTGGCGCAGAAGGAGGCGGACATCATCATCTGGGACGGCGGAAACAACGACCTACCGTTCTACCGGCCCGACGTCCATATCACGCTCGCCGACCCCCTGCGGGTGGGGCACGAGACGCGCTATCACCCAGGTGAAACGAATCTGCGAATGGCCGACATCGTCGTCATCAACAAGATCGATTCGGCGGACATCTCGGCGCTCGAGAAGCTCACTCGGACGATCGTGGCGGTGAACCCGACCGCCCAGGTCATCGAGGCGCGCTCGCCCATTACGATCGAGGACGGCGCGGAGCTTGCCGGCAAGAAGGTGCTCGTCGTAGAGGACGGACCCACGCTGACACACGGCGAGATGACCTACGGTGCCGGAGTGGTCGCGGCAAAACGCGCCGGCGCGGCAGAGCTCGTGGACGCGCGCCCGTGGGCGACGGGGACGATCAAAGAGGTCTACAAGATGTACCCGCACATCGGCACGCTGCTTCCCGCGATGGGTTACTCACCACAGCAGCGCAAGGATCTCAGTGAGACCATCAACGCGTCGGATGCCGACGCGGTACTGATCGCGACACCGATCGATCTGCGCAAGGTCTGCGATCTGTCGAAGCCCGCCTACCGGGCGAGCTACGAGCTCGAGGTGGTCTCGACGCCGACGCTCGCGGACGCAATCGCCGACCGCCTCCACCTGTAGAGACGCCCCGCCCCCGCGTGAGCGGTTGGCTCCGGTCGTCATGCGACTCGAGGCAACCACTCGAGCCCGGACGGCCCGGCCTTATCGTCGGGTTTGCGATCCGGCTATGCGGGTCGCGGCGTCGGCCGCGGCCGGCCTGACCTCTTCGGGCGCGAGGATCTCGGCGAGTTCCCGCACGAACAGCCCGACGTCGGTGATGATGCCCATCGACTGGAACGATCCCCGGTCCATCAATTTCGTGACCGTGGCCTGATTGATGTCCACGCAAACCAGCGGGACGGAGGCGGGAAGGCAGTTGCCCGTGGCGATCCCATGGAGCATCGTCCCCGCGACAATGCACATGCCGACGAGGTCCTCTCCGTCGCGTCCCCAGATGATCTCTCGCAACCGGCTCTGCACCTCGATCATGTCCGTGACGATCTCCGGTAGGGGACCGTCGTCTCGAACACTCCCTCCGAAGAGGTAGTCGATGCCATGGGTGACCAGGTGATGAACGATGCCGTCGCTGAAGATCCCGGCCTCGATTGCAGCCTTGAAGCTGCCGTGCCTCCGTATCTCGTTGATCGCCCGGATGTGATGCTCGTGTCCGTGCTCGGCCGATACACCCTCCTTGAGATAAACGCCGAGAGAGGTTCCGAACATGTTCGATTCGATGTCGTGGGCGGCCACACCGTTACCGGCAAAGAACGCGTGAACGTAACCGGCGCGGATGAGAGCACACACGTCGGGCGCCGAACCCGTATGGATGACGGCCGGGCCTGCCACCCACAGGATGCGCTTGCCCTGCGCGCGCACCGCTTGTAGCTGCGCGGCCACCTGCTCGACCAGCAAGGCTTTGGGTTTCTCGGACGAGACATCCGACGACATGAACTCGAACGCCTGCCGCGCCTCGGCCGTCCTCGGTACTTCGGGAGGTAGTACTCGGATCCCGAGCCCCCGCATCGCGATCTGCATGCCGGCCCTGACATCGCTCATCGGGATCGTTCGCGCCCGGCCCTCCTCGACCACGATGCCGCAGTCCATCTCGGGATGCACCACGCGTAACCACCGGTCGGCGAGCCGCAGCTCGGTGTCGAGGTTGGTGGTGGAGTAGAAGCCGGCGGGAAATGCGCCGTCGGCGGTGGCGGGAACGAGCTGCGCATCCTCGACGGTTTCGGGATTGGCGCCATGCTGCCTCAAGCGGTCCAGGAGACGGACGAGCGCCTCGTCGTCATCAACGGCAACTCTTATGCGCGCGATCGACTGGTCCTCATGCCGGGTCCCGATGTGGAGGTCGATGATCTCGTAGGACGCGCCGGCCTCTACTATCTCGTCGAGGACTTTCGGCAGCGTCAGTGAGTCGATGATGTGGCCTTCCAGTACCAGCGTCTCAGACGGCATCGCCGCTGTGCTCCCTTATGAATTGGTATGAGCGCGCGAGGACGTCGTCGCGGTCGTGGTCGAGGGTGATCACGTGATAGGAGCGCTCGCACCAGACCAGTTGTTTGTTTGTGGACGACACGGATCGGTAGACGAGCTCAGCGTTGGCGGGGTGCACGGTGTGATCGTTGCGTCCATGCAGGATGAGAATCGGCTGGTGCACGCGCGGCAGGGCGCGCCGCGCGCGCCGCAAGAACGAAAGCATCGACGCGGCGGCCGCAGTCGGCAGCCGGTCGTAGGCAATCTCTCGCCCGGCCGGATCGGCGATGTCGTTGCCGACCCCGGGTAGCGATCTCGTCATAGTTCTGATTACCGGAGCGAGGAACCGTCTCGGGTCGCGGGTGTGGACGAATCCCCCCAGCGTCACTATCCCTGCGACCCGTTCCGGATGGCGGGCCGAGAAGTCGAGCACGAGGGCCGCTCCGAACGACAGGCCGATCATGAAGATCTGGTCGGAGCGACCGGCCAATTGCTCGTAGCCGGATTCCACCGCCCCGATCCAGTGATCGGACCGGAAGCGGTTGAGGTCCTGCCATGTCGTCCCATGCCCCGGCAGACGGATTCCCGCCACGGCCATCCCGCGGTCGGCGAGGTGCTCACCGAGACCCCGAAGCCCCTGCGGGCTCCCCGTGAAGCCGTGCACCAGGAGAGCGCCGACCCGACCGGCTCCCAGCGAGAACTCGTCGGCGCCGGCGAGGATCGTCACCTCTTCTGATACTGCCGTCTTTTTCTGGCTCAAGGCACGACGAAGTTACCGTGCGGGCCCTCGCCTCGCAGCGCAGGCCCCTCTCTTTGGGCGATTTGCTCGACTTGTCATAATTTTGCCGTGAATGGGGTTGACCTCGAATCCGGCGGGGTACGTGTTCGGTGGTGGCCGGCCGACCGGGCAGGCCCATCACGACCTAGGAAAACGCGATGAGCAGGCCGTTCAGTAGCGAGCCGCGGGAGGCCGAGGTGGCCACAGACGGTTGCGTCGTGGCGAGGGAGGCCGATCTCTCGGGCGTTCGCCGGCGTGTCCGGGCGGAGCTGAAGGAATATGGCATGTCACCGTCCGCATCCTTCGACTGTCTCGTCGCGCTCACAGAGGCGTGCACCAACGCGCTCGTTCACGGTCGGTCCACCGGTCCCGGCGGCGATCAGGCCCACGTGATGTGGGCCATCGATTCCCATGCCGCGCGCTTCTACGTGAGGGACTTCTCGAACCGCCGGTGGGCGATTGCCGTCCACCCGTCGGGGGGCGTCCCCCCGGGCGACGACCCGGATATCAAAGAGCGGGTCGGCGGGTTGGGCATCGAGCTGATGCGCCGGCTCATGGACGAGGTCGACATATCCATCAACCCCCACGGCACGACCGTGCGACTGGTCAAGCTCTTTGGCCGGGCTATTTCTTGAGGATGACCTGGCAGCGCACCCATCCGACACCGGTGATCCCGATCTCTTCGGCGGCGGCCTGGCTAAGGTCAAGGATGCGGCCGTCGACGTAGGGTCCCCGGTCGTTGACGTAGACGACGACTGCCCGACCGTTGTGCTCGACGAAAAGCCATGATCCGAGCGGCAGCTCCTTGCTGGCGGCGGTGAATTTGGAGGGGTCGAAGATGTCGCCGTTGGCCGTCGGGTTGCCCTCGAAACCCGGCCCGTACCACGACGCCATGCCCTCGAACGTGACACCCGTGCCGACGAATCCATCCGGAACGCCGCTGGTGGGACCGGCCCCTGCGAGCAGTCGCTCGAGCTCGTCCCCCGGGTCGGCGGCCTGAGCCGCCTGCCGCCGCGCCCTCGCCTCGAGCCGCTGGACCTGGGAGTTCAGCTCGGCCAGAGTTGCTTCCCTGCGGCCGAGAGCCTCGGCGATGTTCGACGTAACCGCGTCCAGCTCGGCGGCTTGCTCCACCAGGCGCTGTTTGCGGTCGTCGACGCGGGCCGCGATCGCCTCCGTGGCGCGGCGGGCGCGATCGAGCGCGGCTAGGGAGCGTTCGGCCGTCGCCGCCGCCGAGCTGGCGACGTGGGTCAGCGACACCAGGTCTGAATAGGACTTTGCCGACAGGATCAGGCCCAGGCTGTCCGTGGGTGAGTGCGACTTGTAGACGGCCACCGCCGTGTCCACGTAACGAGCCAGCGCTCGCTTGTGGGCGGCCTCGAGTTCGTGGCGGCGATGCTCGAGCGCGCCGATCTCCTGGTCGATCGCGGCGATACCCGCGGCAAGCCGGGCCCGATCGTCGCGCAGCGAGTCGAGCTCGTGCTCGAGGGCCGTCACCCGATCGGCAACCGACTGGGCCCGGTCCCGAATGGTCTCGAGATCGCCGGCGGCCGCCGGGGCGGCGGCGGAGGCGGCGACGACAACGGCGGCCGCGGCCCCGCACAGAGCGCGCAGATACCGGGATCGGGATGATCTCATAAGGTCTGTTTCGGCCCGTTAGGGGCTCCTATTGAGGGGATTGCCCACCGCGGGGCCAGGGGGGAATATGGCGCGACCGGACGCATTCTCGGGTGGAGGACACGAATGGCTCGTATCGGGATCCTGACGGGGGGCGGAGACTGCCCCGGCCTCAACGCGGTCATCCGCGCCGTGGTGCGCAAAGGTGTCAACCACTTCGGCCACGTGATCGTTGGGTATCGCGATGGGTGGAGGGGTGTGCTCGAGAACAGCGTCGTCCACCTGACGCCCGAGAACACCTCCGGGATCCTGCATCGGGGAGGGACCATTCTCGGTTCGTCGCGGACCAACCCCTTCAAGGAGGAGCGGGGGGTCGAGCGCATCATGGAGAGCCTTGCCGCCGAGCGGATCGAAGCTCTGGTCGCGGTCGGGGGAGAGGACACCCTGGGAGTCGCCGACAAGCTGACCGCAGAGGGCGTCAACGTCGTCGGCGTCCCCAAGACGATCGACAACGACCTCTCCGCTACCGATTTCACAGTCGGCTTCAACACCGCGGTTCAGATCTGCACGGACGCGATCGACCGCCTCCATTCGACTGCGGAGTCGCACAACCGGGTGATGGTCGTCGAAGTGATGGGACGGCACGCGGGGTGGATCGCCGCGTACTCGGGCATAGCCGGCGGGGCCGACGCCATCCTCGTGCCGGAGCGTCCCTTCGACATCGAGGAGGTGTGCGAGCTGATCCGACACCGTCACGGGCGGGGCCGCACCTTCTCGATCGTGGTGGTCGCCGAGGGGGCCACTCCGCGCGGCGGCGACGAGACGATCCAGCCAACCGAGAAGGACGCGTTCGGCCACATGCGTCTCGGGGGTATCGGTGTGACCCTCGAGCAGCAGATCGAGGAACGAACCGGCTATGAGGCCCGGGTCACCATCCTCGGCCACATCCAGCGAGGGGGGACCCCAACGGCGTTCGACCGCGTCCTCGCGACCCGCTTCGGGATCGCCGCCATCGATGCGGTCGCCGACGGGGACTACGGGAAAATGGTCGCTCTGCGGGGCACCGAGATCGTCCGGGTCCCCCTGTCGGAGGCGGTCGGCGAGCTCAAGACCCTCGACGACGAGCTGTTTGAGACCGCCGAGGTCTTCTTCGGCTGACCCCCATTACCGGCCGGGGCGGTTTTACCCGGCGGAAAAACGGGCAAGACCCTCCCTTGTATGCGTATCGAATTCGGCCTTTGTTTGCCGAGGGATGAAACCAGCGTCCCACTCGTCCGGCACCTGTGCCGCGCCACGCTCAAGAGACTTGGGGCGGAAGCGGAGTGCGTCCACGACATCGAGGTCGCCGTGTCCGAGGCGTGCACGAACGTGTTGCGGCATGTCAGCAGCTCCGACGACCAGTACGAGGTCGGCATTGTGATCGAAGACGTTCTCTGCACCGTGCGAGTCACCGACGCGGGTGAAGGATTCGATAGCGCGGTCGTCGTCGGTTCCGACCTGGCCGCGGAGAGCGGCCGCGGTATCCAGCTGATGCGCCACCTCGTCGACGATCTCAACTTCAGCTCCCGGCCGGAAGAGGGAACGGTAGTCGAGCTGCGGAAGGGCCTGTCCCTGGAGGCGTCATCGATCATCAGACTGATGGGATCGAGGGCGCCCGCCGCGGGTTTCGACGCGCCCGGCTGACGGGCGTTCCTATACTGGTATCTGGCACGGGGGAGCTCGGGGCACCGGGCTGAGAGGCAGGCTGCCGCCTGCGACCCCCACAACTCGACCCCGGTAATGCGGGCGTGGGGAGGTTGCGGTCAGTGACGCCAATCGTTCAGGAGCGAAGCGGATGAGCGCGCCCGACGTCGTCGTCGTCGGCGGCGGGGCCATTGGGGCATCGGTTGCGTGGCGGTGTGCGGCCCGGGGTATTGCCGTAACGCTCATCGAGGAGACGCCCGGACGGGGGTCGACGTGGGCGGCCGCGGGGATGCTCGCCCCCGTCACGGAGGCTCACTTCGGGGAGGAGAGACTGCTCGAGCTCAACATCGACTCGAGCCGGCGGTGGAGCGCGTTCGCCGCCGAGCTCGAGGAGCTCACCGGCGCATCGATCGGTTACGAGCAGTGCGGAACGGTCATGGTTGCTCCCGACGCCGACGGCTTCGCCGTCATATCCGAGTTGCTCGACTATCAGGAACGGCTCGATCTCAAAGTCGAACGGTTGTCGCGCACCGAGCTGCGCGCGCTCGAGCCGGCGCTCGCGCCGGGCATCCGTGGGGGCGCGTTGGTCGAAGGCGATCACCACGTCGACAACCGCGCCCTCGTCGACGCGCTCCTCGATGCGTGCAGGCTCACCGGCGTCGAGCTGCACGCGGGGAGCGTGGCGTCGATCACGACCCGGGGTGATCGTGTGGTCGGTGTCGAGCTGGATGGCGGAGAGTCACGGCCGTGCGAGCAGGTCGTGGTCGCGGCCGGTTGCTGGTCGGGGGGAATCGAAGGTGTACCCGACGAAATCCGCTCCGCCGTGCGTCCCGTGAAAGGACAGCTCCTTTACCTGCGGGGCCCTGTCGGCGCGCCGCCGATCACCCGCAACGTGCGATCTCCGGACATCTACATAGTTCCGCGCGGCGACGGCCGTATTGTCGTTGGTGCCACCGTCGAGGAGATGGGATGGGATGTGACCGTCACAGCCGATGCCGTCTACACGCTGTTGCGCGATGCCTTCGCGGTAGTTCCCGCTCTCGACGCGTTCGAGCTCATCGAGTGCGTCGCCGGCTTGCGCCCCGGCTCGCGCGACAACGCGCCGATCATCGGGCCGGGCGGCCCCCGGGGTCTGGTTGTGGCGACGGGGCACTATCGCAACGGGATCCTGCTTACGCCTGTTACGGCCGATTCCGTGGCCGAAATCGTCGCGACCGGCGGGGTGCCCGATGCGATCCGTGAGTTCACTCCGAGTCGTCTCGTCGTGGGAGATGCGCAGTGAACGTGATGGTGAATGGGACGCGCTCCGAGATGCCCGACGAGACGACGATCGCCGCGCTCGTGAAGTCGCTCGGGCGCGACACCGGCAGGGGGGTTGCGGTCGCCGTCAACGGAGAGGTGGTTGCGCGCGGGCGCTGGGACCAGACCACCCTTGCGGAGGACGACAAGGTCGAGGTCCTGAGCGCGATCGGAGGAGGCTGATAGTGGACGATCCGCTGGTCATCGCGTCCGAGAGCTTCAGTTCCCGGTTGATCATGGGCACGGGCGGGGCGCAGAGCCTCGATGCTCTCGAGAAGGCCCTCGTCGCCTCGGGGGCCGAGATCGCAACGGTGGCGCTGCGCCGCATCAACCCGGAGGCGAAGGGCTCGATAGTCGAAGTTCTCGAGCGCACCGGCTGCCGCATCCTTCCAAACACCGCGGGCTGCTTCACCGCGAGCGACGCGATCGCAACTGCGCGACTCGGGCGCGACGCGTTCGAAACCGACTGGGTGAAGCTCGAGGTAATTGGTGACGACCACACGCTGCTACCAGATGCGGGTGAGCTGCTGATCGCGGCCGAGAAGCTCGTCGACGACGGCTTCGTCGTTCTCGCCTACACGAACGACGACCCGATCCTGGCGCGCCGGCTGGCGAGCGCAGGGTGCGCGGCGGTGATGCCGCTGGGCAGCCCGATCGGCAGCGGCATGGGGATCCGGAACCCGTACAACATCGCGCTGATCGTCGACGACCTATCGGTGCCGGTGATACTCGACGCAGGCGTGGGCACCGCATCCGACGCCGCGATCGCGATGGAACTCGGTTGCGACGGCGTATTGCTCGCTAGCTCGGTGACGCGCGCCCAGGAGCCGGCGATCATGGCGGAAGCAATGCGGAAGGCGGTGGAGGCGGGCCGCCTCGCATACAAGGCCGGCCGCATCCCGCGCCGTCTCTATGCAGAAGCGTCGACGACGTTCGAGGGCCTGCCCGACCTGAGGTACTAGATTGCCCCGCTAGCGCGCGTATGGCTTCAGCGGAGGTTCGCGGTCGACCGACCGGGCCCCCGAATAGTCGGGCCCCTCGCGCGGGAAATCGAGGTTCGCTCCCGGCAGGAAGAGGCTGAGGCAAGCCGTGGGCGAGATGCGGGACGGGTCGGCGCCGCCGGGGTTTGTGAGCGCGTCGATCGTCAGCTCCCACGCCACCGCGTCGGCAGCGATCAGCAGGTGCTCGGTGGGACGCACGGGACAGACGTCCTGGAGAAGGATGTTCGTCCCACCCTCCAGCTTCGACGTCTCCACCGGCTTGACCAGCTCGTCGTTCAGCGTGTAGATGCTGGTGTAGGAGATCGGCCCCGGGGTCTCGTCGCCGTTGTTCAACGCGGCGATGAACTTCGCAACCGTGCGCATCTGCCAGCACGACTCGAAGCACCGCCGGTCCCTGGTTGAGTTGTCGGCGGTGATCGTTCCGTGGTTGGGGCTTGCAAGGGCGACGAAGTCGTCGACGTAGATGCCCGACGGGAAGTACTTGATCGACCACCGTGGGACGAGCCCGCCCTGACTGTGCCCGACGATGTCGATGAGTTCACCCGTTCGCCGGTTCATCACCTGGACGGCGCGCGCCACGTACTCGGCCGAGATCTGCGCGTCGTTCAGGGCGGCATCGGGAAGCTGCACCCAGCACACCACGAAGCCCGCCCGGTGCAGCGCGCCCCAGTAATTCCATTTCCAGTTCTGTTCGCGCGTTACGCCGGTGCCGTGCACGAGCAGCACCGGCTCGGCGCGCCCGTCGCCGCTCAACGCGGTCATGCCTCCGCGGCACGCGAGGGCTCGATCCATTGCCCCGCCCGCCACAGAGTAGGGCGCGTCGCCCGGCCACGCGCCTGAGGCCGCGAGGACGATGGTGGCCGCGGCGGCAACTGCGGCGGCGACTGCTGAGAGAGCTGCGATCTTCCTCACACCCACGACTTCGCCGTGAGCCCTCCCGATCCCTACTCCGTGGAGGGCAACTCCGTCAGCGTAACGTCGACCTCGCGCTCATCGTCGTCGCGGATGACCGACAGGGTCACTTCGGTGCCCGGTTCGCTGGCGCGGATGCGCGCCGCCAGTTCTGTCATCGACTGGATCGGATCCCCCTCGAAACCGGTTATCAGATCGCCTTTGGCGAGGTCGGCCTCGGCCGCAGGAGTCCCCCCCTGGACCTCGGTGAGAAGCGCGCCCGGCCGTCCGCTCGTGGGAGTGGAGCCGACGACACCCAGGAACGCGGGGACGGGATCCTCGCCGGCGACGATCTTGTCGGCAACCCACGCGGCGATGTCGATCGGGACCGCGAACCCGACGCCCTGGTTTCCCTGGGACGTCGTCTGGATCGCGTTGTTGATGCCGATGACGAGCCCGTTGCGGTCGGCCAGTGCACCGCCGGAGTTGCCCGGGTTGATCGGCGCGTCGGTCTGGATCATGTCGCGCGTCGTCTCGAGCTCGAGGACGGGGACCGGCCGGTGTACCGCGCTGATGATGCCCGACGTGACGGTCTGCTCCAATCCGAAGGGGCTCCCGATGGCGATCGCCAGCTGACCGACTTCGAGCTCACGTCCGACGGCGAGTCGGGCTGCGGGGAGGCCGTCGCGGTCCACCCTCACGACCGCGATATCGGTGTACTCGTCGGCGCCGAGGACCTCACCGTCGACGAGCGTCCCGGTCGGCAGGCGGACCCCGACGTCGTCCTGGCCCTCGACGACGTGGGCGGCGGTGAGGATGTAGCCGTCGGAGTCGTAGATGACTCCCGACCCGAGCCCGCCCGACGAGACCTCGAGCTGGACCACGGAGGGGGCGAGCGCTGCGGCCACGGCCGCCACCGGCTCGTCGCCCGAGCTCGACACGGGGGCGGTCACCTCAACCGGCTGGGAGGCGACCGGTGCGTCGCTCTCGTCCTCGGGCGCGACGGCAACCCCTATCCCGATCCCGAGCCCGAGCAGCAGCGGCGCGGCCAGGACGAGGGCGGTGATGCGCACCCAGCGCGGGCGCTCGAGTATTACGCGGTCGTCATCGGAGGGCGGCGGCGGGGGAGCGGCGGGAATTCCCTCGGCTCCGCCGGGAGCGGTATCCGCGCCACCGTCGGCGAACGAAGGATTATCGCCTCCATCGGCGGGGGCGTTTCCCTCGGACCACGGGCTTGCATCGGGACGTCGCTCGGTCATCGATTTCGTGCTCCTTTTTCAGGTGGATTCAATGCCTTCCAGTTACCCACACCCTAGGGATTACGGCGTAAAGGACTCCTAAACGCGTCGAGTGGGAATCTGGGGGTCGTATGTGCCCTCTATTTCCCACTCGTCCGTTAGACATGCGCGGCCGGGTTGTGCTCGGGCGGCGCCGCCGGAGTGGGGGAGGGCCCCGCCGGTAACCACACGACGAACGTCGCCCCCGCGCCCGGGCTCGAGAACAGGTTCACCCGGCCCCCGTGGGCCGCGGCGGTCTCCTTCACGATGGCAAGCCCGAGCCCAGTTCCTCCCTCGGCTCGCGATCGGGCCGGATCCGCGCGCCAGAACCGTTCGAAGACCGCATCGTTGTGCTCGGACGCTATGCCCGGGCCCCCGTCCGACACTGCCACCCACCTCCACGCGCCCTCGCGGCCCGCGGACGCTGTGACCGTCGAGCCCTGCGGCGCGAAGCGAATCGCGTTGTCGAGTAGGTTCGCCACAACTCGTCGGATCGCGTCAGGGTCCACGACCGCGTCGGCCGGCGCGCACGCAACCCGCACTTCGACGCCGGCCTCGCGGGCGGCGGCCGTGAACTCCTCCGCGACCTCTTCGACGAGCGCGCACAGATCCGCGGTCGCACGCGGCTCCTCCGGCATCTCCTGGCGCGCTAGCACCAGCAGGTCGTCGACGAGCCGGGTCATCCGCATGGTTGCCCTTCGGATCGCATCTGTGGAGCGGCTGCGCTCCGCGGCCGAGGTGCTGTCGTCGTCCAGCGCGACGTCGAGGTTCGTCTGAATGATCGCAAGGGGATTGCGGAGCTCGTGAGATGCGTCGGCGACGAAACGGCGCTGGCTCTTGAACGAAGTGTCGAGGCGAGCCAGCATCGCGTCGAACGTGTCAGCGAGCTTCTTGAGCTCGTCTTCGGGACCGTGCAGATGGATTCGCCGCGACAGATCGGTCGCGCCTATTCGCCGCGCCACGTCGGTTATCGAGTCGATCGGGGCCAGCACGCGACCGGAGATGACCCAGCCGACGCCCAGGCTTACGAAAAACAGCACACCGAGACCCGCGAACGAGAACGTGGCCAGATCACCCAACGCCCTGCGGTTGACGGCCTGCTCGAACGCGCGGATGTCCGAGACGATCACCGGGCGCATGGGGTGGAGGCTGCCGTCGGGGGCCCGGAAGACACCCTGCACCGCGACTTCCCTCGCGAGGGGTTCTTCGCGCAGCTTCAGGGACAGACCAAGGTAGAGAGCTCCGACGAGCAATGCTCCGATCCCGAAAACCACGGCCGAGTACAGCAGCGTGAGTCGAAAACGTATCGAGCGCGCCCACGGCGGGAGGCGCTCGGTCAGCTTCACTGAGAGTCCCCGGACCGCAGACGGTAACCGCGTCCCACTACGGTCTCGATCGGCTGTGCGTCTCCCTCCGCCGCAAGCTTCTTGCGCAGCGTCATCACCGTCACCCGCACGGTGTTGGTGAATGGATCCGCGTGCTCGTCCCAGACGTGCTCGAGCAGTTCCTCCGACGACAGCACCTGACCCGGGCGGGACATGAAGTAGCGGAGCAGGGCGAATTCTTTGGTTGACAGATCCAGGGCCCGGCCGGAACGTTCTGCCCGATGCCGGGCATCGTCGAGCTCGATGTCGTCCACTTTCAGCGCGGCCCCCGACTTCCCCGCGTCCCGGCGCAGCAATGCCCGCACCCTGGCCGTGAGCTCGTCGAACTCGAAGGGCTTGACCAGGTAGTCGTCCGCTCCCAGGTCGAGCCCCTCGACGCGGTCTTCGATCCGATCGCGAGCGGTCAGCATGAGGATGCGCGGCTGGCGCTCGGCGGGCTCGCGCCGAATCGTCCGAGCCACCTCGAGCCCGTCGACGCCCGGGAGATTCAGATCGAGCAGCACGAGGTCGTACTCGTTGACCGCGGCCTTGGCCAGAGCGTCGTCGCCGTCGTACGAGACGTCCACCGCGTACCCGGCGCGGCGGAGCCCGGCCGCGACCGCGTCCGCGAGGTCGAGCTCGTCTTCGACGACGAGAAGTCGCATTGATTCAGCCTAGCGACGGACGCGTCAAGGCGGGATAAGGGCCGTGGAGGCTACAGATAGGGGCTCTCGAGCGCCTCGCTCACCGAGCCGTCGTCTCCGAAGATCAGAAAGCGGTCGAACATCCGCATGAAATAGCGGTCGTGCGTGACCGCGACGACGGTGCCCTGATAGTGGGTCAGCGCCTCCTCGAGGGCCTCGGCCGAATCGATGTCGAGGTTGTCGGTGGGCTCGTCGAGCAGAAGCATCGTCGGGCTCTCGTGCTCCATAACGAGGATCTGAAGGCGGGCCTGCTGGCCACCGGATAACAGGCGGAAGGGCAGTCGCGCCACATCCTGCAGCTCGTAGTGCTTGAGGGTCGTCATCACCCCGCCGAGATCGAGCCCGAGGCCGCGCAGGAGTTCGACGATCGATTCGGCCGCAACGAGATCAGGTCGTTCGTGCAGCTGCGAGAAGAGCGCGGGATTCACCCGGGCCCCGAGCTTCCAGCCGCCTGCATGCCTGATGTCGTCGCCGGCCAGGAGCTTGAGGAAATGGCTCTTTCCCGTTCCGTTTCCTCCGACCACTCCCACCCGCTCACCGAAAACGATCTCGCATGTGAACGGAGAAAGGAGGCCGGGGAATGCCAGCTCGTGGGCCCGGAAGACGCTCACGCCCGTGCGGCCCCCGGTGATCGAGATACGGATGTCCTGGTCGCGCGGGCGCTCACGAGGCGCGGCGGCTTTTTCGAACCTATCGAGCTTCTTCTCTGCCGCTCTCGCTCGCGACGCGAACTTGTCGTTCATCGCTGCGCGTCTCTTGAACTCCTTTATCTGGGCGACGATGCGATCGTGCTTTTCTTTGTAACGACGTTGCTCTTCCTCGATTCTCTCGAGCCGCGCCGCGCGCGCGGGGGCATACGTCTCGAAGGGGCCGTGGTGTGTCCAGGCCGAGTGGGCTTCGAGTGTGGTGAGGGCGTCGGCTGTGTTGGCTAGCATGGTGCGATCGTGGCTGACGTACAGAATCGTCTTGCGCGCTGCGGTCAGGGTCTTCTCCAACCACTCCTTCCCAGGGATATCGAGGAAGTTGTCCGGCTCGTCGAGAAGAAGCACGTCGGCGTCCGAGCGGAACATGAACTCGAGCGCAAGCCGTTTCTGCTCGCCGCCCGATAGGGTCGCCAGTCGTCTGTCACCGACTTCGGCCAGCCTGAGTCCGAGCGCGGCCGAGGTGCACGTGTCCCACACCACCTCCGCCTCGTAGCCTCCGATCTCGCCCCACTCGGCGAGCGCGTCGGCGTAGCGCATCTGGGCGGCGTGTCCGTGAGGCCCGGCAACGATGAACTCGCTCCGCCGCAGGCGGGCGGCGGCGGTGTGCACGGCCGGGCCCGACAGCCCGGCGAGGAACTCCCGCACGGATGTGTCCGAATCAAACGACCCGATGAACTGCGGCATGTAGCCGATGCGACCCTCGACGTTTACGAACCCATCTCCGGGTTCGAGGGCCCCCGCGATCAGCTTCAAGATGGTCGTCTTGCCGACCCCGTTGGCACCGACGAGCGCAACGCGCCGGCCCGAGGGCACGCGAAACGACAGCGCGTCGAACAGAACCCGGCCCCCGGGCAGTGTGTAGCCCAGATTGGTCACCTCGACCAAACCCACGAGGGCCATTGTCGCCGCAGGCCGCCGGCCTGCGGTCCCCGCTATGCGGGGGGGGTGGTGCCATCCCGAGCGATCCGAGCGGGTATGAACGCGGCATGACGGTATCCGTCGGCACGTCCGGATGGCAGTATCGGCACTGGCGCGAGCGCTTCTATCCGGCCGGGATCGCCGAGAGGAACTGGCTCGAGTTCTACGCACAGCGATTCGCCACCGTCGAGTCGAACAACGCGTTCTACCGGTTGCCCGAGCCGAAGACCTTTGCCGCATGGGCCGAGCGGACACCCGACGACTTCGTGTTCACGGTGAAGGTGAGCCGCTACCTCACCCACATCAGGCGACTGCGCGATCCGGCAGAGCCGGTCGGGCGCTTCGTCGACCACGCTCGCCATCTCGGGGACAAGCTGGGCCCAGTCCTGTTGCAGCTTCCCCCGAACTTCAGACGATCAACAGATGATCTCGCGACCACGCTGGCACGGTTCGCGCGCGAGGACCCGAACATCAGGGTCGCGGTCGAGTTCAGACACGAGAGCTGGTTTGCCGACGACGTGCGCGCCCTCCTCGAGGACCACGGAGCGGCGCTGTGCCTCGCTGATGGCAGCCTCACGACGAAGCCCGATCGCAAGGTCCACGGCGTCATGTCTCCCGAGTGGCGCACGGCCGAGTGGGGCTACGTCCGCTTCCACCATGGGGCGGCGACTCCCGACCCCTGCTACGGACGGCGCGCGTTGTCGACCTGGGCCGACCGCGTGGGAGAGCTCTACGGCCCCGGGGCCGACGTCTTCGTCTATTTCAACAACGACGGGGCCGCGTGCGCGCTACGCGACGCCCGGCTGTTCGCACGCCTCGCCGGCCGAGCCGGTCTCCTCGCAACGAGGGTCCCGGGGCCCAAGGAGGTTACCGTCGGGTAGCTTCTAGCGTCATGGGAGACGTCCTCGTGGGCACCGCGTCGTGGACCGACAAGTCGCTGCTGGCCTCTGGGTGGTATCCACAGGGTGTCTCGAGTGCGACTGATCGGCTCCGCTACTACGCCTCGAACTTCCCGCTCGTGGAGGTCGACTCCACCTATTACTTCCCGCCGAGCGAGGACAACTCGCGCCGGTGGGTGGAGCGCACGCCCGACGGATTCACCTTCAACATCAAGGCCTTCTCACTGCTGACTCAGCACCCGACCAAGGCGGACGCTCTCTACAAGGACCTCCCGCGCCCGGAGGGAAAGAAGTCCATCTACCCAAAGGACCTCGACGAGAAGGCCGTCGACGAGGTGTGGGATCGTTTTCTCAGCGCGCTCAAGCCGCTCGACGACGCCGGCAGACTGGGAGCCATTCTGTTCCAGTACCCCCCGTGGTTCGTGATCTCGCGCAAGTCCAAGGACTACATCCTCAAGTGCGCGACGCGCGCATCGCCAATTCAGATCTGTGTGGAGTTCCGCAACAAGACGTGGATGACGGAGGACAACCGCGATGAGACCCTGGACTTCCTGGAAGGGCACGCCATCCCCTACGTGTGCGTCGACATGCCGCAGGGCTTCACGTCATCGATTCCGCCGGTCGTTGCCGCAACCGCCGATCTCGCCGTCGTCCGCTTTCACGGGCACAACGACAAGGAGTGGGAGAGCGGGTCGGTGCAGCGGCGCTTCAAGTATCTCTACAAGACCGAAGAGCTGGCCGAGTGGGTGCCGCGCATCGCCGACGTCTCCAAACAGGCAAAGACCACGCATGTGCTGATGAACAACTGCTACCGGGACTACGCACAGCGGAACGCTAAGGAGCTGGCAGACTTCCTGCGGAACTGAGCCGATTCCGGAATCACTCCTGAATAGGTGGTCCCCTCATCCCTATGATCCCCTTCGTGAAGATTGCAGCCATCGTGGCCGCCATGTTACTTGCCGTGGTAACGGTCTTTCAGATCGCGTTGGCGCTTGGTGCCCCGCTGGGCAAAGCCGCTTGGGGCGGCCGGTATGAAGGCATACTCCCCAAACGGTTGAGAATCGCTAGTGGTGTGACGGCAGTTGTGGTCTATCCACTGACCATTCTCGCGATTCTCGTCTCAGCCGGTCTGATCGAGGGGGAATGGATGCCTGGGGAAGGCAGACAAGTGATGTGGATTCTTGTTGGCTTGTTCACTTTGGGAGGTCTGGCTAACTTGGCGTCGCGTTCCAAGATAGAGCGTTACTGGGCCCCCGTATCGTTAGCGGTCGCGGCCTGCTGCGCGGTCATTGCCAACGCGCTTTGAGAACGATATCTAGCACAGCGCTTATCCAGACTTAGACAACTGCCACAGAGATTACGACAGCGCAACGCGACCGTATTGGCGACATTACTCAGGTATAAGGGGGCCCGATGGTCCAGCCTAGGTCATGATCTATCCGGCTGAAGCCGCATGCATCAGAGCGCCGAAAGCTCTCTGGATGTCGTCCTCATCCGTCGCCCAGTCTGAAACCGACAGCCTCATGAGGCGCATCCCGTTCCACGTCGTCCCACTGAAGAAAGCGGTTCCGTCGTGCTGGACGCGCTCGATGACACGGTCGTTGAAACCATCATGGTCACCGTCTTCTGCCAGCCAACGCACAAGCACTTGGTTGAAAGCGACCTCGTTCAAGATGTCTGCTTTGCGGGTTCCTCTGAGCGCGTCGGCGAACTGCCCTGCGAGATTGCAAGCTCGGTCTACGAGTTCAGAGACGCCGCTCCGGCCAAGGGCGCGTAGCGTGGCGTAGACTCCGACTCCACGGGCCCGCCGTGAGAACTCGGGGTTCCAATCCATTGGATCGCGAGCAAGCTCGCTCTCGCTATGTATGAGATAACTCGCGTGGACACTCATTCCCGCGCGATGTGCCGAGGCATCCCGGCAGATCGCGATACCGGAGTCGTAGGCCACGTTAAGCAGCTTGTGGGCATCCGTAGACCAGGAATCGAGGCGCTCTAACCCCAACCCAAGGTGGCGTCGTGCATCCGCGGCGCGCGCCCAAAGTCCCACAGCACCATCGGCGTGGATCCAGATCGGCGTGCCGTTCGTCCGATGCTCCTCAACCGCATCTGCGATGCGATCGAAGGCGTCGAAGGACCCGGTGTTCACATTCCCGGCCTCGACGCAGACGATCGTCGGGCCGTCGAGCCGGGACAGCGTGCCTATTAGCCCTCCCACATCCATGCGCGATTGCTCGTCGGATGGGACCTCGATGGCACTGGAGTATCCGAGTCCCAGGTAGCGAAGGGCTCGCGCGACCGTGCTGTGTTTCTCGGACTTGACGACGACGTTGATCCGCGGCGCACCCTGTAGCCCCTCGGACTCGACGTCCCATCCCACCTGTCGCAAAACCGCGTCTCGGGCTGCGGCGAGGCAAGTGAAGTTCGCCATCTGTCCTCCGGTGACGAACCCAACGGAGGACCCCCGTGGGAGATCCAGTAGGTCAAGCAGCCACTCTTGTGCGACGTGTTCGATCACAGCTACGCCTGGGGTTGCTGCATACAGGCCGGCGTTTTGATCCCACGTCGAGGTCAGCAATTCGGCACCGTAGGCCGCGGGGTGGAGTCCACCGATGACGAACCCGAAATAGCGCCCGGAGGAGTGCGCCGTCAGGAATGGTTCGAGGTTCCGAGCAAGATCTGCGATGACATCTTGAGCGGCTGTCGGGTGCTCCGGGAGCGGGCCTCCGACGAGTGCGCGGATCTCATCTGGGTCGGTCGGACGATAGACGCGTCGATCTGGAAGCGACTCGAGGTATTTCAGCGCGGGTTGATTGACGGCGTCCAATATGGCTTGCCAGTCGGACTTCTTCATCCCCACCTCCGAGACTCCAACGTGCTCGTCGGGGGCAGCATCGCACAACCTCGGTTCGACCCGAGCCTCGGAAGGTCTCACGCTAGTCGCGATAGATATGCCGCTTCGCTCAGCGTTGACCTGCAAGAACCCTGCTGAGCACAGCGCTAGTCTACGACTGACAACTGCTACCGGGACTTCGCGCAGCGCAATGCATTCGAGCTCGCCGAGTTGCTGCGCGAGCATGGGGGGGCTTGTAATGGACGCGAAAGTGCTGCAGAGGTATGCACGGATGATCCTGGAGATCGGCGCCAACTTCCAGTCGGGACAGGATCTCGGGATCAACGCGCACATCGAGGGCGCGCCGCTCGCGCGCGCACTGGCGCGCGAGGCCTACCGGAAAGGCGCCCACTACGTCGACATCTGGTACTGGGACCCCCACGGGAAAAAGGCTCGGGTCGAGCACGCCGACGAGGCCACCCTCTCGTGGACCCCGCCGTGGCTCGACGCCCGCGCCAACTCCCTCGCCGAGAGCCACGCGGCGACCGTCACCATCGCGGGCGATCCGGAACCCGACCTGCTGGCCGGGCTCGACGAACGGCGCGCCGGGCTCGATCGCATGCCGGTGCTCGAGTCGCGATTGCGCGCCCAGCTGCGCGGGGACGTCAACTGGACCATCGTGCCGTGGCCCACTGCGGGGTGGGCGCAAGCAGTGTTCGGGGAGCCCGACGTCGAGCAATTGTGGGAGCACATCAGGGGCTTTCTTCGCCTCGATGCGGAGGATCCGACGGAGGCGTGGAGACGCCATATAGACACGCTCACGCGCCGCGCCGCGCAGCTTAACGAGCGGCGGTTCGATGCGTTGCACTACGAGGGGCCGGGGACCGACCTCACCGTGGGCCTTCTCGCCGCCGGCAGGTGGGGTGCCGCCGAGCTGACGACGACGTGGGGCCTCACGCATCGTCCCAACCTGCCCACCGAGGAGGTGTTCACGACCCCGGACTACCGGCGCACGGAGGGGACGGTGCGGTCGACCCGGCCGCTCGCGCTCAGCGGAACGATGGTGAGGGACCTGGAGCTGACGTTCCGCGGGGGCAGCATCGTCGACGTGCGCGCGTCCTCGGGTGCCGAGACGGTCAGGGCCCAGCAGTCGGTCGACGACGGCGCCGCCCGCCTCGGGGAGGTCGCGCTGGTGGACGGCACGTCTCCGATCGGGCAATCGAACGTGATCTTCCACGACACGCTTCTCGACGAGAACGCGACGTGTCACATCGCGTGGGGGTTCGGGATCCCGCATGCCATCGAAGGCGGTGTTGTGATGACCGACGAGGAGGCGCAGGCGATCGGTTTGAACCGCTCCAAGGTGCACACCGACTTCATGGTCGGAGGCCCGGAGCTGGCGGTCACCGGGATCACTAAGGACGGTGAGCGCATCCCGATCCTGCGCGACGACGTCTGGCAGCTCTAACCCAGAACCGAGCGGCGTAGCCGCCACGATGCCAGGGCGAGCAGAACGGTTGCAAACGCCAGCAGCACTCCGACCTGCGGCAGCACGTCGACGAGGCCGGCGTCGCGCCGGATCAACTCGGTGAAGCCCTCGACGGCCCACGCGTGCGGGGTCACGTGGGCGATTGCCTGCATGGTGGGGGAGAAGACTTCGAGGGGCACCATGCAGCCACCGAGGGCGGCGAGTGCGAGCCCAACCGGCGTCAGCGCGCCCGCCTGCTGTTCGTTGGACAAGATCGCGCCGAAGAACAGCGCGGCCCCCGTGCTGACAAGCCCGAACGCGATGATGAGGGCGGCGGCTCCGATGGGGTCGCCCCATCTCACGCCGAAGACGATCGCGGCCGCGACGATGATGAACACGCCCTGCACCATCGCTAGCGAGAAGCGGCCCGCAGCTTCACCCATCACGAGCGTCCCGGCTCGCATCGGCGTCGAAAGCATGCGCTGCGACACGCCCAGCTTGCGGGTCTGCACTAGCGCCACCGCGCCGGCGAGCGAGTTCACGAACGTGAACAGGACGAGTTGCGTGGCCGCACCGAGATCGAAGCGACCCTCGGATGTTTCCGACCCGCCCGCGACGCCCGCGTCCACCTCGACTGTGGGCGCGGCGGCCGCGACGAGGCGCGCCTGCCGGAGACCTGTCTCGAAATCGGTTTCGGTCTCCGACTCCGCGAAACGCGCCGCCCTCACCAATGCCGACTGTCGTGCCACCGCAGACTCGACCGTCGACCGAAGCGCGGTCGAGAAGTCGCCGGCCCGGGCGATGTAACCGATCTCGGCGGCGTCGCCGGAAGCGATGGTCTCCTCGTAGTCCTCGGGGACGACGACTCCCGCGTCGACGAGACCGCGCTCGACGGCGTCGACGAGTTCGTTTCGGGTTGCGTACGACTCGGAATCGACTCCATCTCCTTCGTGCAGCCCATCGACGAGCGCGTCGCTCAGCTCACCGTCGGGTGCCACGACCCCCACCGTCGCCGAAAAGTCACCGCCGAAGGTCACACCCAGCAGGAGGATCAGGATGATCGGGAAGACGAACACGAAGAAGAGCCCGACCCGGTCGCGGACGAGGCGCCGGAGGTTGACGCCGGCGATGTCGATTACGGTTCTCATCTTGCTATCACCATGTGCCGCGCCCGCACGAGCGCGATCCCCCCGGTGACTGCTCCGAACAGCGCGAGGGCGCCGACGGCGGGCCAGACGTCGGGGAGTTCGGCGGCGCCGCCCGACAGCTCCCCGAGTCCGCGCATCAGCCACGCGTGCGGCGTCACATAGGCGAGGTCGGCCATGAGCCCCGGTCCCTCGGCCACGGGAAAGAACGTGCCTCCGAGAAGCCCGAGCGTGACCGCGATGATCGAGCCGTAGCCCTGGGCCTGCTCGTCGGTCTTGGCAAGCGTGACGACCAGAGACTGGACGCCCATGGCCGCGAACACCCCCGTGACGACGAGGACCCCGACCCCGACCGGATCACCCCATTCCGCATCGAGCAGGAACTTCATCGAGACGATCAGCACCGCCATGCTCACGATGCCAAGCACGAATGTGTACAGCGCCTTCGAGGCGACGATCGCTCCGCGACTCACCGGGGCGACCATGAGGCGGGCAAGAGTGCCTTCGCGCCGTTCGCGCAACATGCTGATGGCTCCGAATCCTGTGGTGAAGAACAGAAAGAACACGGCCATGCCGGCTGCAAAGAAGGTGTTGCCCGAGAACTGACGGCTGCCGGCCGTCCGTTCGGAGATGGCAATCGGCGGCTCAATGGCCGCAGCCCGTTCCGCGAGCGCGGCGGCCTCACGCGGGGAAGGCGGTCCGCCGGGACCCGCCACGGTTCCGATCGACAGCGACACCGCGTTCAACTCGGCCGCGAACCCGCGCGCGATCGAGCGGGCGATCTCGCCTCCGATCTCCGAATCCGGGCTAATAACAACGCGGATGTTCCCGCCACCTCCCGACGCCACGGTTTCCGAGAAGCCCGCGGGGATGATGAACGCGGCTGCGACCTCGTCGTCTTCTGCGAGCCGGCGAGCCTCGGCGGCGTCGTCCAGCCGTGTGATCTCGGCGAAGCCCTGCTCCTCGAGCCCGGCGAGCACCTCCCCGGAGAACCTGCGGGCGAGTGGCCCCCCGTCCTCGTCGACGATGCCGTAGGTGACCTCGAAGTTCTGCTGGTCTCCCGCGCCCCCGAGGACGGTGCTCAGTATGAAAGCCAGAAGCAGAGGGGCTCCGATCGAAATGAACAAGGCCGAGCGATCGCGGATGCTTCGCAGGAGGTCCTTCCCTGTCATCGAGAGAAGCGCTCGCATCAGTCCCTCAGCGCCTTCCCGGTGAGTCTCAGAAACACGGCTTCGAGGTCGGGCTCGACGACCTCGACCCCGGTGACGGTGACTCCTTCGTCGGAGGCCGACTGGAGGATTGCAGGCAGCAGAGTGCTCGCATCGGAGACGATCAGCTCGATGCCGCCGTCGCGCGCGCCCGCGTCCTGGACCTCCGGCATGCCGGTCAACCGTTGTGCGGCGCGGGCCAGCTCACCGTGAGCGGCGAGGCTCACTCGATCGTGCTCTCCGAGCATCGACACGAGCTCGCGCCGGGTGCCCTCGGCCCTAACCTCGCCTTCGTCGATGATCCCGACCCGATCACACAGACGTTCGGCCTCCTCCATGTAGTGGGTCGTGTAGAGAACCGCCATGCCCTCGGTCGAGAGCGCCTCGACACTCGACAGGATCGCGTTGCGGCTCTGAGGATCCACACCCACCGTCGGCTCGTCGAGGATCAGCAGCCGCGGCTTGTGCAGCAGGGCTATCGCGATGTTCAGCCGGCGCTTCATCCCTCCGGAGTAGCGATCGGTGCGGTCGTCGCCGCGATCGCTGAGACCGGCGATCTCCAGCACGTCCCGGACCCGCGCCGCGAGCTCCTTGCCCCGCAGCCCGTAGAGCTTGCCGAAGAAGTTGAGGTTCTCCACACCGGTGAGGTCGGGGTAGATCGCGATGTCCTGGGGGACGAAACCGATCGCCGCCTTCGGACCCGTCGTGGTGGTCGTTAGCGGTCGTCCCTCCACCCGCACCTCGCCGGAATCACGCTCCAGCAGCCCGCACACCATCGAGATCGTCGTCGTCTTGCCGGCGCCGTTGGGGCCGAGCAGCCCATACGTCTCGCCGACCGCGATCTCGAATCCGACCCCGGCGACCGCACGGCGTGAGCCGTACGACTTGCGGAGGTCCCGGCAACTCAGAATCGCGCCATTACCTAGAGCCATGGGCTTCCCTTCGATCGAGCTCGGCGAGAACTTCGTCGGTCCAGTCGATGTCGGCCTGCACGTGGGCGAGGCCGGCCCTGAGTGTCAGATACGGGTAGAGGAGTGCCTCGTCGTCCTTTATCTGCTCTTCGATCGCCCGCAGTTCGGTTAGATGCTCCTCCGTCCTCCGGCGCACGTCCCGGACCTGCGCGGTCAAGGCCGGCGCCGGGATCAGGTGCCCGAAGAAGACCTTCAAGGTCACGACGCTCTTGACGGGGGCGGGTCTTATCGGCGCCTCCGTCAGCCATCGCTCCAGCGCGGTGCGACCCTCGGGGGTTATGGAGTAGATGCGCTTGTTCGGACGGGTGGATTGCTCGACGCGGCGCTCGGTGGCGTAGCCGCCGGTCGCGAGTCGTCTCAGCTCCGAGTACACGTGGCTCTTGGCGGGGGCCCAGAAGTGGCCGATGCTCTGCTCGGCGAGCTTCATGACGTCGTAGCCGGACATGCCGTCGGCGAAGGTCAGGAGGCCGAGCACCGCATAGGAGGTCGTAGACAGGCCGTCGTCGCTTCCCATTTTCCCACCCTAGTCCGATTAGTACTAGACCGATTAGTACTATAGCAGGCGGGAGGTGTCAAGGGGGAAAGTGCCATCTTCGCCCGGTGAGGCGTTCCAGGGGCGCGCTATTGCGGCGCGTGACAGTCACGGACGTTGGTCAGATGCCGATCCGGCGGGCGAGCCGCTCGATGGGCCCGAAGCCGAGGGCCTGACGGCGGCGCTCGAGGTACACGCCCAGGGCGATGCCCGATCCGAAGAGCGCGGCGCCGCCGAGGCCGGCCGGGATCCCGATCAGCAGGGCTCGCCGGCGGGTGCGAAGCTCGTGGATCGGCCACCCCCGGGCGAGCGCGATGCGCCTGAGCTCCCGCTCCGGATTGACCGCGTGCGCGTAGCCGACCGATTCGAGCAGGGGGAGGTCGTTGATCGAGTCCGAATACGCGTGGCACTCGGCGAGATCGGCGCCGTTTTCCGCCGCGACCTCCGCGACCGCTTTCGCCTTCTCTGGTCCGTGCATCACGGGGCCAACGAGTCGGCCCGTATAGCAGCCGCGCTCGTCGAGTTCAGAGATCGTTCCGATCGCGCCGGTCATGTCGAGCTCCTCGGCGATTGTCCGGGCAAGCTCAATGGGTGCCGCAGTCACGAGGAAGGTGAGGTTCCCGCGCTCGCGATGGTCGGCGATGACCCGGACGATGTCCGCGTAGACACGCGGGAAGATCTGCTCTTCGGCGATCTCTCGTCCCCATCCGATCAGTTCCTGCTGGCTGCGCCCGGTCACGAAGTCGAGCGTCGAAGTGCGCGACATCTCCATCCCGCGCTGCTGCTCGCCCGTTGTGCGATACAGGACCTGGCCCCACCCGAAGCGGAGCAGGTCGCGCACCCGGACAAGGTCACGTTCATACATGCCGCGGGCGAGAAGGAACAGGCTCGAGCCGGGGATCAGGGTCTTGTCGAGGTCGAAGAATGCGGCCCGCTTCGGTGTCCCGTCCGGTTGCATCAATCCCACCCTCTCCATTCGGTTAACTCCTCGGCGGCGATTTTCTTGGGCGCCTTGCGCTCGAGGCCCTCCGGGGGAAGGCCGATGTAGATGAAGCCTGCGATCAGCTCGCCGGCCTCGAGTCCGAGATAGTGGCGCACCTCGACGAGTCGGGCGGCAGGGCCCGTGCGCAGCATTGCGGCCAGCCCCATGTCGTGGGCGGCGAGCAGGATGTTCTGCATGGCGGCGCCGATCGCATGATGCTCCTCGATCTCGACAACCTTGGGGTTCGCGGCGTTGGGCCGCTCGACGACCGTAAGGATGACCGGAGCCCTGAGCGCCTTGTCTCGGGCCTTCTCGGGGTCGCGCCCCGTGCGGGCGTCGCCGGCCGCCCACGCAGCCCCCAGATCCTTCAGGGCATCGCCGGCCAGGACGATGAAGCGCCACGGCTGGGTGAGGTGGTGATTGGGCGCCGCGACCGCGGCGCGGATGAGCCTGGTGATGGCGGCTCGATCCGGCACCCGATCGCCGGTCTTGGGCACCGAGCGCCGCGTCATGATCGCGTCGTAGGTCTCCACGACCCGAGGATAAGGGAGCCGGTGGCCACCCTGTGGGGCGTGTAATGATCGCCCGATGCTCGTCGGCGCTATGAACTACCCGGGCCGGTCGGTGCTCAAGGAGATCCACCGCATTCACGAGGACGGATTCGACTTCGTGGATCTCACTCTCGAGCCGCCCGCGGCGTGGGTGCCCGACGGGAAGGAGGTGGGGTCGCTTCTCGGCGACCTCGGCCTGGGAGGCGTGGGTCACACCGCCTACTACCTGCCGATCGCGTCACCATTTCCCGAGTTGCGATCGATGGCCCGGGATCTTTTCTCGAGGGCACTGGACACGTTTGCAGCTGCCGGCATCACGCTCGTGAACGTGCATCCCGATCAGCGTGTGCCGCTTCAGCCTAAAGAGAAGGTGAGGGCCCGCAACGCCGAAGCCATCGCAGCGCTGGCCGAGGACGCGTCCGAGCGCGGTATCCGGTTGATGGTCGAGAACCTCGACCGGATGTTCGCCACCGTTGAGGACCTGGCGCCGGTTCTCGACGCGGTCCCGGACGCGGGCTTCCATCTCGACATCGGGCACGCCAACCTCCGGCTCGGTGCCGGGGGTCGGAACCGGACAAAGGAGATGCTCGACGCGTTCGGCGATCGTCTCGCCCACGTGCATGTCTCCGACAACCGCGGCGGAGACGACGACCTTCATCTCCCGCTGGGGGCCGGCGCGATCGACTGGAAGTCACACATCCGGCTGCTGAAGGAACACGGCTACGACGGAACCGTGACCCTCGAGGTGTTCGCGCGGGAGAGAGAGCACCTGCGGACCTCGAGGCGGCTGTGGCTCGGGTGGTGGACCGGCGTCGCGTGATTCCTCGGTTCTCCAGGTTTCTGAGGTTATAGTGCACTTATGAGTCTAAAGAGGCTACTGTTACTTGCCCTCGGCGCGTTCGCCGTGTTCTTCGTCGTTCAGTCGCCGTCCGAGGCCGCCGAGGTCGTGCGGGTCACGGGTGAAAAGCTCGGCGAATGGCTGGGAGCGACGGCCGAATCACTGGTCACGTTCATCAAAGACCTGGTCTAGTGGGGCTCCCCTAATGCGTGCCGCCAGGTACCTGGCGACCGACGAGCACCTCGTGCTCGAGGCTCGCCGCCACATCGCAGTTCTCGCCCGCCCCCTGGGGGCGGCCGTCGTGGCGATCGCCGGCGGCGCGGTGATTGGATTCGTGTTGAGCCCGGACAGGAGCTCGGACGTGGTCGACACCGTCCTCGGTCTTATCGCGGTCTTCTTCTTTCTGCGGCTCGGCTGGAAGCTGTGGGAGTGGTATGAGGATCGCATCTACGTCACCAGCCATCGGGTGGTCGAGGTTTCGGGCGTGATTACCCGCCGGGTCGCGTCGATACCGTTGATCAAGGTCACGGACATGACCTACCAGCGGTCGCTCATCGGGCGCATGATCGGTTTCGGAGAGCTGATCCTGGAGTCGGCCGGACAGCGCCAGGCGCTCGAGCGCATCGACCACATCCCGTCACCCGACGACTTCTATCGAACCGTCACTTCACTGATAGCCGCACGCGCGCCCGCCCCTCTCGAACTCGAGGCTCAGACCGCGCGCCGGGCCGACGAGGACGACACGGGGCCGCTCCCGCGAGTCGTCGTGTAACGCAACCGCTCTCATTGTTACGCATTTCACGCAATCGGGTTGGTTAGGGGGAGCGTCCCGGTTAGGTTCGCGCGAGGCGCGCTGTTCTTGCGCGCCCCGAGGTGGAGGGAACCTGTGAGGCGATGGGTCGCCGCGCTGGCGACGTCGAGTTTGCTTGCATCGCTGCTCGTGATGTCGGTGCAAACACCCGCGGTGGGCGCTCCCCGTCCCCTCCGCTGCCGGCCGATCACGCGAGGGAATGAAGATTTCAGGTTGTGCCGGGGGAAGGTGACATCCCGCGACGGCACGGTGAAGCTCGACACTGACGTCACGTTGCCGCGGCGCGGGCGGGGGCCGTGGCCCCTGATCGTCATGTTGCACGGGCTCGGAGGTGCGAAGCAGTCGTACGAGTGCCTCGGTGAGGAGGTACCGGGCGCGGGCGGGTCGCGGCCCGGCTGCAACGTCGTCGCAGGGACGGGCGGTACGTATCACTACAACAACCTGTGGTTCGCGTCCCGCGGCTACGCAGTGCTGAACTACACAGCGCGTGGGTTCCACGAGAGCGGATGCATCGACTCCGGCGAACCGTCGAAGGACGCCGACGACGCCATGTACCCGCCGGCAGTCTACGGACCGAGCCCAGCGTGCATGCTGCAACTCGATCACTCCGGGCACGAGGTGGTCGACACGCAGTTCCTCGTCGGGCGGCTCGTCGACGGCACGTTGGTCGACGCCGATGTCGCGGTCGCCCGCCGGAGAGTGGGCGTCACCGGCGTCTCTTACGGAGGCGGCCACACGTGGCTTCTCACTCGTAAGAACTCGTGGCGCTCGCCGCGCGGGACGCGGGTGAAAGTAGCTGCGGCCGTGCCGATCATCGGGTGGACCGATCTCGTCGATTCCCTCGCGCCCAACGGCCGGGCGCGCGACGACATCGTCCAGACAACCGATCCGGGCGAGCGCGCCGCACAGGCAGTCGGGGTCGCGAAGGACTCGTACGTGAGCACCTTCTTTACGGCTCTCATTCTGACCGCCGCAGATTTCGGCGCGGTCCCCGGCTATCTCAAGGCATGGTTCGAGCGCTTCTCCAGCGGCGAGCCTTACAACGATCCGATGGTGCAGGATGCGCTCGACAAACTATTGATCCGCCGCTCTGCCTACTACACGCCCAAGAGTGATCGCTTCAAGACCCCTATTCTCACCGTGCAGGGCTTCACAGACGGCATCTTCCCGGCGGTTGAGTCGCTCCGGATGCTCCGGCGCCTCACCGAGAACTCGGACTATCCGATGCGCGCGTACCTCGGCGATTGGGGGCATCCGACCGCTCAGAGCAAAGCCGACGAGACCGCCTACATCGCCGGGCTCGTCAACCGGTGGTTCTCCCACTACCTGAAGAAAAGGGGATCGTCGCCCGCAGGCCTCGTGGAGGCGCGCCGGACGAGGTGCGGGGGATCGATGGGGCCCCTCTATCGGGGGGAGAGCTGGGACGATCTCCGGGGGCCGGCGTGGACGGCAGACGGTCTGTCGATCTCGGGGACGCTCGCAACTCCCGCAAGCGACCCCCACGCGACGGAGATCGACCCCGATCCGGGGCAGCCGGGGGCCGGGCGATGCCGGACGACCGACACCGCGGTGGCTCCCGACAACCTCGCGGGGAGCGTGCCCGTTCCGCCCGGGGGCCTGGCCATGATGGGTCTGCCGACGGTCACCTTGACCGCGGATCCGAGCGCCTCCGAGATGTACGTTGCGGCCCGCCTCTGGGACGTCGATCCGGCCGCGGACGAGCAAACGCTGGTGACCAGAGGCGTGTGGAGGCTCGGTGGCGACGAGGCCGGTCAGGCCGTCCTGATGCAGATGTTCGGAAACGCCTACCGGTTCGGCCCTGGCCACGAGATCAAGCTCGAGCTGACCGCGGACGATGGGCGCGCGTTCAAGACGTGGGAGCAAGCCAACGCGCCGGCCCTCGGCACGATCGCCGTGAACGGAGTCGGTCTATCAATTCCGGTGGCGGACGAGTCCACGCGCGTGAGCGAGGGCCGGGTGCCGGCGCGCGTGCTCAAGGCGATCGGCCGCGTCCGCAACTGGCCGGCCGAATAGCGAGCTCCGCTAGTACCCTGGCCGCATGACCACGGCTGCGGTCGCCGCGCTCACCGCCGTGCTCGCGCTCGGGTTTGTGGAGGGGATGCGGCGCTTCTATCCCGCGCGGGCGACCTGGGCCCGATTGCGGAGCCGTCACGGACGCCGGGCCGTGCGGGCTATGCGCGAGCGCTTCGAGACCGCGGCGGCCAGCCGCCTTCCCCGCGTCCTTGCCATCGTGTTGCTTGCGCTGGTCGCGATCTGGATGGCGGCGGCGCCGGTTCTCGACAAGCGCTGGTACGAGGTCGCGCTGGATTCGCTGCCGTATGCATTCGTGTCCGTCGCCCTCCTGCGCACCCGGGGCACACTTCGAGTTATCGCCCAACGCATGCGTGACTACGAGCGCGACGCAGGCGAGGATCCCGACGAGGATCTCGATTTCGGGGATGGCACCGACGTGATAGCGCTGTGACGGCAATCACCGACGCCCGTCTCTATCTGGTTGCGCCCGCGTCGATCGGGGCAGGGGAGCTCGTGTCGTTAGTGCCAGAGCTTGCCGCCGCCGGCGTCGATCTCATCCAACTCAGGGAAAAAGAGATGGAGGCGGGCGAGATCCTGCGGGTGGGGGCCCCGCTGGCCGCCGCGTGCGCGGACGCGGGGGTCTGCTTCATCGTCAACGACCGGGCCGACGTCGCGCTCGCTCTTGACGCACCCGGTCTCCATCTGGGACAGAACGATCTCCCGGTTGGGGTGGCCCGTCGCATCCTGGGGACGGCAATCATCGGGCGCTCCACGCACAGCAGCGAGGAGATCGACCGGATTGCCGACTCCGACGCGCCGGTCGACTACATCGCGGTCGGGCCCGTCTTCGCAACGCCGACCAAGCCGGGGCGGCCGGCCGTGGGCCCGGACCTCGTCTCGTATGCGGCCGAGCGCTCCCCGGTGCCGTGGTTCGCGATCGGGGGCATCAACGCGTCGAACATCGACGAGGTGATTGGGGCCGGCGCGCGCCGGGTGGTCGTCGTGCGGGCGATAACCGAGGCCGCAGATCCGGTCGCGGCCGCAGCCGCGCTCCGAGAGCGACTCGACCGAGCCCCCGCGCCGCCGTGACTGGTTGCGTGAGGTCGCCATGCGACCGCCTACAACCACTCACGCCCGGCTAGTCTTCCTCGATGCTGAAGCCCCGGCTCTCCTGGCTGCTCGTCTTTCTCCCGGCGGCGGTCGTCATGGAGATCGTGCACGCGGAGCCCGTGCTCATCTTTGCGACCGCCGGCCTCGCCATCCTGCCCCTGGCCGGGCTGATCGGTCACGCCACCGAGGAGCTTGCCGCACGAACCGGGCCCCAGATCGGGGGGCTGCTGAACGCCACCTTCGGGAACGTCACCGAGCTGATCATTGCGACCTTTCTGATACTCGACGGACAGCTCGACATCGTGAAGGCTTCGATCACCGGGTCGATCATCGGCAACGTCCTGCTGGTCCTGGGCATTGCGTTCGCGGTCGGAGGTTGGTCGCGCGTCGAGCAGACGTTCAATCGCACGGCGGCAGGCCTGCATTCCGCCTCTCTGATCATCGCCGTCGGCGCGCTCCTGTTGCCGGCGCTGTTCTCCCTCACACCGGAGGCGACCGACTTCCGCACCGAAGCCGTGTCCGTCGGAGTGTCGGTAGTTCTGATAACCACGTACGTGCTGGGACTGCTGTTCACACTCAAGACGCATCGGAGCCTCTTCCGCTCGGACCTGGAACACACCCGGCCGAAATGGACGATGGGTCGTGCAGTGGGGACGCTTGCCGGCGCAACGGTGGGAGTTGCGTTGATGAGTGAGTTCCTCGTCGGTGCGCTCGAGCCGACCGTCGAAGAGCTCGGGCTCTCCAGACTCTTCGTGGGGCTCATCGTCGTTCCCATCATTGGAAACGCGGCCGAGCATTCATCGGCGATACTTTTCGCGGCCAAGGACAGAATGGAAGTGGGAATTGAGATTGCAATCGGATCGTCGACGCAGATCGCCTTGTTCATCGCGCCCCTGCTCGTGTTCATCTCCCTCGTTGTCGGCGAGCCGATGGACCTGATCTTCTCGGGCATCGAGATCGCAGCGGTCGCGTTCTCGGGTGCGATCCTCGGCTTCGTCGTCCTCGACGGGAGATCGAACTGGTTCGAGGGCGTACAGCTAATCGCGGCGTACGTGATCCTGGCTGTGTCGTTCTTCTTCGTGTGACGGGGCCGACCGCAGGGTTTCGGGTGTGCGGAGGAGCAACAGAAGGGCGGCCGCGACCGGAACGGCCGCGATCGCGAATGCCTGCTTGAAACCAACCAGGTCGGCCGCCGCGCTGGCCAGCAGCGGTCCGAGAAACCAGCCGAGATCCCCGGCGAAGCGAAAGAGGCCGACCGCGCTCCCCGCCCTTCCGTCGGACACGACGTCGGACAGCATGGCGGCAGGTGGTACTCCCGCAAAGCCCGCCGCGATGCCGAGCAGTCCCATCATCACGAGAAAGAGAGTGGGGGTGGATGCCCAACCCAGCACCACAACCATGATCCCCAGGGCGGCGAATGAGGGTACGAGCACCGGCTTGCGCCCGTAACGGTCTGCTGCGCTGCCGGCCGGATAGAGAACGAAGAACTCGGTTGCCACTGCCACGGCGAAGACGGTGCCGATGAACGCCTCCGACATGCCGAGCTCGTCGTGGCCGAACAGCGGCACCAGTGTCTCGTAGACGGAGACGATAACCCACATGTAGGCGAAGTTGAGGACGAGCACGGTCCTCAGTGCTCGACGCTTAAGAAGCTCGCGAAAGCCGCTCGTCGTCCGTCGGAGCAGCGGCATGCCGCGCTCGATGGGCACCTCCACGGCTCCGCCGATAGCGGTACCCGCGCCATGGCTCCACCAAGGGCGGAATTGGGATTCACTCCCTGCGGTGGGGAGGGCAATTCCCTCGGTGTCGGGCGGCGGTTCCATCGCACGCGGGGGGAGATCGGGCACCGCGCGCGCGTAGATGAGCGCGGATACGACCATGAGGATCGAGAAACCGAAGAGTGGGCTGGCGAGGCCCAGGCGGGCGGCCATGAAGCCCCCGGCGGCCCCGCCCCCGATGATTCCCGCATTGAAGGAGGTGTAGAAGACACCCAGGGTGCGCGCCATACGATCCGCCGGCACCGCCTTCAGGAGATAGCTGTATTGCGCGGCAAACGTGACCGCCGAACCGGCTCCACCCAGCCCCCACAGCGCGACCGCGAGCCAGTACACAGGAGCGATCGCAGTCAACGCGGCGCAAACGGCGAGGAACAGCAGCCCCGCGGTCGCGCACAATCGCTCCCCAAAGCGATCGACGAGGGGGCCGGCGATCAGATCAAAGGCCAGACGCCCCAGGCCGAACGCGGCCAGCAGGAGCCCGGCGGCGCCGTAACCGACTCCGAACGAACGGGCGTAGAGCGCGAGCGTGGGAGCGATCAGTCCGACGCCCATCAGCATCACGAGCGCAACGAGGATGACGGTGCGCACCGCGCGCTCGGACAGGATCATGCGGATGGTGATCTTCGGCTCGGTCGTTTGCTGCATGAGTCGCCTCATTTGTCGTGGCGAGCGCAGGATATCGGTGGCGATGAGTACCATGCGCTAGATGCCCCGCGCGATCGACTTCCACGTGCACTCGTCGACGGCCGAATGGCTTGAGGGTTCTATCGGTCCGATGCTCGAGGGCACCGCCAAGTTCTTCCGCAGCGAGGTGCGCGTGCGTACCGCCGAGCAGATGGCAGACGAGTACCGGGCGTGGGACCTCCTTGGCGTCCTTCTCGCCTGGGATGCGGAGACCGCAACGGGGCTGCCACCGCTGACCAACGACCGGGTGGCGGAGATCTGCAGCGACTATCCCGAGCAGTTCGTTGGTTTCGCAAGCGTCGATCCACACAAGCCGGACTGCGTAGACGAGCTCGAGCGGGCGGTCACGGAGCTCGGACTGAGGGGACTCAAGGTCCACCCTCAGGTGCAGCGGTTCTATCCCAACGAGGACCGCTACCGGCCTCTGTGGGAGAAGTGCGAGGAGCATTCCCTGCCCATCGTCGTGCACGTCGGAATGACGGGGCTCGGCGCGTGCGTTCCCGGCGGTTCGGGGGTCGCGTTCGATTACGGACGCCCCATGCTCATGGACATGGTGGCGGCGCATCATCCCGGATTGACGGTGGTGATGGCGCACTTCGGATATCCGTGGCACCTGGAGGTTCTTGCCAGCGCGCTCCACAAGACGAACGTGTGGGTCGATCTCTCCGGATGGCGACCGCGCTACATCCCGGAAGAGGTGAAACGGGATGCGCGCGGGAGGCTGAGCGATCGCGTCGTGTGGGGCAGCGACTACCCGATGCTCGATCCGGGCCGCATCCTCGATGAGATCGGAGACCTCGAGCTGGGGGACGCGCAAGAGAAGGTGCTGCTCAGCAACGCTGCTCGGCTGTTGGGAATCGAGGGGGCGCGGTGAGTAGGTGGCGACGGGCACAATTTGTGCCTCAGTTGTCGCATAGCGACAATCTACGCGCAGGGAGAGTGGGGAAACCCCACGGCCGACTGGATGACGCCCCCCACGGCTGCCTGCCCACTTGAGACGTTCGGGCATTACCATGGTGTCTATGGCAGACAAAGAGAGCATCAAGGATCAGGTGATCGAGGCCCTCAAGACGGTTGACGATCCCGAGCTCGGAATCGATATCTGGAATCTCGGCCTCGTCTACGAGGTGGACGTCAACGACGCCGGAGACGTCAAGGTCGATTTCACTTTGACGACCATGGGGTGTCCCATCGGCCCGATGATCGACGAACAGATTAGAGGTGCTACGCAGTACATCGACGGCATCGGTGACGTCTCGACGGAGCTGGTCATGTATCCGCCGTGGACGCCCGAAAAGATGTCTCCGCTCGCCAAGTCCGCCCTCGGAATGGTCTGAGGGGAGTGGGCCGGCGTTCGCCCACGAACGACCCGAGCCGGCCGACCAGCTTCACGTGACGTCGCGGCTCGACCACCTCCAATGCGCCGCCTGCGGGGCCCGGCACGACGCGCACGTCACCCAGGGGAGGTGCTCGTGCGGGGGGACCCTTCTGGCGCGTTACGACCTCACCGGCCTGGATCTCGCGGCCGTCAGGCGCCGCCCCGCCGGACTGTGGCGATACCGGGAGGTGCTGCCGGTGCGGGGCGAGCCGGTATCGCTTGGAGAGCCGGCAACGCCCCTGGTCCCCTGCCGGCGGCTGTCGGAGCGATGGGGACTCGAGATGTATGTCAAGGACGACTCGGGACTTGCCGGCGGAACCTTCAAGGCGCGCGGCGCGGCCGTTGGCGTGTCGCGCGCCGTCGAACTGGGGGCGAAGCGGCTGGTGTTGCCGAGCGCGGGGAACGCGGGGGGAGCGTGGTCGCTGTACGGCGCGCGCGCAGGGCTGCCGGTGACTGTGACCATGGCCGAAACGGCGCCCGCGGCCAATCAAACGGAAGTCACGCTTGCCGGAGGTGAACTCGTTCTGATCGACGGAACGATCGCCGACGCCGCGCGCGCCGCGAGGGAGATCGCGAGCGAACAAGACGCATTTCTCGCCGCGACTTTCTCGGAGCCGTATCGCCTCGAGGGAAAGAAATCGGCCTGGCTCGAGGTGTTCGATGAGCTCGGCGGGACGTCGGACATGCGAATCCCACGCACGATCGTCGCCCCGGTGGGCGGCGGTGTTGCGGCCGTCGCCGCGGTCAAGGCGGCCGAAGAGGCGCGGGCGGCGGGGTGGACCGACGACGATCCGCCGGTGATCGTGGGGGTTCAAGCCGCAAAATGTGCACCGATAGCGCGCGCCTTCGATCGCGGCGAGATCGAGGTGGCGCCCGTCGATTGTGAGGACGACCTGACGATCGCCGCCGGACTGCGGGTGCCGGCGCCGTCCGAGGGGGCGCTCGTGCTCGCCCGCATCAGGGAGTCGGGCGGTGAGGTGATCGCAGTCGACGACGACGACATCCTGGCAGCGATGGGTGATCTCGCGTCGAGCGAGGGAGTGTTCGCATGTCCCGAAGGAGCCGCCGCGATGGCGGGGGCGACCGCTATCGCCGCGGTGGGAGAGCTGGAGGGGCCGGTCGTCGTCTACAACACGGGGGCCGGGGCGAAGTACACCGCCGAACTCCCCGTCGGGGTCGTGCGCGCAAGTCGATCAGCGTAGTGGGGAGGAAAGGGATTCGCACCGGCGCACGGGTAGGGAGGGGACGAGATGGCCGCCAACCGGCGCTCGAGCCCGGTGCGCATCCCGACGGTTCGGTCATGGCCGCGATCTGTTCTACCGACGTGTGAGGCTGCGGCGCAGCTCCTCGATCGCCTCGGTTGCGGCGCCCGCTTCGGCGGACGTGACGTCGCTGCGGCCGTAGCGCTCCCGCTCGAAGACCGCCACCGAGCGCCGCGCCGGCTGGGAGCGCCCGCCCACCAGGCGCGCCATCACCTCGGACGCGGTCTCATGGTCGCGCCGCGGCGTCCCGCGGCGGGCGAGGTCTGCTTCGAGTCGCTCCCACGCCCGTGCGACCGGACCGGGTGCGATCCCGGGGTTGACGACGCCACCTCGGGCCGGTGCACGGCGCCGCCGGCTCCATACCCACGCCGCGCCCAGCGGCACCGCGATGGCGACGGCGGCAACGGGCGCCGCGGGGGCAAGCCCGTCGACGTGAGCCCCGGCCCAGCGCCATAACTTCACAAGGACGATCTGGTCGCCCACGTCCTCCTGAGCACTCGGAACGTTGAAGGTCGGATCGAACTCGTACCACCCGAGCCCGGGGAAGTAGACCTCTACCCACGCGTGCGCGTCGCTGCCTTTGACTTCATAGAGGCCCGTCAGCGGGTTCTTCGTGCCCGGCGTATATCCAACGGCGACTCGGGCTGGGACCCCGAGCGTTCTCAGCATCACGGCGGTGGCCGACGCGAATTGCTCGCAGAACCCAACGCGCGCGTCGAAGAGGAAGTGATCGACGGCGTCGTGGCCGGAGGGAGGGACCGGTGAGTCGAGAGAGTATCGGAGGTTCTTACGCAGATAGGCCTCTATCGCCCGCACTCGCTCGTAGTCGTTGCCGGCCCCTGCCGTGATCCGCTGCGCAAGTTTCCGCACGCGCTCCGGGAGCCCGGCCGGGAGCTGGAGGTAGCGCTGCAACTCGGCGGGCACGGTCTCATTGGAGACGCGCCGCAGCGCGCGGGCGTCTGCAACGCCCTTTACCGAAACGACGCCGTAGCTCGTTCCGGGAGTGAGCGTCGCGGACGCGCGCAGGACACCGAGCTCGTCAACGCGCGGACGTGACCAGCTCCAGATCTGGGCGGGAGTGGCCGCCGAGAAGTAAGTGTTCGGCTGCTCCGCTTGTATGTAGAACGTTTGGCTGATTGTTCTGCGAGGTTCCCCGGTCTCGACTGCCGCCGGATTGAGGTACTGATCGGTCCCGGGAAGGGGGGACGGCTCGCCCGCCGTTGATGTCCATGCGGTTCCGTCGTACCCGTCGAAGAGCATTCCGCGCCACATCGATGGAGCGGACGAGCGCACTCGCATGACGACGTCGTCGGACAACGACCCGCGCACCCGCAGATCCATTCGTTCCGAGAGCGCGTAGTAGGAGGATCCCGACGAACGAGAGCTGGGGTCTCCCGGGAACCCTGGATTCCTGATGCCGTCCAACGACGCCGTCCCCGGGCCTTCTCCAGCGGTAAACGGAAGCGCCCACGCCCTCATGCCGTTCGGCTGCGGGAGCACGAGGAATAGCAGGGAGGCCGCGAGTGCCGCGGGCACGGCCGCGCGCCCCACTTCTCGGAGGATCCGGGCCGTCGAGCGGCTGCGGGATGGAGTTGCCCGCTCCGCGCCGTCGGCAAGTTCGCTTCTGTGCGCGAGTACGAGCGCGGTAACTGCGAACGCCGCATAGACGACAAGCAACGCACCGAAGCTCAGGTCGTGAGAGATCGAACCTGCCACGGCCATGAGGACGAGCGAGGATCCCAGGGAGAAGTAGAGGTCTCGTCGGGCTCTGAGGTCGTAACTGTGGATGAGCTGGACGAGCAGAAAGAGCCTGGCAAGCGGATAGCGTGCGGCTTCAGGGTTCGCGACCGATCGGATATCGCGGACCAGGTCGATGAATGCGATCGCCGTGATGCCGGTCAGAAGCAACGGAAAGATGCGCGCGTCCTTCCCCCGCGACTGCCACGACACCCAGAAGGCGCTCGGCAACACGACAAAGGCGGCAAGGGTCACGGTTCCCTTGAGGACACCTGCGAGCGCTAGAGCCACCACGGCGGTCATGACGGCACCCAGGACCGCAACGCGAAAGCCAATCGAGTTCTCGGGCTTCCGGCGACCTGCAGAGAGCATCAGAACACCGACCAACCACCGGCGGACGCCGCCGGCGCCGGAGCGGTCCTTCCGTGGGGGGGTGCTCACCCGGCCAGGCATGCGGCCATGTCCTCTCCCTTGGCGAGGATGCGCAGCGGTCCCCGGCCGCGAGCCGCGGCGACGACATCGCGTTCGGCAGTGTTCGCCGTCTGCACCCAGGTGGCAGACCGTGCGATGACGAGTGCCGGTCGGCCCCCGGCGGAGGCGATGTGGTCGAGGGCCCCCGCAAGGTCGGCCGGGGTCGTGCCCGACGTGGTCGTCAGTACGACGACGACCGCATCACGTTCCGAGCGGGCCAGGGCACCGGCGACCGCGTGAGAGAGCGGGCTCTGCTCTGGCTTGCAGCCGGCCAGCCATTCGAGGATCTCGGGTGCCGGTGCATCGACGAGATGCTGAACGCCCGCGGGGCCCGTTCGAACCAGGTGCACGTCGTGGCCAGAACGGACGAGATGGCGGGCGATAGAAGCGGCCGCAGTCACAATCGCCTCGTATGGTGAATCCGGGGGCGTCCCGGCGTCGGCGCCGTGAATGAGCAGGGTCGGCCGCGGTGCCGCGACGTCTTCGAACTCACGGACTATGAGCGTCCCGGCCCGGGCGCTCGAGCGCCAGTGCACCGCTCGCCGAGGATCGCCGGGACGATAGTCGCGCACTCCCAGGTACTCGCCGGACGACGACCTCACCGCATGACCGCCCTCGCTCGCGTCCCCTCCGCCGGTGATCCACGACAGTGAGTCGAGCTCGACGGTCGGCGGGACGACGGTGATGGGAGACTCGACCGTCACCGTTCGCACGCTCGCTATGAAGCCGAATGGGGCTCCGCACGCGATGCGAACCTGTCCTCCGTCAAAGATGCCGCGGCGCGGCGCGTGTCGAGGTGCGCTCGATGTCGCCGATGTGCCGGGCGCTAGGCTCTCGCACATCACCGGGAAGGCGCTCGAGAGATCCTCGATACGCACCGGCGGTGTCGGCTTCGAGCCCCTGTTCGTAGCCGTGAGGGCGACTTCGATGGCGTCGCCGGCCACCGCCCGTGAGGGGATCTGCCGCTCGATCCACAATGACGACAGCCGGTGGGGGACGAAAGCGGAGCCGAGGACCGCGCCGAGCACACCGACCGCGATCACGAACAACCAGCCCGCCTGCGCGCTTGCGGCGGCCAGCAGGATCATGGCGCCGACCGTCGTGACGACGATCCCCCTGCCGGTCGGCCGGCGGCTCATCGCCGCAGTGGGCCGGTTACCGGAGCCGGAGTGCTCGTGAGTATTTCCGCTATCACATCGTCGGTGCGACCTGGCTCAAGGGAACTGCCCACGCCGCTGGAGGCGGCGCGGGTACCGCTCCCGGCGGAGCCGTAGCGAAGCTCGGCGCGGGGGACGACCCGGTGGGCGAGGACGGGCACGGCCAGCGCTTTGACATCGTCGGGGACCATGAAATCGCGACCCTTGATGAGCGCGCGCGCCTGTGCGCACCGAACAAGGGTGATCGACGCACGCGGACTGGCTCCCAATTGCAAGCTGCTGTGCGACCGCGTGGCGTGAGTGATGGCGAGTGCGTAGTCGATCACGGATCCGGCGGCGTGTACCGAGGCCGCGGCCCGCTGTACGGCGACGACCTCGCGCGTCGTCAATACGGGTGCAAGATCATCGATTGGGTGGCCACCAAGCTGAGCGGCGATCACGTCGCGCTCGATCTCCAGCGGTACGTAACCCATGGCCATCGCGATGGCGAAGCGATCGAGCTGCCCCTCCGGCAGCGGGAACGTTCCGTGATGCTCGACCGGGTTCTGGGTGGCGACCACGAACAGGGGATGGGGGAGCTCGTGCCGGATGCCGTCCACAGTCGTGGCGTTCTCATCCATCGCCTCCAGGAGCGCGCTCTGAGTGCGCGGTGTCGTCCGATTGATCTCGTCGATGAGGACGACGTTGGCGAACAGGGGGCCGGGGACGAACTCGAAGCTCCCGTCGACCTGGTGGTAGACGGCGCTGCCGGTGATGTCTGCGGGCAGTAGGTCCGGTGTCGCCTGGATGCGCTTGAAGGTCCCGTCGATGGATCGGGCGAAGGCGCGGGCGAGCATCGTCTTGCCGACCCCCGGGACGTCGTCGATGAGTAGATGGCCGCCGGCGAACAACGCGGTCGCGGCCGCGGTGACGGCATCGTCCACTCCCCTGATCACCCTCCGCACGTTGTCTATCAGTCGCCCCGCTGCCGCCACGGATTCGGTGAAGGGGGATTCGGAGGGCGCGGGCGGTGGCGGCGGCGTGGGGCGGTGCATCGTGTCGTGCACGGTCATCGATCCCTCGTGGCGGTTCGTGGCGGCCGGTTCTTGCGCCGAGGAGGTGCCGGCGTCGCGCTGACGCGGGCACCTGCCTCGGTCTCTTTGTCTTTAGTTCGACCCCTGAGTCCCCGGTCTTGAGATCGCCCTTCTTGCCCATCTAGCCGATCCGGGGATTGTGGAGGCGGGCCGCAAGGGCCAGAGGTCGCGCTAAGCAGAGCAAGGGATGTGGAGTGCCCGCGTGCGCAAGCAGCGGGCCTCGACTTGCTGGAAAGAGTCGCTATTGGTTGATTGTCAAAAAGTGACTAGACCAAAAGGTCTCTGTGGCTTTCCCCCCTAAAAACTGCAGTTGCCGGGATGTGGAGCATCGATTCTGGGAGAAGGTACGCCCGGTGGAATGTCGAAGTAGACCGGCCAAAACTCCACGTTGTCGGTTTTGCTGAGGTTGCGGGCGATGTGTATGGCGCCGCCCCCCCGGTCGACGAACGCTTCTCCAGGACCAAACGTGTGCGGCATGCACTTGGGATCGTCGCCGCGATAGAGAGTCAGCTCACCCGACTTGACCAGCACGATGACCGGCCCATAGTGGCTGTGCCATCCGGTGTGGCCGCCCGGGGCGATGACTACCTGCTGCACGGCCATATCCGACGGGTCCTCCATCTTGATGACATGCTGCCCGCCGTGACCGTCCAGCTTCATCTTTATTGACAGGTCCTCACCCTCTGGGAAGGCGGCCCGTGCATGGATGGGAGCCGAGATGATTCCCGACGAGGGTGTGGCGAGCGCCACACCCGCCGCGACCAGTAATGCACCAACTAACGCAACA
The DNA here is from genome assembly GCA_050694175.1 of Actinomycetota bacterium. Classification (GTDB taxonomy): domain Bacteria; phylum Actinomycetota; class CADDZG01; order CADDZG01; family WHSQ01; genus JBOGXA01. The sequence continues at coordinate 71,625 of JBOGXA010000013.1, forward strand.
ACCGCGCCCAATGCGATCTTCCGCTTCATGATTTTCACCTCCTTTCCTATGTCGACGTATTGATCCTGCTCGCCGGGAGGACGAGAATCCATCGTCCAGATGCCGTAGTTGATGTGCCGAACGACACCCCTGTCCCGGCGCGGTCCCGCAGAAGGGGGGGTCGCGGCTACAGAGAGGACGTTCCCCGTTCCTGGACCCTCTCCCCAGATCACTCTTGACGTTGGGCCGGGCCGGGGACTAATATCGAACATACGTTCGATCCGATGGCCGGTCTCTCCCCGGCCGCAGGCGGTCTCCCCGGCCCGCCGCCATCGATCGACGAGGGATCCGGCCGTGGATAACGACCGGGTGCCGACAACAGGGGCCCGAAGGACCCGCGACCGGCGCGCGCCCGCGCTCCGGGCGAGTCAATCGGGCCCCCTTATTTCCTTGAGTGGGTCGCGAGGTGGGGGCGGGGGACGGGCAGGTGTCCAAGCGGTACGACGAGTCGATCGAGGTGACTGCGGATCCCGTCGAAGTGAGCGCGCCGGTTGCCTTTACATGGCGAGGGCGGCGCTACGACATCGACCAGCGCCTCGAGTCGTGGCGAGAGGCGACCGAGACGTGGAACGGCGCGGGAGGGCGCGACCGGGAGTACTTCCGGGTCCTCGCTCATCCATCCGCCACGCTCGCGTCCGGGGACCTCGACGCGGACGGCTTCTTGTGCTCGTCCGGAGCCGTCTACGACGTCTACCGCGACCGGGTCGCGGGCGGATGGCGGCTGGCCCGGATATGGGACTGACGGTGCCCCCGGGGTCGAGTGTCCCTCACGTCCCGTATAGCCCGCCCAGATGCACACTCACGCGCGGGACGGGGCCGGTGTGAGTGGCTTTGTGCACCTGCACTGCCACTCGTCGTGGTCGCTGCTCGACGGTGCGGTGCCGGCGGAGGCGCTGGCGCATCTTGCCGCCGAGCTCGGCTTCGAGGCCGTGGCCCTTACGGATCACGATGCCCTGACCGGTGCGGTCCGCTTTACCAAGGCGTGCCGGGACGCGGGAGTCAAGCCGATCTTCGGGGCCGAGCTGACGCTCGCAGGGGATCATCACGTCACCGTCATCGCCAGGGACGCGACCGGCTACGCCAATCTGTGCCGGCTCGTCTCGGACGCCCACCTGGGTAACGAACGCAGGCAACCGCGCACGTCTCCGGAGGCGATCGCGGAGCGCTCGGATGGCACCTTCGTGCTCTCCGGGTGCGCGCGCTCGGAGGTAGCGAGTCTCGCCGCGGCCGGCCGCATCCCCCAGGCGATTGAAGCGGCCCGCAGGTGGCGCAGGGCGATCGGCGATGGCTACCGGATCGAGGTCTTCGACCACCGGGGCTATGGGCACCGGGCTCTGCGCGACCGGCTCCTCAAGATCGCCCATGAAGCCGGGGTGCAATCGGTCGCCACGAACAACGTTCACTATGCGATCCCCGAACATGCCGGAACGCACGAGGTGCTCCACGCGGTCCGTGAGATCGTCCCACTGTCGGTGACGCACGCGCTGAGGGGGACGTCGGAGTACTACCTCAAGAGCGCGGCCGCGATGAGGGCGTTATTCGACGACGTCACAGACGCGTGCGACGAGACCGTGCGCATTGCTCAAGCGTGCGACTACGATCTCGATCTCGGCTCCTATCACTTCCCCGATTTCCCGATCCCGCGCGGGAAGACTCCGACCGGTCTCCTCGCGCACCGGTGCTACGAAGGAGTTCTCCGGCGATATGGGCGTGTTTCGAGCGCGGTCGACGACCGGCTGCAACACGAGCTGAGCGTCATCTTCCGCATGGGCTTTGCGGCCTATTTCCTGCTTGTTGCCGACATCGTCGACCACGTCAGGTCCATGGGTATCAGATGCGCGTGCCGGGGGAGCGCCGCCGGATCGCTGGTGTGTTATGTGCTCGGGATCTCCGACGTCGATCCGGTGCGCTACGACCTGCTGTTCGAGCGATTCATCAACTTCCGGCGCGAGGAGCTCCCGGATATCGACGTCGACGTCGAGTCGCACCGGCGTGAAGAGGTCCTTTCCTACATCCTCGACACCTACGGGAGCGACCAGACCGCGATCTGCTGCATGGTCGACACTTTCCGGGCCCGTATGGCGATCCGCGACGTCGGTAAGGCGCTCGGGCTCCCCCCCGAGGAGATCGACACGGTCGCGACCTCGTTCCCGCGCATCGCGGCGCGCGATATCCCTGCGGCGGTGGAGCGATTGCCGGAGCTGGCCGGTACCAACCTGAGGGCCGGGCAGCTGGAGCAACTGTTCGAGCTATGCGCTGCCGTCGACGGCTTTCCCCGCCATCTCGCCCTGCACCCCTCCGGGGTCATTCTGTCCTCGTCCGATCTCGCCGACCGCGTCCCGATGCAGGAGTCATTCAACGGCTTCACCATGCTTCAGGCCGACAAGCACGACGTCGAGGATCTCGGCCTCGTCAAGCTCGACGTCCTGGGTGTGCGCATGCTGTCATCGATCGCTCATGCCCGAGATGAGATCGAGCGCACCGAGGGCCGGCGCGTAAACCTCGACGCGCTGCCGGTCGACGACGACGCAACCTTCGAGCTGATCCGCAGCTCGCGCACACTCGGTTGCTTCCAGATCGAGTCGCCTGGGCAGCGTGAACTGCTGGCGCGCCTGCAGCCCAACTACTTCGAGGACCTCATCGTCGACATCTCGCTGTTTCGTCCCGGGCCCGTGCAGTCCGACATGGTCGGCCCCTACCTTCAGCGCCGCCACGGTTTCGAGCCGGTGCGCAACCCCCACCCCCGTCTCGAGCCGATCCTGAAAGAGACCAACGGGATAATCGTGTTCCACGAGCAGTTGATCAGAGTCATCGCGGCCGCGACCGGCTGTTCGCTGGACGACGCCGACTTCGTGCGCCGCCATCTGGACAGCGAGCGTCCGTCGCGCCCCGACGATCCCAATTCCCGTCCTGCACGAAGAGGTGTCGGCTCCGCCGAGAGCGGTATGAGCGCTGCCGGTCGGGACATTCCAATTTTCCCTCCCGGCAGCGGTCGCAAGTCCCTCGACGGGCCACGCAGCAGCGTCCCCGTGGACAACGAAGTAGGGGAGTGGTTCGTCGAAAAGGCGATCGCCAACGGTTTCACCCCCTCCGAGGCCCACGAACTATGGCGAGAGGTGTTCGCGTTCGCGTCGTTCGGCTTCTGCAAGTCGCACGCGGCCGCGTTCGCCCTGCCGACGTACATCTCCGCATATCTAAAGGCGCATCACACGGCCGCGTTCATTGCCGGAGTCCTGACGCACGATCCCGGCATGTACCCGCGCCGGCTGATTGCCGCCGACGCCCGCAACTTCGGCATCCCCATCCTCCCCGTCGACGTCAATCGCTCGGCCGCCGCCTACCGCGTCGAGGGAACCGATCCCCGGGGGATCAGGCTGGCCCTGGCCGAGGTGCGCGACATATCCGCTGCCGAGGTCGACTCGATCCTTACCGCTCGCAGCACGGGTCCCTTTACTTCCCTCGAGGACCTGTGGCGGCGGACCGAGCTGTCGCAGCCGGTGCTCGTCAATCTCATCCACACCGGGGCCCTCGATGGGATCGCCGGGGGACGGTCGCGGCGCGAGCTTCTGTGGGCCGCCGCCGAGCTGGCCTCGAAGCCCAAGGTCCGGGTGGGAGAGCAGCTCGCGCTGGCGCTGGATGATGCGATCGTCGAGAGCCTGCCCGACCTTCCCGCGTATACGCCGCTCGAGGAGGTCGAGGCCGAGCTCGAGATAACCGGAATCGACGGCCGGCGCCACATCATGGACCTCTACGGGGAGCTGCTCACGGAGATCGGCTGCCTCCCGGCGCGCGCCCTGTCCGGCGCGCGGAACCGCTCGCAGGTGTGGGTCGCGGGAGCCAAGGTCGCGAGTCAAACGCCGGCGATCCGCTCGGGCCAGCGAATCATCTTCGTGACGCTCGACGACCCGACCGGCCCGATCGACGTCACGGTCTTCGAGCGCGTTCAGGATCGCTGCGCCCGCACGGTGTTCCATTCGTGGCTGTTGCTGATAAAGGGAGAGCTGAGGAAACGCGGCGGCGCCTCATTCGTCCACAAGACGGATCCGACCAACACGGGTATCACGGTGGTGGTCGAGGATGCCTTCGACCTGGCCGAGCTGGCCCGGGACCGGTCCTCTGGGATGTCGGTCGCGGACGCCCTCGATAAGCAGCGAGCCCGGTGGACGATCGGAGCAGAAACGATTCCGAGACGCCCGGCGCTGTGGCATTCGAGCGGCGGCAGCGCCGGCCGCTGACCGTGTAAGCATTCTTTCCGTGATCGACATGCCATCACCATGTGATTCTCGGAAAGAACGAATGTGAGAGCGGCGCCCACGATCCTCCACGTCGACATGGACGCCTTCTACGCGTCGGTTGAGACCATCAAGGATCCTTCGCTGAAGGGCGTGCCGGTCGTCGTGGGTGGGCTCGGTGGGCGCGGGGTGGTCACCTCTGCTTCCTATGAGGCGAGAGCATTCGGCGTTCATTCCGCCATGCCGATCGTGCGTGCCCGACGCCTGTGTCCCCACGCCGTCTACCTCTCCAACGACTTCGATTCCTACCTCGATTACTCGCGCCGCATCCGCGAAGTCTTTGCTACGTTCACACCTCTGGTCGAGCCGCTCTCATTGGACGAAGCGTTTCTCGATGTCGTCGGTTCGCAGCGACTCTTTGGCGGCCCGGACGCGATCGCTCGCACGATCAAGCGTTCGGTGGCGGACGTCGGATTGACGTGCACGGTCGGCGCGGCCCCCACCAAGTTCCTGGCCAAACTGGCATCGACGCGCGCCAAGCCCGACGGGCTCCTGGTGATAGAGCCGGATCGAGCCACCGAGTTCCTCCATCCCCTGCCGGTCGAGGCACTGTGGGGGGTGGGGGAGCATACGGCCGAGGCCCTGCGGCGGCTGGGGCTCAAGACAGTCGGTCATGTGGCATCGGTGTCTCGCCGCACACTCGAGCGGGCCCTCGGCGATGCGCTCGGCGCACATCTCCACGAGCTTGCGAACGGGCGCGACGAGCGCCCGGTCGTCCCCCACGACCCGGCCAAGTCGGTGGGCTCGGAGAACACCTTCGCCGCCGACCTCGATGCGACCGATGCGATCCTCAGGGAGATCCTCCGGCTCAGCGATCGCACCGCCACTCGCCTCCGGGCGAAGGGATTGTGCGGGCGCACCATCACGCTGAAGGTGCGCTTCTCGAACTTCAGGACGATCACCCGTTCGCGCACCCTGGCCGGGGCCCTCGATACAACCCCCGAGATCTACGCCATCGCACGCGAGCTCTACCTCCGCCTCGACCCCAGCCGGCCGCGGATCAGGCTCCTCGGGGTCGCGATCTCCGGACTTGCCCCGGGCCCCCCGCGCCGTCAGCTCGATCTCCTCGCCCCCGGGCCCGGTTCCCGATGGGCAGAGGCGTCGCGAGCGATCGATGCGATCCGCACCCGGTTTGGAGATGCCGCGGTTGGCCCGGCAACGCTCATGGGCGACGACCACTAGCGAGGACGTGGGCACTGGCAATTCCGGCGCCTACCTATACTTGTTGAACAGTGCCCCTGTCGGAGCGTGAAGAGCGCATTCTCGAGGAGATCGAGAAAAACCTCCAGCATCAGGACCCGTCGTTGGGCCGGACAACACGCCGCGGGCCGCATCTCGATCGGGCCGCGCGCCTCAGGCTCGGTGGGTTGCTGGTGCTCGTCGGCTTCCTGTTGTTGATTGCGTTCTTCGTGTCGGGTTCGGTGACGCTCGGGGTGGTTGCGTTCGTTGCGATGGTGGGCGGGATCGTGTTGGTCGCCGGGTCCATCATGGCTCCGGCGTCGGAACGAACATCTTCGCGTTTCGGGGGCCGCGACCGGCTCATTGGCGCGCTGCGGGAGTGGGAAGAACGAGTCCGCAAACGCAATAAGGGTTCCTGAGGGACAAAGTTCGCGGACGGCGACCCCGTTTTCCTCGTAGCCCTTGCCGCGGGGCGCGACCTCGCGCTAGATTGCGTCTCTCGGGACTCTTCGGAGTCCCGACCGGCGTTCGGGTGTTTTTTGGGCTTGCACCATCAACTGGCGGGGAGGTTCGCGCGCTCTCATGGAGGAGTTCACGGCTGATCAGGCATCGCGTTTTACCGGCTGCACGCAGCACCAGCTTCGTTACTGGGATCGCATCGGCCTCGTCCGGCCCAGCGTCCAGGCGACCGGAGGTCGCCCGGGTGTGCGCCGGCTGTATTCCTTTCGCGATCTTGTCGAACTGAAGTGCGTGCGCGCGCTGCTTGTCGGCGGCATGAGCTTGCAACGGGTCAGGCGAGCGTTCGACTACTTGCGGCGCAAGGCGGGGCTGAGCGAGCACCTCTCCGAGGTGAAGCTCGTGACCGACGGTGTGAGCATTTTCAAGGTCTGTCGCAACGACGGCGAGATCCTCGATGCGCTGCGCGAGGGTCAGATGGCGTTCTTCCTGGCCATCGACGAGATCGCCCATTCCGTCGACGGCACGGTGTCCGAGTACCTCTACGACCGTGAGGAGTTCATCCACGCGCTGAAGCGCGTCGAGACGGAGGTCGAGTCGGAACTGCCGGCCGCCGCCGTCCGGCGCCTGCGAGCGGCCCGCTAGCCGGACTAACGCCGCAGCGCGGCGAGGCTCACCCGGCCGCCGAAGCGCGGTGCAAACAGTCTCATGCCTTTGCTCCACAGGGACGCGTTCACCCACAGGGTTGACTTGAGGTCGGCCGCCAGAGTGCGTGCACGCGCGGCGACCCCATCAGGCGGATCCGTCGGGGCGTACTGACAGGCGTCGTAAATCGCCGCGAGCTCGGACGCCGAGGCCAATGGAAGCGGGCGCGATCCCATCAGTCTTCTGACGTAGGCGGGCGCCGTCTCGGCCGCGCCGCGGGGGGACGACAGCTCGGCGGCTTCGATGAGAAATTCCTCGAACGCGGCCGCAGCCCGGGCGCGGCTCGTGTGAGCGCGTGCATACAGGCGCCGGATGCGCCACGCCTTGAGGGCCGGGACCGCGGCCAAGAACAGGATCAACAGAACGCCCAGTGACGTGACGAGGCGAGCAAACGTTCGCTGCCACTCGGGCTCCGCGGACGGCCCGGAGGATCCGCCGTCCCCCCGATCGAGCCTCTCGGGGCGGTTCTCGGCAGCGTCGTCCGCGTTCGCGTTCCCGGGGAACTCCTCCGGATTGCGGCCGGGGTCGGTGGAGATGGGCTCGCCCGGCGGGCTGGTGTAGGAGGGCGCGCTCGCGGTCGCGTTGTCCTCGCCCACCCTCGGCGTCGGCTCGAACGCGACCCAGCCGAAGCCCTCGAAGAAGACCTCGGGCCATGCGTGCGCATCGGTGCCGCGCACCGCGAATCCACCATCACCCCTCGGCGCGCCGGGCAGGAAGCCGACGACGATGCGCGTCTCGTAGCCGAGTGAGCGCGCCAGGGTCGCGAACGCCGACGCGTACTGCTGGCAATAGCCGCTTCGGGTGTCGAGCAGGAACCGCTCGAGGTAGTCGACCTGATCTCCCCGGTCGGCCTCCAGGGCGGGGTCGGTGCTGTACGTGAAGCCGGGACCGGTGAGGCGATTCTGGATCGCCACGAGTTCCTCATAGGTGGTGCCGGCGTCGTCGATCCAGCGGTCGCGCAGGGCCTCGACCGCGGGGGACAGGGGCTCGGGCAGGCGGGTGAGGGAGCCGTCGTCCGTGCCTACGGGAGCGTCGACGATGTCCTCGTAATCGAAGTCCGGGACGCGCGATGTGACCGTGTACTCGAGATCCTGCTCCACATCGCCGAAGAGAAGAAGATCGCCGGATGCGGCCCGGTAGCGGAGATCGTCCTGGCGATCGCGGAGGGAGACGACGCTCGGCGTCGGCGCGGCGGGGAGCGAAGCGCCCTCCAGCTCCGCGATCGCGATCATGTGCTGAAGGTTGCCGAGCGGGGCATCTGGGGGGAGGTCTTCGGGAACGTCCTCGCTCTCCACCCGGTCGCCTTCGGTCGCCGTCGGCCTCCAACCTTCGCTGTCGAAGACGGGGAGCGTGACGAGCCGCCAGTAGCTCGGATCCGGCGAGTCGACGGTGAACAGGATGGAATCGGATTGCTCGAGCAAGCCCGACGCGATCGAGACGAACGGGTCGATCCGGCCCCCGCTCCCCGAACCCGACCCGAAACCTTCGCTTCGGCCCACGCCGCTTCGCCATGAGAGAAGTCCTTCGTCGATAGCGGGAGTGATCAGCGGGGCCACCATTGCGACGACGATGCACGCGAGCCCCATGTTCCGGGCGATCGCCCCCGTCACCGACGCCGGCTCCTCGTCGTCGTCGATGCCGGTCCAGGTTGGCACCCACCGGCCCCACGAACGCAGCCGGTGCGAGGATTCGAGGCCCCAATAGAGAAGGAGTGCGATTAGAAAGAGGATGGCGCGCGCGCTCGAACCTTTAGCTTTTCCGACCACCATGAGCATCGCGAACATGCCGATGGGAGGCAGGGATGCCAGCATCGGGCGTTTCCAGCGAAAGGTGGCGATCTCTCCGATCGTCGTGATGAGCCACAGTCCGATCACCATCAGGATGACGTAACCCGTTCGCACCGGCACGGGCGCGAAGTCGATGGAGGCCTTGTCGAGGGCGCGCTCGACGACGGCGACGACCTCGCCCACCGCCGAAGGTGTCGGCAGGCCCCACGCGGTGAAGCGATTCGCGAACACGAACGTCACGTAAGTCACAAGACCCGCGGCCGACGCGAGGAGCGTGAGCATCGTGCCAATGCCCAGCCTGCGAGCCCCCATCGCGATCCCGCCGGCCACGACTATGGCCAGGAGGCCGGGGCCGAGGAAGTTGCCGGGCACGAACAGCCCGGTGAATTCGAAGAGGGTGGTGACGAGGAGGAGGAACAGTCCTAGGCGGGCGCGTGCTTCTGAGCCCATGCGTGACCTCCTCTCCCACCCGAATGGAGTCCCCCCCACGCGATCGCAAGGGACTCGCCGGGACCGAGGATGAGAGTTTGCACGCCGGCACGCCGAAGCATCAACGCCGCATCGTGAACGAGTTGCTCGCCCTCCCATCGTTGCTTCGTCGGCTGGGCGCCGAAGCGGTGGGCCGGGAACGCCACGACGATCACTTGCCGGAAACGCCGCATGCACCGGGTGATCGCGGTTGCGACCTCGGCCGAGGGGCTTCCCAGGGCGACCACCAGCGTCCCCTGATCGGCCACGTTCGTCTGCAATTCGGTAAGCCGCATCAGCAGCGGATCGTGGTCACCAGGCGCGAGCGCAGGCTGAACGACGGCGAGCGTGTCGAGACAGCGATGGTAGTGGTCGATGCCCCGCCCGGAGGGTTGCCCCCTGTTGTCCGCCGTCAGAAGCCCGTACGTGTAGCCGGATCGGTGGTACAGATCGGCGACGGAAGCCGCGGCTTCGACGGCGCGCTCGAAAGACGAGGACTCCGCAACACCATCGTGCGCGCCGCGCCGGTCGTCCAGCAGGATGAGCGCGCGCGTGTGCCACGGAGTCTCCTCCTGACGGATCATGGGCCGGTCGCGTTTGGCGGTGGACGGCCAATGGATCTTGCGAAGATCGTCCCCTTCTGCATATTCGCGCAGCGTGTAGAAGTCCTCGCCGCGCGTCCCGGACAGCTGCCGTAGCGCGGCCGTCGAGAGGCTTCGCTGCTGGCCGCGATCGCGCGGCAGAGCCAGCTTCTCGATCCGCGGGTGCACGAGCAGCTCGTCGGCGTTCGTCCCCACTGCCCGGGTGCTCGCCAGCCCGAAGGGGTCCGTGAACGAGATGCCGAGAGGACCGATCGGGTAGCGACCCCTGCGAGGAGGTCTTATCTGGTAACGGGCCTCACGCGACCCACGTGCCTCGATTCCGTTGAGCGCGAACCGAGCCCGCCCGGCGAGCTCGAGAGGAAGGCGATCGTTGAGCAGCATCAGCGGAGCGGCGCCTCGCCCCGTGTTGTTCAGTCGCAGTTCGACGTCCACCGCCTGGCCTGCTTTTGCCCGATCGGGGACGACGGAGCGAGTGATCGTGAGATCGTGGCGCCGGGAGTTCACAATCACGACGCCGATTACCACCAGCGCGAGCAGGGCAAACCCGATCTGCTCGAGCGGCTCGGCCCCGAACACGCGTCCCGCGGCCCACAGCCCAATGCCGACGGCGGCGGTGAGATAGCCGCGGGGCGATGGCACCAGGCGTCCTCTACGCACCCTCGCGCGCCGGGATCGGTACACGGCCGAGAGTGCCGTCGAGCACGTCCTCTTCGGTGGACCCCCTCATCTGTGCCTCCGGTGAGAGGACGATCCTGTGCGCGAGCACAAACACGGCGAGGTCTTTGATGTCGTCGGGGACCACGTAGTCGCGTCCCCGGCTGGCCGCCAGGGCCCGGGAGGACTTCAACAGATAGAGCGACGCGCGCGGGCTGGCCCCGAGATAGATGTCCGGGTGGTCACGCGTCGACTCGGTGATGTCGACGACGTAGCGTTTGAGCGAGGGTGCGACGTGGACGTCCCGGGCCATCTTTATCAGGACGCTCACCTCGGTTGAATCCGCGACCGGAACGAGCTGGTCGAGTATCGGGTCTCCGCCGTGACGCTCGAGTATCTCGAGCTCTGACGAGCGGCTCGGGTAGCCCATCGATACCCGCATCATGAAGCGATCGAGCTGAGAGTCGGGCAACGGGTACGTGCCTTCGTGTTCGATGGGGTTCTGGGTAGCGATGACCATGAACGGCTCCTCGAGCCGATGGGTGATGCCGTCGACCGTGACCTGACGCTCCTCCATGCATTCGAGAAGCGCCGACTGGGTCTTGGGGGATGCCCGGTTGATCTCGTCGCCCAGGCAGATATTGGCGAACACGGCGCCGGGCTTGAACTCGAACTCGCCGGTGCGGCGGTCCCACACGCTGACACCGGTGACATCGGTGGGGAGGAGGTCGGGAGTGAACTGGATGCGCTGCCATGTGCAATCAATCGATCTGGCGAGCGACTTGGCGAGCATGGTCTTGCCGACCCCGGGCACGTCTTCGATCAGGACGTGGCCCTCGGCGATCAAGGCTACGAGCACCAGCCGGATGACCTCGCCCTTGCCCTGGATCGTGCGTTCGACGTTCGCGGCGATTCGCTCGAACGCCTCGGCGAAGCCGGAGAAATCCCTCGGAGGGGCTGTGATCATCCGCGTTTCCTCCCGGAGTGTGATCGAAGGGCCTTCAGGTTAGCAGCGGGACGACTCTTACTGACGCTCGGCGCGCCCCCTTGGTTCCCCGCCCGTGGAGCCGACGTCGCGGATAGGCTGCCGTCGTAGGGAGTAGGAGGGGGTTCGGGGGAACCAGTGAGGCGGGCTTGGCCGCCGGGGTTCCCCCGACGGAGAGCGGGGAGCCCGAAGGGCAACCCGGTCGAAGAGGAGCAAGATGGGAGGTGATTCATGGCCGGCTGGGGCGATGATCCCGAGCTCGAGCGGCTGAGGAGCCTGCTCGCCGACGGGTGGCAGGTCACGGAGATAAGGGAGGACGCAGACGCGCCGGGGGGACCCACCGACACCGTGGTGCTCACGAAAAACGGTGACACGGCGCAATGTATGTCCGACCATCTCGCATTCCATCGTTATGTCGAGGGCTTACGGGAGGATCAAGCCTAGCCCGCTACCACCCGCGTAGTAACGCCCCCATGGGAGGGCCGCCGGGCCCCATGTAGCGAGGGTGCTTCGGCTGCTTTAACCGCTTCCCTATAATCGACACACCTTGGCTAGAGCGCTGGTCCTAAATGTGTCGTTCCAGCCGCTGTGCGTCGTTCCGATGCGGCGGGCACTGGTCCTCGCCCTCAAGGGAAAGGCCGAGGTCCTTCATACGAACGGTGTCGTTTTTCGCTCCGAGCGGCTCGAGATCGCGGGGCCGAGCGTTGTCCGCCTCAACTACTACGTCAGGGTGCCGTACCGGTCGCGCGCCTCGCTGTCGCGCCGGGCCGTATTCATTCGCGACAACCACGAGTGCCAGTACTGCGGGCGCCCGGCTGAGAACGTGGATCACGTGATCCCCCGGAGCCGGGGCGGCTCGCACTCGTGGGACAACGTGGTGGCTTCCTGCCGTCCCTGCAATGCCCGTAAGGAGAACCGGGCGCCCTCCGATGTCGGCATGAGGCTCAAGGGTGCGCCGGGAGCCCCGCACGAAAGTGTGTGGATCATCGTCGCGGCCGACCGCCTCGACCCGGCCTGGACCCAGTACCTGCGACTTCCGGACAGGGCGGCCGTCCGCCACGCCTAAGCGGCGGGGCGCGGCCACGGATCAAAAAGTCGTTTTGACTGCGTTGTGGCGAGGCGCGCGCGCCAAATGTCCAACGAAGCCGCCCCCCGGGGCGCGGGCGGGTAAGAAGCTAGCCCGGGGGCCCCGCCTCAAAGCAAAGGGAGGCAACCCCACTAAATAACACGAACAACATGCGCAACAAATTACAAAAGTGTAATTGCGCGCCCAAACATTGACATCCCCCGGCTCCGTGGTCACACTGTGCCGCAAGGTGGAGGAAAGTGGAGCAAAGGGGAGAGAGATGGTGCCCAAGCGCTCCTCGACCGCCTGCCGGCAAGTGCGAGTAGGGGAGAGCCGTGTCGTTCACCGGGGAGTTCCGGCACACGATCGATGCCAAGGGTCGCCTGATCGTCCCGTCGCGCCTGCGCGACGAGCTGACCGACGACCAGGTCGTGCTCACCCTCTGGCCCGACGGCTGCATCGGCCTGTGGTCGGGACCGGGGTGGCGCAGTCTCGAGGCCCGGCTCCTCGAGCAGCGACAGATGAATCCGGGGGCGCGAGCCGTCGTCCGGGGGATCGCGGCGAGCGCACACCAGGACGACGTCGACCGCCAGGGTCGCGTCACGATTCCGGCACACCTCCGCCGCTGGGCCGGCATCGAGCGCGACGTGGTCGTGACTGGGGCCCTCGACCACGGGGAGATCTGGAGCCCCGAGGTTTGGGAGAGCCAGCGCGCCAAGGTCGAAGAGGGCGGTCTGGAAGAGCTCGCTAAGGACCTCAACTTCTGATGAGAGGAGAGAGCACCATGCATGAAGAGCCGCACAGAACGTACAGATGGCGCGTGGCGCGTGAGTTCGGGCAGGGCCTGGCCGTGCTCGCCCTCACCGGCTCGTCGGTCGGAGGCCTCCTGGGCATGCTCGCCGTCGCGGGCCGAGTGCTGGGTAGGTGACCCTTGTGGGACCGTCATGGACCACGATCCCGTCCTCGCCGACCAAGTGCTGGACCTCATCCTGCCTGCATTGGAGGGCGGAGGGGTCGTCGTCGACGCAACCCTCGGTCGAGGAGGTCATGCACGCCGGCTCCTCGAAGCTGCGCGTGGCATCGAGCTCATCGGCATCGACCGTGACCCGGAGTCCGTGGCCGCGGCGAGGGCCCACCTCGCCGCGCACGCCCACCGGGTTCGGATCGTTCGTGACAACTTCGCGGGCCTCGCGTCCGTGCTGGAACGACTCGGGGTTCCGTCGGTTCGCGGAGTCCTATTCGACCTTGGCGTTTCTTCACCCCAACTTGACGAGGCGGATCGCGGATTCTCGTTTCGGCACGACGGACCCCTCGACATGCGAATGGACCCCACCGCGCGGCTCACGGCCGACGACGTGGTGAACCGTTATCCGGAACGCGAGCTCGCGCGCGTGATTCGCCGTTATGGAGAGGAGCGATGGGCACTGCGCGTCGCGCGCTCAATCGTCCGCCGGCGACCAGTCCGATCGACTTCGGAACTTGCCGCCGTCGTGACCGATGCAATCCCTGCCGCGACGCGCAGGACGGGCGGCCACCCCGCGCGCCGAACTTTTCAGGCCATCCGCATCGAGGTAAACGACGAGCTTGGATCCCTCGCGAGCGCGTTGCCGGACACGCTCGAGGCTCTCGAGGCGGGAGGTCGCGTTGCGGTCATCTCCTACCACTCGCTCGAGGATCGGACCGTGAAGCGGTTCTTCGCAGATGCGGCGCGCGGTTGCACGTGCCCCCCGGATTTCCCGGTTTGTCGCTGTGGTGCGAAGGCATCTCTGCGCGTGCTCACACGCCGGCCGGTGCGACCGGCCGCGCCGGAGATCGAGCGCAATCCGCGGTCGTCCGCGGCGAAGCTTCGTGCGGCAGAGCGGATCGAGCCGCAAGAATTGACGGAACCGAGCGCGGGACACGCGATCGCATGAGTGGGCGCAGTGCGGGATCCAAACCGAGCGCGCCGCGCGAAGAGGGGCAACTCAGGGTCGTGAAGCGGAGGTCTCGCAAGCTCATGGTCCGCCACCGCTCCAGAAGACTTGCTTCGGTCGCCATCATCGGCGGGATCGTCGCCGCGGCCGTTGTCTTCGGTGTGCTGCTCGAGCAGGTCGTGCTGGCGCAGAGTGCATTCAAAATGTCGCGCGTGCGCGAGCGACTGGCGGTGGCGGAGGAGCGCCATCAGGAACTCCTGCTTAATGCGGCGAAGCTCGAAAGTTCCGATCGAATCGAGAGGTTTGCACGCGATGAACTCGGTATGGTCGAGCCGGATCCGGGAGACGTGCAGTACCTGAGCGCAGACATCGTGCGCCGGGGCCGGCGAGGCGTCGCGGTCACAGCCCCGGCGCACGCGACCGAGGGCGGGGCACCGGCATCCGGCTCGGTCGCGGCCGGAGGCCCGTGAGTTGGGGCCGAGGGTGCCCGCCTCGAGAGCGCGCAGGGGGTCGAAACGACGTTCGGCCCCTTCTGTTAGGCGAAGACCGGCGACCCGGAGTCCGGCGCGCCGGGCCCACCTGAGGGTCGTGCGCCCGCGCCGGACCCCCCGGCGCCCGTCGAGGCTCCCCCATCGGACGGTGTGGGTTCTGGCGGTCTTGATCCTTGCGTTCGTCGGGATGGGCGTTCGCCTCGTCGCTCTCCAGGTCGTCGAATTCCCGCGTTACTCCCGGCTGGCGGCAGCGCAGCGTCAACGGGAGGTCGTCTTTCCCGCGCCCCGAGGCACGATCTTCGATCGGAACGGCGAGTCGCTCGCCATCACCGTCCAGCTGCGGACCGTTTGGGCCGACCCGACACAGATTGGAGACGTCGACGCCACCGCGAGGAAGCTGAGCGCGTATCTCGACGAGCCCCCCCCGTCGATCGCGCGCAAGCTTGTGGGTGGCGTGCCCGGCGACGAGTTCGAATACGTGGCGCGCCAGATCGATCCCAAGCTGGCCGGGAGAGTGGAGGCGCTCGGCCTGCCCGGTATCCATACGTCGCCCGAGCCCAAGCGGATCTATCCATCCGACCGGCTCGGTTCTCACGTGCTCGGCTTCGTGAATGCGGACGGAGAGGCGCTGGCCGGAATCGAGTTCGAATTCGATCAGATCCTGAGAGGGCGGCCGGGGCGGATGTCACTCGAGCAAGATCCCTCCGGGCGTCCCCTGCCTCAGGCCGAGTTCGTCTACGAGCGCGCCAGGCCGGGTAGGTCACTGTTTCTGACGGTCGACAGCGATCTGCAGCGGTTCACGGAGCTGGCACTCGCCGATGCGGTTCGCAAGTACGGCGCAATTGGTGGGAGCGCGATCATCATGAGAGCGCGCACCGGTGAGATCCTCGCGATGGCGAGCGAGCCGGGCTTCAATCCGAATCTCTTCAACAAGTACTCGGACGAAGAGCGTCGGAACCTCGCAGTGGGGTTCAACTACGAGCCCGGCTCATCGTTCAAGCTGGTCACGGCCGCAGCCGTCCTCGAAGAGAACCTCGTCACGCCCAGAACGTCCTTCGACGTCCCCGATGAGATGCAGATCGCAGATCGAGTGATCCACGATTCGCACTCTCATGCGGCGGAGTCGATGACGGTTACCGAGATCATCGAGCAGTCCTCGAACGTCGGAACGGTGAAGCTCGGCCTCGAACTCGGAGCCGATCGCCTCGACAAGTGGGTCCGGAGGTTCGGATTCGGGTCCAAGACCGGGCTCGATCTGCCGGGCGAGGAGAAGGGGATCGTGATCGACCGCGACGACTGGTACGGCTCGACGATCGGTAACGTGCCGTTGGGACAGGGGGTCGCGGTGACGCAACTTCAGATGGCGGCGGCGTACGGTGTCCTCGCCAACCGCGGGATGTGGGTGGAACCGAAACTCGTCTATTCGACCATGGAGGCGGACGGTGACGTCATTGCATCCCCCCAGCCGGCCCGGCGCCGGGTGCTGTCGCGCCGTACCGCGGACGAGATGATCGAGATCCTGACGGGCGTGGTCTCGGACGGCACGGGGATTCTCGCCCAGATCCCCGGCTATCAGATCGCCGGCAAGACGGGGACCGCCCAGAAGCCCCTTCCAACGGGCGGATACGGCAACTCGCACATCGCCTCTTTCGCCGGCATCGCGCCGGCCCGCCGTCCGGCCATCGTCGTTCTCGTAACCCTCGACGAGCCGCACCCCGAATGGGGTGGTTCGACCGCCGCCCCGACGTTCAAGGTCATCACCGAGTACGCGCTCCGCTACCTGGGCGTACCGCCGACCACGAACGCGGCCAGGGCGGTCGAGGCAATCGAGCAGGAGCAGGCCGAGGAGCCGTTGCCCCACGACTAGCATCGCGATGATGAACCGCAGCCGAGAAAGCACCGCGTCGCTGAGCACGCTGGCCACTGCCGCCGGCGAGCTTGTCGCGCGCATCGACGGAGACCCGGCGACGGCCGTGGCGGGGCTTTCGCTCGACTCGCGCGCCGTGGCGCGCGGGGACTTGTTCTTCTGCGTGCCGGGAGCGACCGCCGACGGTCACGCCTTTGCCGGCGACGCGGCGGCGGCCGGAGCGGCGGCGCTGTGTGTCGAGCGGGCGACCGGGGTGGGTGTGCCGGAGATCGTCGTTTCCGATGTCCGCCGCGCCATGGGTCGGATGGCGGCGTCCTTTTACGGCCGACCCGCAGATGAGCTGTTGACCCTCGGGGTTACCGGAACGAACGGTAAGACCACCACTGCGTTCCTCCTCGAGGCGATTCTTACGGCCGCCGGACGCCGCCCGGGGCTCATCGGAACTGTCTACACGCGCTGGGACAGCACAACGATGGCGGGAGTACGAACGACTCCGGAGTCCCTCCATCTACAGGCGATTCTTGCGGACATGCTTGCGGATGGCATCGACTCGGTAGCGATGGAGGTCACGAGCCACGGGCTCACCTTGCATCGCGTCGAGGGAGTGCGCTTCGATGCGGCCGCGTTCACGAACCTGTCGCAGGATCACCTCGACTTCCACCCGTCGATGGAGGACTACTACGAAGCAAAGCTCTCGCTATTCGATCCCGCGCGCCTCGATCGGGGAGCGGTGAACATCGACGACGCTTACGGCCGCCGCCTTGCAGAGGAATCGCCGGTCGAGATGCTGTCGTTTGGGCTGGCCGGCGATGCCGACGTGCGGGCGGACGACATCGGGCTGGGCCCCCACGGCAGCCGCTTCCTTCTGCTCTCTCCCGCGGGAGAGGCGAAGATCGAGACGTCGCTTGCCGGCGCGTTCAACCTGTCGAACTGCCTCGCCGCGGCGGCGACTGCTCTGCAGGCTGGGATCGGCATCGACGCGATCGCGTCCGGCCTCGCGTCTCTTCAGGCCGTGCCCGGGCGCTTCGAATCGGTCGACGAGGGCCAGCCGTTCGCGGTCGTCGTCGACTATGCGCACACGCCCGACTCCCTCGACAACGTCCTGGGTGCCGCCGGCGACCTCGTGTCGGGTCGCGACGGCCGGATCATCTGTGTCTTCGGCTGCGGGGGTGATCGCGACCGATCGAAGAGACCGTTAATGGGCGCGGTCGTCGCGGAGAGGGCGGACTACGTCGTCGTGACATCGGACAATCCCCGGAGTGAGGAGCCGGCTGCGATCATCGAGGACATCGTCGGCGGGGTGCGCTCCCGGCGCCGCGAGGGCCCGGACGCGGTCATCGTCGATCGCGCCGATGCGATCTCTCACGCGCTCGGCATCGCGGGCCCGGGGGACGCAGTCGTCATTGCGGGAAAGGGGCATGAGACCGGGCAGCAGTTCAAAGCCGAGATCGTGCCGTTCGACGACCGAGTAGTGGCGCGCGCAGCGCTGAACTATCTGGGCTGGATTCACGCGTGATCGGCATCACGATCGCCGCGATCGTTGGGCTCGGTGTATCGCTGCTATGCACACCCCTTGCGGTTAAGAGCTTCCGCCGGCGCGGGTGGGGTCAACTGATCCGCGAGGAGGGTCCCAAGGCCCACTACGAGAAGCGCGGCACGCCGACGATGGGGGGAGTAGTGATCATGGCCGGCGCAGTGGCCGGGTACGTCGCGGGACACATCGGTCGCGACGGTCTTGTGCCCCCCCGGGACAGCGGCCTCCTCGCGATAGGCACTATCGTTGCCCTCGGTAGCCTCGGCTTCGTCGACGACTTCATCAAGATCCGGAAGTCACGCAACCTCGGGCTGCAGAGCCGGGCGAAGTTCCTCGGACAGGCTGCAATCGCGCTTGTATTCGGTGTCCTCGCGGTCGAGGTCGTGAAGGTCGGGACCGATGTGTCCTTCTTCCGCTCGACGAAGATCGACCTTGGCCTGTTCTTCTACCTGTGGGTGTTCGTCATGATCGCGGCCGCGTCGAACGGCGTGAACCTGACCGATGGGCTCGATGGTTTGGCCGTGGGCTCCTCCGCCCCCGTCTTCGGCGCGTTCGTTGTGATCGCCTTCTGGCAGTTTCGCCACCAGGGTTTCTACGATATCGCCGTCGCCGGTTCGGATCCCTTCGATCTCGCCTTGGTGGCTGCGGCCCTGTTCGGAGCGTGCGCGGGGTTCCTATGGTGGAACACGGCGCCGGCCAAGATCTTCATGGGCGACACGGGGTCGTTGATGCTCGGAGGCTCCATGGCCGTGCTGGCCATACTTCTCAATATCCAGTTGCTGCTGATCGTGATGGGCGGTCTCTACGTGGTCGAGACGCTGTCGGTGATCCTCCAGGTTGCGGTTTTCAAGCGGACGCGCAAACGGATCTTCTTGATGGCCCCCATCCATCACCACTTCGAGCTGGCCGGATGGCCCGAGTTCACCGTGATCGTCCGCTTCTGGGTTCTGTCCGGCCTCTCGGTCGCCTTCGGGCTCGGGCTCTTCTACGCGGATTTCCTGGGCAAGGGCGGGCTCCCGTGAGCGGGAAGGGAGCAAACGAGAACGACTGGAAAGGCGTGCGCGTCGTGGTCGTCGGGCTGGGAGCGAGCGGATCTGCGGCGGCGCGCGCGCTTGTTACCCGCGGCGCAGCCGTACGTGTAACCGAATCCGCCTCGGGTCCGATCATCGAGGAGCGCGCCCGCGCACTCGAGGGGCTCGGGATCGTGGTCGAGACGGGGGGCCACGATCTGGATCTCTTGGACGCCGACCTGGCAGTTGTCAGCCCGGGGATCGCGCCGACCGCAGAAGTCATCGCGGCCCTGCGCTCACGAAGCATCGAACTGATAAGCGAGATCGAGCTCGCCTACCGGCTGAGCTCGTGCGATTTCCTCGCGGTCACCGGCACGAACGGCAAGACCACGACGACGAGCCTGCTGGCGGAGATGCTGGCCGAGGGTGGGATCGCGTCTGTGGCGGGTGGCAACATCGGCCTTCCCCTGATCGAAGCGGTATCCAGGATCCCGGCGGGCGGGGCTGTGGCCACCGAGGTATCGAGTTTCCAGCTCGCCGCGATCAGGGATTTCAAGGCGCGCATTGCAGTCATCCTGAATATCGCCGAGGACCACACCGACTGGCACGGAACGAGCGACGCGTACGCCGCGGCCAAGGCACGCATCATCGAGAACCAGGGCCCGGACGACATCCTCGTTTTCAACACCGAGGACCGGCGCGTGTCCGAGATCGCGACGGCGGCTCCCGGCCGCGTGCTCCCCTTCTCTGCAGCGCGCGCCCCGACCGACGGGATCGGCATCGACGCAAGCCATGTCGTGTGGCGCGGCTCGAAGCTGTTGGAGATCGACGAGGTCCGCCTCCCGGGCCGCGCCGGTCTCGAAGACACGGTGGCTGCGGCAGGCGCCGCGCTTGAGTACGGAGTCGAGGAGCGCGCGGTGATACAAGCGATCAAATCGTTCCGGCCTCTTCCCCACAGGCTGGAGATCGTTTCGGAGTTCGGGGGGGTCACGTACATCGATGATTCCAAAGCGACCAATCCCCACGCGACCCTTGCTGCCGTCGGCGGTTTGAAGGACGTGGTGCTGATAGCTGGCGGCCGCAGCAAGGGGATCGACCTGATGCCGCTGGCCGGAACCGTCCCTCCTGTGCGCGCGGTGATTGCAATCGGCGAGGCGGCAGACGAAGTGGCCAAGGTCTTTGAGGGTCTTGTCCCGGTCGAACGCGCCGCCGACATGCGAGCGGCCGTGCGATCGGCGAGCGGTCACGCTGTTCCGTCAGGATCCGTCTTACTTTCCCCCGGATGTGCGAGCCTGGACATGTACGAGAGCTACGCGGCGCGCGGCGAGGCGTTCGCGCGCGCCGTTCGCGAGCTGCCGGCCTTAGAGACAGGGGATGACCGCAATGGCGACGCGTAGCAGTGCGCTCGGACGGGCAACGACCCGGCGGCGCACGGACTCCTCGACACCCGCAGCCGCTCTGCGCCCCGGACACCCCGGTGTCCTTCTGTCCATCGTCGTGGCGGCACTCGTGCTTCTCGGGCTCGTGATGATCTTGTCCGCGAGCTCGGTCTCGTCATTTGCTACCTACGGGTCATCGTTCCTGTTCTTCAAACGTCAGCTCATCTGGGCCGCCATCGGGCTTGTGGTCTTCGTGTTCTTTGTTCGCACCGACTACCGGCGCCTGCGCGGGTGGGGCTACGTGGGTTATGCGCTTGCAGCCGGCCTGCTTCTTGTGGTCCTCATCCCCGGGGTCGGTGTGAGCGCCGGGGGCAGTGCGCGCTGGCTCAGTGCCGGGCCCCTGTCATTCCAACCGTCTGAGGTAGCGAAGCTCGCACTCGTGTTGTTTGCTGCGGACGTCTTCTCTCGCAAGAGAGAGGAGAGGTTCGATTCGCTCGCTCACACCGCCGTGCCTTTGCTTCCTGCCCTCGCCGTGATCGCCACCCTTGTGATGCTGCAACCCGACCTCGGGACGACACTCATGCTGGGTGCGATCGGCCTGGGGCTTCTTTTCGTCGCCGGTGCACCGATGCGCTACATGATCCCGATCTACGCTGCCGGTGCCGCACTGGCGAGCGCGGCGGCGTTTGCCGAGCCGTACCGTCGAGCCCGGGTCCTCGCCTTTCTCAATCCCTGGGCAGACCCTTACAACACCGGCTACCAAACGATCCAGTCACTCGTGGCAATGGGATCGGGCGGATGGTTTGGAGTGGGCCTCGGAGCGAGTCGCCAGAAGTGGCTCTATGTGCCGAACGCGCACACCGACTTCATCTACGCGATCCTCGGTGAGGAAACGGGGTTACTCGGCAGTCTCGTCGTGCTCGGGCTGTTCTTGTTCCTAGCATGCCTCGGCGTCCGCACTGCGCGCCGGGCGCCGGATCGTTTCGGGTCGGTCGTCGCGGCCGGCATCACGATCTGGATAGCGACACAGGCACTGACAAACATGGGAGCGGTGACGGGAGTGCTCCCGATCACGGGCGTGCCGCTCCCGCTCGTCTCGTTCGGGGGCACGTCGCTCGTCGTCTCGCTCGCCGCCATGGGCGTGCTCATCAATATCGCTCATCGCGGAGAGCTCGCCGCAGCCGGGCGCGGGCGCCCCCGGAGGAAGCGACCCGCGGCGAGAAAACTATCCCCGCCGTCGGACGCGACAGTCGTTCGTTCGCCGACAGCGGGGCGAGTGCCGCGCCCGGCGGAAGGGCATCCCACATCCGCCCGCGGCGGATCCAGGCCGAGGAGGCGGTGAACGTCGTGGTCGCCGGTGGAGGCACCGCGGGTCACGTCAACCCCGCGCTGGCCCTCGCCGCCGAGCTGGCCGATGCCGATGTGACATTCATCGGGACGGCGACTGGTGTGGAGGCCCGCCTCGTCCCCTCCGCCGGTTATCGACTCGAGTTCCTCGACGTCCGAGGGTTCGATCGGAGCCGGCCACTGGCCGCGGTGGGCACCGGCCTGCGCGCGGTCGGAGCGACCGCCACCGCTCTGCGCATGATCCGGCGCCGGGCTCCCGATGCGGTGGTCGGGATGGGTGGCTACGTCAGCCTCCCGACCTGTCTGGCCGCGCGCGCGGCCGGATGCCCCGTCGTCCTGCACGAGCAGAACATCGTGCTGGGGCTCGCCAATCGAGTGTGCAAGCCGGTGGCGAGGCGGATAGCGACGTCGTTCGAGGACACGCTCGCAAAGGTGGGACATAAGGGCGTGTTCACCGGCAACCCGGTGCTTCCCGATCTCGTCGCGGCCGATTTCGGCACGCTGAGAGACGAGGCCATCCGAGAGTTCGACCTCGATTCGAGCCGCCGCACCGTTCTGGTCTTCGGCGGCAGCCAGGGGGCGCGCACGGTCAACGATGCCGCGGCCGGGCTACCGTCCGTGTGGGCCGATCGCTCCGATGTCCAGGTGCTCCACATCACCGGACACTCCGATCACGCGCGCGTGATCGAGAGGCTTGGATCGATGCGGCGCGGCGCGCTCGTCCATCGCGTCGTCGAATACGCGCACGACATGATCGCGGCGTACGCCGCTGCCGACGTCGCGTTGTGCCGGGGAGGGGCCACCACGGTTGCGGAGCTCGGCGTGGCCGGCCTTCCCGCGGTCGTCGTTCCCTATCCTCACCACCGCGATCGCCAACAGGAACTGCACGGACGAGTTCTCGAGAAGGCGGGGGCCGCGATCGTCATCGCGGACTCCGACGCGTCGACGGATCGAGTGGCCCGCGCACTCGACGGCATCGTCGCCGACGACGAGGTACTCGCACGGATGAGCGAGGCCGCCCTTTCGATCGGACGCCCAGACGCGGCTGCCCGTCTGGCGAACGTTGTCCGCGAGGTTGCGACGTGACGGCGGTGCCCTCGAACGGTGTTCACTTCATCGGGATCGGCGGCGCCGGCATGTCGGCGATCGCTAAGGTCTTGATCGAGCGGGGTGTGACGGTCTCCGGCTCTGATCTGAAGTGGTCGGGTGCGGCGGCCATGCTCGAGGCAATCGGGGCGCACGTTCATATCGGCCACGACGCAGAACTGATCGAGCCGGGCCGGCTCGTTGTCGTGTCTTCTGCGATTCCCGATTCGAACCCCGAGTTCCGACGCGCGCGCGAGCTTGGTCTGAGAATTATGTCGCGCGGCGAAGCCCTGGCCGAGGTTCTGGAGGGCTCACGCGCGATCGTCGTGGCGGGAACCCACGGCAAGACGACAACGACTTCCATGATCGTCACGATCTTGAGAGCTGCAGGGCTTGACCCTACGTATCTGATCGGTGCAGGGCTGAACGACGCCGGCACCAATGCCAGGACGGGCCGAGGCGAGTTTGCGGTTGCAGAGTCGGACGAGAGCGACGGCTCGTTTCTGTTGCTTACCCCCGATATCGCAGTGGTCACCAATCTCGAGATCGATCACGTCGACTACTGGGACTCGATCGACTCGCTGCGCGCCGCGTTCGCGCGCTTCATGGCTCGGGTCCCCGACGGCGGGACTGTGGTCGTGCCGTCGACGGACGTTCGGCTCGTTGAGCTGGCAGGGCAGGCGCACCGGCGCGTCATCACCTTCGATGGGGACGGCGACGTCATCGCATCCGGCATCGACCTGGCCGTCAACGGCGTGCAATTCCTACTCGAATGCGGAGTTGAGTCGGTGCCGGTAGGCCTGCGCGTGCCCGGCCGCCACAACGTGGCCAACGCGCTGGCCGCAGCCGCGGCATGCGTCCATGCGGGCGTGCCCCTCGACGAGGTCGGCGCCGGCCTCGGGACCTATCGGGGAGTGGAGCGCCGGTTCGATCTGCGCGGTGAGGTCGCGGGCGTGACCGTAATCGACGACTACGCCCACCATCCGACCGAGGTGCGCGCGACCCTAGCGGCTGCACGCCCGGGACCGTGGCGGCGAGTGCTGGCGGTGTTCCAGCCCCATCGTTACTCGCGCACGGCCGCGCTGGCCGGGGAGTTCGGTGGATCGTTCGCCGACGCGGACCGCATAATCGTAACCGAGGTATACGGCGCCGGGGAGGACGCCGTGCCGGGAGTCACCGGCAAGCTGGTTGCCGACGCGATCGGCGCGACCCTTCCGGGACGACCCATCGCCTATCTGCCGCATCGCTCCGAGCTGCTCGACTATCTCGCCTACGCGGCCCGGCCCGGCGACGCCGTAATCACTCTCGGGGCGGGCGACGTGAGCACGGTGGGGGATGAGTTGCTGGCCCGCTTGGGCGCGCGCCCCGCGCTGCCGCCGGCGGCGGCAGCAGGTCGGGCGCGGGGAGAGCCGCGGTGACGCGCGACCTCGCCGGGTTCGCAGATGCCCTGGAGTCGTCGCTGGCGGGAACGGTCAGGCGTGAGTGGCCCCTGGCGAAGCTCACGACCTATCGCCTCGGCGGCCCCGCCGCGATCTACGCGGAGCCGGCCGATGTCGCCGACCTCAGGGGGCTGGGGCGCGCCTTGCGCGACGCCGCGCCCCCCGGGCTGCCGGTTCTCACGGTGGGTCGTGGGTCGAACCTGGTCGTTTCCGACCGCGGGTGGCCGGGGCTCGTGATCCGCCTCGCCCCGACCCGGTGGTCGTGGATCGAGCCGCTCGAAGACTTCCCCGCGCTGGCCGAGCACGAGGGGCCCGGGCTTGTTGCCGGCGCCGCAACTCCTCTTCCGTTGCTTGCCAACTGGGCGGCGCGTAGGGGACTGGCCGGGCTCGAGTTCCTGATCGCAATACCGGGCTCCGTTGGGGGCGCGGTGCGAATGAACGCGGGGGCGCACGGATCAGAGCTCTCCGACCGGCTGGCCGTCGTCCGCGTGTTCCGGGCCGCGACCCTTGAAACAGGATTCCAGACATCGGCGGACCTCGCCCTTGCCTACCGGGGGTCGAACCTCGGCGATCACGACATCGTGCTATACGCCGCGTTCGCGCTCACCGAGGACGAGGCCGAGCGGGTGCGCGGGCGCATGGAGGAGTACCGTCGTCACCGCGCGGAGACGCAACCGGGCGCAGTGCAGAACGCGGGCAGCGTCTTCAAGAACCCACCGGGCGACCACGCCGGCAGGCTGGTCGACGAGGCAGGCCTCAAGGGTCTGCACGTCGGCGGTGCCGCCGTGTCGACGTTGCACGCGAACTTCTTCATCGCCGGCCAGGGCGCGCGCGCACAAAACGTCTTCGACCTTGTTCACGAGGTGCGAGCGCGGGTACGCGAGCGTTTCGGCGTCGAGCTCACTCCGGAGATCACTTTCGCAGGAGCTTTCGAGAGCCGCTCTGGCGCGCCTCAGGGAGACAGGTCGTGAAGCGCGCGCCGCGGACCACGCGTACGCGGCGGATTTCGCGCGAGCATCCACGGATGAGCGGTCCGCAACGCGCGCCGCGAGATCGGGCGCGCGTCCGTGTGGCGACCGATCCGCGTTTCAGCCGGCGGCGGCGCGC
>JBOGXA010000014.1:0-96119 GCA_050694175.1 Actinomycetota bacterium
GTTGCCTTCTTGCGGCCGGTCGTCTTGCGCCGGGCCGTTGCCTTCTTGCGACCGGTCGTCTTGCGCCGGGCCGTTGCCTTCTTTCGGGTCGCAGGCTTCCGGCGACCGGCCGTCTTCTTACGTCCGGTGGTCCTTCTGGTAGCGGTCTTCTTGGCCGTCGCCCGACGCGGTCGCGTCGGTGTTGGTGCGGGCTGAGCCGCACCTGGGACCGCGGGCTCGGGGACCGGGCGAACCACCGACTCACTCGCTTCCGTCACTCCTGCAGCCGCGCGTCGCGCGCCCGCGAGTGCTCCCGAGTCATCTGGTGCCGGGGACACAACATCCGCCGCACCTTCCCCAACGCGCGCCGCCGCCTCACGCGCTTTTTCGACGAGACTTCTATCGTCTTCTGCCATTTACACTCCCTCCCGCTAAAACGGACTCTATAAATGCGTACCTTGAATTCCCGAAACAGGCAAGCCCAAACTGACGTTAAGCGGCAAAAGAGTGGATAAGACCACGACGATGAGCAATGACAGACTCTTGAGAATCTATCCGAAACCACCATCTCGCAACCGAGCGTCGGTATCGAACTCGCGAAGCGCAGCGGATCGAACAACCGGGCCGCACAGTTGACGCGTTTCTTCGCGAACTCCAGTCGGATTCGAAAACTAGCGGCCCACTACGTCACAACCCCGTTTCGGGATCGATATCGAGGCGGGCCTCGATCATCCACAGATTCCTGCGCACGCAGTCGGGGCACAGCGCGATAAATCGCTGGTTCACGTTGGGGAACTCCTGCCACCCAATCGGAACCAGGCCGTGGCGGCGCGCTTCAAAGCGGCCGCAACTGGAGCAGAACACCCGGTTGCGCAGGGCCCCCGAGTGCTCACCCACCCTCATGCTCCGGCCAGTGATGTTTCTGTGGTTCTGGCGAGCTAAAAACAAGCTGGGGGTGGCCGCAGGGAGCGTGCGTACCTGAAAGGTACGTGCGCGACCGAGAGGGAATCCCAAATCCGCTCCCGGCGGAGCCGTGGAGCCCAGCGAAGCTTTTTAGCCGCCAGCACCCGGAGGATATTGCTGGCCGGGGCATTTTAGGAGAGGGACTCTTGCTGCGCGATCTCGACTCGCGCCAGGGCGGAGCGCATCTCGGCCTCGGCGCGCTCGTCCGTGTCCTCCATCTGCCGACGGTGCTCGAGCATGCTCTTGGCCTGATCGAGATCTATGTCCCCCACTCGCTCTGCATCGTCGGCCAGGACGATGACGTGGTAGTCATCGCGGCTGCCGGAGGCTTCGAGAACCCCACCGGTGATGAAGAAGACCTCCTTCGAGTCGCCGGAGACGACCTTTACGGCTCCCGGCACGAGCGCGGCGAGAAATGGGATGTGACCGCGCAGGATCGCGAACTCGCCCTCGGGCGAGCGGGCGACAACCATCTCGGCCTCGCCCTCCCACACCTTCTTCTCGGGCGACACGATGCTCACGTCCACAGCGATCTCATTCTTTCCGTGTTTGACATGCTCCCGCCATGTGCGAGTTGGAAGGAAGCCACTACTTGGACATCTCCTTCCCCTGGGCCTCGGCCTCCTCGATTCCACCCACCATGTAGAAAGCCTGCTCGGGCAGCTCGTCGAAGTCGCCCTCGCACAGCGCCTTGAAGCTCTGGATCGTCTCCTCGACCGGGACGTACTTACCGGCGATGCCGGTGAACTGCTCGGCGACGAAGAACGGCTGGCTCAAGAACCGCTGGATCTTGCGGGCCCGGCCGACGATGACCTTGTCCTCCTCTGAGAGCTCGTCGACCCCGAGGATGGCGATGATGTCCTGGAGGTCCTTGTAGCGCTGCAGGATCCGCTGAACCGTGCGAGCGGTGTTGTAGTGATCCTCACCGACGTAGCGGGGGTCGAGGATCCGAGAGGTCGAATCGAGCGGGTCCACCGCGGGATAGATGCCGAGCTCGGAGATCTGACGGGACAGAACGGTTGTCGCATCGAGGTGCGCGAACGTCGTGTGGGGCGCGGGGTCGGTGATGTCGTCGGCCGGAACGTAGATTGCCTGCAGTGACGTGATCGACCGTCCTTTGGTCGATGTGATCCGCTCCTGCAGCTCGCCCATCTCCTCGGACAGGGTCGGCTGATAACCCACCGCCGATGGCATGCGGCCGAGGAGGGTCGACACCTCGGAGCCCGCCTGCACGAATCGGAAGATGTTGTCGACGAAGAGCAGCACGTCCTGGTGCTCGCGGTCGCGGAAATACTCGGCCACGGTCAGGGCCGACAGCGCAACACGAAGGCGCACACCGGGGGGCTCATCCATCTGCCCATAGACGAGCGCCGCCTTGTCGAGCACGCCCGACTCCTTCATCTCGAGCCAGAGGTCGTTGCCCTCGCGGGTCCGCTCACCGACGCCGGCGAATACGGATGTCCCGCCGTGCTCCTGCGCGACGCGGTGGATCATCTCGAGGATGACGACGGTCTTACCGACGCCGGCGCCGCCGAACATCCCGATCTTGCCGCCCTGCACGTAGGGCTCGAGCAAGTCGATGACCTTGATGCCGGTCTCGAACATCTCCGTCTTCGGCTCGAGGTCCTCGAACTTGGGCGGCGGACGGTGGATGGGCCACCGCTCGACGTCGTCGGGGACTTCATAGCCGTCGAGGGGTTCTCCCAGCACGTTGAACACGTGGCCGAGCGTGGCCGGCCCCACCGGTACCGTGATGGAAGCGCCGGTGTTGACGACCTTTCCACCGCGAATGAGTCCGTCGGTCTGCTTCATACAAATCGCCTTGACCACCGACTCACCTACGTGCTGCGCGACCTCGGCCGTGATCGTGTCGGTTTGACCGCCGATCGTGCGCTCCATCTCGAGGGCGAAACCGATCTCGGGCATACCTTCGGGCGGGAACTCGGCCTCGATGACGGGCCCCGTGATCGTGATGATGCGGCCCTCGCTTGTACTGGCCCGCTGTTGCTCCTCCACTCGTTCCTCTGTTACCGCCATCTAGCCCTCCCGCCGTGCGGCCGCGGTAAGCGCCTCGGCGCCGCCCACGATCTCCATGATCTCGGTCGTGATCTCTGCCTGACGTGCCTGGTTGTAACCGCGAGTAAGCGTGCCTACCAGTTCCTCCGCATTGTCCGTCGCCGCCTTCATGGCCCGCCGCCTCGCAGCGTGCTCGGACGCCGCCGACTCGAGCATCCCCTGGAGCACCGTGCCCTCGACGTAGCGGGGGATGAGCACGTCGAGGATGTCCTCGGGCTCGGGCTCGAACTCGTACTGGGGCTTAATGCGTCCGTCGTCCTCCTCTTCCTCTTCGAATTCCTCCCTGGGAAGGGGGAGAAGCTTCGTGACGACCGGTCGTTGGGTGAGCGCCGACTCATAACGTGTGTAAGCGAGGCGGACTTCGCCGATGTCGCCCTTAGAGAAAGCCTCGGCGGCGGCCGACGCCACCTCGCGCGCGTCCTCGATGCTCGGCCGATCGGAGATGCCCATCCACGAGTGATCGAACTCGTAGCCGCGGAATCGGAAGTAAGTGACCGCCTTCTTGCCGACGAGGAACAGCTCCTCGTCGGCATCGTGACCCCGGATGTCGCGCTCGGCGACCCGGATAACGTTCGCGTTGTAGGCGCCCGCCAGACCCCGGTCCGACGTGATCACGATCGACCCGATTGCCCGGACCTCATCACGGTCGATGAGGAGCGGATGGTCGATGCGGCCTGCGTTCTTCGCCACCGATGCCATCAGCCTCCGCATCTCGTGGGCGTAGGGGCGGGCGGCTTCGACTCGCTGCTGCGCCTTGATGATGCGCGATGAGGCAATCAGCTCCATCGCGCGCGTGATCTTCTGGGTCGACTTGACCGACTCGATCCGCCGCCTGATGTCGCGTAGCTGCTGGGCCACCCGCTGCTACTCCTTGCCGTCCTCGTCGCCCGAATCCCCCGATTCGTTCTCGGCCTCCGGCTCGGCCGGCTGCTCGCCCGTAGTGGCGTCGCCGGCCTCCGAGGCCGGGGCCCCGGAAGCCTCCGGCACCCCCTCTTCAGCAGCGACCGTCTCGACCGTCTCGACCCGTTCGGTGAACGACGACTTGAATTCCTCCACCGCCTTCTTGAGCCTGTCGGCGAGGTCCTCCTCGAGCTTGCCGGCGTCCCTGATTGCGTCGCCGATGTCGCCGTGCCTCGTGCGCATGTGGTCGAGCAGCCCCGACTCGAACTCGCCGACGTTCTCAACCGGCAGATCG
The DNA here is from genome assembly GCA_050694175.1 of Actinomycetota bacterium. Taxonomy (GTDB): domain Bacteria; phylum Actinomycetota; class CADDZG01; order CADDZG01; family WHSQ01; genus JBOGXA01. The sequence continues at coordinate 4,214 of JBOGXA010000014.1, forward strand.
TCGAGGTATCCGTTGGTTGCGGCCCAGATCGAGATCACCTGCTCCTCGACCGCATAGGGCTTGTACTGGCCCTGTTTCATGATCTCCACGACGCGAGCGCCCCGGTCGAGTTGGGCCTGAGATGCCTTGTCGAGTTCCGAGCCGAACTCGGCGAACGCTTCGAGCGCACGGTACTGGGCGAGGTCCAGCCGGAGCCGGCCTGCCACGTTCTTCATCGCCTTGATCTGGGCGTTGCCACCGACCCGAGAGACCGAGATGCCGACGTTGATGGCCGGACGAACTCCGGCGAAGAAGAGGTCGGCTTCGAGGTATATCTGCCCGTCGGTGATCGAGATGACGTTGGTCGGGATGTAGGCCGAGACGTCACCGCCCTTGGTTTCGATGATCGGCAGGGCGGTCAACGAGCCGCCGCCGTTCTCGTCGGACAGTTTGGCGGCACGCTCGAGTAAGCGAGAGTGCAGGTAGAACACATCTCCCGGATAGGCCTCGCGCCCCGGTGGCCGGCGCAGCAACAGCGACAGCTGCCGGTAGGCGATCGCCTGCTTGGAGAGGTCGTCGTAGATGATCAGCGCGTGCTCGCCGTTCTCCATCCACTGCTGCCCCATCGCGCAGCCGGCGTAGGGGGCGAGGTACTGGAAGGGAGCCGGGTCTGACGCCGCGGCGTTGACGATCACCGTGTACTCGAGCGCTCCGTACTCCTCGAGCGCGGCCACGACCTCGGCGACAGTAGACGCCTTCTGTCCGACGGCGACGTAGATGCACTTCACGGCCTTGTCGGTGCCCCACAACTCGCGCTGGTTGATGATTGCGTCGATTGCGATCGCGGTCTTGCCCGTCTGGCGGTCGCCGATGATTAGCTCGCGCTGGCCCCGCCCGATCGGCGTCATCGCGTCGATAGCCTTGATCCCGGTCTGAAGCGGCTCTTTCACGGGTTGGCGGGCAGTGACTCCGGGGGCCTGGACCTCGAGGGGCCGGCGATCGTCGGTCTTGATTGCGCCCTTACCGTCCAGTGGCGCCCCGAGGGCATCGACCACGCGCCCGAGCAGCGCGTCCCCGACCGGGACGGACAGGATCTCACCCGTTTGCTTGACGGGATCGCCCTCCTGGATGTGATCGGCCTCGCCGAGGATCACGGCACCGATCTCGTGCTCGGTGAGGTTCATAGCGAGGCCCACAACCCCGCCCGGGAACGAGAGCATCTCGTTGACCATTGCGCCGGGGAGACCAGAGACGCGTGCGATGCCGTCGCCGACCTCGCGCACAATGCCGACCTCCTCGCGCTCGACCGACGGCTTGTAGTCCTCGACGTAACGGCGCAGTACCGACGAGATCTCGCTGGAACTGATACTGAGATCGCCGACGGTAGCGGTGTCGCCTGCCGGGGTCTGTTGCTTTGCCACTACCCTTTCACCTGCTCTCTTAGCTGTTCGAGGCGGCGCTTAACAGTGCCGTCTATGACCGTGTCGCCGACCTTGGCCACCACCCCGCCGACGACCGACGGGTCGACCAGTACCTTGACTTCGACCTTCTTGCCGGTCGCCTTCGACAGGGCGGCCGCGAGCTCTTGCCGCTGGTTGTCGTCGAGGGGCACGGCCGATCTCACTTCCGCCACGACGGAGTTGCGCGCTTCGGCAGCCAGCTCGGCAACCTCTTCGAGGATCTGCGGCATCTGGCGCGCCCGCCCCTGCCCCACGATGAAGTTCAGGAGGTTCAGGGTATGCGGCGAGACCTTGTCCGCCAGCAGCTCGTCGAGGATCTTGGCGCGCTGCTCACGCTCCATCGACCGATCCGACAGCGCCTGTTTGAGCTCGTGGTTCGACTCGAGCAGCTTCCCGAAGCGGAACAGCTCGTCCTCGACGCGGCCGAGCTCTCCCTCGGCGCGCACGACGCCAAAGAGTGCCTCTGCGTAGCCGCGCACCAGCTCATCGGTCGCCATTAGTTGCGGCTACCTCCGTTCGAGCCCATCCCCGCGACCTCTTTGATGTACGCGTCCACGAGCTCACGCTGAGAGCCACCGTCGAGTGAGCGGCCGACGACCTTCTCGGCGAGTTCGATGGACAGGTCCGCGATCTGACCCTGCAGCTCCTGGATCGTGCGCTGCCGCTCGGCCTGGATCTGCTCCCCCGCCCGGGCGACGATTGCCTCGGCGTCCTTTTCGGCCTTTGCGACGAGGTCCTTGCGGACCTGCTCGGCCGACTGTCGCGAGTCCTCGATGATCCGGTTGGCCTCACTGCGAGCCTCGGCAAGCTGCTTCTTGTATTCCTCGAGCTGCTTCGCCGCCTCGCTCTTGGCGTTCTCCGCCGACTCGAGATCGCCGCGGATCTTCTCTTCGCGGGCTTCCACCACTTCGCGCAGCTTGGGGAAAGCGACTTTGCCGAGGACGAGGGCGACGATGACGAAGCAGATCGCGCCCCAGATCAGCTCCGCGGTCGCGGGAAGGATCAGATCGATGCCCTCCCGCTCGTGCCCTCCCTCCTGGGCCAGCAGGAGCGCACCCGCAAACGTGGTTGTCATCGACCCGCTCCCCTCTTAGATGATGAACGACAGGACGAAACCGATCAGTGCAAGCGCCTCGATCAGAGCGAAGCCCAGGAACATCGTCGTCCGGGTCTGGCCGGCGGTCTCGGGCTGTCGCGCCATCGCCTCGATCGCGCTCGAGAACACCAATCCGATCCCGACCCCGGGCCCGATTGCGGCCAGCCCATACACGAGTCCGTGGGCCAGTGCTGTGAGCCCCTCATTGGTGACTCCCTCCTGGGCGAGAATCATGACTCCATCCATGTGGCTTCCTCCTCCTCGGCACTACGCGGCGCGGGTATCTATGCCTTCGGTTTCGTACGACGCTTCGTGTTCGGTCGAATCGTGGTCTTCCTCTCCATGTCCGTGGATGGCCTCTGCGATGTAGAACGCGGACAGCATCGTGAAGATGTAGGCCTGGATGCTGATTACCAGCAGTTCGAAGAGGATCAGCACGGCTGCAACCACGGCGGTCAAGAGTCCCAGCGGCAGGGAGATATCCGGCGCAATGAAGTCGGCGCTGAACAGAAAGAAGATCGTGAGGAGGACGTGCCCGGCCATCATGTTCGCCAGAAGTCGGACGGCGAGAGTGAGCGGTCGGATGACAAAAACGGAGAAGAACTCGATCGGCGTCAGCAAGACGTAGATCGGCCATGGCACCCCGGGCGGAAAAAGGGTGTCCTTGAAGTATCTGAAGCCGTGTTTCTTGATTCCGACGAAGTTGAAGATGACGTAAGTGAGGAGGGCGAGGAAAGCCGGGATGGCCATTCGCGATGTGACCGGGAAGTTGATGCCGGGGACTATCTCGAGCAGATTCGCAAAGAAGATGAAGAAGAAGATGCTCCCGAGATAGGGCGCGTACTTCAGGCCCTCTTTCGGGCCGATGACATCGATCGCGATGCTGTCTCGGACGAACAAATACGCGGTCTCGACCAGATTCTGGAGTCCCTTCGGCACCAGGGACCCGCGCCGCGCGCCGAGGAGGAAGAACGCCACGCACAGCAGCGAGGCCACGACCATCAAGATCACGACACGGTTGATCTCGAAGGGCGTGCCCTCGAAGGCAAGCGGTTCCCAGAAGAACAGCTCGTTTACATCGATCTCCATCGGATCAGCTCCTCATCTCCGCGCTCGCGTCCGACGATTGCTGAGTTGTGGTGGTGGACGAACCGTAGGCCCCGGCGGCGTCCCACAATACAAGGCTGAGGTGGCTCGCAATCAGAACGAAGCCGGTGACCGGGAAGCTGATCACGTCAACCCGTTGGAGGCCGAACGCGATCCCGGTCAGCAGGATCAAGCCGAGCGCGAACGCCCCCAGACCGGCCGGCATCAACAGCTGAGGGGTTCGTTCGGCTACTCCGCCGATGATGGCGGCGGACAGCCACAGGTTTCCGAGGGTCATTACCAGGCCCACCGCGGCAGAGAGTCCCCACTCGAACGCTCCGGCGCCGCCGTCATCGAGGGCACCTGCGACGGCGAGGACGGTTACAACGACGGGACCGACGAACAGCGCCCGCCGGATCATGCGTCGCACCATCTGGAGCTCGATCACCGTTTCATCCCTTGCGCCTTTGCGTTGCGTAGTACACGTGTAGGAAGCCTCCGACCCATCCGAGCAGCGACCCCACCAACTGGGCCCACGGTTCGATCCCAAGCCACTCGTCCACGAGCTTGCCGAGGAACCAGAACAGGAACACGGCTCCGGCGAACTCGAACGCCAGCGACAGGCCGCCCGCAGCCTCGGATCCTGTGCTGCCGTACCGGCCCGGTTTCTTGCTCACCTCAGGCCCCTCAGCCTCGACCCATCCGGCCCACCCGCCCCGTCGGCGGGCACACGGGCCCCGTCGGCACCAGGGAGCGGGAAGCGCCGAATCCTACTCCTCCGGCCGCTTGTGAATCTTTTCACAAGCTACCTCATGACGCCCCAATGGGCAACTCGGCCCGACCGCCGGCGGGGCCGAGTGACCCTCACGTCCCGCATAGCCCGCTCAGATGCTCAGTCACGCACGTCGCGGGGGTGAGTGTCCCTCACGTCCCGCATAGCCCGCTCAATGGATCGGTCACGTACGACGCGGGGCGAGGCTCAGGGTGCGATGCGGCCCTGGATGAACTTCGTGAGAACCGGGAACAGCGTGTAGATGACGACGGCGCCCACCGCCACGGGCAGGGCGAAGATGAACTCGTCGTGATCGAGAAACGAGTACGCGAGCCCGGCCCCCGCCGCCAGCGCCGCCCAGATGTACATCACGAGGACGGCCTGCCGGTGCCCGTGGCCGAGGTCCATGAGGCGATGGTGGATGTGCTCCTTGTCGGCGTGGAAGACACTGCGTCGCCGGCTCGCCCGCCGGACGATGGCGAACAGCGCGTCGAGGATCGGGATGACCAGCACCATCAACGGGATCAACAGAGGGAAATAGGCCAGGAACACCGTCGAGGTCGAGGTCGACGTCGATTGGACCTCGGGCGGGGCATTCCCGATGCCCGCCATCGTCGCGGCGCCCAACACGAGCCCGAGGAGCATCGCGCCGGAGTCGCCCATGAAGATGCGGGCCGGATGGAAGTTGTGCCTGAGAAATCCGACCGCGGCCCCGACGATGATGATCGCGGCGAGCGGGGCCGAGGAGATCACCCCGAAATACTCGTCTACGTAGAGGCGGTAACTGAACACGAAGAATGCCGATGCGGCGATCGCCGCCAGGCCCGCCGCGAGCCCGTCGAGGCCGTCGACCAGGTTCATCGCGTTGATGGTCGCGACGAGCCACACGACCGTGACGATCACAGACACGTCGTCGCTGAGGATCACATACTGATCGGGGAGAAGGACGCCCTGCATCTTCACGCCCGCCAGGAACAGGATTCCCGCCGCGAACACCTGCCCGGCAAGCTTGACGGGGGCCGGAAGGTCGTGGAAATCGTCGACCGCTCCGAGGACGAAGACGACGAGGCCGGCGAGAAGTATCCCCAGCGGCTCGGACGTGGCGGTGAACACGCTTTCGAACTCGGGCATGGTGCTGGCCAGAGCCCCCGCGCCGACAATGCCCAGCAGGATCGCAAGCCCGCCCAGTGTGGGCGTGGGATTGGCGTGCACTTTGCGGTCGCTCGGATGATCGACGGCTCCCAGCCTCGCCGCGAGCCAGCGAACTCCCGGCGTCGTCACAAACGTAATGACGGCCGCCGCCAGTCCGACGAGCAGATATGGGATCACGCCACGTCCGGGTAGGGACGGAATCGCTGGGTCAACTGCTTAACCCGGCTCCTCACCTCGATCTTCGCCTCCTCCGAGTCATCTTTGAGAGCGATTGCGATCAGCCTCGCCACCTCCGACGCTTCCTCACCCTTCATCCCGCAGGTGGTCATCGCAGGAGTACCGATCCGGATACCCGATGCAATGAAGGGCTTCTCGGGGTCGTATGGGATCGCGTTCTTGTTGACTGTGATGCCCACGTCGTCGAGCCGCTCCTCCGCGACTTTGCCGGTCAGGCCGACCGGTCGCAGGTCGACCAGCATCAAGTGATTGTCGGTGCCGCCGGACACTATTTCCAGACCTTCGGCGACGAACGTTTCGGCCATGGTGTTCGCGTTCTCGACGACCTGACGGGCATAGGCCTTGAACTCGTCGGTCGCCGCCTCCGCGAGGCAGACCGCCTTGGCGGCAATCGAGTGCATCAAAGGACCGCCCTGCCACGCGGGGAAGACGCTCTTGTCGATGGCCGAAGCGTGCTCTTCCCGGCACATGATCATCGCCCCCCGGGGGCCCCGCAGCGTCTTGTGCGTGGTGCAGGTCACCACGTCCGCGTGGGGAATGGGGCTGGGATGTGCTCCGCCTGCCACCAGACCGATGAAATGGGCCGCGTCGACGACGAAGATCGCTCCGACCTCGTCGGCGATCTCGCGAAAAACCGCGAAATCCCACCAACGTGAATATGCAGTCGCACCGGCAACAATGAGCTTGGGTCTCTCCCTGCGCGCGATCGCTCGCACCTCGTCGTAGTCGATCAGACCGTCTTTCTCTCGCACGCCGTAGGAGACAACATCGAAGAGCTTGCCGGTGAAGTTCACAGGGTGACCGTGTGTCAGGTGACCGCCGTGAGGCAGCGCCATCCCCATGAACTTGTCCCCCGGTTCGAGAAAGGCGAAGTAAGCGGCCGCGTTCGCCTGAGCTCCGGCGTGGGGCTGGACGTTGACGTGCTCGGCGCCGAAGAGATCCTTAGCCCGCTGAATGGCCAAGTTCTCGACAACGTCGACGAACTCACAGCCCCCGTAATAACGCTTCCCCGGGTAGCCCTCCGCGTACTTGTTCGTCAGCGGTGTACCCAATGCGGCCAGAACAGCCGGTGAGGAGAAGTTCTCCGACGCTATGAGCTCGATCTTGGTGTTCTCGCGATTGACCTCGCCCAGAATCGCTTCGGCGATCTCCGGATCGATCTTTTCGACGGCCTGCCAGTCGGCCCATCCCGGGTTACTCATCTCCACACTCCTGTTTTTCGACCTCTGCTATCTGCCCGGTGCGTCGTGCGTGGCGCCCGCCCTCGAACGGCGTCGAGAGGAAGACATCCACGATCGCGCACGCGTACTCCTCGGCGAGCACACGCCCTCCCAGCGCAAGTACGTTCGCATCGTTGTGCTCGCGGGCCAGGCGCGCCATGTACTCACTTTGACACAGGGCCGCCCGGACGCCGTGGACCTTGTTTGCTGCCATCTGCTCACCCTGCCCGCTGCCGCCAAACACGATCCCGAAGTCGGCCCTGCCCCCTGCTACCGCGCGCGCCACCGACGCACAGAAACCTGGGTAGTCGACCGATTCTTCCGAATCGGTGCCGAAGTCCTCGATCTCGTGGCCGAACCCGGCGAGGTGCTTCGCAACCGCGACCTTGAGCCTGTAACCCGCGTGGTCCCCCCCGAGTGCGACCCTCACGAACGGGAGTCTATTGCGTCCACCATCGCAGCCACCCCTGCCATCAGATCGGAGACGCAGCGCCGGTACGCGTTGGGGCCGAGTCCGATGGGGTCGTCGACGTCGAGCGACCGCCGGGATGCCGGCCGTTCGCCTGCCAGGAGGGCACGCAGGCCTCCGGACGCGTCCACCCATGCAGGGGCCGGTCTGATCTCGGCGAGCTCCTTCATCAGCCGCACCTTGGTCAGAGCGTGGGGCGCGAGGTCCTCTATCTCGTGCACATGAACGCTTGTCATCGCGACGACGAGATCGGCCCGATCCAGGGCCTCGCGCGTCAGGGATCGGGATCGGTGGGCCGTCAGATCGATCCCGAGCGCATCGAGGGCCCGAATCGCTTCGTTGGTTGCCGGACTTCCGTCCGTCGCCCATGTCCCCGCCGATGAGATCTCGATCCCATCAAGACCTCGGCCCTCGACGGCGCTGCGAAGAATTGCCTCCGCCATCGGAGACCTGCACAGGTTGCCGGTGCACACGAACAAAACTCTCATTGCGCCCTCAGTGTGCCAGCCTCGGTGTGCCGGTAACACGCATAAGAGGTAATTAGTTAGGGTCGCTGCCATGTCCCAAGCATGGCAAAAGCTGAAACCGCGCCTGGATGAGCTCCGCGACCTGGGCGGCGCCATCGCTCTGCTGCACTGGGATCAGCTGGTGATGATGCCGCCACGCGGTGGCGATGCGCGAGCTCAGAGCGCCGCGACCGTCGAGTCGATCGCGCACGCTCGGTTGACCGATCCTGCGGTTGGGGATCTGCTGGGCGAGCTCGCCGGTGCAAGCAACCTCGACCGCAACCAGAGGGCTCACGTGCGAGTGCTGAAAAGGTGGCATGACCGTGAGGTGAAGATTCCACCGGAACTAGTGCGCGAGCTTGCGGAGGCGCGTGCCCTCGCGTATCAGGTGTGGACTGAAGCGCGGCCCGCGTCCGACTTCGAAATGCTCAAGCCCCACCTGGAGCACCTCGTCCAGCTGAAGAAGCGCGAGGCCGACGCGGTCGGGTACGAGGCCGAACGCTACGACGCGCTGATGGACGTCTACGAACCCGACGTGACCGCGCACGAGATCGAAGTCATGTTCGCGGAGCTGGCAAGCGAGCTAAAGCCCTTGTCCGACGCGGTCCTCGAGGCGGCCGGCAACCCTCCCGAGTTCCTGCACGGCGTCTTCGATGAGGGCCGGCAGCGGAACGTGTGTCGCTGGCTGGTCGATGTCCTCGGTTTCGATTTCGAGGGCGGACGTCTCGATGAGTCGCCCCACCCATTCACGATCGCGCTCGCGGCCGGGGATGTCCGTCAAACGATTCGCACCGAACCAAACAGCGTGCTGCCCTCCGTGTATGCGGCCATTCACGAAACAGGTCATGCCCTCTACGAGCAGGGCATCCCGGTCGATCTGGCCGGCCTTCCGGCGGGCAATGCCGCGTCGCTCGGGATGCACGAGTCTCAATCCCGCTTGTGGGAAAACCAGGTCGGCCGCAGCCGCGCATTCACCGACTTCCTTCTGCCGCAGTTGAAAGAGGCGTTTCCCGATCAGCTCGGAACCGTGACCCCGGAGGAGTTCCATCGAGGCGTGAACCATCCGCAACGCACGTTGATCCGCGTGAACGCCGATGAGGTCACCTACAACCTTCACGTGATCAACCGCTTCGAGCTCGAGCTGGCGTTGTTCAGGGAGGAGCTGGAGGTCGACGATCTTCCGGGCGCGTGGGGCGACGCCATGGAACAGCGCCTCGGCACCCGTCCGGACTCGGATGCTGAGGGGGTGCTGCAGGACATGCACTGGCCCACAGGAGCATTCGGCTACTTCCCCACCTACACAATCGGGACTCTGTATGCGGCGGCGTTTTACACGAGGGCGGCCGAGGACCTGGATTCTCTCAACGAACAATTGCGCCGGGGTGAGACGGGCCGTCTACTCGAGTGGCTCAGAGAGAAGGTGCACTCACAGGCGTTCCTGAAATCCGCTAAAGACATCGGCGAAAGCGTGATCGGGGGGCCGCTCACCGTGAAGCCATTTCTCGATCACCTGCGCGAGAAGTACTCCGCCATCTACGACCAGCGCTTCTAGAGCTCACGCGCACGGTTCTATCGGACCGGCCCGCAGGATCTCCGGCTCGCCCAGCAACGACATCACGGTCGAGGGCGCGCCGTTGCAAGTGCCTCCGTCGATGACGACCTCGATGGTGGCGCCGAAGATCCGGCCGGCGTCGGCGGCCGTCGTCGCGGGGGCATCTCCCGACCTGTTGGCACTGGTCACCGCCAGCGGACCAGAGCGTCGAAGGAGTGCGAGAGCGGGCTCACACGCCGGAACGCGCACGGCAACTCCCCCGACGTGCAACCCACCGAGTTCCGGTTCGAAGTCCGGTGCGCGCGGCAGGACCAGCGTCAGGGGGCCAGGCCAGTGGCTCCCGGCAAGCCGCGTTGCGCGCTCATCAAACGTCACCACCGAGGCGAGGTCCTCGATCGAGGCTCCGAGGACGGGAAGAGGGTTGCTCTCCGATCGCCCCTTGGCGCGAAAGATCGCCTCGATTGCCACAGGCCGGTCGGGAAGCGCGCCGATCCCGTAGACCGTGTCGGTGGGAAGGACCACGATCCCGCCTCGTCGCAACGAGGCCACGGCGCGGTCGATGTCGGACGTCATTGCCGAGCGCGTCCCTCGGCGATGCGAGGACGGCCGGTGAGATCGGCATGAACGCCGACCTCCCTGTAGCCGGCGGCGTCGAACTGCGCGCTCACTTCGGCAGCCTGCCGCACTCCCATCTCGAGCACCAGCCAGCCACCCGGACGCAGCCACTTGCGGGCGCCGTCGACCAGCCGGCGGATGACGTCGAGTCCACGCTCTCCTGCGAACAGCGCCTCATGTGGTTCGTACGCGATGACGTCGCGCTCCACGATGCCGCGCTCCCTAGTTGCCACATAGGGCGGATTGGAGACCACCACGTCCACCGACCCACGCAGCTGTGCGGGCAGACCGGCGAGCAGGTCGCACGAGATCAACTCCACCTCGAGTCCGAGAGAGTCACGGTTCTTCGCCGCCCACCGAAACGCCTCTCCCGATCGCTCGGTTGCGAGCACGCGCGCGTCGGACCTCTCGTCGGCAATGGAGAGAGCAATCGCGCCCGATCCCGTTCCGCAGTCGACGAGGACACCGTCCTGCGGCAGGCGCGCCATCGCGTGCGCGGCGACCACTTCTGTTTCGGGGCGTGGGATGAGTACTCCGGGGCCCACGGCGAGCTCGAGCCGGCGAAAAACCGCCACGCCCGTCAGGTACTGAAGCGGCTCGCCCTCGACGCGCCGGCGCGCCAGCGCCTCGGCCGCGGCCACCCCTTCCCGTCCGATGCTCGACGCGTCGTCGACGAGATGGGCTCGGTCGAGATGCCCGGCGGCCTGGACGATCCAACGAGCCTCCTGGCCCGACGCATGCACGCCTCCCTCGGCCAGGATCTCGCGCACACGGGCGACGACCTCCAGAGGTCTGATCAGGGGGCTCCTTTGAGACCATCCTCCCGGCTTGATTGCACGAGGTGGTCGATGATCTCGTCGAGGTCCCCCTCCAACACTTCGGTTAGCCGGTGAGTGGTGAACCCGATGCGGTGGTCGGTGACCCGGTTATCGGGGAAGTTATACGTCCGAATCCGCTCGGAGCGGTCGGCCGTACGCACCTGCGAGCGGCGTTCCTCCGACATCTGCTGCTGCTGCTCGTCCTGTTTCATCTGCAGCAGCCGGGCTCTCAGGATGCGCAAGGCCTTGGCCTTGTTCTGGAGCTGAGACTTCTCGTCCTGGCACGCCACCTCAACGCCGGTCGGAAGATGCCGGATGCGCACGGCCGAATCTGTCGTGTTGACCGACTGGCCCCCCGGGCCACTCGACCGATACACGTCGATCTTCAGGTCGTTCGGGTCGATATCCACTTCGACGTCCTCCGCCTCGGGCAGGACCACCACGGCCGCCGCCGAGGTGTGGATGCGCCCGCTCGATTCCGTCACCGGAACCCGCTGGACACGATGGACACCGGCCTCGTGCTTAAGGCGTGAATAGGCACCCTTCCCCTTCACGGCAAAGGTGACTTCTTTGAAGCCGTTGATCCCGGTCGGATTCGACGACAGTGTCTCTGTCTGGAAACGATGGTTCTCTGCATAGCGCTGATACATGCGGAAGAGGTCGGCGGCAAAGAGGCCCGCCTCATCCCCACCGGAGCCCGCTCGGATCTCCATGATGACGTCGCGCTCGTCGTTGGGGTCTTTCGGTTGGAGGGCCTCGGCCAGTTCCGCTTCCAGCGCGGTGATTCGTCCGGTCAGAGCACTTAGTTCGTCTTCCAGGTAGGTGCGCTCGTCACTCGAGGCCCCCTTGAGCATGGCCCGGGCCTCGTCCGCGTCTCCCAGGGCGGCCCGGTAGGCGCGCCACGCCACAACGGTGTCCCGCAAACCAGAGTGCTCTTTGCCGAGAGCCTTGAGCTGGTCCGGGCGCGCGGCGACGGAGGGGTCCGCTAGCTCGAGCTCGATCTGCTCGAAGCGGGCCTCCCTCTCTTTGAGCCGCGTTTCCGCCGCCTCGGACAACTGCATTCGCGCGCACCTCCATCGCCGGCGCAGGGGGATTCATAGGACGCCGGCAAGGCCGGCGCTTTCGACACACAAGGATACATCCAGTCCCTTATCACTCCCGTGGTAGGTCCGTCGTTGCCGGGTCGTGTGAAGATCCATCGGCGACGACAATAGGGGTAATGAAGATGCCTCGGTGGGCCCTCCCGGTCACGGCCATCGTGCTCGCGGTCGCCCTGGGCGCGACCGGCGCAATCGCACTCATCCAGCGCAACGACTTGCGCGCTGCGCGCGCCCGTGCGGATCGCTTCCAGGCGATCCTCGCTCGGGCTCTCGAGCGGCTGGATGACCTCGAGGAAACAAGACCGTCTCCTGGGTCGGATAGGGGCGACGACCTCGGCGGGTCGGGCGACTCGAGCGACCTGTTGAGCGGCCTCGACATCGGTGGCCTGTCCGAGTGCCTCGGCACGGACGACATGTTCGGTTCCGGCGAGCAGTCGGGCGACGGCGGAAGCGCTCGCTCGGAGATCCGCACGATTGCACGTCGGGTCGAGGACATCCGCAACCTCGAATTCCGGCACAAGGTGGGGGTGCGATTCCTTCCCCCGCGCCGTGTTGCCGCGCGCGCCGCGGCTCTCTTTCTCGAGGACTACCGCCCCGGCGTCGCGGCCTCCGAGTCCCTCATCCTGTCCGCGCTTGGAGCCATCCCCCGGGGCACGGACCTCAGGAAGACGACCAGGGAGCTCCTTGAGTCGCAGGTCGCCGGGTTCTACGTACCAGCGTCGGGCGAACTTGTTGTGCCGTCCAACGACCCTGAGCAACCTCTCGACGCGGGCGAGAAGATCATCCTCGCCCACGAGCTGGAGCACGCGCTCGCCGATCAGCAACTCGGCCTGCCGGTCCCCGAGGAACCGGACCCCAGCGAGTCGGACGCGACGCTGGCCGCGTTGTCCGTCGCGGAAGGGGACGCCACTCTGACGATGCAGCGCTACGCGCTCCAAGCCATTCCGATCTTCGAACAGATGTCGATGATGAGCGACCCCTCGCTTGCGGCCGCGCAGAGCGCGCTCGACGACACGCCACACTTCCTGGCGCAGCAACTGATGTTCCCGTACCTGGAAGGGCTCGAGTTCGATTGCGCTCTGTTCACGAAGGGCGGATGGCGGGCCGTGGATCGCGCTTACAAGCACCCACCGGCGACTTCGGCCGAAGTGTTGTTCCCCGAGCGTTACCCGTCCAATCGGGGCCCTGTTGACGTGCGCGATCCATCGCCGCCGGACCCGGGTTGGGAACCCGACTTAGAGTCGACGTTCGGCGCGGCGCACCTGCTGTGGCTGTTCCAGGCGCCCGGCGGCGATGAGGGACGCGCGCTCGCCGATCCGGAGGGTGAGGTCGCCGCGTGGGCAGGCGGTGAAGTCCATTCGTTCACTCGTGGCTCGTCGCCGGCCGTTGCTCTTGTTCTCGCGCAGCGCTCTGGCGGCGACCTGTGCGAAGCGATTGTCGAGTGGTACGACGCCGCCTTCGACGACGCCGAGGAGCCCGCGAGGGGCTCGGAGGAGCTCGCCCGCGACGGCGACGCACAGGATGCGGTGGTCGCCTGCCGGGCCGACCAAGTGCGGGTTGGAATCGGGCCCGACCTTGCCACGGCGCGAGCGCTGGTCGACTAAATGCCGACGAAATTGTCGCAGCCAATCCAAAGGAGTCTTACTGAGTGCGACAAGTTGGGCCGTGTTCGGCAAGGCCGCGCTACGAGACCGGGGCCGCCGGCGCGTCCTCGCTCCCCGACGAGTGGGGACCGGGTGCCACCGCCTTCATCGCTTCGATCGCGACCTCGATCTGGTCCAACGACGGTGGCTTGGTAGTGATCTTCTGCAGGGCCAGGCCCGGCAGCATGGAAATCCGGAAGACAAGTGAGTTCTCGTTGCGGGACGCGAGCTTTATGGCCTCGTAGGAAAAGCCCGCTAGCACAGGGATCGCACCAATGCGAATCGCGAGTCTCAAGAACAAGCTGTCGGCGACCACGATATCGATGACGAAGTGGGCGATGATCGTGAGGAACAGAACAATGAAGAGGAAGTTCGTGCCACACCTGACGTGCAAGGTCGAGTACTTGTCGTCGATGATCTTCGGGTCCAGAGGATCGCCGTTCTCGTACGCGTAGATGGTCTTGTGCTCGGCGCCGTGGTATTGGAAGACTCGGCGCACATCCTTGAACTGTCCGATCAGAAGGAGATAGCCGACGAACAGCGAGAGCCTGATCGCTCCTTCGATGAGGTTCGAGCTAAGGGCTCCGAGGTCGTCGAGATCCAGCAGGCTCTTGAACAACCTCGTGCCGAACACCGGCAGCGCAATGAATATCGCGGTGAAGGCGACGAGGGCCACGCTCATCGTCCACCCGAGTTGCTTGTCGGATAGTTGCTCTTCTTCCTCCTCGAGTGCGTGGTTCGCGGAGATCATCAGCGCTTTGATGCCGATCGCGAGCGACTCGCCGAGTACGAAGCAGCCCCGGACCAGTGGCCATTTGAGCCAGGGATGACGTTGCTGGAGAGTGGGCAGTGGAAAACGCTCGACGGCTATGGACAGATCGGGTTTCCGACAAGCGACGGACCACGAGCTGGGCCCCCGCATCATCACGCCCTCGAGGACGGCCTGGCCCCCGATCGACGGTCTCGCGGCTCCACCGAGAGCGGTACTCGCGCCGCCGTCGGCGGACGAATGATTGTCGCCTCCGGCGGCGGGGACCATTCTCTTGACGTGCCCATGTTCCCCCACGTCAGATGAGATGGACCGTTACTCGGATCCGGCGCCGCCGCCCCGCGCTTCGACCGTCTCCTGCTCGGGAGCAGGTTGCGGTGCGCGGGCGCGCTGTGCGTACTTCCTCTGGAACCGCTCCACGCGTCCCCCGGTGTCTACGAGCTTCTGCTTGCCGGTGTAGAAGGGATGGCACTTGTTGCACAGCTCGACGTGGAGCTCCGATTTCACCGAACGGGTCGTGAAAGTGTTACCGCAAGAGCAGGTAACGATCGTCTCAACGTAGTCGGGATGGATACCTTGCTTCATTCCTCGTCCTTTCGGGGAGCGCTCTCGCCCCTTCGATCCTCTTCCGCCTCTTCTCGTGCCCGACGCGCCTTTTCGTAGGAGATTGACGCCCGGGCCATGACCTTGAAGGTCAAGATGAGGCCGCCGATCAGGGCGATGATTGTCAGCCACTGGGCCCAACCGAGACCCAGCACAGTCTATTCCCCTACTCCCTGACGGGAGCTTTGGATATCTCCCGCAGGAACTCGGCGTTGCCCCGGGTTGCCTTCATCTTGTCGATGAGCAACTCGAGTGCCCCTCCCTCCGCAAGCGAATGTAGAACTCGTCGCAAACGCCACACGAGCTGGAGCTCCTCGGGCTTTAGCAGCAGCTCCTCTTTACGCGTGCCTGAACTCTGAATGTCGATGGCGGGAAAGATCCGCTTCTCGGACATCTTGCGGTCCAGGCGGAGTTCCCAGTTGCCCGTTCCCTTGAACTCCTCGAAGATGACCTCGTCCATGCGCGAACCGGTCTCCACAAGAGCGGTTGCAATTACCGTCAGCGATCCTCCGAACTCGATGTTACGAGCCGAACCGAAGAACTTCTTGGGCGGATACAGCGCCGTCGAGTCGACACCACCCGACAGGATGCGACCGGACGCGGGTGTCGCGAGATTGTAGGCGCGGGAAAGCCTCGTGATCCCGTCCAACAGGATGACCACGTCCCTTTCCATCTCGACGAGCCGCTTCGCCCTCTCGAGCGTCAACTCGGTCACCTGGATGTGGTCGTCGGACGGGCGGTCGAAGGTCGAGTAAACGACCTCGCCGTCGACGCTCCGCTGCATGTCGGTGACCTCTTCCGGTCGCTCGTCGACGAGCAGCACAATGAGATGAGTCTCGGGATTGTTGGTGCGAACGGCGTTCGCAATCTCCTTCATGACCGTCGTCTTGCCCGCCTTCGGAGGGCTGACGATCATGCCCCGCTGCCCTTTGCCGATGGGGGCTATCAGGTCGATGATGCGCGCCGTAATAGCCCGGGGGTTGTCGGAGTGTTCGAGCGTAAGGCGCTCTTGTGGATACAGAGGAGTGAGGTCGGCGAAACGCGGCCGGTGATCGATCTCCTCGGGAGGAGTGCCGTTGATCGAGTGCACCTTCAGAAGGGCCTGGTATTTCTCTGAATCCTTCGGAGAGCGGACCGATCCGATGATCTCGTCACCCTTTCGCAGGCGCAGCCGGCGCACCTGCGAAACCGACACGTACACATCCTTCTCCCCCGGTAGATAGCCGGTGGTTCGCAAGAATCCGTAGCCCTCTGGGAGCAGGTCGAGGATCCCCGTGCGGACTTCGGCGTTGGGATCGTCCTCGACCTCGACGTCGTCCCACCGCTCCTCGCGCGCATGGTGGGGAGCGCCTCCGCGCCCCCGGCGACGACGCCGGCCGCCCCTGCCCTCGCGGGGCTCAGCCTTCTCACGCGCACGCGCGCGTCCCTGAGGACGGCGGCGCCTCGAGTAGTCATCTCTCGAATCGCGCTCGTCGACAGCACCTTCATCGCGAACCCCCGAAGCCGACCCGCCGTTGCTGGAGCCCTCGGCTCCCTCGTCGTTGAGAGGAGGCGCAACCTCGCGCTTGCGGCCGGCATCCCCGTCGGCTTGAGCGCGCCCCGACACCGCGCCGCCGGTTGAAGGCGACCCGCCGTTGGAGCCCGCGCCGTCCGCGATCCGGTCGATGATCTCAGCCTTCTTGAGCCCGGCGACCTTCAGGTCGAGGGATTTGGCAATGGCCTTGAGCTCGTTGACCCCCTTGGATTCGAGGACCGAGCGATCCAGTGTCTCCGACACTTGTCTAAGCCTCCTGCATCGAGGGAGGCAGTTCACCAAGGTGCGGCTTGGCCGTCTCCCAATCGTCTAGGAATCGCTTGAACCCCGCGTCGGTCAGCGGATGCTTCACCAGCGCCTCGAAGACCTTGAAGGGCATTGTTGCGATGTCTGCGCCCATACGGGCAGCCTCCATTACGTGAACGGGATGACGAAGACTCGCTGCTAGGACCTGAGTCTGGTACCCCTGGACTGCGTAGATTTCGCAGATATCCGACAGCAGCTTGAGGCCGTCGGTCGCGACATCGTCCAGCCTACCCAAAAAGGGCGAGATGATGTACGCACCGGCTTCGGAGGCCAAAACCGCCTGAGTGGCCGAGAAGCACAGCGTCACGTTCACTTTGATCCCCTCGTCCGAGACCCGGCGAACCGCGGCGAGCCCGTTAGCCGTGCATGCGATCTTCACGATTGCGTTGTCGGCGATGTTGGTGATGTCGTGCGCTTGCCGGATCAGTTGTTCGGTGTCGTCGGAGGCGGTTTCGACCGAGACGTCGCCCTCGACGATGGAACAGATCTCCTTGACAAGAGGCAGGAAGTCCTGCTCCTCTTTGGCGATAAGCGACGGGTTGGTCGTCACCCCTCGGAGAACCCCCCAGCGAACGCCTTCACGAATCTCGTCGAGGTTTGCGGTGTCCAGATAAATCTTCAATTTGTTGCCCCCTTCTGACGTTCCAGATTGAGCGTCTCCACTGCGCGCTCGAACAGTTGATCGTCTCCTCGGGGCACTTCCACCCCACGCTCGACGGCCTTCATCGATTCGGTCAGTACGTGATCGATAATCGCCGTCAGAGTTGTGTCCAGCTGGTAGTGAGAGATGATGGGCACTCCTCTCACCGATGCCGACGACACCATGTACTGCTGGATGCGTCTGATGTTCTTGAACGCCTTCAGATATCGATTGCCTCGCGCGGTCCGGGTGTCGCGACTGCGCACGTAGAAATGGCTGCGGTGTAGCTCCTCGTCTTCGACTATCACGAGGAGCGGAACGATCACTGCCTTGTCGCTCTCCACACTCTCCAAGAAACCCGGAACGAGGTGGGCCCCCTCGATGATCATGTCCGTGCCCTCGGCGATGGCGCGGTCGATCAATCGCGACGCTCCCACGGCAACGGCGGCGGCCTGCTCTCGGAACCCGATTATGAGTTTGTCACCCGAGTGTGGGATCGGTTGGCGGACCGCTTTGTCGGCTTCGAAGGAGGACGAATAAAGTGTGGGGAACATTTCCGCGGTGAAGGCGCTTCGAAGGACCTCACGAACGGCGTCGGTCGACACGACTCTAGTGATGCCGAGCCTCGTAGCGAGCTGCGTTGCTATCGTAGACTTACCCACCCCCGTTGAGCCACCGATGAGAATGATCAGCGGAATGTCCAGTTCGGTGACCGACTGCCACTTGATGAATGCCTCCGCGTATCCGTCCTCGGTTTCGCGACGAAGCACCTCTTCCGTTAGCTCGCGCAACCGCTTAGCACTGACCTGCGTCTCGCCGCCGGCGATCAACTCCTCTTCCACGCTATTGGCAATCGCATAGGCGCGGGCCGGTGACAAGCCGGTAACCGCGAGCTGCGACGCCGTCAAACCTTTCGAGTACGGCAGGCCGTGCTCTCGCTCGGCGATGATGATCTGTCTACGTCTGGGTTGCGTCATTTCCTCGTTCCATCGAAGCGGGCCGCTGCCAAGCCGGCAGCGTGCTCGAACACCTCCGCCACGTCGTCCCCGTCGATACCCACGGGGACGTTGTCCATATAGGTCACCTCAATGCCCGCGTCCAGCGCTCGCCGCGTAGCCACGTCGATTCCCGCCGCCTTGATTTCACATATCAAGACATCGACCCCCGAGATGAGTGCTTCCAATTCTTCCTCCAGCCGACCCCTGTCCGACAGCGAATGGCTGATCCCCACAACCCGGCAACCATGCTCGTCCTCGAGGTGCCGCCGAATCGATTCACCCGCCGCCCGGGGAGCCGTCGTAGCCACATATGCGGATGCCCCGTCGACCGAACGGGTGGGGGTTGGGCGAAACACCGTACGAACCACTCGGACTTCCTGCCCCTTCCGCCCACCGCTTCTGCCGGGGCGCCAAGCGTCTCGGATTCGAGAGGTGGTCGCGGAGACTTGGGAGGAAGAGCCGAAGGGGTACTCGCACATAGTAACGACTACGAAGTCCGCGAGCAACATCCTGTATAAACCGAAATAGCCCTCCAGATATTCCTCGCTTATGGCCGCCGGCACCACCAGACCCGTGACGTCTGCATGCGCCGGGGGGACCGCCGCACCCGAGCCCTCGAGGAGCAGGAGATCGCCCGGTAGCTCGTTTGCCACCGCGATCCCACTCGCGACGTTGGACGTTTGGACCCCCCCGGCCAGGCCACCACCGCATCGCCTGCACCCCACAGTGGGGACCCGTGCCAGAAACGCATCTTCCACGTAGTCCGAAGCGGCGTGGCGCCCCTCCTCGGCGATCGCGACCAGATCGTGTGGAGACAGCATGATCTCGTCCCCGCGCAACACTTCGGGCTCGGGAGGTCCTCCTCTACCCATCGCCACGATGACCGGCTTGAATCCGGACGCCGCCAGGTGCCGTGCCGTAGCGGCCGCCACTGCCGTCTTCCCGGTGCGCTTGCCCGTGCCGATGATGGCAATGGACGGGTGCGAACAGAGCGGCGGTCGCACCGGTGGATCGAAACGAAAGTCGGGGCCCTGATAGGAAACCCCTCGGTACAACGCAATCGAAGCAAGCTGGTGCCTCAACCGGTAATCGAGAATGGGTTCATCCGAAAGGTCGACGACCGCGTCCGGCCCGTACTCGACCACCGCCTGATCGAGCACCGCGCGCGGATCGTCTCCCGTACGCAGCTCGAAGGGACCGTAAGTGACCGGGCCGCCGGCTGGAAGCTTCTCCCGGCCGCCGGCAAGGATCGCGGCCAAAACCTCGACACCCGAGGACCGAAATCCGGCAATCGCGTCTGTCACCACAGGCGGGTAGTGCTCACCGTCGATCACAACCAGGCAGCGAATGGAGAACTCCTCTCATGCCCAGGGGGATTGAGGCGGGCGGTTAAGCTGACGCCTTATTGGGAAGCCTAATGGTTGTCCCTACCCTTTATATGCACTGGGGGAAAAATGAAGAAAGAGACGCACGTCAAGGACGCCCGCACGGTTGACGATCGAAGACCTCTGCGGGAGCGCTTCATGGTCGTGGATGCGCGCGGAGGCGTCTCGTTATGGTCCGTGGTGACCGGGGTCGTTGTGGCCTTCGGCGCGATGGTCATCTTGTCGGCGATCATCGGGGGCATTCTGGCCGAGGCCGGAGTCGACGCAACCGAAGTCGCCAACGAACCTACGGACGCGGGCCTCGGTTTGGGCATCGGAATGATCGTGGCAATGTTCCTTGCGTACCTGTGGGGTGGTTATACGGCAGGACGAATGGGCCGGGGCGCGGGATTGATCAACGGCCTGCTGGTGCCGTTGGTCGCCATCATCATCGGCGTCATCGTCGCAGCCATCCTGAACGCCACCAACGGCGATGCAAACCTGAACCTGCCCTTTACCGAGAACCGTCTGGTAACCGATGACGAATCCCTCCTCTACGACTGGGCGGGGACAATCGGCATCGGAATGCTGATCGCGATGTTTGTGGGAGGCATCCTCGGCGGTCTGGCCGGCCACGGCTGGCACCGCAAGCTCGAGCGTCGAGAGCTCGACAAGCGCGAGAGCGAGCACGAGGCGGCGGTGGCAGAACGGGAGGCCGTGGCCGCCCGCGAGCGGGAAGCAGTTCGCGAGCACGAAACTGAGCGCGTCAGGGACGCGGCAGCCGCCGGTCGCCAACAACACCTCGAGCACGAACGCGAGGTGGCGCGGGAACGGGAGGCGCGCGCTCCCGAGCGCGGAGGCGCGGCGGCGTCACCGCCCGTCACCGAGAGAACGCCGGCGCCCGAACCGCCGCCGCGTTCAGTTCAGGTCTCGGACGAGGACCGCACGCGCAAATAGGTGCCGGGGCGTCCGGTCAGACAGAGGCCCGGGCGCCTTCTGGTTCCCATTCGCTGACGAACACTCGCCACCCGGCCCGCCGCTCCCTGCAGATACGACGGACCTGCTCCGAGCGGGTGGCGCTTTCCGGCCGCGGCACCACGATTAGGAGAGAGGGACCTGCGCCGGCCAGCGCTACCGCCAGCCCCGAGTCCCGCAGCTCCGAATGCACGGCGGCGGTTTCGGGCATCAGCTTGAGGCGATGGGGCTCGTGAAGGCGATCGTTCATTGCCTCTGCCAGGATCTCGGAACCGGCCCCTGCCGACATGGCCGCTACCAACAACGCGGCCCGTGAAGCCGTGAACTGAGCATCCGCAAAGGCCACGTCGGCGGGTAGCGCCTTTCGGGCCTCCTCTGTCGGAAAGCCCTCGGCGGGGACTGCGAGAATCGGCACCAGCCGGGAGCTGGGCTCCAACCGAAATGACTTGAGCTCACCGTCCTGTCCTCGATAACACACGATCAGTCCCCCGAGCAGGGCAGGCATGATGTTGTCGGGATGGCCCTCCAGGGATGTCGCCAGTTCGACCATCTCGGTCTGGGGAACGGTCCGGCTCGTGACAGCACGAGCCGCGAACAGCCCTCCGACGACGGCGGCGGCCGACGATCCCAAACCGGATCCCAAGGGAATCGGGTTCTTGACGTGCACCGCGAAACCGGGAGGCCGCCGACCGACGTAATCGAAGAACGTGTTCATCGACCTGATCACGAGATTCGTCTCATCGGCCGGGAGCGCCTCCGCCCCCTCCCCTTCGATGAAGACGTCCACGGAATCGCGCCGCGGCTCGATGTCGATCTCGAGGTGCATGCGGATCGCGGCGCCGAGCGCATCAAAGCCGGGGCCGAGATTGGCCACCGTGGCGGGAACACGTACCGTCACTGCCGCTGGCATCGGTGCAGCCCCTTTGTCGTCTGGATCGGGCCCTGTCCCTCGGCCCGGACAATTGAAGGATTACACGCCGGGTGCCCCCGGCGCGGTATTGACGGGGATCACCCCAGGCCGAGCTCCTCGAGAACGGCATCGATCTCGGCGGCGACGAGCTTGGGCCGTGGAGCTCCGGCTATGGCCCAATCGGGATCCTTCAATCCGTGTCCGGTCAGGACACAAACAACGGTCGCTCCCTCGGGAATTGCCCCGTCACCTGCGGCCCTCCGCAGGCCCGCCACCCCTGCCGCGGACGCGAGCTCCACGAACACTCCCTCGGAAGCCAGCGATCGATACGCGTCGAGGATCTCTCGATCCGTGACGGAGTGGATTCCTCCCCCGGACTCGGAAGCCGCCCGCAGCGCACCCTCCCATGAGGCGGGATTGCCGATGCGGATGGCCGTCGCAATTGTTTTGGGGTCGGCGACCTCTGATCCCCTCACAATCGGGTTTGCCCCTTCGGCCTGAAAGCCGAGCATGATGGGTCGCGAATCGCTCCATCCATGCGCCACGGCTTCGCAGTAGCCCTTCCAGTGCGCGGTGATGTTTCCTGCATTGCCGACCGGCATCGCGTGCACGTCCGGCGCTCCCTCGTGGGCCTCCACGATCTCGAAGGCCGCAGTCTTCTGGCCCTCGATCCGATGCGGATTCACCGAATTGACGATGGCGACCGGATGCGTGCCGGCAAGTTCGCGTGTGAGCACGAGCGCGGTGTCGAAGTTGCCGTTGATCTCGATAACCCGCGCTCCGTGCGCCAGGGCTTGCGCGAGTTTTCCGATCGCGACGTTCCCCCTCGGAACGATCACCGCGCAGGTGATCCCCGCGCGCGCTGCATAGGCGGCTGCCGACGCGCTCGTGTTTCCGGTCGACGCGCACGCGACCGCGCGGGATCCCTCTTCCAGCGCCTTCGAGACCGCCACCGTCATCCCTCGGTCCTTGAATGATCCCGTTGGATTGAGGCCCTCATGCTTGAGCCAGACGTGTGCGGAGGTCTCCTCGCTCAAGCGGTCCGAATAGATGAGTGGAGTGTTGCCCTCGCCCAGGGTCACAACCGGAGTCGCCTCGGTTACGGGGAGATAGTGAGAGTACTTCCGGATCACGCCGGGCCCGGGCCCGGGCGCGGTGCCGGCGGTTCCGGCGATCATTGCTCTCCCGTGCCCTCGACCTGAAGCAGCGAGACAACCCTATTTACCGAGTCGAGAGCCTCCAGCTCCCTGAATGTTTCCTGATGCGCACCATCGCTTGCCGTATGAGTGACGAGCACCAGTGTGGCTTCGTCGCCGGTTCCTTCCTGACGAACGCTGGCGATCGAGATGTCGTGGCTCGCGAACACGTTGGCGACCGCGGAGAGGACGCCGGGTTGATCGGCCACCGCGAGCACGACGTAATAGCGAACAGAAGTGAGCTCTTGTGGACGCATGTGAGCGCGATCGTTGAAGCAGGTGCAACCCATCGAGCGTGCTCCGAGAACCGAGTTGCGGGCCAGCTCCATCACATCGCCGACCACCGCCGTGGCCGTGGGCCCACCTCCTGCCCCCCGTCCAAAGAACATCAACTCTCCGGTTTCTTCGCCCTCAATGAACACCGCGTTGTGCACATCGCGCACGGCTGCGAGTGGATGATTCCGCGGGACCATCGACGGGTGTACCCGCGCCGAGATCTCGCCGTCGTGCCGCTCCGCCACGGCGAGGAGCTTTACCTCGTATCCAAGTTCGTGAGCGGCCGCCAGATCCGCCGGCGTCACCTTTGATATGCCCTCAACGTAGACGTCGCCGGCAACAACCCTCGCGTTGAACGCGATCGATGCCAGGATTGCAAGCTTGGCAGCCGCGTCGTGGCCCTCGATGTCCGCCGATGGGTCGAGCTCCGTGTATCCCAGTCGTTGCGCTTCCGCGAGCGCATCTCCGAACGACTCTCCGGTGTCGGACATGCGCGTCAGGATGAAGTTCGTAGTCCCATTGACGATCCCCATGACGCGGCGCACCCGCTCGCCGGCGAGTGATTCCTTCATCGGCCGAATCAACGGTATACCGCCGGCAACGGAGGCCTCGAAAAGGACATCGACGCCGGCCGCCTCGGCCGCACGCAAGACCTCGTTCCCCAGCGTCGACATCAGCTCCTTGTTGGCCGTAACAACGTGCTTGCCCGACTCGATCGCAGCGAGTATGAGATCTCGGGCCGGTTCGATGCCGCCGATCGCCTCCACCACGACGTCGACCGTGGGGTCCTTTACCACCGACCAGGAATCGGTCGTAAGAAGGCCCGGGCCCAGATCAACCTCCCGCGGCTTCGACAGATTTCGAACCGCGACCGCCGCCAGCTCGATCTCGACTCCCGCTCTCTGAGCGAGTAAGGGCGCCTGTTCCTTCAGAATGCGCGCCGTCGCTCCTCCACGATTCCGCAGCCGAGCAGCGCGACACGAATGGGAGAGGCCATATCCTGCTGTCTTTCCGCTGCGGGCTCCGCATGGAGCCCTAGCTTTCAACTCAGCGTGCCGCTCGGCACGCTGACTCCGACAATTCACGCGATCCTCGAGAGGTTCGCTTGTCCCCGAACCTATCGTGGCAGGCGTTCGCTATTGTCGATTCGTGCCCGAGCTCCCCGAACTCCAGGCCCTGTCCGAGCGGCTGTCAGAATCGTTCGGCGGCACGCGCATCGACCGGCTCGAGCCGCTCCAGTTCTCGGCTCTCAAGACCTACGCGCCCGACCCCAACGAGGTGCGCGGGAAGGAGCTGTCCTCGGTGGGCCGACGGGGCAAGTACCTCGTGTTCCGATTCGGATCGCACAACTTGCTCGTGCACCTATCGCAGGGCGGCCGCGTGTTCATCGAAGAGCCGCCCAAGCCGTCGCGACCCAAGGGTGGCGTCGTTCGGCTCGCCTTCGACCGGGCGGCCATGCTGGTGCGGGAGTACGGAACCGAACGAAAGGCAGCCTGGTGGGTGCTCGCTTCCGACGACCCCGGCCCCCTTGCCGCGCTCGGGCCCGAACCCTTTGACGCCGCCTTCGAAGAATTGATCCTGCAAGGAGGCGACAGGAGGCAACTGCACACACTGCTGCGAGATCAACGGACGGTCGCCGGCATCGGGCGGGGGTTTGCCGACGACATTCTCCACGCGGCCAAGCTGTCCCCCTTCGCCTCGCTCGCGTCGCTGCCGGCCGACAGACGGGAATCCCTGCTGAGTTCAGTGCGTGAGGTGCTGGGGAGCGCGACCGAAAAGGAGCGCTCTCGAACGGGCGGGCTGCCTCCCAAGCTGTCGGGACGCTTCGCAATACACCGAAGGTTCGGCGAGGCCTGCCCCCGGTGCGGCGCCACGATGGCACGGGTTTCGTTCGAGTCGCATGAGATCACCTACTGCCCGACCTGCCAGACCGGAGGAAAGGTGCTGGCGGATCGCCGGCTCTCGCGTCTGTTGCGCTAACTCGTCGAGCGTGCGTTTGACGCTCTATGCGGTGGTCAGGTGAACACTCGATGTTGACGATCAGGAGCCGTCGAGGCGACGGTCGAGCCGGTAGGTGTCACTCACCGTCTCTCGGCGGATGATCTCGGTTGCGCGGCCCTCGTGCACCATGACGACCGCGGGGCGCGGCACGCGGTTGTAGTTGGAGGCCATTGAGTACGTGTACGCGCCGGTCGCCGGAACGCACAGCAAATCGCCGGGCGCGACGTCCTCGGCCAAATGGACATCCGTGATCATGATGTCTGGTTCGCAGTGCTTGCCGGCCACCGTTACCGGGGGGCCTGAAGTGGCACCCACGCGGTTCGCAAGAAACGCTTCATAGCGCGCTCCGTACAGCGCGGGTCTGATGTTGTCGGACATGCCCCCGTCCACGGCGACGTATGTCCTAACGCCCGGGATCCTCTTGACCACCCCGACCCGGTAGAGGGTCACGGCCGCCGATCCGACGATCCCCCGGCCGGGTTCGAGGAAGAGCTTAGGCACCGGCAATCCCCGCTCCGAGAACTCCCTGTCGACGGCTTCCACGAGGTGAGCAACGACGGCGTGCGGATCGGGCGACATCTCCTCGTGGGTGTGAGCGATGCCGAGTCCCCCGCCGAGATTCAGCTCGCGCGCGACGAAACCGGATTCTTCTTTCGTCTGCGCCAGCCACTCGGCGATCCTTCCAACGGCCAGGTCGAACGCCGACAGCTCGAATATCTGCGAGCCGATGTGCGCGTGCACGCCGACGACGTCGCACCCGTCGAGCTCCGCCGTGCGCCGGAGTGCCTCGTGCGCGATCGGACCCAAAGTGAACCCGAACTTGGAGTCCTCCCTCCCGGTCTGCACAAACTCATGGGTGTGCGCTTCCACTCCGGGCGTCACGCGAACGAGCACGCTGGTACGGATGCCGGTTTCAGACAGCTCATCGATCTCCTCGAAAGAGTCGACGACGATCCGCCCCACTCCCGCACCTCCTGCGGCGAGGAGTTCCTCGCGCGACTTGTTGTTGCCGTGCATGAGGATCCGCTGTCCCGGGACGCCGGCGGCGACTGCCGTGGCCAGCTCTCCTCCCGTGCAGACGTCGACCCCGAGCCCAAGATCGGCGAGAAGCTCGAGAATCGCGACACAGCAAAAAGCCTTAGCCGCATAGAAGACGCGGTCGCTTCCAAGGCCGTCTGCATACGCGCGGGCGCGACCCGTCACGGTCGCTCGATCGAATACGACGAGGGGGGTGCCGAACCGCTCCGCGAGGTCGACGGCGTCGCAACCGCCGATCACAAGGCGGCCCGCAGGTCCCACCTCGGCCGAGTCGGGCAAGATGGCGGACAGCTCGGTGTTCACGGAAGGCACGCGAGCTCGCCGTTCAGCACGAGCACGCAGGTCCCACCCACCTCGACGCTGCCGGGGGTCGCGTCGAGCTCGAGGCGGGACGGACGGCCCATCTCGACACCCTGTTCGACCGCGGTTCGGATCGGACCCACCCGATCGGCGAGATAGAGGCCCAGTGCCGCACACGCGGATCCGGTGGCGGGGTCCTCGTCGACGCCGACAGCCGGAAAGAAGCCACGCGCCCGAATGCCGCCGCCCCCCGTCGCCGTGAAACAGTAGACACCGTCCCCGGCGAAGTCCACGAGGAGGTCGGCACGCGGATAACAGCGAGCGAGCACGTCGATGTCCCTGAGTGGGACGATCAGCTGTGGCAATCCCGCATTCGCGAAGGCAGGCCGCAGCGTCCCCTCCCCATCGAGCACACCGGCGTCAAGTCCGACCGATGATTCGCCGACGCCCAGGGCCCGCGCCAGCCGCTTATGCATGCCTGCCTCCGCTTCACGAAGATCTGGATTGGATTCGCCCCGGCGAGCGAACCACAGCTCGTTGTCGGCGGCGAATACAGCCGTCGCGCCGGCGCGCGACTCCTGGACGAGCTCGTTCCCGACCAGCTTTCCGAGGTGGAGCAACACCCAGGCGGTCCCGATCGTCGGGTGTCCTGCAAAAGGCAGCTCCTCGGTCGGAGTAAAGATGCGTACGGAATAGCGATCGCGGTCTGCGGCGATCACAAACGTGGTCTCCGACAGGTTCATCTCCGATGCGATCTTCTGCATCTGATCGGTGCCCAAACCCTCGGCGTCGGCGAACACGGCCAGCGGATTGCCGAAGTATGCGGCGTCGGCGAACACGTCGACCTGAACGAATTCCACTACATCCTTTCCGGAGCGCTCACGCCGAGCAGGGCCAGTGCATCGGCGATGACGACCTTCGCGGCGATGCACAACGCGAGGCGTGCGCTCGTGAGCTCAGCATCGTCACCGATCACACGGCAATCCCGGTAGAAGGCGCTGAACAACGAAGCCAGCTCCTCGACGTAGCGCGCTACGCGCTGGGGGGCGCGGAGGACCGCGGCTTCCGGGAGAACCTCCTCGTAGGCGGCGAGCTTACGCATGAGTTCGGTTTCACTCATGTGCGTCAGCCGCTCGAGTGGTGCCGACCTGGCGTCGGTGGACACTCTCTGATCATCGGCATTGCGCAGGATCGACGAGATACGGGCGTGGGCGTACTGCACGTAATAGACGGGGTTCTCGGGAGCCTGCTCCTTAGCGAGGTCGATGTCGAACTCAAGCGGCGCGTCGATGGATCGAGTGAGGAATGTGTACCGGGCCGCGTCGGCACCGACCTCGTCGACCAACTCGTCGAGCGGAACCAGGTTGCCTGCGCGTTTCGAGCTCTTGACCGCCTCTTCCCCCCTTTTGAGCGTGACGATCTGAATCAGTCGAATCTCGACGGCGGACCGATCAAAACCGAGGGCCTCGGCAACACCCAGCACGCGCGTAACGGTTCCGTGATGATCGGCACCCCACAGGTAGATCAGTCGATCAAAGCCGCGGGCGAACTTGTCGGACACATAGGCGGCATCCGCGGCCAGGTAGGTGGAGTCACCATCGGAGCGCACGATCACTCGATCCTTGTCGTCGCCGTGGCGTGTCGACAGAAACCACAGCGCGCCGGCGCGCTCCTCGATCGCATTCCTGTCGCGTAGTTGGTCCAAGACCTTGGTGACGGCTCCGCTCGAGTGCACCCGATCTTGCTCGGAGAACCACACGTCGAAGCGCGTGCCGAACCTCTCGAGCGAGCTTCGAATCTCCTCGATCATGAGGGCGAGGGCAATATCGCGAACCTTGTCCGTGCGCCCCGGCTCGGACATGGACACGAACGCATCGCCGTGCTCGGCTGCGATCTGCTTGGCGACATCGACCAGGTACTCACCGTGATACCCGTCCTCGGGCACCTGTGCATCGATGCCGAACTCGTTGAGATAGCGAGCGATGACCGACGCGGCGAACAGGTTGATCTGACGCCCGGCGTCGTTGATCAAGTACTCGCGCGTTACCTCGCGGCCGACGGCCTCGAGCAGGTTCGAGACTGCGTCCCCGACGGCGGCGTGGCGCCCGCTGACGACGTTGACGGGGCCGGTCGGGTTGGCCGACACGTATTCGACGTTGACCTTCTCTTTGCGCTCGGCCGGTAGACGTCCGAACCGAGAGCCGGGATCGGCGGCGCGACGAACGACATCTGCCAGCCAGCCGTGCGACAGATGGAAGTTGAGGAACCCCGGACCCGCGACCTCGACGCGCTCCACCAGATCGGAGTCAGGAAGCCTCTCCACGATCGCCTCGGCCACTGTCCGGGGGTTGCCATGCCCCCGCGCCGCCGAGAGCGCGACGTTAGTAGCCCAGTCCCCGTGTTCTCGTCTTCGGGGCCGCTCGAATGAGATCTCGGGCAGCTCCCCGGAGGAGACAAGGCCGTCGCTTGCGGCCGACCGGAGGGCTTCGGCCACGAGCTCGACGAGATGATCCGTGATCATGGCCGTCGCAGCAGGCGGTCGACGACCGAGAGCAACTCGTTGGGATCGAACGGCTTGGTCATGTATTCCGAAACGCCGTATTCCTTGCCTCTATCGATGTCGGACTGCTGCGCCTTCGCGGACAGGAACACGACGGGGACGTCCTTCGTGGCCTCGGCGCTCTTGATCTCGGCGCACGCCTGGTACCCGTCGAGCCGGGGCATCATGATGTCCAAAATGACCAGGTCCGGCGTATTTTCGGCGGCGAGGCGCACGGCATCTTCGCCGTTGCGGCCGGTAACCACGTCGTAGCCCTCGAGCTCGAGGTTGACCTGCAAAAGGCGAAGGATGACCGGATCGTCATCGCAGACCAGGACGCGCTTTGCTGCATCGGACATGATCGGATGCTATCGCCCGCTCGCCCAGGTCACTTGGCATCCAGCGATCGAACGCCTGCCGATGCTCTAACCTGAATCCATTGGCCCTCGTAGCTCAGGGGATAGAGCACACGCCTCCGGAGCGTGGTGCGCAGGTTCGAATCCTGCCGGGGGCACTGAGCGCTGGGCGCCATGGATTCGGCGATTACTTCTCGATCGAGATCGACGAAACCGGAGCGCTTTTGGCCGGATACTCGCGTACCTAGTGCCGTCGCCCCGGCTTCGACCGCCCTTCGAGCTCTTCGTTCATGAGCCGATGAGTTTCATGCCCCGGTTCGGTCCAAACGATATCGAGGAAACACGAACATACGAGGAGGAGAACTGATGGGAAAGATCGTTGTCACCGAATTCATCTCCCTGGATGGCGTGGTCGAGGATCCGGGCGGATCGGAGGACTTCAAGTACGGAGGCTGGAGCTTCGAGTTCTCTCGGGGCGAGGAGGGCGACAAGTTCAAGCTGGACGAGGCCTTCGAAGCCGAAGCTCTGCTTTTGGGACGAGTGACCTACGAGGGTTTTGCGGATGCGTGGCCAACGCGAAGCGGCGAGTTCGCCGACAGGTTCAACAGCATGCCGAAGTACGTCGTCTCCTCGACTCTGGAGAGCCCGGCCTGGAACAACTCCACCGTCATCAAGGGCGACATCGCCAAGGCTGTCACGGAGCTACGCGAGCAGCTCGAGGGGAACATCGTGGTGCACGGCAGCGTCCAGCTGGTTCAGTACCTGCTGGAGCACGACCTCGTGGACGAATTACGCCTCATGGTTTTCCCGGTCGTGCTGGGAAGCGGCAAGGGCCTCTTCGGGGAGACGAGTGACAAGAAGATCTTGGAACTAGTGGAATCCAAGACCGTGGGAGACGGCGTAAACATCCAGATCTACCAACGGCCTGAAGCGAACTGAGGGGAATCTCTTCCACCCAAAGGGCTCCGAGGGATGTCTACACGTCAAGTCTGCAACTTGTTTAGAGTCTCGGACCATTCGGGGTTTGAAAGCAAGCTGTCCTATTAGGGGCACAGAACCGAACCTCCGACGCAACCGCAGGTCAACCGCGTTCCTGAGCGAATCCTATGGAATCAAACCTGCGCACTGACCCCCTGCCAATCTGAACTCATGAAATCTGGTGAGCTCGCGCGCTCTTACCCTGCTCCTGGTTCCTCGTCCGGAACGAGTGGCGCTGTGCTGACCCGCTCCAACACCATCCGCTGGTAACTCATCAGCGCAACCAGTACGGCGATGCCGATCACCACGCCACCATCGCGGCAACGAGCGAGTGGTCGAAGACAACGTCAGCCAACAGACCGGCGGCCATCCCGTCTCGAGTGGTTCAGGACAGGTCCGAGACTTCGAGCCACCTTAGGTGCTTGAACCCGAGGACGTGTTTGCCATCGTGCTGCGTAATGACAAGCAGTACGGCTTCGCAGTGGCGACAGCGCAGCACGACACCGGGAGCCTTCGTGTACACAGTGCTCATCGCGAGCGCCCCCGTGGATTCAGGTCACGGTCGCGCTCGATTGGTTTCGCCGAAGCCTCTCTGAATACCGGCGACGAGGGTGTCGGTCAGCTCAGCTGCGAGCTGGCCATCGGGATCGAGATCCGGGTCGAAGATCGTCAGTTCAAGACCGATGCACTTGGCGGAGGCCATCAGCATGGCCAGTAGAGATACGAGCTCCTGGTGCTCGAGGCCGCCGGGGTCGGGGGTATCAACTGCGGGCATGACGGCCGGGTCGAGCACGTCGGCATCAAGTTGGACCCAGAAGCCGTCGAGCTCGCTCCTCTCCAGGCGAGCGAGGGCCGCGACGGCCGTTGCCTCCGGCCTCTCAGCCCGCAACTCGGCGACCGGCCAGGTGGAAATCCCGCGCTCGCGCAACTCTGCGAGGTGCTCGTCCAGATCGCGGATGCCGACGACTGCGACGTCCTCGTCCCGGACGTAGGGCCTACGACCTTCCAGATCGGTGAGATCGGCTTGTCCGCGACCGGTTGCAAGGGCGAGATCCTCTCCGGCCGCCGCTCCAACCCCCACTGAGTTGCCCGGGTGTCGGAAGTCTGAGTGCCCATCGAGGAAGGCCACGCCATAGCGGCCGCGGCGGGACAGAGCCAGCGTGGCTCCGAGCAGGATGCTGCAGTCCCCACCGAGCACAAGTGGGAGCCTGTCCGCGTCAACCAGGGCGCCGACTCGGTCGGCCAGACGCGATGTGTAATGAGCTAAGCCCTCCGCGTTGGCCACACCGTCGCCCGCACTCCACTCATGTCGATCGTATCGAGGCGGTGTAACGCAGCCCGCATCTTCGGCACCCAGCCGCCGGATGACCCCGCGGTCGCGGATGGCACCGGCGAGCTTGTAGCAGCCGGGTACGACCCCAGGCGCTGGAGGTCGAAGTCCGAGATTGGACGGCGCGTCCAACACGGAAATCTGAGCGCTCATAAAGCTCCTTCGGCGCGGTGCCCTGCCTCACACCCATCGCTGAATCGCAGCCATGTCGCGGTCGCACGGTGGGGAAATGGTGGCCAGGTCCCGGTCGTCACGCCTCGTTCTCCCCGGAGTCGGCTTGCTTGATGACGAGATCGTAGCTTCCTCCCACTGCTTGTCTAGCTTGCGGTTCCTGTCTAGCTTGCGGTTGGTGATGGTTACGACGAGCCATACCAGCAGGCACTGGACGACCGCGGCGACCGCCTGAGCGATTACATAGCCCCTCATTTCGTGCTCCTTCCCCGAACGACGCTCCTGCGGGAGCAAACATGCATGCGACGGCGCCCTGCAGACGCCCCGCAGGCGCCCCGGAGACGCCCCGAGGGCGGATGCGTGAATCGCTCCGATTAGATCCTCGCCGGTCATCGTGCCCAGGGCGACTTCGGCACCTCAAATCCGCCGACGACGACAAGACCGTGGCGCGAAACAGCTGCTCGCGCCCGTTCCCTTCTGGTTGGTGCCCTGCCGGGGGCACGTTCCCTTCTGGTACGTACCTTACGTAGGGCACGCAGCCAGAAGGGAACAGATCCTTACCCAGACGATTGATTCCTGGAGCGCGCTTCCCGTCTCCCTCGGGGTGGGCGGCCGATGCGGTGCGTCGTTCCTCCCTCAGCCAGATGAGACACCTTTTGATGGCACGCGCCTGCTCAAGCCGAAGCTGGCTACCCTCCTCGCCCGACGCGACGCAGATCTCGAAGGTGAAGCCAGTCTCCTGCTCTCTCGATTGCTTCACGACGCGGCCTCCTTCCCCTGTGCGCCACACGGCGATACTCGACCCTAGACAACGTTTGACCGCCCGACCGGAGCCGTCGCTTGCAGGCGCGCCGGTGGACCGGCGCCTGGAACCAGGAGGTGGCTTAATGGGTACGGCGAAGCGAGATTTCATGGACCATCGGGTGCAAGGACCACCTGGCGAGCGCGAGCTATTGACCTTGCAGGAAGTCGCTCGTCGACTCGGCGTCCCTAACACCACGATCTATAGCTGGCGCCACCGAGGTACCGGCCCGAAAGGTCACCGCATCGGCAAGCACGTGCGGTACTGGTGGAGCGACCTCATGGTGTGCTCGAGGAGCACGAGGACCGTGGCTTCGGGAGTGTGCGACGTCGCTAGGACCCGACGGCTGTGGCCCCGATTGAGGCCAAACGCCACCGAAGGCCCAGGTCACGACGCCTCGATCTTCGGATTCCCTGTCTGAGAGTCGGAGACGGTCTGCGGTTGCCCATAAGGACGGCGAACTCTGCGGCGCAGCCGCGGACCTACGACGCGGGACTCTCCTGCATTACCCAGCCGTTACCGTCGGGATCCCTGAAGAAGACGAACGAGTTCCAGTCGCCCCCTGGTCCATCGACCCACGCACCATTCTCGAAGTGCTGTATGTCACTCACGTCTACGCCCTTGTCGATCAACTCAGTCCGAGCCCCTTCGATGTCCGGAACGACTAGCTGCAGACCCCTGAGTGAGCCCGGTGCCATGCGCGCGAGCGACGGCCGGGACCCCGGCTCCCCCGCCCACACCCCAGTCCCGATCAGGATCGAACATCCCGACCCGGGAGGCGTCAACTGGACGACGCGGTACTCCTCGCTGAACGTGGTGTCGTAATCGACCTTGAAACCGGCGTGTTCTGCGTAAAAGGCCTTGGCGCGATCGATATCCGAGACCGGAACACACACGACCTCAAGTTTCCGATCCACTCTCCGGAACTCCTTCTGAGTCGTCTTAGAGGTGGCGAACTAGGCCGTCTCTCCCCGTAGCCGCTCGAGACCGTCCAGGATAAGGTCGGCCCAAACTCGAACTCAAACTGATCGTCGCACCACCCCAACGTCGTATCCGCGTCGTGGCTTATCCCTTTGACCATCCTCGTGATGTGCGGGTATTCGTCCGCGACCTGCGCGAGCAAAGCCATCCTGTCCCCCACGGTGGTTCCAGCACTCAACTCCTTGACCTAACCTGAAATTGCGGCGGCCAAGAGGAGGTGACTATGCACTTCGAGAACACGTTGACGATCCGCCGATCACCACACGAGGTCTTTGAGTACCTTGCTGCCTTCGAGAATGTGCCGCGTTGGAATTACGCAATCGTAGAAACGCACAAGACCTCGCAGGGGCCGGTTGGTGTCGGGACCACCTATCGCCAGACGCGCTCCATCCCCTCCCCGGCGGAGGAAACCTTCACTGTGACTGTGTTTGAGCCGGAGCATCGCCTTGCGATCCACGGCGATCTTGTTCCGTTTCAAGGAACGTTGAGCTACGAGCTGGAACCCGTTTCAGATGAACACTGCTCACGAATCGCGCCAATCTCGAGGGAAAGGGTTTGGCAAAGGTCGCGGCACCACTGCTTGGTGGTCGAGTCGGCGAAGCGGTAGCCGCGAATCTCCAGAAGCTCAAGGAGCTCCTCGAAGCCTAAGCTACGAGCGGCCCTTTCTTGTTCACGAGCCGGCCCATCTCGACGCGACTAGCTCGCGAGGATGGAATCGCAAGACCGAGCGGACGAACAATGTAGGGAAAAATGACAACGCCTCGTCTGTGTGCAACCGACCAGAAAGCGGAACTCCAATTATTCTTCGTTGGTTCTAACGTGGTCCAAGCAGGTCACGCCCATGATCGAGTTCCGGTTTCCGTTAAAAGGGGCGCCCACCGAAGCGGGCGCCCCTTTGTACCCGTTGTAGTTGCTCGTTGCTCAGCCCCGAGGTCGCAGCACGAACAGTCCACGATCCATGCTACTTACGGTCACGATGTTCTTCTGGCGGAAGTAGGGGTAGTTGCTCCATGTTCCGCCCTCGAAGCCGGGGTTGTCGTTCTCAGGGTAGACGTCGAAGAACGCTACCTCGGACAGTTCGCCCTGAGCAACCCGGCGGGTGTCGTAGACGCGCAGGCCCGAAGTGTAGTTCGAAGCGGTGGCGACCCGGCCCTCGGTGTAGAGGTTGTGGTCGGTGGACGGCGTGTCGTTCTCGAATCTCCCGATCACCGCAGGACTGTTCAGGTCGCGCACGTCCCATACCCGGGTCGTGGTACCGAAGCCATGGTCGAGCTCGTCGAGTTCGTCGCCGTGCAGGAAGTAGCGCTGCCCGGGAACGAGCCAGCCCTGGTGGCTGTACCCGTCGTCTTCGTATTCGACTCGGGCGAGCGCGACGGGGTTGGCCTTGTCGGTCACGTCGGCGATCGAAAGCGCGTTGATGATCCCGGTCGGATCGCCGTGGTGCGGCTCCGCGTTCGAGTTGAAGCAGATCTCCCGGCCCCGGTAGGTAGCGTCGGGCCCGTCGTAAACGACGCATTGCGTGTCGTGGATGTAGCCGTGCTCCTCGAAGCAGCCGGCGAAGGTCGGGTTCGCGGGGTCGTTGATGTCGACCATGTGCAGGCCGCCGGCGCAGTTAAGTGATCGATCGAGGTTGCGCGCGCCGACCGCGTAGGCGAAGCCGGTGTCCTCGTTGATGTTGATGTTGTGGGAAGTGCTGAACTCATCGTAGTGAGCGGTCTCCTGGAAGACCACCGGGTCGCCGGTGACACCCCGCACCTCGGTCAGGTCGAGGACCTGCATCCCGTGGCCGAGCTGCTCGGAAACGACATACATGTGGTCGGCATGCACCTTCATGTCCCGCCAGAACGGGCGCAGCGGATCGAGCGCGTGAGCCGGGAGGATGCCCACCACATCGGGTCGCTTCGGGTCGCTGATGTCCACGATGACCGTGCCTTCGGTCCCGCCGACCAGCGCATAGTCCTTCCTGGTCTGAGGATCCGTCCACCCCCACGTGTCGTTAACGAACGACAGCCCGAGTTCGGCGAGCGTGAGATGACTCATCATGTCGATGCGGTCGCACGGATAGGTGCCGGCCGCCATACCGCGTACGCACGGCGCGAACGTCTTCGGGGCTTTGCTCTTTTGCGGAGCCCTGGACCGCGTCGCCGCGAAGTCATCCTGCTGCACCCGCATGTTGCGCGGAGTTGCTTCTTTATTGGCCCACGACGGTGCCAGCAATACCAGGCTCGTCGCTAGGAGCGCTAATGAAACGATGATGGCTTTGCTCCGCATACTTACCCCCCAATTCCTTGTTGTGGGTGTCACCCGTTCACATAGTTGTCGGTTGTCGCGCATGGGTCTGCATCGGACCCCATGACGGCGATGTCGCCATCGGCTCCGGAACGCCAAGGTGAACCAGAATCAGACCCCGAAGTGTATTAGAGGCGTACATCGCCCGCCATCGTTACAGGGGTTGTGGTCGATCGCTCCCCGGGGTCGAGAATCCGAGCCAACGAAGACGGGGAACCCAGATCCGTAAGTGGGGCGGCCTTGATTCAGCGGCCTGGCGCCACCGCGACAGGAGGGGCTCGCCCGAGATCAAGCAGGGTGTGTGGATGAAAGAATTGGCGACGAATGGGGTTGATCTCGGTAATGGGGGCCGACCGAAATGTCGCCACCTCGTCCGGGTTGGTGCCACTCGCAATGACGAGATCGTCTTCTCTAAAGCCGAGCCTCATTATTCGCGCAAACTAGCATCGGCGACTCCTCGTAGCAAACCAGTCTCAGGCCCTCAGAGCCTTCAGATTTCAACCGCAACTGGCCTAGGGCACCTAACCCGGCGGAGAAATCGCGATACCCCCCACGTAGAGACCTGATTTCGGTGCAGCAGCGCCACCAGAGGCTGACTAACGCAGGCGAACCGCAAGTTACTGAGGCCCACCCATCTGGTGTAAGCGGATCGTTGAACCGCCTCTCGAAACCGGGCACAACTCAGGGTTTGTCCCTCAGTCGATCTAGGCCGTCCAGGATCAGATCGAGTCCCAACCCGAACTCGAACTGGTCGTCACAACCAGCCGAGCGTCGTAACCGCTCCCTAGCACGCCCAGGGCGACCTTGGAAGCTCAAAACCTCCCGAGATAACCTGGAGACCCGTGCGAAACCCCAGGTCGGGCGCGCTCCCTTCTGGTACGAATCCCGCCGGGGGCACCTTGATCCACCTATTCGAACTCGGGCGTGAGAAGAGAGCCGCGAAGACCTACTCAGCGTGCTTGACCATTCCGTCTTCGACGTTGACGGCTTTCAGAACAGCCTGGTTGAAGCGACGACGCACTTTAGGGTCACCTCGCAACCCGATTCAGGAGCTGAGCGGGTTCCTAACCCCCGCTCGCGTCAAACAACGGTTCAAAACCAGTGCTTGGGGCTCTGCATCGGATGACAGTCTCTGAGCCTTGAACTGCGCCCTTATCAGTACACCGGCGCTGTCGACTAGAACCCGAAGACTCTTGAACTTCCAGCCGTACTCTCGGGCGCAGGCGCGAACCTCAGCAGTCGCTTCCTCAGACATCCTTTGGTTCTTCTCTCCGGGCCGCAGCGACTCGCCTCGGCCAGATGTCGCACTGCGTCCACCCTCAGTACAGGAAGCCAGCACGAGCACGACGACGAGGCAACTCCCAGCCTTCTCAGTCCGAAACGCTCCAATCCGTGGCTGTCTCCCCCTTAGCACCTCTCACTGAGTCACTACTCTCACCCCTATTACGCTGCCACGTCCCGAATGGTTCCGATAGGCGTCACCGAAACCGCTTCGTCCTGGACCCAGGCTGCGCTTGAAAACAATTCTTGCCTCAGAAGCGGGTGTCGGAGGATCCACTACCTCCCTTCGAGCTCGTATGAAGCAGTGAGGCATACCGAGTTCCTGATTGTGCGCCCCGTTCGTCCGGCTCCCCCCGGGGGCACGGGTCCCGAGACTTCACACCGAGACTTCACAGGGCACTCCCTACATCTGTGCACGAAGAAGGCACGTCAACTGCGCTGGGCTCCCTCCGACCTGGTCGCTCAGAACAGGCGCGTGCAACCGTCGGCTACAAGCCGAACCGAAGCGAGACGTCCCACGTCTAGCCTGATAAGCCTGATAACTGCGGACGTGAGGCGATTAGGTCCTCGATGCCGTCAGCAGCCGCGTGGGGTCCGCCTGCGTCACGGTAAGCCTGGGCAATCCTTCTCGCACCCTCCCGACAGCCGATCGCGTCGCGCACCGCGGCGCGTAGCCTGTCCGGGCGAAGCTTCTTGGCCGGTAGACGGGTTCCAGCGCCGGCGATGTCGACGCGTCGAGCCACCTCAAGTTGATCGCGGCCGAACGCTACGGCGCAAACGGGTACGCCGCGTGCAAGGGCTTTCTGCGTCGCGCCCATCCCGCCGTGAGTGATCGCACAGGCCGCACGTTCGAGGAGGGGCCCGTGCGGAAGGAAAGACACCACGCGTGCGTTCGGCGGAGGATCGAACTTTCTCGGCGCGAGGGAAGGCACGGTGACGACGACGTGGACGTCCTCGTCCGCCAACGCCTCCAACGAACATTCGGCCAAGCGGCCGTCGTCCTGGAACTCCGATGAAGTCGTAACGAGCACCAAGGGTCCATCCACATCGTTCAGCCACTCCGGCGGTGCCGTCGGAGGGTCCCAGGCACAGGGGCCAACCAACCGTACGGTGGCGGGCCAATCGGAGCGCGGATATTCGAACGGCCTGCCGTCATATAGAGGATCAGTGGCGGCGCGCGGAAGATATCGTCCGCGCCCTCGAGAAGCGGCAGCCCAATCCGCCGTCGAACTTGGTTGGTACGAGGGATCAGGATTCTTTCCAATGACCCGAAGATCAGAGGGCGCAACAAAGCGTCTCGCAAGTGTCCCAAAGGTCCTCGTGCCGGAGTGAGCCCAGGACCGAACGGAGGAGCTTCACGCGATCGCAAGGGGATGGGGAATGGACACCAAGTCGCCCACGGACCGCCCCATGCCTCAGCCGTGGCCAAGGCTCCCCATGTATTGACGTCGACGAGAAGAGCGTCGGGCTGCACGTCATCGATCGCATGCGTGAGGTCTTCGGCGTCGAGAGGGGCGCGCTCACCAAAAACCCGCACAAAACGCTTCAGGCTTCCGATCGGGCTTCGCGACAGATAGTCATCATGGTGAAGCCTCTCGATCGCCGAATCGATCGGCGCCGCGTCGAACCCACGGTCGCTCATCATCCGGACCTCGGAAGCGAGCGTTCTCAAAACGATGTTGTGGCCGCGCTGCCGAAGTTCGTCGAGGATCGGCACCAACGGAAACAGATGCCCGCGGGCAGGCGAGGTATAAGCAAGGATCTGACTCATCACGAGGCCTCCATGAGCGCTTGTAATAGTTCGACCAGAGCGAGTTCTGTTTGGCGGCGACTGAGGCGAGCGTCCCTGCGGAGGAGCTTCCATGTATAGACGTCACAGATCGCGACGAGCTGTGCCAACCGCCGTTGACGCTCGACTCCTTGCAACTCTGAGAGCGCGGAGGCGAACACACGCTCGCACCAAGCCTTGTGCGTAGCGCGGCCGATATCAACTAGCTCTCGCAGCTGCTCCGTCCGCTGCTCTTCTGCCAGAACCCGGAGCACGCGATCTCCGAGGTCCTCATAATGATTGAGCAGCACCCGGACGATCCCCTCGACGTCTCCGGCTGGGGCTTCATCACGCTGGCGCTGCACCCTGCTCGTCTCACGCTGCACGGCGGCGGCGAGTAGTCCCTTCTTACTGCCGAAATGACGGATCAAGGTCTGCAGTGATACGCCCGCAAGCGAGGCAACGCCGTCAAGGGGGATCTCCGTCGTAGGCGCGCTCCAGAACGTCTCGACCGCGGCATCGAGGATCTGCTCGCGGGTTGCGGCCACGGACTCTGCCCTAGCAACCATGTGGTAGGGCCGCCGAGTCCCACGAGCTTTCATGTTAGTTAGACTAACGTCAAATTCAGGAGCATGTCAATGGCTTCTCCAACGAGACGACTCGTTTCCATGGGACGCAGGAAGTCTCTTTGCATTCAGCTGATATCGATCGGCCTTGGTTCGCATTAGGGGTGTTTGGGTAGGGCCGGCTGGACTCGAACCAGGACCCACTGATTGTGAGTCCGGCGGTCATACGTCGGATTGGTCCGCTTTTGGTCCCCTCCCTCGTCCGCTTTTGGTCCGTTCACAGGGCCGCTCGCGGAGTTCGACGGCGACAAGATGGCTCGTATTTTCATGCGCGATTACAACAGTGAACCGTGGCGTGGGTACAGAGCCAGGCCGCCGCAAGTCTTCGCTCTGATCGAGGCCGGTGCCGAATGGGACGAGGGGGCCCGAACCATTGTGCGGAATCGAAGTAGTTATAGGTTTGTCGCAACGAGGAAGGGAGTACGCCGATGTATGCACGCGTTGCGGTCTACGAAATTCCAGGCCACAGAATGGGGGAGGCGGTCGCGGCCTTCGGCGATGCAATCGACCAGATCAGGGAACTGAGTCCACAGGAGGTCTACCTTCTCGTTAGCCGCGATGACGATCGCGCTCTGACGATGTCTGTCTGGGACACGCCCGAAGCCATGGAGGCAAGTCGCGTCAAAGCCAGCGGGCTTCGCAGCGATGCGGTCGGTGTCGTCGGTGGCAGCGTTCAGAGCGTCGTCGAATACGAGGTTGCGATCCACGAACGAACTAAGTCCTGATTTTCGAAGCGCGGATCGCTCATCCGCAACCAGGCTAGTCATCAGTCACCCGACCATCTCATCAGGGTCCACCCGAGCAAGGCCGCAGCAAAGGACGCAAGCAGGACTCCGATCTTGGCCTCGTCCACGATCCGGGGCTCGCGAAACGCGAGTTCGGCGATGAACAGTGCAACGGTGAAGCCGATACCCGCAAGGGCGCCCACCGCGACGACCTGTCGCCAGCCAACGCCCTCGGGAAGCGCGCCGAGGCCCAACCGGACCGCGAGCCATGCAAAGCCGCTGATGCCTACCAGTTTTCCCACCACGAGGCCCACGACAACGCCAAGGACTACTACAGAGGTCGCCGCCTCCCTCATCGCATCCACGGAGATCGACACACCGGCGTTGGCAAGCGCAAACACCGGCACGATGGCAAAGCTCGACCACCGATGCAAGAGATGCTCGAGGCGTTCTCCAACCGCTACAAGCTCCTTTGCCTGCAACGTAGCGGCGCGGACCTTCGCGGGGGTGGGCTCGTCGGCGAGACTGCTCGCCTCTCGGACAGCATCCCGAATGCCGCTCGGATCCACCGGCAAGGCAGGTGTCAGCAAACCGAGCGCGACGCCGGCAAGCGTGGCGTGTACGCCTGATTCGAACATCGCGTACCACAGCGCCACTCCAACCACGACGTAGGCGGGCGTCCACCACACACGCACGATCCGCATGAGGGCGATCACGATGGCGAAGGCACTGGCAACCAACAGCCACTCGGGGTGAATCTGGGTGGTGTAGACGAAGGCGATGACGATGATGGCGCCGATGTCGTCGACGATGGCGATGCTTAAGAGGAGGACCTTCAGCGCGGGCGGACATCTCGACCCGACCAGAGCCAGCACCCCGACGGCGAAGGCGATGTCGGTCGCCATGGGGATTGCCCAGCCAGATGAGGCATCGCCCCCAATGTTAAGAGCGAGATAGATCAAGGCGGGCATGACCATGCCACCCAGGGCGCAAATGGCGGGCAGAGCCGCCCGACGCAAATCGTTTAGCTCGCCCGCGACGAGTTCGCGTTTGATCTCGAGGCCGACGACGAAGAAGAAGACCGTCATGAGGCCGTCGTTCACGATGTGTCGGAGGTCTTGGGTTAACCCAAGGGGCCCGACTCGCAACGAGAATTGGGTGGTCCAGAGACGTTCATAGCTACCCGCCACCGGCGAGTTGGCCCAAATGATCGCCGCGAGGGTGGCCATGAGGAGCACAATTCCGCCCGCCGCCTCGGTATCCAGAAACTCGCGAACCGGGCGGGCAAGGTAGCGAGCGACCGGCCTGTCGCTGGCGATCCATGAATGGTTGAGCGGAGGCTTTCCGGTCGACATGATCCCTTCTTTGCGGGCGAAACCAGTGCCGACCAGACTTCCCGGCGCTCCCTGGAACGAGATCCTACCGGCTCGCCGAGGGCGCTGGTCGTTCCTCCCGAGTCAACTAGATCAGGCTGTTTGAGCAGCCCTCTGGTACTGGGGGGT
Source organism: Actinomycetota bacterium (assembly GCA_050694175.1). GTDB lineage: Bacteria > Actinomycetota > CADDZG01 > CADDZG01 > WHSQ01 > JBOGXA01. The sequence continues at coordinate 46,177 of JBOGXA010000014.1, forward strand.
AAGGGACTAATCCCGAGGCGTTCCGAGAAACTCGGAGCGATCTCCGAGCGGCTCCGGCTCCCGAAAGCCGAATCGATCTGTCCCCCGGGATCACTCTGACGAAAGGACTATTCGAACGTGCTTGCTTCCTCGCCGAAGGCCTTCTGGAACGGCTTCAGGAACTCGATCGGAATCGGGATCACCAGCGTCGAGTTCTTCTCGGCTGACACCTCGACCACCGTCTGAAGGTAGCGGAGCTGGTAGGCGATCGGGTGACGAGCGATGACCTCCGCCGCTTGGGCGAGGCGCTCGGACGCCTGGAACTCAGCTTCGGCATTGATGACCTTGGCCCGCCGCTCGCGTTCGGCCTCCGCCTGACGCGCCATGGCCCGCTGCATCTCGGTGGGCAGATCGACGTCCTTGATCTCGACCAGCGAAACCTTCACGCCCCACGGGTCGGTGACCTCGTCGATGATGCGCTGGAGATCTTGATTGAGCCGATCGCGTTCGGTGAGGATGTCGTCGAGATCGACCTTCGAGAGCACCGCGCGCAGCGTGGTTTGGGAGATCTGGGACGTGGCGTAGTAATAGTTCTGGATCTCGACCGTCGCCTTCACCGAGTCGAACACCTGGAAATAGCAAACGGCGTTCACGCGCACGGTGACGTTGTCGCGAGTTATCACGTCCTGCGGAGGCACGTCCAACGTCACGATCTGGAGATTCACCTTCACCATCCGATCGATGATTGGGATGATGAAGAACAAGCCCGGCCCCTTCGCACCGGCAATCACGCGCCCGAGGCGAAAGATGACGCCTCGCTCGTACTCCTGGACGATACGGATGGACGAAGCCGCCAGGATCAGGAGGAAAAACGCGACCGCCAAGATCACTATGCCCGTTGTCGTCATCGGTCCTCCTCACTATGGGGGCTGACCACCAGCAGCAGCCCCTCGGTTCGCTCCACCCGCACCCTGGAGCCTGCGGGGATGGATGGGCCCGCCGCGCGCGCTCGCCAGAGTGCCCCCTTGGTCATCACGGTACCTTCCGAGGAGATGTCGGTTCGCGCCTCCCCCGTCATCCCGACGAGGCTTTCGGGTCCGATCACCGAGGGCCGGAGCCTGACGCGCAGCGCGGCGGTCATCGCGAACAGGAAGAACGGGACCGTGACCGCGATCACGAGCGCGATCGCCCACGGTGACAGAGCCACCGCAGGCGACGCACCCGAGAACAGAAGCAACCCACCCGCGACCAGGGCCGCGGCTCCTCCCACCGTCCACACCCCGATGCCGGGGACGTGCAATTCGACAAGGAAGAACACCATCCCCAGGATGATGAGCGCGACCGCAGCCCAGTTCGTCGGCAGGACGGTAAGTCCGTAGAAGCCCAGCACCAGAGAAATCGCACCGAGGATCCCCGCGAGCCCTATGCCCGAGGTGTACACCTCCAGGATGATCGCGAGCGTCCCCAACGACACCAACAGGAACGCGACCTCCGGCTGTGTCGCGAAGTGGAGCAGCCGCTGGAAGAGGTTCATACCGACGCGCTCGACGTCCACGCTCGGTTTCTGTGCGGCGGCGTCCCACGTCTCCATGGTTACCGTGACCTCGCCGGCGACGTCGACGCGTTGCCCGTCCATCGCTTCGAGGAGATCGTCGAGCGTCGACGCGATGCCGTCCACGACGTTCATCTCAACTGCGTCCGTAGCGCCGAGCGACGCCGCTTCTCGGACCGCGTCCTCGGCCCACTCCACGTTACGGCCGCGCAAGCGCGCGAGCTCGGTGATGAAGGCAACCGCGTCATTTGTGGCCTTCTTCTCGAGTGTCTCCGAGCCTTCCCCACCCAGATTGACCGGACTTGCAGCTCCGACCTCGGTCGCGTCGGCCATGTACGCGAGATTGGCGGCGTAGGTGATGAACGTTCCTGCGGATGCAGCGCGCGCACCGCGCGGCGCGATCCACACGACGGTAGGGATACGCGATGCGAGCATGTCGCTGATAATGCTGCGCATCGACACGTCGAGACCGCCGGGAGTGTCGAGCTCGATGATCAGCACGTCGACCTCGTCTTGAGCCGCGGCGATCTGGCTCTGCAGGAAGCCGGCGGTGGTGGGATCGATGATCCCAGAGAGCTCGATAACGCGCGCGCGTCCCGATGCTTGACCATGCCCCGACGTGGCACTCGACAGTAGACCTCCGACGAGGAGCGCGAAAATCACCCACCGGTTCCGCGCCATCACTCCATGCTTGCAGACCTGCGGACGTAACGGGCGCGGTCTCGTTGAAGGCAATCTAGCCCCCGGCATGGACCAAATCCAATGAGGCGTCGGCTCACGAGGGCCTTAACCAACCGTGGCAGGCGCCGATGCATCGTCATCGCGTCTGGTACGAGGGCGATTCCGCGCCAACCCTTAGCGGGCGCCAATAAATCACAGCGTTGATACACGGTTTTCGTGCTGCGACGGTGTTGGATCGAAAGTAGAAGTCGTTACGAGTAGCAATCCCGAATTCAATTCACTCACCGACTTCGTTTGTGATGGAGAGGGAGAATCCCTCTCCCATTAGGGCTGGCGAAGCGAGGTGGACGGTGCTCCTGGTGACAGTCTCCACCGCGGGGTTCGTCCATGGGCCTTTCAGAACCCCACCAGGGCACCGCGCCGGACAGGATAGCTGACAAAGCGACAGTTCGTTTCTACGCCGAGTTGCTGTCGGCTTCCTGTCCTTGACTGAAGCGACGCTCTCGATCCTTGGCCGCATCAGGCGGGCCTTCCAGGCCAGAGCTAAACCGCCCTCGCTTTTCTGCCGTGCGAGTTTCCGGCAGTCGTTCCTGGCCCCAGGAAAAGTGCCCCTCGCGCTCTTCCTCGGGTCGGCGCGGCATGCTACGGAGACCCTCGTCGAAACCGTGTGCGACCTGTTCCGGCGCTGCGAGGTGGTGATGCCTGGCCGGGCGGGATGAGCGAGCGTGCTCATGCTCCGTCATCGGTCTCACCTCCCGATTCGATTTTACTGCTCCTACAGCCTCTGCGCACCATCCACGTGAAGTGGTCGGTTCGTTGGCGTCTGACCGATGGCGGCCACCAAGTCGTCGTCGGTCGTCACGCGGCAGTTCGCGCGATGTGAAGGCTTGTCAGAGCGGACTTCCAGCCGGAAGGTCTGACGCAACGGTCGGTCAAGGTCGGTCAGCCGGCGCCGAGCAAGGTGCCTATGGGAGGTCGGCGGTGGACGTCGGCAAGACCTCTTCTGGGAGCGTGAACCAGCGCAGATGCTCGAAGTCTTCGCTGAGTTTCGGCCTGGCAACGGGCCCGAGATCTCGGATATCCGCCTCTTCGAAGATGTGACGTGCATAGCGAAGGTAATCCAGTAGCGCCGACTCCGGCTCGCTCCTCCGATGAGGCGCGTAGGTCAGCCCGCCCGTTTCGTACGAGAGATCCCTCAGGCTCATCGGAGGCTCGGCGAGACCAAGCCTGTTGAACCACAGGCCAGATTGCGGCTCGAAGCCATAGTGCGGCAATAGGCGCCGTCCGTGGGTAGCGACCAGATGAACCGCCTCGAGGATGTAGCTGAAGACGGCCTCGGAGATGAAGTAGTTGAAGTTGATCCGAACCCATCCGGGCTTTATCCCTTCGCAGCCGCGTGCAATCTCTCGCTCGAACCGATGTGATCGCTCGATGTCTATCCCCAAGAGACGATGCCCGTAAGGACCCGCACAGGAACAACCCCCGCGCGACTGGATACCGAAGAGGTCGTTCAACAGTGCCACTACAAAGTTGTGGTGCAGATATCGACTGTCATGTCGCACGACGAATGACACGATCGAGAGTCGCTTCGCGTCGTGGTTGCCGAGAATCTCGATGTTGGGATTCTTGTCCCACGACACGATGGCCCGCCGGATGAAGGATTCTTCTCTCCGCTTTATTTCCTTCGCGCCGACGGCTTGCTTGAGTTGAAAAACGAGGCCCGCCCGGATCGACTCGACGATGGCGGGAGTGCCCCCTTCCTCTCTGTGCTCCGGATTGTCGAGGTAGCGGTGCTCGGTGGGATTTACGTAAGCCACTGTGCCCCCACCCGGAACCGCCGGTACCCTGTTCGTCAGCAAGTTCTTCCTGACCACGAGCACACCTGGGGTCCCGGGCCCCCCAATCAACTTGTGGGGAGATATGAAGATCGCGTCCTTGTACCAGGAGCCCTTCGGCGCGGATCCCATGTCGATACCTACGTAGGGAGCTGCTGCTGCAAAGTCCCAAAAAGACAGTGCTCCCTGCTCGTGCAGCAGGCTCGCTATCCCCTTCGTGTCGCTCACGATCCCGGTGACATTCGACGCGGCCGAGAAGCTTCCGATCCTTAGTGGACGGTCCCGGAAACGGATGAGCTCGCGCGCAAGGTGATCCCGATCGATCATGCCGTTCGAGTCCTCACCGATCACGACGAGGTCTGCTATCGATTCTCGCCACGGGAGCTCGTTGGAATGATGCTCGTAGGGACCGATGAAGACCACAGGTCTCTCGTCATCCGGGATGACCTCGGAAAGGTGGTAACGCCGATCGAGATCATTCGGGATCCTCAGGTTGAGGATATTGAGCAATCTGTCGATCGCGCCCGTTGACCCCGATCCGCAAAAGATCACCGCATGCTCCTCCGTTCCCCCTACGGACTCACGAATGATCGTCCGAGCTTCTTCACGGAAACGGGTGGTCTGGAGACCGGTACCGGATGTCTCTGTGTGCGTATTTGCGTATAGCGGCAGCACTGCGTCGCGGATGAAATCCTCGATGAACGTGAGGGCCCGACCCGAGGCTGTGTAGTCCGCGTAGGTCACACGACGGGGGCCGAAAGGACCAACGATTACCTCGTCCTCGCCAATCACCGCCCGTCGGATCGTCTCGATGAGACTCTCACTATCCATTGCTTCAGCGTACGTCGGCCGCCTTGTCGTCGAAAGTGCCTTCAGAACTCAAACAAGCGGGAAGGTGCCGACTCTTCGGGCGGATCTTTGCCCTCCACTACTGGTGACAAGGGCGGACGTCGGGAGACCCCTCATGCCACCCCCGCGACCACCTTTCCCCCGGCGTGACCTTGTTCCAGGTAGGCGATCGCTGCGGGGATTTCGGCGAAGGGATAGCGCCGGTCAATCTGCGGGCGCACCTTGCCGGCCTCAACCAGCTCCGACAGGAGCTCCAGATCCTTGGTGGTTGCGTGCGCCATCACCATGGCGATGTCCTTGCCGCCGCGCATCGAAACCGCCATGAGCTTCGCCACGCTGGTGAATCCGGTGACGGCGGCCTTGCCGCCCTCGGCAAGCGCACGTCTGAGATCGGGCACCGATCGGTTCCCGACCGTGTCGAGGATGAGGTCGTAGCGCTGCCCGCTACGGACGAAGTCGGTCCTCGTGTAGTCGACGACGTGATCGGCGCCGAGCGAACGGACGAGGTCGATGTTCCGGGTGCTGGTCACGCCGGTCACCTCGGGCCCGTATGACCTGGAGATCTGGACCGCAAACGTGCCGACGCCGCCGGAAGCGCCATTAATTAGCACCTTCTGCCCGAGCTGGATTTCTCCGTGGTGGCGAAGGCCCTGGAGTGCGGTTACCGCCGCCATCGGAACCGCAGCGGCTTCCTCGAACGACAGGTTCGCCGGCTTCAACGACATAACGTCAACTGGCACCGAGACGTATTCGGCAAAGCCGCCGTAGCCATGGTCTAAGAGATTGGCATAGACCTCGTCGCCGGGCTTGAACCTGGTAACGCCGCTGCCGACCGCCTCCACCTGCCCGGCAATGTCGACGCCGAGGATCTTGCGTTTCGGCCGCAGCAAGCCCAGGGTGGTGCGCGAGAAAAGGGGCTTGCCGCGCATGGAGTGCCAGTCCGCCGGATTGACGGATATTGCCAGCACCTTCACCAGGACCTCACCGGCGTCCGGCGTAGGCGTCTCGACCTCCGCCATCCGAAGCGCTTCCGGCGGCCCGTACTTCTCCCAGATGAACGCCTTAAATGATTGGCACCCCCGGTTTTCGGCAGTGTCGCCAAGTCTAGGCCGAAGTTCGTGACCAACATTGGGAGGGCTCCGGGGACTCGCAGAGCTCATTCTTCGTCACGAAAGCCTTCTCGACCGCGAGGCCCTGATACTCGCGAGTTCCCACATCGTGGACATGGACTTCCTGTTCGAACGGTTTATCAAACCTTCCTCTGAAGAGACCCTCCTTGGTGACGACGGCACAGTAGGGGACACAACTCGCCGCACCAGCAGGTTAGGCCGGTGACAGATGCCGCGCGATACCATGGCGCCAACTTACTGGGAAGTCTGAGGCTGACTGTGAAAAGTTCGGCACCTCTGTCCCACATTGGCTCCGGCACATGTGTCTCAGTTCCCGACAGAGTTGCGACTGCCCCCTACCCTTGATCCCATGAAAGTGGTCGATGTCGACGCTCTCGACAGCATGGTCGCCGTCGGCTACACCGAGTGCTCCTACTGATGATCCTCTCCGGTGCGGCCGGCTGCCTCGAACCTCGCAATGTCGAACGCGGATAGCACCAAGGCGCAGATGCTTGCGAACCCGGTGGCAAATGACAGCAGGATCGCCCACGTGAGATCTTCCCTCGTTGGATGGAATCCACCGAGCATCCAGGGGACGATGACGATCACCACAACCGCCACCGAGCCCGCGATCTCGTTCACCAGCAACGCGGCCGAACCCGTGACTCGTGCAACCGCGCGGATGCGAACAGCCGTGTCGAGGTTCGCGGCGACCAGGCCGGTGCTCAGAGCGGCGAACAGGATCCTGGTCCAGATCGGCTCAAGGACCACCAGCGTGAGGGAGAGCACGAGCGGGATCGAGTAGAGAATCAGAACGATCCTGGTACTGGCCCTGAAGTAGGGCTCCACGACGTCACGGGCACGGGAATACCGGCGAAAGCCCGTTTCGACGTAGAAGAACACTCCCACCAAGAAAAGACCGATCAGCGAAGCGGAAACCTCGGCCATGTTGAGGAGGAAGCCGTCGGAGATGTCACGCATGCTCTCGATGCTATCCACGTAACGAGGCCGAGTGCTCGTACCTCTCTTGAGGAGGAGGTCCTAACGAAGCCTGAACGGCCGGTATTCGGTCGGTGACGAGAACGAGGCACTCCGGGCGCGCTGCACGAACCGACCTCCTTCACACCTCCATGAGCTCAAGTAGCTTGCGGGTTGTGTTGGAGTTTCGGATAGTCATCCGCTTGTAGAGCGGTGTTCCGACGAGCCTCATCATTCCGCTCCTCGTGACATTCTTGCGATCGACGCGCCAGATGACGGCTCCCGGTGCGTATCGCACATCCTCAAGCTCCGGCTTGAATGGGAGCTGCTTCAGAATAGAGGGCCGATCGACGTCATCCCTCAGGAACATCACGTCGCATTTCATCGTCTTGTCGTTCGTCCAGTGGGTGGGCAGCGCCTTCACGACGGCCTTCATGCTCTTGACGTCGCGCAGGAGTACGTCGATCCTGAAGCCGAAGCGCTGGGCGATCGCTCCCTCGAGGAGTCTGACGAGTCGAGGTCTCCCTCGGAGAGTTGTGGAGAAGATCACGTTACCGGAGTTGATGTAGGTCTTAACCGACGTCATTCCGGCCTCTTCGAAGACGGTCTTCAGCTGTTTCATCTCCACTTTGTTTTTCCCGCCGACATTGACGCCACGTAGTAGAGCCAGATAGGTCATGGACCTAACTCACGGTCACGTCTGGCAGCGGTAGCGAAGATAAACCATGCCCGTTCTGAAACGGCGTTCGTCCATCAGCTCGAGCTTGATGCGGACATTGTTCGGAAGAGATTGCTTCCCTCCTCCAACGACGATGGGAGCGAGGAACAGGTGGCACTCGTCGATCAAGCCTGCCCTGAAAGCGTGGGCAGCAAGTTCGGGACCGCCGACGATGATGTCGCGTCCTGCGTGCGCTTTGATCTGTCGAACCGCTTCGGGATCGAAGTCTCGCTCGCCCGCGTCTTAGCGGTCGATACGATCTCAAGCGTTTTGGAGTACACGATCTTGTCGGCTCTCTGCCATATCTCTGCGAAATCGCGCATGTAAGCCGGCTGCTCGCCGGTATTGATTGTCTCCCAAGCGACCATTACCTCATACAGCCGGCGCCCGTAAAGGTAGGTCCGGACCTCCCGCTCGAGGTCGTTAATGAAGCTGTGTACCTCCTCGTCGGGTTCTCCCCAATCGAAGCTGCCTTCCTCGTCTGCGACGTAACCGTCAAGGGACATGATCGACGAGTAGATCAACTTGGCCACAATGAGCCCCTCCTAGATTGAGATCGCGGGCAGCCAATCGCCCGGTCCGAACGACGATCCACCTCCTGGCACGACCGATCTGATCGTGTGACGCAGCCGCTCAAGGTCGTCCTTCTGGTCCTGTGGGAGCCGTGCCAGGTACTCGTCGACCGCATGCCCCATGGCTACCGAGCCAGCAACGAGGTAGTGAGGAACTCAGCAACCATCGGAACGACCACGTCGGGAGGCGCGCCGTGATCGTGACCCTCGAGCACTGCGCTCTTCCCGTTCGGCAGGAGCTCCGCAATCCGAGCGGCGGTGTCCCGAAAAAAATCGGGGCTCGCCCCGCCAGCGATCACGAGTGTCGGAATGCTGATGGCCCGGACGAGGGCTTCCGGGATCGTGCCACCCCGGGTGACGTCCCCCACGACCTCGAAGTCATAGGGCATCGTCGGGACCACGGCGAGCATCTTCGGATCGCTCGTCGCTCCCTCGATCATCTCCGGTGGCAACCCCGAGGCCTCGAAGAACAGCTTGATCGCGTGGGCACGGCGATCCTCCGCGACGGCCGATCGGACGTTCTCCGCGAGCTCCCGCGCATCCCGCTTGCTTTCCTCATCGTCGGGGCCGTATGGCGGCTCGTGCAGCACGAGCCGGGTGATGGGCAACCCGCGCGCGGCCGCCTCCAAGGCAAGTCCCGCACCCGAGGAATGGCCGTATGCCGAAGCCGTACCCCCGACCTCGGCGATCATTGCGCCGAGGTCTTCGACCTCGCGCTCAACAGCGTACGGCGTCGTGTCGCTGCTATCGCCTCGCCCACGGCGGTCGTAGTTGATGACGGTGAACTCCCGCCCCAGCTGCTCCGCCAGTTCGTGAGTCGTCCGCCGATCGCAGAACATGCCGCTCACCACCACCATCGGTGGACCTTGACCGAGTCGGTCGAAGGCGATCTGAGTCCCATCCGGCGAGGTCGCGTAAGTCGTCATAGGCATGCCTCCCTTACGGGTGAACGATCCCTCAGGTGTAAAGACCGGGAAGCCATCGGAAAATCATCGGTCATCCTGAGAATGCCGACCGTCGTCAGATCTCAACGACCAGCGGCTCGAAGCGAACAAATGGACATACGCAAGATGTGGTGCAACTCACGAGTCCACCGCCCGCTACCGCGTCCGGAGTAGCGCACTACGCTCGCGGCTGTATGTCGCGGGTGACCGCCGACCGTACATTGGTATGCATGAAGATCTCCATCCCGGAAACGTTGAAATCGTCGGTCGTGGTCGACGCCATTACCGTCGCCGTTGTCGCGATGGTGACGTCGCTCGACGCTTGGTCGAACTTGCCGGGCACCCGTCAAGCCGACGCCATCACCCACCTACTGGTCGCGGTGTCGATCGCTGCCCTCCTGGTCCGCCGATGGCGGCCTCTCCTCGTAGCGGTGATCTGCATGGTCGCGCTGACTACTTTGTATGCGCTCGGGCATTTCGGGGAGTTGTTGAACCTGCCGACGATCGTGGCCCTTTACACGGTTGCCGTGCAGGGAAACCGCCGCCGCAGCATCGTCGTAGGTGCATTGGCAATGCTGTGGTCTGCGGGATTGGCCTGGATCGCGCGCAACACGTGGCCCGACTTCATCACGGACGTGGGTGTTCCGACCCTGGCAGAGATGGTTCTCCCGGCCGCTGCGCTGTTACTCGGGGAAAGCGTTCGCAGCCGTAGAGAGCTACTGGATTCATATGCGGCCCGCGCCGCGCGAGCCAATGCCGACCGCGAACACGAAGCGCGCCGACGCGTGGAGGAGGAGCGGTTACGGATCGCCCGTGAGCTGCACGACATCGTCGCCCACACGGTTGCCGGCATCACCGTACAGGCGGGTGTTGCAGTCGAGGCCTTTGAGGCACGCTCCGACGTAGCCCGCCGGGCCATGCTTCAGGTACGCGCGTTGGGTCGAGAGGCGCTCCAAGAGCTTCGTGCAACGGTGGCCGTGCTACGCGACGACCAATCGGAGGGATCCCCCAGCCCGGCGCCGCATCTGGACCAGCTCAACGAGCTGGTAGAGCGCACAAGAAGCGCCGGCGTGAACGTAACGTTGAAGCAGGATACGGGCGCGGGGAGGCTGCCTGCGGTAGTTGAACTTGCCGCCTACCGTATCGTCCAGGAGGCGCTCACCAATGTCATCCGTCACGCCGATGCCGCGAACGTTGCTGTTTCGGTGACGTGCGAGAACAACATGGTGGTCGTCGAAGTTTCCGACGACGGTGATTCGACGAGGGATAGCGCCGAGCATGAATCGGTGCGCGCACCCGGGTTCGGTCTGATCGGGATGACCGAGCGAGCGATCGCGATCGGAGGCAGAGTGCAATACGGATCGATGCCCGACGGTGGGTTCCGGGTACATGCCGTGCTTCCAGTCAACGAGGACTCAGCGTGACGATTCGAGTCGTGCTCGCGGACGATCAGACCGTGGTCCGTGCCGGCTTCAGAGCTTTGCTCGAGCTCACCGACGATCTAACCGTGGTCGGCGAAGCGGCCAACGGGCGGGAGGCCGTGGCTCTTGCTCGTTCGACCCGACCGGACGTCGTGGTGATGGACATTCGCATGCCGGTGCTCGACGGTCTCGAGGCCACACGAAGGATCACTTCCGATCCCCACCTCGAGGGGGTACGCGTGCTCGTCCTCACCACGTTCGAGATCGACGAGTATGTGTTCCAAGCTCTCCGGGTTGGCGCCAGTGGGTTCTTGCTGAAGGACGTCGATCCCGATGATCTGCGCTCGGCGCTCCGGCTAGTGGCCTCTGGCCACAGCCTGCTGGCTCCCGCCGTCACGCGCCGCGTGATCGAGGAGTTCTCACGCGAAACGAGGGGCGCAGAACGTCTCGATGTGCTGACCGAACGCGAACGTGAGGTCTTGGGACTTGTGGCGGCCGGCCTCTCAAACGACGAGATCGCCGAACAACTCACGATGAGTCCTCTGACGGCAAAGACACATGTGAGCCGGGCCATGGTGAAGCTCGGCGCGCGCGACCGCGCCCAGCTCGTCGTGGTGGCCTTCGAGACGGGTCTCGCCCGGGCCGGCGGTACTTCCTCTTGAGCAGACGCGCCGCCCTACATCTACTCCCGATGCAGTAGCAACTGTCTCCTGAAGGCGGATTCTTCGTCGGGGTCGGATCAGTACGGTCGAGCCATGATCGAAGCGAACGGCTTGACCAAACGTTACGGCGACAAGTTGGCAGTGGACGGGCTGTCATTCCGGGTGCGGCCCGGCCTTGTCACAGGGTTTCTCGGACCTAACGGCGCCGGGAAGTCCACCACCATGCGCCTGATACTGGGCTTGGATGCACCCACGGCGAGCCGCGCGGCCGTCCACGGCGGGGCCTACAACGAACTCAAGGCCCCGCTGCGGGAAGTGGGCTCGCTGCTCGATGCGGAGGCAGCGCACGGAGGGCGCACTGCGTACAACCATCTGCTCTGTCTAGCTCAAAGCAACCACCTGCCGCGCCGCCGGATGGCAGAGGTACTCGAGATGGTCGGCCTCGGCCCTGTTGCCGGCGAGCGAGTCAGGGGGTTCTCGCTCGGTATGCGCCAGCGACTGGGCATCGCCTCGGCCATGCTCGGCGACCCAGGAGTCCTGATCTTCGACGAGCCGATGAACGGGCTCGACACCCAGGGCATCCGGTGGATCCGCAACCTGATGAAGGAGTTGGCATCAGAGGGCCGGACCGTTTTCGTGTCGAGTCACCTCATGGGCGAGATGGAGCTGACAGCCGACCACCTGATCGTGATCGGGCGGGGGCGCCTGATCGCGGACACTTCGATGAGTAATTTCATCCAGCGCAACTCAAAGGGTTTCACCCTGGTGCGCTCTCCACAGGGCGAAAAGCTGAAGTCGGTGCTCAAGAGCAAGGGAGCGCACGTGCAACTCGACCCCAAAGGTGCTTGGCGGGTCAGCGGGCCGGACGCTACGACCATCGGCGACATGGCGGCCGAGCAGCACATCACTCTGCACGAGCTGACGCCGCGGTTCTCATCCCTGGAGGAGGTTTACACGCAAATGACCCACGCCAGCGTCGAGTACCGAGGGTCCGCGCGGGTGGCCGGACCGAGCAGCCGCATCGACGACCCGAAACGAGGGGTGAATCCATGACGGGCAACACAACGACAGACGCGCCGACGATCAAGCCGCGGCCAACATCGGTTCCATCGGTCACCGTACAGCCGGGTTTCACGGCGGCCCTGGTAGCCGAATGGACCAAGATCCGCACCGTGCGATCCACAGTGTGGACGCCCGTAGTGATGGGCGCCCTCATCCTTTCTTTGCGGTGTTCGTTGGAGCCACGGAAAGCCTGCAGCCTGATGACACGATCTTGGGGGGCAGCCTCACTGGTGTCGTGGCCGCCCAGATCGCCGCAGCCATATTCGGTGTGCTGGCTATCTCGGGCGAGTACAGCACCGGCACGATCCGCACCACGTTCACGGCTTCTCCCCGCCGGGCAACAGTGCTCGCCGCCAAGGCCGTGGTGGTAGCAGGAGTTACTTTCCTGGTCGCACTCTTCACGAGTTTCTTGGCCTACGAGATCGGCAGCTTGATGCTGTCAGGGAAGGGCTATGCGCCGGGCGAGCCGATGCCCGCGCTTGTGGGCATCGGCCTGTCCTTCTCCGCGAGCGGCTTGTTGGGTCTGGCGGTCGGCACTATCTTGCGCCACTCCGCCGGCGCCATCACGGCGATGATCGCCATCATGTTGATGCCGTCGCTCTTCGGCCCACTGTTCGGCGATCTGCAGCGCTGGGTCGTGGGGACCGCTCCGGTGGCCGCGGTGCAGAAGTTGGCTCAAAGCTCCGATGCCGCCCCGGACGTCGCCGGCAGCCTCGGTGCATGGTCGTCACTGTTGATCCTCTGTGCTTACAGCGCGGCCGCATTGATGACCGGGGGGTGGCGCCTCGCGAGCCGGGATGCCTGAACTTCATCCAAGGGCACCGTCGCTGAGACCGACCGGCGGGGCGATCCGCTATCCGCCGGGCGCTCGATACTGGATCTGGTCGGCCTTGCGCAGGGCATCCATTGTTTCGTCGACGGTCATAAGGACCGTCGTTTCGAGCGAGCTAAGCGCACCGCCGCCACTGATCGCCAGCGCAACCGCGGCCATGGACACGTTGTCGGGGGCCTCCCACAACGTGTAGCCGTCGTGTGCGCCAAACGCGTACCAGAACCCGTGGAGCTTCCCACCGACCGACTCGATGTACGACTGAGCGGCCTTTCGGCGGTCCTCCGGGTTGCCGATCAGCCGGGCCCACGTCTCCGGCGTGTAGCTGAACCTCGATAGATAGAGCGGCATCGTCTCTCCCCCTCGTTCGCCGACTCGCGCGAGTCGCCAATAGGCGTCCCAGTATGACCTGCCGGGGAAAGCACACGCTCACGGTTCATCGTGGTGCTCAACTAAGCTGCGCCCATGATTTTCACCTCCCCGGTGCGGAGGTCCCACCCGCCTCAGGTCGCGGGGGAAGTAGCGGCGCTGACCGCGTGGTTGGACTATCACCGCGCGACACTGCCATGGAAGCTGAAAGGGCTGGATGATGAACAACTCCGCCGGTCCATGGTGCCCTCGGGGCTTTCGTTGCTTGGCCTGGTGAAACACCTGACCGCGGTCGAGCACGTATGGTTCGTGATGGAATTCGCCAATACCGGCGAGCCGCACCTGTTCGAGAGCGAGGACGATCCCGATCTCGATTTTCATGTCCAGGAGGACGAAACGACGGAAGCCATCGTCACCGGATACCTCCGGGCGTGCGAACGCAGCCGTGACGTCGTGGCGGCGGCTACGTCCCTCGATGAGACGTTTCGCCTGGTGGACCGCAGCGATCCCCGTCACGGCCAGGAGATAGATCTGCGCTGGATACTCCTCCACATGATCGAGGAAACGGCGCGCCATAACGGCCACGCCGACATCCTCAGAGAGCTCATTGACGGCTCGACCGGCGACTGAGGCGGTCGTGACATGGGGACCGGGAGTATGCAGCAAGCGCGCGCTACCAGGGGGTTGAGGTTCTCCCCATAGAGAACGACTTCTGGCGCTTCTACAGGCTCATCCCGTGAGTCACTCGATCGGGCTTGCTCATCCGCCGAGGAACGGAGGCAGGAGGTCGGCACGGTCCAACGTGTAGAGCGCTCCGACATACATGCTCACCAGCGCGGTGGCACCTGCCAAAACCATATAGAGACGAGGGACCTTCTGACCCGCGCCAAAACCCATGGTCGAAGCCACCGCGAGAATTGTGTTGCCGATGAAAAGGCCGATCACGAAGGCCGCCACCACTAACATTCCACCGATACTCCCGGCGAGCCCCGCAGCCGTCGTGAACAGCAAGATCTGCGAAGGCGTCTCCGCTCCCACGCCGTGGATCATCCCGACCCCGAAAGAGGTCGCGACCCCGTACTCCGTGAAGGGGTCCGCCGGCATCGTCACGAGGTGTTTGTGGGGATGGACGTGCGTCGTCGTAAGCACCGCCACCGAGTCTTCCTCGATCGAGCCGGTTGGCACAGCCGGCGCCGTGTCGGCGTGGTGATGATGGCCACTCTCGGGATGTGGGTGCTCGTGCTCTATCTCGATTCGTTCGTCCCTATGTCGTCGGAGCCACATGAGTGTTCGTCGCACCCCGGCGAGAACAACCATCCACCTGCTCCGCAGCCTGAAGTCACGCCGGAAGCGGATCAGCGAATACACGACGTAGACACCGAGGAGAACCAACGTGAGCCCGATCAGACGACCCATCGCAGAATCAACCGATGCCGGTATGCGTTGACCCGCAACAACGGCGAGCGTGCCGAGGACCGTGAGGACAAGAGCGTGCCCTGCCGCGTAGGAGGATGCGAGCGTGAGTGAGCGGCGCGTGTCCGTCTGTGAGCTCGTGATGTCTGAGACCGCGGCGATGTGATCGAGGTCGAAACCGTGGCGGAGCCCGGCGAAGAGCACCGCGGCGACCACGCCCCACCGGAGGCCCTCGCTTTGTAAGCCTTCGGCTGCTAACTCGATGACTTCCACAGGTCCCTCGTTATGCCCACAGGGGGCAGGTTAATGGCTGCCTGGGTGGTGAGGATCGTCCCCATGCTCAAAATCGCTCCAGCCGACATCAACAAGTTGCCTACAGCGGCCCGAACATTCGGATCCCGGCGTCGAGTCACCGGGGGCTCGGGGTCGGCGGCTATTGCGCGAGCTCGAGCTGTCCTCGGGCCGCTCCGCCCGGATAACGCCGACTGTGTATGTCCATGTAGAACCTCTCGGGGTCCTCCGAGATATCCAAGCAGAACGGCTCCCTCGATGAATCCACCGCCCACGTCCATGCAAGCCTGGTTTCCGGAGAACAGAATTTCGACCACTACCGGTCCCATATGCCCTTTCTTGCCCGAATGAATATGGCCGGTCGCGTCAGATTGTCGCCCGCTGCGCGCTGCTGGTCAGTTCGGTCAGGAGGGGCTCGCCAACCAAGGCGCCCGAAGGTCGAAGTAGTCAAGATCCTGGGTGCGCGGCCAGATGCTCTCGAGCGCGACCTGCTGCGCGCTGCTGCGCTCACCCTCCCGGGCTTCCTCTTCGGACGTGAAGTACACGAACTCGGTGAACCGGCTTCCATCCCATGCGATGACGCTGCCGATGACATCGTCGCGTGGAGTGGCCGCCATGCTGCGCGCTTCTTCCCTGAAGTCCTCCGGATCTAGCACGCGCCCCATGATCACCTGGACGAATCCCGCGTCGTCCGAACCACCACCCTTGAATTCGTCCACCAGAGTGCAATCCCAGAACCGCGGGGTGTCCAGGTGCTTGGAGAACTCGTTCCACCACTGGGTCTGCTCGCTGCGGTCGCTGTTGCGCTGCGCGTGCTCCTGCGACTCGAACCTGAAGGAAGCAATAAAGCGGTCGTCGTCGTCGGTGATGCCTGCGGTACTTCCAAGCCACCCGTCGGCGCTTGGGCTCAGCTCCTCGAGCCACGTGTCCAGTTGGCGCATGACGCCGGCGGCGTCGGTCACGCGCCCTCGCAGCACTTGGATGAACATCCGAATCTCCTCCACTCGACGAGCCGTGCGGTTCGGGAAACCTGCTTGCCGGCTGCGCCGGTGCGGTGGCCGGGGCAGCTCGGCACCACAACCATGTCGCATGGCCGATAACCGGTCAACCCACGCAGATGTGTCGCCGCACGAAGACGAGTTTGAGCCGGCGGTCACATCCAGACCGACGCTATCGACTGCCACACGTTCGCCTCGGTGCCGAACGCGGTAAAGACTCCGAGCGGCCCCAGTACGAGGATCCCGACGAGAAGCCAATAGATCGCGGGGCCTGTGTTGATGCTCATAGTGGCCAGTCCTTGTCGGTGGTGTTCACTGCTTTGTCGCCGCCACAGACATCGAGGTTCCGACAGAAAGAGGGTCGATACATCGGGCTAGGTCGCCGGGCGCCTCATAGGCAAGCCGCGGGCGAGCAGATAGAGAAATCCCAGCACGAAACTCGACAGTCCGGTGATGGTGAGCAGTGTCCTCGTGTCTTCCCAGTGCGGCGCGCCGACCGGATCCAGGACGCGCAGAGGCCAATTTTATGTGGTGGTTAGCTGGAAGCTATGCTGAAGAATGGCCCCTCGATCTCGACCGGAACGAACTGCGCCTCGTCGGAGCCAGGTTGGTAGGCCATGACTTTGTCGTTTCCCGCATTGAAGAAGACCCAGTCACCCGATGACGACCACGCGATCGACCCATAGGACTCGTCGAGTACCGATCCCTTGACCACGGTGGCCGTTCCTTGCTCGACATCAACCAATGCGAGCTGGTGTTTACCGTCCTCATCCGTAACCGCGGGGACTGCCAGCAGAGATCCGTCGGGAGAGAAGGCTCCGTAGTAGGTCTCGACGAAAGAGAACCCTTCTCCCGGCGGAACAGCCAGGCTCTCGCCGGTGGTGACGTTCGTGATGTGCAGCTCCTCGCACGCGTGATCACACCACCCGATCAGGTTCCCGTGCGTGTCGGCTGGGAACGGACCGGGAAGGCGCATGACCACTTCCTGCTTGCTGAGATCCCAGACCTCCAGCCCGTCGCTACCCTGGAACACAAGTGCCCCCTGCACCGCGCCGACCAGCGACGACCAGCGGTCGGCCGGTAGAGGTGTGGAAGGCACGGTGACCTCTCCCTCGACGGTCACTTCCTTTACCGCCTTCAGAGCCCGCATCGTGCTCGGGCTCTCCGGATCCAGGATCACCAGCCAGACGCGGCCTTCGGTCGCGGACGGCACGACATACCACGACTCTCCAATCTGTCGGGGCGGCTCCTCGAGATCCAGGTCCAGGCTGAACGCTCCGATATCCGATCCCGTACTCCGACTCGGGCTTCCACGGAACACGAGCTTCGTACCAGTGCGAACTATCCGGGACAAGGAATCGCCCAGCGCCAGCTCCGGTACGGGAAAGACACGGGACGTGCCGGCGTCCAGATCGATGACCGTGAGTCGGCAGTCGCCGATGTCGCGACACAGATTCTCGAGATAGAGCGTGCCGCTCGGCTCATCCGTTGGGGCGTCGGTTGGGGAGGCCCTGTCATCCCCCGGCCCGGCAGGATCGACGCGCTCGTTCCCCAGCAGCCGGTCGACGTAGTCGCCCTGAGCCCGACCACGTGACCGCCGCCAGGACCAACACGAACGATGCGGCGACGAGTCTTCTCGCAACACGCTGTCGCCTGGCCCGCTCCCACATTGCCTCCACGTCGGGGCGAGCGGAAGGTCGCGGTGCGGCCTCTTGTACGAGCTTGCCAAAGTCAGCGTCCATCGGGTGCCTCCCTCAACTGGAAGAGTCCGGAGTCCGAGCGCAGTCGCGCCGTCGCGCGCTTGCTCAACGACTTTGCGGTCGACAGAGGAATGTCCATGTAGTTCGCGACCTCGGAGAACGGCAAGTCGAGGTAGTAGTGGAGAATCAGGACCATCCGCTGGCGCGGGGGAAGCTTCGCGATCGCCTGACGAAGGCTCACGCTCACGGAAAGGTCTGGTTCAGAACCGGCCCTCCTCTGCCCCTCGAGTCGCGCGGTGGCCCGGCGTTCCGCGAGCTTCCGGCGGAAGAAGGAGTTCGCGAGATTGATGGCCACGCGGCTGACCCATGCGCCGGGGTCGTCCTTCGCACGGACTCGTTTCCAGTCTCTGCAGGTCCGAGTCAGTGCCTCTTGGGCCAGTTCCTCCGCCACGACTCTATCTCCGCAATAAAGTCCCAGGATCCCCACGAGCCTGGGATGCTGCTCACGGCAGAACGCGACCAGATCTGGAGGTGCGGGCATACGGCTCCTTGGCTGGATTCCTCAGTCGTAAGACGCTTGAGGACCCCTTAATGGACGCAACTGGCGGCGGCGGGCGCAACCACTACTCCGCCACGATCACGAGCCATCTTTCGAACCACGCAGCCACACGGAGATGTGGGCCGGGCCCATGGTGCGACCGACCACGGCAGTAAGGTCCGCGGTCAAGACTTCGAGATCGACACCCTCCCTGAGTCGCGTGGAGAACCCCTCGAGTGTTCTGGTTGCGTCGTAGCGAGACCGATAGAAGCGTCGGTCTATGAAATTCTGAATCCGGCTCCTTACGGGTTGGAACAACGCGGCGACCAGCAGCGTGGAGCCGGCTATGGCGATCTCGTTGGCCTGAGTGAAGGGATCGAGCACCCTCTGAAGCGCCACAACGATCACCAGGTAACCGATGCCCAGGGTGGCGGTCAGCAGCCCGTAAACGAGTGCGCGGTTGATGATGCGGTCGATCTCATAGAGTCGATACTTGAGGATCGCGACGCCGATCGCCGCCGGGATCGCGGCGAAGGCGAGCGCCCCCACCGCGGCCTGCAAGTAATCCGGCCCGGGCAGAAACGATTCCCAGATCGAGTCGGCAAGAAGAAGGCCGGCGGCGAACAGCACCCACTTCAGTTGCAGCCGCTCCTCGTGGCTCGAACGCCGGTATCGGATGAAGAGGGACACGACGGAGCAAAGCCCGAGGCCGAGGAGCACCGCGACGCCGCCGTTCGTGAGCGCGCCCGACCAATCGGGGCCCGGGGTGCCCTCATCGAAGGATGTCAGAAGCTCTTGCGCCGGCACACCCGCCCATCCGATCGCTGCCGACACGAATAGCATCACCGGCAGCACGCAGCACCAAATCACCCATCGCCATCGAGGCGACGGGAGTCGCCCGTTTGGGAAATACAGCAGGACGAGCGGGATCAGGACGAGGCTCGCACTCCACAGCCACGTCGCGAACCAAACGACAGCGCTCGCCCCGGGCAGCGACCCGGGATCGATCAGCACGCCGCGCTCGCCGTAGGCGACCGTGATGCCGACGACAGATCTGAGCACCACGTAGGCGAGCATTAGCCACCCGACCCGGTTGAACGGTCGCTTCCAGGCGACCAATGCCCCCACGATCACGAAGAAAAAGAACTCCAGGTAGTCGATCGCAGCCGACCTCTCCGGATGATTCAGCGGCAGGCCTTCGGGGCTGATGAAGAGCAGCCACAATTCGATGGAGGTCGCCGCGAGCGCAAAGGCCGCAAGGCCCCAGGCAAGACGCGCGGTCGTGCGCCCGGTCACAGGGCGTCCGTGCGCGCCTCGGCGCGGCCGGCCCGCGCGCAGCCGGTCGCAGATCTCCCGACGACCACTCGAAGCAAACACCCTCCGATCTCGGGAACTGTCTTATCGATCGTCGCACCGTATCCGGCGACCGTCCCGGAAACGTTACGGGAACTCCCGGCGGCCGGCGCGGGGTCCTGGCTCGAGTGAGCGTCAGGTCGCGCATAGCGCGATCAAATGCGCACTCGAGGAGGGTTGGCTAGGTTCTCCTCATCAGCTTGAGGAGGGTCGGGACGATGTCCGTCCCCCGGAGGTGGCCGAGCGAACCGGTGCACGACGAGGCCTCGGAGAAGACGTTCACGCCGTCGCTCTCCACGGCACCCCCTGAGATCAGCAGCGGCACCGGGCCGTCGGTGTGGGCGCCCCGTGCGCAACTGGTCGAATGATCTGCTGTAACCGCAACCACGATGTCGGCGAGGTCGATTGCGTGAAGGAGCGGTTCGAAGAAGTCCTCATCGATGCGCTCGATGGATTCGATCTTGGCCCTGTGGTCGCGGTCGTGGGCGGGGACATCCGGGCCCTTGATGTGGATGTACAGGCCGCCGAAGTCCGCGATCGCCTCGGCTGCCAGCGACGCCCACGACTGATACTGCTCGCCCGGAGGGATGCCGGTCGGTGCTTCGATCACTCCCATGCCGGTGAGCCGCGCGATCCCCATCTCCACGGGCATCTCGACGAAGCAGCCCATCTTGATTCCGAATCGTTCTTCAAAGGGAGGAAGATCGGGTAGGCGGTCGCCCGCATCGCGGGTCAGCACGAAATTTCCCGCCAGCTTCCCCGCCTCTTCGCGCTTCTTATTGATGGATGACGCCGATAGAACCTCGAAGGATGCGGCCAGCCAGTCGTTCGTGATGCGCGCCGCGCGCCGGGCCCCGGGATCGGATTCGTTGCCCGCCACCGGAGTTACCCGGACGACCCGGTCTTCGAACTCTTCCTTCGCAACCCCAAGCAGCCCCTCGCGGCCGTAGGCAGGATCCGAGTTCTCGACGTCCGCTGCGAGCTCGCCTTCCGTCGACCGAAGCACGAGCGCGCCGCGGTGTCCCACCGTCGCGCGGAAATCGAACGAGGCGCCTTCCACTAAGGCTTTCTCTTGAACCTCCGCCGCGAGCGACTTCGCCTCGCGATCGCCCAAGTCGCGCCCCACGCGACGGTCGACGATCTCCCAACCGTCGTCATCCTTTCGGACGGTTGCAAAGTTCACTCGATATGCGAGGTCGCCCGGTCTCACGTCGAGCCCGGCGCCCACAGCTTCGAGCGGACCGCGGCCCGTGTGGTACGCGAACGGGTCGTATCCGAGTACGGCCAGAACCGCGATGTCGGATTCCGGTGCAATGCCTTCGCCGACGGTAGTCACGTATCCGTTCACTCCTTTCGTGGCCAGCGAGTCGAGACGCGGCGTCCTTGCCGCCTCCAGTGGCGTCCTGCCGTCGAGGGCGTCAAGCGGGTCGTCTCCCAAACCGTCGAGAATTACGTACAGCAGTCGTGGGTTGCTCACGATGTCGGCTTCCTCCCGTGGTGATCACGAAGGCCCATCTTCGGGCGCTCACCATGCTCGCACAGGGGTGCGAACTGAATTAATATGTCTCCGACGCTCGGGTCCTATCCTTAGAGGAAGACGAGTGGGTCCTTAAAACTGCGCGCGAAATTGGGCCCGGCCCCCGGGGGGAGGGGGCCGGGCCCAATCGCGCCGGGTGTTCGGCGTTGGCTGTCTGGATCTGCAGACACTCGGGCGGAACCCAGTATCTCTAGCGTCCGACGTCCTTTAGCACCTTCAGGCGGTCGCGGTACTCGTTCTCGTTGATTTCGCCACGTGCGTAGCGCTCGCCGAGCACCGATTCCGCGGACGGTCCGCCGCGCCACCGCGCCAGCCCACGCTTCGACCGGAACAGGGCAAAGATAACGACACCCCAAAGAAGCAACCAGAACAGTGGGAAAATGGGCCACCAACCGCCCGCATGTCCGTGGTTGGCGAGCATTTCAGCCGCTGCCATCATCATTTCCATTGACCTCCTGTGAGTTATGACCGGTCGCACCGGTCCGCTTGATCCAACGGTTCTAATGCTCGTGGATGAGGCAGGGGAAGTCGTCGCCCGGCGGGATGCACTTCGGATACCTCGCCGGAATGCATCTTCTGTCGGGACATACCGCACCCGGAGTACGCCCGGGTTAAGAGAAGATCAGGGCCCCCACCCCGTAGCCAGCAAGGCCGCCGACGAGCACCGCCAGCAGCGAGCGCGTCGGGGAGACGAGCAAAGCGCCGAACGCCGCGCACAGAGTCTCCGGCGGTGCGAGTTCCCCGTCCTCGATCAGCGAAGTCACGGCGAGGGCCGCGAACAGCGGAGCCGGAATTCGGTCGAGTACCGCTCTTACCGGTGCTGGGGGCTGAGGCATGAGGACCAACGCAAGCGCCCTGCTGCTGTAGGTAAGCGCGGCAATGATCACGATGAGACCGACACTCATCTATCGTGCCCCGGGATCGCGACCGCCACGGCGGCAATCACTGCGGCGAGCCCGCGACCGCCCGGCCACAGCACCGCGGCGCCGGCAGTCAAGCCCGCGGCAACTACCGCGCGCGCAGCTATCGAGCGGGATTGACAAGACAAGGCGGCGAGACCGATGAACAGGACGGGGAAGACCGCCTCCGCTGCCGAACTGACGCTTTCCACCGAGGCTCCCAGCAGGCCCAGCACCGTTCCCGCCTGCCACGCGCTGTAGAAGGCAACGCCGGACACCAACAGCGTGCGTCCCGCGTCGCCTCCCGCTGCGAGCGCCAGTCCTGCGGATTCGTCCACGAGGAACCACGCGAGCCCGGCGCGCTTCAGAGGTCCCTTGTCGACACGAGGCCGTAGCACCGCGCCCAAGACGAGATTCCGCAGGTTGAGGGTGATCGCCCCGGCCACCAGCGCACCCACACCCGCGCCGGCCGACAACAGCGCGGTGATCGTGAACTGAAGCGCACCAGAGAAGATGAGCAGCGAACTCAGAATCGTCGCTCCCGCTCCCATCTGAGGTCGCGAAAGGCTCCCGTAGATCACTCCGAACACGAAGATCGCCGCTGCCGGCGTCGCGGTCGCGGCGAGCATCCCGCGCTGTTTCATTGCGCAAGGGGTTGATGGAGCGGACGGGTGCGGTGCACCATCGCAGCGTACCGGGCTACCCACCGAACCTTGGAAACATGCCGATAGGGTTGGACGATGGACATACTTTTCGTAGACGCCTAAACGACGTTTGGGTCCGCTGGTGCGCTATGCGAACATCCCGGCCCAAACGTCGCGCGAGGACCGGCACGACTCAGACCCAAATAACCGGCGTTTCAAGAAAGTGTCCCGGCTCAGCGGGCCTGACCGTCCTCGCCGTGGATCACCAGGTCAACGCCTCGCCTGCGGGACAGATCTCGGCCTGCCTCGATCGCCTCGTCCTGAGTGTCGAAGTAGCCCTCAGGCTCCGACGAATCCTCGTCTCTGAGGGTCCACCCCTCGAACCCGTCGGGAATGACGTGCAGATCCCTCCCCCTTCGAATTCCTTCTGGCTTCCGTAAGGTGGGTTCCGTCCCCAGCTTGTTCTCAATTCTCCTGAGCGCAGCCTCAACCCGGTCGCCGCCATCCCTGGATTCCGCGCTCCCTTTGTGAATGAGGACGGCAGCCATGACCGTGAACGAGAACAGCTGAAGGAACTCGGACTGCCAGTTCTCGAGCGTCGATTGCGAGAACTCGGCAAGGAAATCCCCAAGCTCCGGCGCTTGACCGTGTTGGAGTTGTTGGTCGGTGAATGTCTGCCACTCGGCCGCCGCCTGCCCCATCCAACTGAGAAAGAACAGGGAGCAGAATCCAAGGCTCAGACCGAAGTTCTTCCACAGATGCAGGCGCGCCCGTTTCTCATTCTGGATGCTCCGCGCCAGAGCTCCGGCAAGATAGATGGTGATCCCCAGCATCAGGGCGAGAATCGCCACCATCGCAGCGGCACCGGTCATGTCCCACCTCCCGTCAACGAACGACTGTTAGAACGCGAACAGGCAGACCCAGCGACTCGGTCGCCGACGTCACCATATGAGTGCTCACGACCAGATCCGAGGAGCGAGAGGCGGCGGTTAGCCGGACTTCTTTCCGCCCTTCCGACCGGCCGCAGCCTTCTGGGCCTTGGTACCGCCGACTTTGCTCGCGGTCGTCGCCCTGCCTCCGCTCGAAGACTTCCTGCCGCCCTTCTGCGACGCATCGGGTGTGTTTGCTATCCGTGCGGCTCGCTGCTTGCTCATGCCTTTCTTGCGTAACCCTTCGTACAGCTTGTCGTTCTTGATGCTGGGGCCGTGATCCTTAGCCACTGTTCCTCCTCACCAGCCGGGACGAGGCTTGGCTCCCCGCCGTCGACCAACTCGAACAGAAAGGGCCGCCGTGGGCGGCCCTTTTGTGGACTCATTCTCGGATATCCGGTCCCGCCCGTGCCAAACGGCAACCCGCATCGCATGAGGACACGCGGGGCCGCCCGTGGCCGGATAGGACTGTGTTCGTGGCAGAGTGGCCCAATGAGCGCAGCGCCTGTGATCGCGGTGGGAACCACCGACGGGATTTGGTTCCCGGGGACGGATCAGCCGACGGAGTTCGCCGGGCGCAACGTCGCGCAACTGCGCTCCACGAACGCGGTCCTGTGGGCCGTTGTGGACGGCCGCACGGTGGCCCGCCGCGGCCCGTCAGGGGGTTGGGAAAGCATTGCCGAGGTGGCAGACCTGAGGCTGAATTGCGTTCTGCCACTGGGCGACGGGGTGCTGGTCGGTACATCGAGCGCTCACTTGCTCGAGATCTCCGGTGGCGTTATCGAACGCCTACAAACCTTCGATGCCGCACCGGGACGGGACCAGTGGTTCACTCCGTGGGGAGGGGCTCCCGACGTGCGCTCGATCGATGCGGACGACGATCGGATCTACGTGAATG
The DNA here is from genome assembly GCA_050694175.1 of Actinomycetota bacterium. GTDB lineage: Bacteria > Actinomycetota > CADDZG01 > CADDZG01 > WHSQ01 > JBOGXA01. Next base: position 70,937 of record JBOGXA010000014.1, read on the forward strand.
TGCATGTCGGCGGGATACTGCGGTCCGATCACCAACTCGAAAGCTGGGACCCGACCCTCGACATCAATGCCGATGTGCACGAGATTCATGTCGTCCCGCGTCGTACTGATCTGCTTCTTGCCGCATGCTCGTGGGGTCTCGCCGTCTCCACCAATGGAGGCGACTCGTGGAGTTTTCTTGCCGACGGGATGCACGCGCACTATTGCAGAGCAGTGGTTGCTGTCGGCGATTTTGCATTGGTGACCGCCGCCCTCGGCCCCCGCGGCGGTCAAGGCGCCGTCTATCGCTGTCCACTCGACAAGCCGGAGGCCCTCGAAAAGTGTGAACGCGGCCTGCCGGCATGGTTCGACGACAACATCGACACGGGTTGCGTGGCCGCCCGGGATGAGCTAGCCGTTCTCGGTAGCGCCGACGGCAGAGTCTTCGCATCCGAGGACGCGGGAGCAACATGGAGTGAGGTCGCGTCGGGACTCCCGGAAATCCGCGGGGTCGCACTCGTTAACTCCCAGTGACGCAGCAACGGCGCATCGCGACCTCGCTACGTCTCGAGCCTCGGTGACGCCGTCCACCACGGAGGGCGCGCGAGAGGATGGATTCAAGCCGGGGCTGGGAAGATCTCTGATACGAGCGCTTCTTCGGCATTGCCCCCGCTGCAACGCACGCAAGGTATTCGCGAGTTGGTTCCGTCTAAGAGAGACCTGTCCCCGCTGCCGACTCGCCTTTTCGCGCGAGGAGGGTTACTGGGTCGGAGCCATCATCATCAACACGGCCGTCACCGAAGTGGTCTTCGGCGTTCTCTTCGTCGCCACCCTGGTCACGTCGTTCCCGGAAGTCCCGTGGCAGCCGCTCCTCGCCGTCGGGCTTGCGACGAACGGCCTCTTCCCGATCTTCTTCCATCCCTATTCCAAAACATTGTGGGTGCCGATCGATCTCCATATCCATCCCCCGAGTCCCTGATGCGGCCCTTGCCGTTTACGCTTCCGCCGGGATGGGACAGGTAAACCCTGTGCTGCGCGCGTCGGTTACGTGCGCGCTGACGCTTGTTGGGCTGCTGCCCCACGGCCCTGCACGGGCCGGGCCCGGTTTCGTGCCGGAGACGAAGTTCTCGAACCTCCAGCTCGACGACTGGGAGCCGTCGATCGCCGCCGATGACTCCGGACACGTCTACTGGGCGACGACTCGCTACGGAGGGCGCAAGGCCTGCAAGGGGTGCCCCGATCCGGCAATCGTCTACCGGGTCTCGAGCGACGCGGGGGCGACGTGGAGTGAGCGCCGCTACGTGTGCCGGTGCCGCGGCGTCGGTGGACAGCATAGCGTGGACGGACAACCGCACCGGCCGATGGAACACGTGGTACCAGCGCTCCACAAACGGTGGCGACTCGTGGACGGAGCGCGAGCGCCTCTCGAATCGAGCCGGCGGCGCGCCCTACAAAAACGACCGCGGCTTCAAGTTCCCGTACGGCGACTACGGTCAGCTCGCCATCGACGGAGCGGGCATCACCCACGCAACGTGGGGCGAGGGGCCGAGCTACGTCGGGCCGGGGGAAGCTGGTACACCCGCGCCCTCTCACCGGCTCCCTGAGACGGCGCTATCGCTGTGGCCGTGTCCGGGCGCACAGGATCGCGATTCCTGTCCATCCCCACACAATCGCCAGCACGATCAGAAGATTGCGGGCGTAGTTGTTGGGGAGGACGCTCGGATTCGCCGGGTTGCGCCCGTATCCCCGCAGGAACGGGAACGTGATCAACACGAAGACGCCGGTGGCGACGAGCGCTGACTGGACGATCGGCCGCATCCTCGCGGGCAGCGTTCTGACCAAAACGAATGCGGCGCCAAAGACGATCGGCGCCGCTATGAAGTCGTGAACAAGCGCCGCTCCCGCGAACCATTTGATCCACTCTCCGGGATGTGTACGGCTCGCATCGTGCCACAGGCTCCAGACCCCGAAGCCCATTACCGCCCAGCCGGGAAGAGCGACGAGCCAGAACGATCTTCGGTTCATGGCGTGGCGCTTCATCACAACACCACCAATCGGTGTACCCATTTCGTCTGCATTACCCCCGGCCGGTTGGGGCCGATAAGTCGAGCCGGATAACCGTGGTCGATGTGAAGGGGCTCCCCGTTTACCTCGAGAGCGATCAGCGTGTCGCGATCGCGCGCATGGATGCGATTCAGCTCCGACGACCTGTAGAGGCCCACCGCCTGGAGTGATTCGATCATCACTTCCGCGTTCTCGGCTGCACCCGCCAGCGCGAGAAGGCTCGCAACTCGCACCCCACGCCAGCGAACCGATGCGCTCCAGCCCTCGACGCACGAGATTGGCAACGTCGCCTCATGCTGCGGAAGAGCTTGCAACTCTGCAAGTGAGAACGACAGTGGACGCGCAACCTCTCCTTCGACGTGCAGCCGATAAGCGGGGTCGCGGGCATCCTCGAGCACTCCAGCGCCCGACGCTGTCTTGTTCACCGGGAAGCCCTGGGGGCCCACGTCGGGGCGACGAGGTGCGAGAAGCGCCAGAGGGTTCAGCGGCCGCAGTGTTTGCCCGAGGGTCGTAAGCGTCACTCCGCCGGCAACGCCGGCGATCAGGGCGAAAAAGCGCCGCCGGCTCATTCCCTGAGAGGGCGCCGGGTGCTCGTCCGACTTGTGATTCAGCTCCGTGCGGATGATCGTCGCCTTGGCGCCGATGTGAACGATCATCGCACCGATCGTGATCCACGCGGCGGAGTAATGACCGGCGGGAAAAAAGAACCGCCACGGATACCACAGGCCGATGTCGGCGACGCCCGTGAACAAGAGAAAGAGGCTACCGGCTACGAGCGGGAACAGACTGAGTCTCTCCATCAAGTGAAGGAGATCTCTGACCGGTGGCCACGACCACAACCGCGGGTACACCGTCCACAACTTGGCGAGCAGCACCGGGATCGATGCGAGCCCGGTCGCGACATGGAGCCCCTGCGTGACTCGGTAGAGGCCGGCGGGGCGGGAGGGCCACTCGAACCAGGCGGGCGGGTGCTGGATCAGATGCGACAGCAGTCCCGTCACGAAGCAGATGATGAAAAGCACGCCGAGGGCGAGCCCCAGCCATGCGGCCGTGCGTTCCGAATGCAGGCTGCTCCGAAAGGCTCCCGTGCCAAACGGCCCCCGCCGGAACCGTTCGGGCGGCTTCAGGCGGGCGAAGAACGAAGGCCCAGCGTCGCGAACCACCGCCCCGCTCCCTCCCATATCTCTACGACGTCGTAGTTACAGCTCGACGCGAGCCTTGGGAGGTCGGTCACCCCGACGCGCGCCCACGGGAACCACACGGAGGCATGAGAGCCCACTTCGATCCGCGCTCTTACCGGACCCACCTCGACTCCGGGGTCCTCGACCTCGGCCAACACCAGGCCCTCTTCTCGCAACAACCCTGCCAGTCGTCGCAGCAGCGCAGCGGGGTCGCCGCCTATGCCGATGCTCCCGTCGAGGAGCAGCGCGGTCCCCCACCGGCCGGCACCGGGAATCGGATCGAAGATCGAGCGTTGAAGCACGGGAGCGCCACGCCCGTGTGCGACGGTAACCGCGCTGGGAGCCGCGTCCACTCCGAGGGCCATCACACCGCGCTCTGCAAGCTCCAGGACATGACGACCCGGCCCGCACCCGACATCGAGCACCGGCGCGACGGCTCGGCCGAGAACCGCGCACTCCTCCGGTCTCGGGTCCGACAGCCACGGGTCCACGCCGCAAAAGAGCACGTCGCCTGACTCGGACACGAGACATGGCACCGCGTCGATGTCGTGCGTAAGGGTCATGCCGCCGCCAACTCCCGCTCGACGCGCGCGACCGCGCGCGCGAACCGAGACGCGGGTATGACCGAGGCAACGGCGAGCGCGTCCGAGTAGTGGTCGACATCCTGAAGAACGGGCAGGATGCCCACGCACATACCGAGTTCGTGCAGTCTCCTCATCTGTGCCGCTCCCGTTTCGGGGGAGCTCATGGGAACATCGGCGAACACTCTCCGGTCGGCGCGCACGAGACCGAGGGCCCAGTACCCTCCGTCGACGGTCGGGCCGAACACGGCGTCGAACGCCCCCGAGTCCAACGAGGCCAAAGAGGTCTCCAGAAGGCGATCTCTGATCTGCGGGGAGTCCATGCCGATCAGGAGGGCGGGAGCTCCGGCGTCCTCGAATGCACATCCCAGTCGTTCGGCAAGGCCGGTGCCGCGCTGGGGGATCACATCGAAGTCGCGCGTCCCTTTGGGTGGTCGACCCTCGAATACGAGAACGCGCCGGCGGGCCTCGACGGCCCGCGCAGTGCCCATCGTGTCGGCAAGCGCGGCAGCGGCCAAGACGGCCGCCTGCTGGGTGCTGCACGGAGGACAGAGCCGCGTCTTGACCCGGCCCGGTACCGGCTCTTTGGCGATGATGAGCAGCTGTGCTCTCACGACAGAACCTTCGCCATGTCACGCACGGCCCTCACGGTTCCGGTGATGGTGCCCGTGACCTTCGACCGCCCGGTCCGCGCCCGGTACGTCACGGGCACTTCTTGGACTCGCCAGTCGCGCTCGCACGCGCGCACGACCATCTCCAGCGGCCAGCCAAAGCGGCGATCACGGAGGTCGAGCTCAAGCAGGTTCGCGCGCCTCGTAGCTCGCATCGGGCCGATGTCTCTGAGCGACAGCCCATACCGGAGCCGAAGATGTAGCGCAATGGCGCGGTTTGCCGCGCGCGCGTGTAGCGGCCACACTCCGGGGGGCGCGGTTCGCGCGCCAACCACCAGATCGGCGACGCCATCGACCACCGGCGCGACGACGAGCGGAAGCTCCCGGGGATCGAGCGATCCATCGCAGTCCATGAAGCCGACGACGTCCGACGTGGCCGCCTTTAGACCTGCGTGACACGCCGCGCCGAAACCCCGCTGAGGTTCTTCGACGACATAAGCTCCGAGGGAACGAGCCAGCGCGCCGGACCCATCGGAGGAGCCGTTGTCGACGACGATCGCTCGATAACCGTCGGGCAGCCTGTCGAGCACCCACGGTAGCGCGCCGGCCTCGTCCAAGACAGGTAATACGACGTCGGGCATGTACTCACGTTACAGACGCACATAGTCGTCAAACCCATGTATGTGATTACGTTTCGCGAAACAATGCGGGCGTCCCGACAATCGCAATTGAGGTGGCGCTTACGCTCATCACATGAGTGCCAGCAAAGCCCCGGCCAGCAGATCGCTCGCATTCGCTTCGCACGAAAGCCGGCGTCGGTGGCCGACCAGCGTCGGTGTGATCCCGTGGGCGGCACTCGTCGCCGGTGTGGCCGCGTGGGGCGCTGCCCTCGCCCGCGCCCGGCCCGAGATCCACCTGGACGCCGCGCCCTTGTTCGGCCGGGTGGATCCGCATCCGTCGTGGCGGATCGCCCCCGCCCTCGTGCTCGGAGCCCTCGCGGTCGCGTACGCACAGCGCATCGCGGGCCGGGTTTCGTGGCGTCGGCTGCTGCTGATGACGACGATCGCCGCCGCCGGATGGGCACTCGCGCTCGCGTTCGTCGACGGTCAGGCCGCCTGGTACGAGCCGCTGCTCGGCCGCCACGAGTACCTACAGCAGGTGGCGCGTATCGACTCGCTGTCGCTCTTCCTCGGCGGCTTCGTCGAGGATCTGGCGAGCTTTCCGATTCACGTGCAAGGGCATCCCCCCGGCATGGTGGCGGTCCTTTACGGACTCGACGGGATCGGCTTTGGAGGGGCGCAATGGGCGGCGGCCCTCGTGATCGGCGCCGGCGCCTCGGCCGCGGCGGCGGTTCTTATTGCGCTGCGCGCGGTCGCCGGTGAGAATATCGCCCGAACTGCCGCACCCTTCGTTGTGCTCGCTCCCGCCGCGATCTGGATCGCAACTTCGGCCGACGCATTCTTCACCGGCGTGTCCGCGTGGGCGGTTGCGCTGGGCGTCGTTGCCGTCGTCGGCGCCGGGCGCAGGGCCACCGTAGCGGCTGTGTGCGGTGGCATGGTCTTTGGATGTGCGCTGCTCCTGTCCTACGGCGTAGTTCTGCTCGGATTCATCGTCGTCGCAGTTGCATGGAGTCGGCGCCGGGCGGGACCCGCACTGCTGTTTGCAACGTCGGCAAGCGTCGTTCTTGTGGGTGCCGGGATGTGGGGATTCTGGTGGCCGGACGGGCTTCTGGCCACGCGCGCGGCATATCTAGCCGGGGTTGCGTCCGACCGCCCGCACATCTTCTTCTTCGTGAGCAACCTCGCCGCGTTCGCTCTCGTCCTCGGACCGGCAACGGCGGCCGCACTCCTCGACGGCAGGGTACGCGGCGCGGGGATGGTCGTCGCGCCCGCGCTCGCAGCGGTAACCGTCGCGGCGATCAGCGGGATGTCTAAGGGAGAGGTCGAACGCATCTGGTTGCCCTTTGCGGTGTGGATCCTTCCTGCTGCGGTGTGGCTTCGAGCCACCCTCCGCCGGCGCTGGCTCGCCGCTCAGGTGGCCGTCGCGCTGGTCATACAGGTGCTGGTTGTGACACCGTGGTGACAATGGAGGCCGAAGCCGCCCGGACGGCAACCAGAATCCTGATCGTCGAGGACGATGCGACCGTAGCGGAGGTCGTTACCCGCTACCTGGAGCGCGAGGGGTTTAGCGTAGAGGTGGCGACAGGCGGGCGTGGGGCTCTGGAGCGCGCCCTGACCGACGCTCCCGATCTCATGGTCGTCGACATCATGCTTCCGGGGATGGACGGGCTCGAGGTGTGCCGGCGAGTGCGGGCCCGAGCCCCCATTCCGATCATCATGCTGACCGCACTCGGCGAGGAGAGCGACCGCGTCGTCGGGTTGGACCTGGGCGCGGACGACTACATCACGAAACCGTTCTCGCCGCGCGAACTGACGGCACGTGTCAAGTCGGTCCTGCGGCGCGCTCGTGGACCGCTGGCCGCCACCTCGGGCGAACTGCGCACGCCGCTGGTCGCCGGGCACTTAGAGGTCGACATCGCGTCGCATGAAGTGAAGGTCTCTGGGCGCCCGGTGCCGACGACCGCGCGCGAGTTCGAACTTCTCGTCTTCCTTATGCTGCGACCCAACCAGGTATTCACTCGTGAGGACCTCCTTCAGCACGTCTGGGGGTACACATTCGGGGACACGTCGACCGTCACCGTTCACGTCCGCCGACTGCGCGAGAAAGTCGAGGCGGATCCCGCCCAGCCCGAGCTGATCAAGACGGTCTGGGGCGTCGGCTACAAGTTCGAGCCATGAGAAAGCACCTCGTTGCCGTCGTTGTCTTGCTCGTCGGCACTGCGGCTACTGCATCCGCCGCAGCGATCCTGCACATGCCAGCGCGCGACTCGCTCAACCTCGCTGCGATCGCCGGGGGCGCGGCTCTCGTCATGGGTGCCGCCGGGACGCTCGTGCTCTGGTTTATGCGCAGCAACGGGATCCGGGTACAGATAGCCATTGTGGCGCTCACTTGCCTGCTTGCAGTTGGGCTGGGTACGGCCACCGCCGCGCAACAGATGTTCATCTCCTCTCATGACCTCAGATCGCTGGCCGTGGTGCTGGTGGCAGCGGGGACGATCTCGGTGGTGACTGCAATCGGCCTCGGCATGCGCGTCGGCCGCGACGCGGCCAAGCTCGCGGACGCCGCGCGCCGAGTGAGCGCGGACCATGTCTTGCCGAATTTCGATCCGCCGGATACTCGTGAGCTCGCCTCGGTCGCCAAGGAGCTCGAAAGCATGCTGGCTCGGATCGAGGAGGGCATTTCCCGTGAGCGCGCTCTCGACGCATCGCGACGTGAGCTGATCGCGTGGGTATCGCACGATCTCCGCACGCCGCTATCCGGCATCCGAGCGATGGCGGAGGCGCTCGAGGACGGAGTCGTTTCCGATAAGCCGACCGTGGAGCGTTACCACCAGACCATTCGCATCGAGGTCGACCGGCTGTCGGGACTGGTCGACGATCTCTTCGAGCTGAGCCGCATCAACGCCGGCGCGCTCCGCCTGCAAATGGAGCGCGTGTCGCTCGAAGACCTCGTGTCGGACACACTCGCCGCCGCCGCGGGCGTGGCCCGCGCCAAGGGAGTACGGCTGGAGGGGCGTGTGGAAACAGCCCCAGTCGAGGTCGATCTGTCCGCCCCCGAGATGATGCGCGCCTTTCGCAACCTCGTCGAGAATGCGATTCGCCACACCCCGAGCGACGGCACGGTAAGCGTTGAGGTCGGAGCGGATGAAGGACAGGCGATCGTTGCGGTGTCCGATAGTTGCGGAGGAATCCCCGACGCTGATATCGATCGTGTCTTCGACGTGGCGTTTCGAGGAGAGGCGGCGCGCTCGCCCGGCGGCGACGGCGGCGCAGGCCTGGGTCTGGCGATCGCCAAGGGAATCGTCGAAGCGCACCACGGCTACATCGAGGTCGAGAACCGAGCCGATGGCTGCCGCTTCACCGTCCGCCTTCCACGGGAGCGATCGAGCGGCAAACTGGATGCAACATGAGGGTCGTCGTAACGGGTGGCGCCGGCTTCATAGGGTCGCATGTGGTTGATTCGCTGCTGACGGCAGGATGCGACGTCACGGTTGTCGACCTGCTCCATCCGTGGGCGCACGCGGCCGAGCCTGCATACGTGCCCCCATCGGCACACTTCGAGCGAGTCGACCTGCGCGACGAACACGCGCTTCGCTCCATCGTTGCCAACGCCGACGCGGTGTCGCACCAGGCCTCAGTCGTAGGCATCGAGCAATCCTTTGCCGACGCGTGCGAATACGTCGCTCACAATGCACTCGGGACCGCGTCGTTGCTCGCGACTCTGCATCACACCGGCTTCGGTGGGCGACTCGTGCTCGGAAGCAGCATGGTCGTATACGGGGAAGGCGCCCATCTGTGCGGCGAGCACGGCCCTGTTAGACCCGGGCCGCGCACGCCCCGCGAGCTTGCAGCCGGACGCTTCGATCCGCCTTGTCCGAAGTGCGGCCGTGCGCTGTCTCCCCTCGCCGTCTCGGAGGACGATCCGGTCGACCCGCGCACCATCTACGCAGCCACGAAGCTTCACCAGGAGCAACTGTGCGCGCTCTTCGGGCACGAACACGGCCTCCCGGTGTGCCTGCTCCGCTACCACAACGTCTACGGGCCTCGAATGCCGTCCAACACTCCTTACGCAGGAGTGGCGAGCATCTTTCGGAGCGCGATCGGATCCGGTCGAGCCCCGGAGGTGTTCGAGGATGGAGGCCAGCTGCGCGATTTCATCCACGTCACCGACGTCGCGCGCGCAAATGCCCTTGTCCTGTCCTCTGAACCAGCGGCCTCCGGCACGTTCAACATCGCGACCGGCGTTCCACGTTCGGTCGGCGACCTTGCCCGCGCCCTGTGCTCGGCCACCAGGCAGAGGGCACTCGTCCCCTCGGTTTCGGGGCGCTACCGTCTGGGTGACATCCGGCACGTGTGCGCGTCTCCCGAGCGGGCCCGCCGAGTGTTGGGCTTCTCCGCGAAGGTGCCCTTCGAGGACGGGATGAGGGCGTTCGCTTACGACCCGCAGCGGGCCGCCTGAAAACAAGGGCACCGAAACGTCGAACGCCCCTTCTATTGCTCGGCTTCGGTCTCCCGGGGGCCGAACGGGATGCCGAACGAGTGGATGCCACATTCGGTCTTCCCGAACCCGTCCCAGCGGCCGGCCCGCTCGGTCTCGCCGGCTTCGACGGGTCTCGTGCACGGCCAGCAGCCGATCGAAGCGAAGCCGCTCTCGAGAAGAGGATGGGTTGGGATCTCGTGGGCGGCGAGGTAGCCGGCGACCTGTGCCTTGGTCCAGTGGGCGAGCGGGTGGATCTTCAGAACCTCGTCCCCCGATGGGAGCATCTGGGCCTCGACGAGGGGGGTTTCGGCCCTCATCGGTGACTGATCCCGACGGATGCCAGAGATCCAGCCGTCGTACTCCTCGAGCGTCCGCTGGAGGGGCAGCACCTTGTTTATGTAACAGCAGCGCTCCGGATCGCGGCGGTAGAGCCCGGCCCCGTAAAGCTCTGACTGTCGTTCCGCACTCCCGTGCTCCCCCCTCAGATCCACCACTTTGAGGTCCCACCGTTCAGCGATCTCGTCCCGGAACGCGAGCGTCTCCGGGAAGTGGAATCCCGTGTTCAGGAAGAGAACCGGCACATCCGGCCGGATGTCCTGGAGCAGATGGAGGATCACCAGGCCCGACGACTGGAACGAGGTCGCCACCGCAAGCCGGTCGACCGTGCGGGCCGCCCACTCGAGGATTCCCCGTGGGTCGGCGTCCTCGAGCTCCGCGTAGTGGACATCCGGCGAAACGAACCTATGTCCTCCGGGTTTGAGGTCCACCCTGTGAGCCTTCCTCCTCTGTTTTACGTAGACCGGACATTTCAGGGCAGGTTGACGTTAGCACTTTTTACACTATATAAATAGGTCCTAATTCGTCAATCCCGAGGAGAGTCGGAAATGTGCACCACCTGCGGGTGCTCCCCGGCAAGGACAACGGTCAGGCGCCACCGCCCCCGCGGCGAGGGGCAGTGGGCGCTCGGCTACCGGGAGCCGCTGAACAAAGCCGAGCAGGTCAAGCGGGACGACGACGGGCTGAACGTGCGGGACCGGATCGTCAACATCTACGCACACAAGGGCTTCTCCTCCATCTGGCCCGATGACCTGCGGAGCCGCTTCCGCTGGTGGGGCCTCTATACCCAACGCCGGCAGGGGGTGCCCGGCGGTCGCACCGGGACCGTCGAGCCGCACGAGCTCGAGGACGAGTTCTTCATGATGCGCATCCGGATCCCGGGGGGTGCGCTCACGAGCGAGCAGCTTCGCACCATAGGACACATCTCGGAGAGGTTCGGACGCGACGTGGCCGACGTGACCGATCGTCAGAACGTCCAGCTCCACTGGATCCGCATCGAGGACGTGCCCCGGATCTGGGACGCGCTCGAGGCGGTTGGTTTGAGCACCGCCGAGGCGTGCGGAGACACACCGCGCAACATGATCGGGTGCCCGCTCGCGGGCGTCGATCGCGACGAGATCATCGACGCGACTCCGTACCTGATGACGCTCAACGAACGCTTTGTCGGCGATCCCGCCTTCTCCAACCTGCCGCGCAAGTTCAAAACGTCCATCTCCGGCTGCGCCCAGCAATGCGCACAGCACGAGATAAACGACATCGCGTTCGTCGGAGTCAGGCGAGAAAACGAAGTCGGCTTCGATGTATGGGTTGGTGGAGGACTGGGGCCGAACCCGAAGCTGGGCCAGCGTCTCGGCGTGTTCGTTGAGCCGGACCTCGTCACCGAGGTGTGGGCTGGGATCGCCGGGGCCTTCCGCGACTACGGCTACCGCCGCGCGCGCAATCACGCGCGCATCAAGTTCTTAATGGCCGATTGGGGGCCGGAACGCTTCCGCGAGGTGCTAGAGAAGGAGTACCTGGAGTTCGCGCTACCCGACGGCGATCCCCCGCCCCCGTCGACCTCCTCCCAACGCGATCACATCGGGGTTCACCAACAAAAAGACGGCCGCTCGTACGTGGGCTTTGCTCCGCGGGCGGGACGCATCTATGGAAGCCAGCTCCGGTTCGTGGCGGATCTGGCCGACTCGTTCGGCGACGGGAGAATCCGCGCAACGACCCAGCAGAAGCTTGTACTCCTGGACGTCGACCCGGCGACGGCTGATGAGCTGGTGTCGGTACTCGAGGACCACGACCTGAGGGCATCTCCGAGTGTCTTTCGCCGCGGCACCATGGCGTGCACCGGAATCGAGTTCTGCAAGCTCGCGATCGTTGAGACGAAGCGGCGCGCCGATTGGCTCTACAGGGAGCTGGAGGAGCGACTCCCCGATTTCGACTACCCGATCCGCATCAATCTCAACGGGTGCCCCAACTCGTGCGCCCGCTTTCAGATCGCCGACATCGGGTTGATGGGGTGTCTCGGGACCAAGCCCGACGGAACCAAGATCGATGCCTATCAGGTGCATCTGGGCGGCCACCTCGGTGAGGGCGCCGGCCTCGGGCGCAAGTTAAAGGGACTGAAGGTCCCCGCGCACGAGCTCGCCGACTACGTCGAGCGACTGCTGCGGAACTTCACGGCCACGCGCACCGACGACGAGCCGTTCCATGTGTGGGCCCGGCGCGCCGACGTAAGGCTGCTCAAATGAGCTCCGGGTCTGCGACCCCGCACGCGCAGCCCTTCTACTGCCCGTATTGCGGTGAGGAGGACTTCGTCCCGTCCGGCGAAACCGCCGGCGGCTACGAATGCAACTCATGCGGCCGCCACTACACGGTGAAGTTCCTCGGCCTCACCGCGCGCGCCGCGTCCCGGGAGGGGTCCTGATGCCGTTCCGTTACCCGATCTCGCTCGAGCTCACCGGCAGGCCGTGTGTCGTGGTCGGCGGTGGGGAGCTGGCCGAACACAAGGTGCACTCGCTGCTGGAGGCGGGCGCCGGCGTGACCGTGGTCGCTCCCGACGCAACCCCGGGCCTGGAGAGGCTTGCAAGCGATGGTGCCGTTTCGCTCGTCAGGCGCGAATACCAACGTGGGGACCTGACGGGTGCGTTCCTGGCCATCGCGGCAACCGACGACGGAGCAACGAATGCCGAGATCTACGACGAGGCCGAGCAGCGTCATGTTCTGCTCAACTCGGTCGACGACATCGCCCACTGTCATTTCGCCGTGCCCTCGATCGTGCGCCGAGGTGACTTCCTTCTCGCGCTCTCCACCGGAGGAAAAGCACCCGCTCTCGCCAAGCGGCTCCGCGCCGAGCTGACCGAACGCTACGGACCGGAATTCGAAACGCTCGTGAACCTGCTCGGCGAGGTGCGCGAAGAGACGCTGCCCAAGCGTGAAGTCGATTTCGCCACGTGGGCGCACCGGTGGCAGCTCGCCCTCGACCACGACCTCCTGGGACTGGTGCGCGCCGGCCGGCTGGATGAAGCGCGCGCCGTCGTGCGCGAGGCGCTCACCCGCGGGCAGGCGTCGCCGCCTCACCTCGAGGCTTCGGCTTCCGGCGCCACCGTCGGGGGGGCGTCGAGCTCGGGCCGCGTGTCCATAGTCGGTGCCGGCCCCGGAGACCCGGACCTTCTTACCGTCAAGGGGCGCGCCGCTCTGGACGCGGCCGACATCGTCGTCTACGACCGGCTCGTCCATCCGTCTCTCATCGAGGGCAAAGAGGCGGTCTTCGTTGGGAAGGACGCCGGCCGCCACTACGTCCCCCAGGCCGAGACCAACGCGCTGCTCGTCGCCCTCGCCCGGGCCGGAAAGAACGTCGTCCGCCTGAAGGGTGGTGATCCCTTCGTCTTCGGCCGCGGCGCCGAGGAAGCCGAAGCGCTTGCCGACGCGGGCATCGAGTTCGAGGTCGTTCCCGCACCGACCTCGGCGATCGCGGCGCTCGCATACGCGGGTATCCCGGTCACCGACCGGAGATACGCATCGTCGGTGGCGTTCGCGACCGGGCACTGCGCCGGGATGAAAGCGGTCGACTGGCGCGCTCTCGCCGGAGCTGCCGACACGATTGTGATCCTGATGGGGCTTGGACAGATCGACGAGATCACGCGTGAGCTGATTGCCGGGGGACTGGATCCGTCCACGCCGGCCGCGATCGTGGAAAGCGGGACTCTTCCCGCTCAGCGAGTGATCGTCACGGAGCTCGGAGAACTTCCGGCGCGCGCCGCGGTCGAAGACGTGTCGTCGCCCGCGCTGGTGGTCGTCGGCGAGGTCGTGCGGCTGCGCGCAAAGATCGAATGGTTCGAACCTGCGACCGTTCGTTCACGTATCGAACGGGAGCTCGAAAGGGTAATCGGGTAGCGGGATCTGAGACGGCATCGGCCGCGCAATCGGAACGAACCGGCTCGAGAAGAATCCAAGTGCCTCACCCTCCGAGTGGTCGAAGGACGCGACCTCTCCGAGATAGGTACCCCCTAGACCAATACGGGCTCGGGTTGCTGCAAGGGAAGTGGTCGATCGAACTGCGCATCAAGTTGTAATCGTTTAGGTGGGCCCGGGCCCGGCTCGTAGCGATGGCCGCTCGGCCTGAACCACTGGGCGGTCGATCCGGTGAGGCGGACATTCCATCCGAACTCGTGCAACCAGCTTGTGGTGGAAGTGGCATACGAGCACGAGGTTGTTCAGGTCGGTCGGACCGCCGTCCTCCCAGTGCCACATGTGGTGAGCGTGCAGGAATGCCCGCGCCCCGCATCCCGGGAACGTGCAGCCGTGGTCGCGAAAACGCAGTTGACGCATCAGCCACGGCGGCACGTCGCGGGCCGTGCGGCCGATGCCCACGGCGTTGCCCTCTTGGTCGGTGAGAACGAACTGGAGGCGCGCATCACACGCCAGACGCCGGGCGACCTCGGGGTGGATCACCGGCCCGCCTTCGATCTCGCCGAAGCGCCTGCCGTCGACAGTCGCGAGCGCGGTGTGGACCACGACGGTGGCGCGGTCCGCGTCGCAGTCGTCACCCATGGCCTGAGACGCGATCGCGACCAGGGCATCGGCCAAGCGGGTCTCCAACACGTCTTGATCCGACGGCTCGAAGGCGTCGTCCACGCATTGGTCGCGCACGACCTCGGGGAGGCGATCGGCGACGCGCCTCAGCGCCCTCGTGATGGCGGCTCCCTCGGCGGCGGGGAACTCCCCTTCGAGCCCCAGGCGGGTGCCGTCGTCGAAGTACCACCAGCGCACGAACCGGGAGCGCTCCGCGTCGCGCACGTCGTCGAGCGCTGCCCGCGCGGCGCGGTCGGCGCGGCGGCGGATGGCCGCGCCCGACACCCTCGTGGCCCACGCGATCAAGTTACGCTCTGTTTCGGGGGTCGCAAAGCGGGCCAGCTCGACGACCTTGTCGAGGCACAGGGTTCCGCTTTCGAGCGCATCAGAGATCAAGGGCAGGCGCTCGAGGGCGTGGGCCGCAGCCACCCACCGTTGAGCCGCCCAGTTCGAGATGCCGAGGCACCGGACAGCCACTGGGCGACATCTCTGCAGCCGTCGTGCCGCCATCGTCCGGAGCGGTCGTACTCGACCACACTACGAAGGAGTTCCCGGTGCGAGGCGGAGATGCCGGAGTGGAGGAGATCGATTCGGGCGACGACGTCGCGCTCGAGGAAGGGTCGCGTATCCATCACATCAACCACCTTCTTGGGCTGCTGACCTACGAGCCCCTCCTCGCCGCTCACTATATCGAACATATGTTCGCTGGTCAAGGAATGGTCAAGAAGGAATTGGGGCGTCGCTGAACCAAAAGACCAGGCCCGCGTGGACGAATCTGCGGCAGTGAGTCAGTCCAAGGAGCATGGAGAACGGGGATGATGAGCACACGCGTGGGTCGCCAGAACCAATTCAATCCACGAGCATGCGGCACAGATCGGCGCGGCCCCCGGCCACGATCGTGCTGATCTGATCCATCGTCTGGATGTTTCCGCACGCCATCGTCGCCACTCCGGCCTCGTTGCGGATTCGGTCGCTGTATGAGACGAGCGTGTAGGTGTCGTATGGGGGCCGGGAGGCGGCCGTCGTTTGCCCCGTCAGCACCACGACGAGCGCGCAGCCGGCGGCCTTCAACGCGCGCGCGACCGGGACGGCGGCGTCGAGATCCGCCCCGCCCCGAACTTCGTCTCGTGCCGAGATCGAGGCCGCAACCGGAACCGGCCCCACCGCTTCTACCACCGCTCTCAGGACCTCGAGCGGGAACTTAATCCGGTTGGGGAGCGCACCTCCATAGTCGTCGCCCCGTCGGTTGGTGAGCGGGGATATGAAGCTCGCGAGCAGTCCCCCATGAGCCATGTCAATCTGCAGCATGTCGAATCCGGCGTGCACGGCCCGGCCGGCGGCCGCGACGAACTCGACGCGCACCCTTTCCATGTCGCTGCGGTCCATTGCGCGCGCTACCGTGCCCCCGGGGGTGTACGAGTATTCGGAGGCCGCGATCAGCGGGAGAGCGCCAGGCACCTGGACGTCGACGCCATCCGAGCGCGCTGCGGTGCCCCCGCGCGGGCCGGCGTGCGAGAGGTGCAGGCACATCTTCGCGGCGGCGCGCGGGCGCGTTTCGAGCAGAGCGGCCCACCCCGCGGCATGCTCGGGCGAGTAGATACCAGGGCACCCGACCGTCGTCCGCCCTTCGGGTGCGACCGCAACGGGCTGAGTGACCACGAGCCCCGCTCCGCTCGCCGCGGCACGATCAAGCGCCGCTCGGTGATCCTTGCCGGCGAGACCGTCGGTTGCGCCGTAGACGGGAGGTTGCGCGGCGACCGCGCGATTGACGAGGGTGAGATCGCCAAGCCGCACGGGGGTCAGAGCGGGAGGTGGAGGCAGCGACCGGCCGGCCGTCCCTTCCCACGCGACGTGCTCGTCGACAACCGCTATGAACTGGGGATCGCGCAGACGTATGTTCGGATAGTCCATCCGGCCGCTGCGGCTGAGCAAGTGAAACGCAAACCGCTCGGGTTCGAAGGAGAGATAGCGCGCGGTGCTCTCGAAATAAGCCTGGCTTTGCGCCGCGGCCTCTTGAAACCTCTCGACCACGGGCTTTCTTTCGGCCTCGTACTCATCGAGAGCTCGCGTCACGTCACCCGTTCTACGCCACGCGTCGACGAGCGCTATCGCGTCCTCCATCGCCAGCTTGGTCCCCGATCCGATTGAGAAATGAGCCGTGTGCGCGGCGTCGCCTACCAAGACGACGTTATCCGTTCCCCACGATCGGTTTTTTAGCGTCGCGAAGCTGAGCCACTGCGAGTTGTTTGACATAAGGGAATAGCCGCGCAGGTCTTCGGAAAACAGATGCTCGCAATATTCCAGGCTCGCGCTCTCATCTGCTGCGTCGAGGCCCGCGCGCCGCCACGTCTCCTCATCGCACTCGACGATGAAGGTGCTCATCGATCCGTCGAACGGATACGCGTGGACCTGGAAGAGACCGTGTTCGGCCTCGCGAAAGATAAACGTGAACGAGTCGAGCGGCAGCTCGGTGCCGAACCATATGTACCGGGAGTTGCCGAAGGCCATGCGGGGTTTGAAAGAGTCTTCGTGGGCTGCCCGGACGACGCTCTTCACGCCGTCGGCCGCGACCACGAGGTCTGCGCTCTCGAGATCCCCCCACTTCTCCACATCGCGCTCGAAGAGCAGTTCCACACGGAGCTCCGCGCAGCGCTCTTGAAGGATGCGCAACAATAGCCTCCGCGCAATGCCGGAGAAAATCTGGCCCCCGCAGCGCAGCACCCGGCCCTTGAACCGGATGTCGATCGCGTCCCAGATCACGAACTGCTCCGTGATATCGAGGTAGGTCTTGTAGTCCGCTTCCCGGAAGGATTCGAGCGTGCGATCCGAGAAGACGACTCCCCATCCATAGGTCGCCCCGGGGGGATTGCGCTCGAACACCCGGACGTCGTGCGCGGGGTCGGCCTTCTTCATGAGCAGGCTGAAGTACAGCCCAGCGGGTCCTCCTCCCACGACCGCGATCCTCATGGTGAGCTGGAGGCTACCCGGCGGTGCGCTCCACCGGACGGGTGGGAGATCGTCTCGGGGCCTGCTACGGTAGCGGTAACCGTACGAGTTCTTACTCAGGAGTAAAAGCTCATGGAGTGGCAGCGCTCCGGCGATTTCCGCGACGTCCTCTACGACACCCTCGACGGCATCGCCAAGATCACCATCAACCGCCCCGAGGTGCGCAACGCGTTCCGGCCCCAGACCCTCTTCGAGCTGGCCGATGCCTTCGAGCGGGCCCGAGACGATCCCTCCATCGGGGTCATCATCCTCACGGGCCAGGGGACTGAGGCGTTCTGCTCGGGAGGTGACCAGCGGGTACGGGGCGACGACGGCTACAAGGACGACAAGGGCATAGGGCGCCTGAACGTGCTCGACCTCCAGGTGCAGATCCGCCGCTTGCCCAAGCCGGTAATCGCAATGGTCGCCGGGTATGCGATCGGCGGCGGCCACGTCCTGCACATCGTGTGTGATCTGACGATTGCAGCCGACAACGCTCGCTTCGGACAGACCGGCCCGATGGTCGGTTCCTTTGACGGGGGCTACGGCGCGGGTCTGCTGGCGCGCATGGTGGGCGAGAAGCGGGCGCGTGAGATCTGGTACCTGTGCGAGCAGTACAGCGCGGATGAGGCCTACGAGATGGGGCTCGTGAACAAGGTCGTGCCGCTCGACGCGCTCGAGGAGGAGACGGTCGCGTGGGCCCGGGCGATCCTTGACAAGAGCCCGCTTGCGCTGAGGCTCCTGAAGGCCGCGTTCAACGCCGACGCCGACGGCCTGGCAGGCATCCAGCAGCTCGCCGGCGACGCCACCCTCCTCTATTACATGAGCGAGGAGGCGCAGGAGGGCCGCAACGCCTACCTGGAGAAGCGCAAGCCCCGGTTCGACAAGTTCCCCCGCCGTCCGTGAAGGTCTGGGTCGAGGCGGCGCGACCGCGCACGCTCCCGGCCGCCGTCGCACCAGTCATCGTCGGAACGGCGGCAGCCAAAGAGTTCGTCGCCTGGCGCTTTCTCGCCGTGCTCGCCGTCGGCGTCGCGGTCCAGGTCGGGGTCAACTACGCAAACGACTACTACGACGGCACCCGCGGCGTGGACACGTCCGAGCGCATCGGCCCGCGCCGGGCTGTGGCGACGGGCCTCGTCGCGCCGCCGCGCATGATGATTGCGGTCGCCGCGGCCTTTGGCGTCGCCGCAATCGCCGGCGTCGCCCTGGCCGCAGCCGCCGGGTGGGAGCTCATCGCGGTCGGCGCGCTCTGCTTCGTCGCCGCGATCGGCTACAGCGGGGGGCCCCGACCATACGCGTCGCTGGGTCTGGGCGAGCTTTTCGTTTTCGTCTTCTTCGGGCTCGTTGCGACCATCGGGTCGGCCTACGTCCAGGACGAGGTGGTTCGGACGGCCGCGGTCATCGCCGCCTTTCCGATGGGACTGTTCGCCACCGCCATCCTGGTGGCCAACAACCTGCGCGACATCTCAAGCGACGAACGATCCGGAAAACGCACGCTCGCGGTAAGGCTCGGAGTCACGCGCTCCCGCACCTTCTATCGCATCGTTGTGCTCGGCGCCTATCCATTCCTCGCCCTCTTAGCGGGAACCGTCGACAGCGCGTGGGTCTTCATCCCCTTCATTACCCTTCCGCTCGTGCGCGGCCTCGACCGGCAGATCATGAGCGACGAGCCGCCGGAGCGCGGGCGCGCCGTGGCCGGAACGGCGCGGCTGGAGCTCGCGTTCGGCGTCCTGCTCGCGGTGGGGCTGTGGATCTCGTAACGCGGCCGTTTGCCGTCCCGATGCGCGTGCCGTTCCGGGAGGTGAGCGAGCGGGCGGGCGTGCTCGTCCGGGGGCCCTCCGGGTGGGGTGAGTTCTCGCCGTTCCCCGAGTACGGGCCCGAGATCACCACTCGCTGGTACGGATCGGCCCTCGAGGCCGCAACTGGGGCCTGGCCCGCGCCCCGCCGCGACCGGGTGCCGGTGAACGTCACGGTTCCGGCCGTCGCCCCGGACGTGGCCCACGACCTCGTCACCGCGTCCGGGTGCACGACGGCGAAGGTCAAGGTCGGAACCCGCGACGATGTCGCCCGCGTCGAGGCCGTGCGCGACGCGCTCGGCCCCCGCGGACGGTTGCGCGTCGACGCGAACGCGGCGTGGGACGTCGACGAGGCCGAGCAAGCGATTCGCTCCCTGGCCCGCTTCGACCTCGAGTACGTGGAGCAGCCGGTCGCCGAGCTGGCCGATATGGCGCGGCTTCGACGGCGAATCGACGTTCCGCTCGCGGCGGACGAATCCGTGCGAACGGCCGCCGACCCGATCCGAATTGCGGACATCGAGGCCGCCGACATCGTTGTGTTGAAGGTGCAACCGCTTGGGGGCGTGGGACGTGCGCTCGCCGTCGCCGAGGCCGCGGGCCTCCCGGCCGTCGTGTCGTCGGCTCTCGAGACGTCGATCGGCATCGCTGCCGGCATCGCACTTGCCGCCGCCCTCCCCGAGCTGCCGTACGCGTGTGGGCTTGCAACAGTGACGCTGCTCGGGGGCGACGTCGTCGCCGATCCCCTCCTCCCATCGAACGGATTCATCGAGGTGCGCCGGCCCGAGGTCGACGAGGACGCGCTGGGCGCCCACGAACCGCACTCCGCCCGTGCCCGCGACCTGACGGAAAGATTCGAAAAGGCGCGCGCTCTCTTCGAGGAGCGGGTGTGACCGCGCCCGTTGAGTCACAGGCCCTCGCGCTGGTGCTCGTCGACGAACTGGCGCGGTGCGGCGTGAGGCACGCATGCCTGGCCCCTGGGTCGCGCTCGGCGCCGCTTGCAATAGCGATGGCCGGCGACAAGCGCATCGCCGTCCATGTGGTCGTCGACGAGCGCTCGGCATCGTTTCTGGCGCTCGGCATCGCGAAGTCCTCGGGGTCGGCGGCCGCAGTGCTGTCGACATCGGGGACCGCCGCGGCCAACTTCCATCCCGCGGTCGTCGAAGCTCACCACGCACGCACACCTCTGATCGTGCTCACCGCGGACAGACCCCCCGAGCTGCAAGCCACGGGGGCCAACCAGACGATCGACCAGACGAGGCTCTACGGCGACTCGGTTCGCTTCTTCGCGGAGGTGGGAGCGGCCGGATCGCTTGCCGAATCGGTCCCCTACTGGCGAAGCGTCGCGGCGCGGGCGCACGCGCTCGCGAGCGGTCCCCGGGCAGGTCCCGTCCACGTCAACGTCCCGTTCCGAGAACCGCTCGTTCCGGAGCCGGGCACGCCGGCGCGAAGCGCGCGCGCATCCGGGCTCGACGGTCGCCCGGAGGGGGAACCGTGGCATCGGATCACGACCGGTCGTCGAGTCGTGGCCGGCGACGTCGCCGACCACGTGTCGCGGCTCCTCGAGGCGTCAACGCGCCCGCTACTCGTCGCGGGAAGCGGCCACTACGCGACCGATGGGCTGCTCGAGCTTGCGGAGCACGGCGACATCCCCATTCTCGCCGAGGCCGCGTCGGGGCTCCGGCGCGGGCCCACGGCGATCTCGACGTACGACGCCCTGCTGCGCATCGAACAATGGGCGGACGCACACCAGCCCGACCTGGTGCTGCGAGTCGGGAAAACGGCCACGTCCAAATCGCTTGCGCGTCTACTCGCAGGTGGGGTCGAGCAGATATTGATCGATCCCGACCTCGCCTTCGAGGACCCCGAGCGCGCCGCGACGACGGTCGTCGCCGCCCACCCAGAGGAGATCGCAGCCGCTCTTAACCCATCCGGACTGAAGCGCGCGCAGTCAGGATGGCTGGAAGAGTGGCTGCAGGCGGAGGGCCTCGCGCGCGATGCCGTCGACTCCGTGTTGGACGCGGCCGACGAACCCACCGAACCACGCACCGCCCGCGATCTCGCGTCCATGCTTCCGGACGGCGCGACGCTTGTGGTTGCATCGAGCATGCCGGTGCGCGATCTCGACTGGTTCATGGCGCCACGCGCAGGCGTGCGGGTGCTCGCCAACCGGGGTGCAAGCGGCATCGACGGGTTCGTATCGACGGCGCTCGGCGTGGCGATTGCCGGGCCGGCACCAACCGTTGCATTGACCGGCGACCTCTCTATGCTGCACGACTCAAACGGCTTCACTCTGGCCGGCGCGGGTCACGTCGATGTCGTGTTCGTGGTCGTCAACAACGACGGTGGAGGGATCTTTTCGTTCCTGCCCCAGGCCGAGTGGCCCCAGGAGTTCGAAACGCTGTTCGGGACTCCACACGGACTCGACTTCGAGGTGTACGCGGAGCTCTATCGCATCGGCTACACGCGGCTGCAGCGTGCCGATGACCTCGAGGGTGTGGTGGTGAGCGCCACGGCGGCGGGCGGTCCCCACCTCATCGAAATCCGCACCGACAGGCGCGCCAACGTCGACGTGCATCGCAACGTGTGGGCCGCGGTGGAACACGGGATCAGTCAGAGTCCTCCAGCGCGGACTGCACGGCCCTGAGTTTGAGGCGAGTCTCCTCGAGCTCCGCCTCGGGAACCGATCCATCCACGATGCCGTTACCCGCCCACAGCCGGGCGCGTGTTCCACGTACGTCGGCGCACCGCAGGGCGATGCCGAACTCGCCGTTGCCGGCCGCGTCGACCCATCCGACCGGGCCCGCGTAGCGCCCGCGATCGACCGGCTCGAGCCGGCGGATGACTTCGAGGGCCGCGGCCGTCGGAGTTCCGCACACCGCAGCCGTCGGATGAAGCCGTCCCACGATCTCAAGGACGTTCATGTCGTCGCCCAGCTCCCCGGATACCGACGTCGCGAGATGCTGCACGTTGGCGAGCTTCAGCAGCCACGGCTCGGAGCTCACCCGAAGGTCGTCACAGAGGGGGCCCAGGGTGTCCGCGACCGACTCGACGGCGAGGCGGTGCTCGTGCGCGTCTTTCGCGGACGCCAGCAGTTCGGCTCCGATGGTTTCGTCGGCTGCCTCGTCGGTTGACCGGCGCGCCGACCCGGCCAGCACGAGGGATTCGACCGCCCTCCCCATCCGTCGCACCAACAGCTCTGGGGTCGCCCCAACCAGCTCTCCGATCGCGAACGTGTAGCACTGCGGGAAGCGCCGAAAAAGCCTGGCGGCGAGGGCGCGCACGTCGAGCTCTTCGTCCGCCCACACCTCCACGTCACGGGCGAGGACGACTTTCTCAAGAGCACCCGATCTGATCTCGCCGATGGCGGACTCGACCGCCTCGAGCCACTCGATCTCGGCGACCGATGTCCCCGCGTATCGGATCCTCGGCACTCGGAAGCCCGCCTCGGCATGGCTCCGCCAAGGGCGGAATAGGGATTCCCTCTCGCCGCGAGCTGTAACCGCGACGGCTCCCCCATCGACATCGTCCACGACGGGATCGCCCGTCGCCGTCACCCATCCGATCGCGTCGCGGGTCCCGACGACGACGCGAGGGATGACCGCCACCGAGGTCTCGGACGCCTCGTCGAAAGTGAACGACGCGAACGCGAGCGGGCCCGATCCGGGGCCCCCGACCTCATCGCGAACCTCCAGCGAGTCGAAGGCCGCGCTCAGAAGGCGCCAGGTGCGTGCGAAGCGATCGGAACCCGTGCCGACCTCGAACCGGTCCAGGTCCCAGCCGACCAGCTTGGTCTCCGGCCCGATCCACACGACGGAATCGGAGGGAGGAACGAGGGAAACGAGGTCTCGGCGCGCGGGGGCGAGCCGCGTCCGGGCGGCCGCCGCGCTCATCGGTTGGTGCCGGTGATGATCTGAGCCGCGCCCAGCCCTACCGGCCGAGTCGCCGCATCCCCGAACCCGGCGGTCGACACCAGCTCCAGGAGCTCGTTACGGTCGGGAAGATAAGCAGTGGACGCGGGCAGGTAGCTATAGGCATCCCGGTTCGACAGCAGGCCCCCGATGAGCGGGACCATCCGCCGGAAATAGAACGAGTGCAGCGCGCGCGGAAGCCGGCCATTCGGCTCAGACACCTCGAGCACGGCGATGCGCCCGCCGGGCTTGAGCACGCGTGCGAACTCCACCAGCAGCTCTTCGATATCTGCGACGTTTCGTAACGCGAAGCCGCATGTGATCGCGTCGAAACAGCCGGTCCCAAAGGGCATCCGAAGCGCATCGCCCTGCACGAGTGGAACGGTGGTGTGAGCCGCTGCGAGCATGCCCATGGACATATCGATGCCGACGGCGCGTGAGCCCGTCCGTTCGACGGCCCCGCAGAAGTCACCCGTGCCGCACGCGACATCGAGGACCAGCGCGCGGTCACGCAGGCCCAGCGACGCGACCGCCTTCTTGCGCCATCCCACGTCCATCCCGAACGTCATGACGCGGTTGACGAGGTCGTAGCGGGGGGCAATCGCATCGAACATCGACCTCACGGCCCGCACCTTCGCGTCGCCCGACGGCAGCGAGCGCTTCTTGCTCACTTGTGCCTTTCCGCTGCGTGATAAGAATCGGGAGTCAAGCCCTCGCTCGCGGCCCGGTCGCGCGCGGCCTCGAGAAGCACTCGCTCGAAATGATGGGCAACCAACTTTGTGGTCGCCGGCAACATGCTGCGAAAGGCATCGATCAGACGCGCCGCCGCCTCGTCACCCGATGCCGCGTCGGCTCTGATCGGATCGCGCACGAACCGGATGAACATCTCGACGGCTTCGTCGGCGATCGCCTTCATCGCGGCGTCGTGCTTGCGGGCCAGGGCCAGCAGCTCGCTGAGGGGCAGACCGGTCTCGAGCAGCGCGAGCCCGGCCCTAACGGTGTCAGCGTCTCCACTCGAATACACCGGCCGCCCGTCGACGTATCGAGGGGCCAGCAACCCCTCACGCTCGATCGCCGCCAGCAGCGCGGGGGACACCCCCGTCGCCGTGGCCAGCTCTTGTAGGGACATGACCTCGGCCCCCTCCGAGGAGGCCGTGGCGGGCCCGGCGACGGCTGCCGCGAGGGCCCGGTCGGCGTCGACGTCGCCGTCGAGCACCCGCCGGATCGAGGCGAGGTTGAAGCCCTTGTCCTTGAGGTCTCGGATGTGCCGCAGCCGGTCGAGGTGGCCGTCCGAGTACCAGGCCAGGCGGCCGTCACGCTCGGGCGGCTCGATCAGCCCCCGGCCCTGGTAGAAGCGGACGGTGTCGACGCTGACGCCGCTCAGCCGGGCCAGCTCGTCGACGCGGTATCTCATGAGCGATCACTCTACGAGCGATTGCTATAAAAATCGACCTAGGGCCGATACGGCTTAGAAGTCGAGGACGGCGGTGGTCACCGCGTAGCGCAGCCCCGGGCCCAGCGCAGCGAAGGTGGCGAACATGAACAGGCAGAACGCGACGATGACCACATTGCGCCAGAACAACTGGGTCTGGGTCATCTTCTGCATCTCATCGTCGATCGCCCAGTATCTGTGGAAGTAGCCGGCCGCGATCGTCGCAAACGCCGCGATCATCAACGCGCCCACATCCGGCCAAACGCCCAGCCCGACCGAGAGGCCGCCTGCGATCAGCCACACCCCGGTCGGCCACCCCGCGATCCCGGGAGCAGGGAAGGTTGTGGATCTCGCATAGCCCTCGAGCATCGCGCCCTGCTGTATGTGTGCTCTTCCTGCCACCGCGACAAAGAACCCGCCGAATAACAGACGTCCGGCCAGCATGATGAGGCCTGCCACATCGCTCATGTGTGTCTAAACCACGGCGCGGAAGAAAACCTTCCTCCCTGCCGGCTTTTTCTCCGACTGATACACCTCCTGCATATCCACCGCTGAGCTTCGGAAGTCTGCGACAAGGAGCCCAACGGTCCCTCTCAGAGGAGGTGGTCATGGGCTTCATCGGCGGAGATCTACGGGAAAGCTTCATCG
>JBOGXA010000015.1:0-95612 GCA_050694175.1 Actinomycetota bacterium
CCGGCACAGCACTGCTCGTGGCGCACACTTGGGCGTCGCTGCGTCTGTGACGCCGCGGACCCAGGGCGAGGAGGTGATACGGAAACGCCGGTGTCGGTCTTGGCTGATGTTGTGAGAGAACGAGAGAAGGCGGATCACGAAGCACGAGCTCCGAGGGCTCCTGAAGTGTCGGTCCCTAAGCGACTTCGGCCGCGTCCTTGTCGCCGCGCGCGGAACTCTTCTTCAGACGCGTGACGCCGTTGTGGGCCTAAGTGGATGCTATTCAAACTTGACGTCAGTACTCGGCCAGCTTGTGGAGTTCTGAGCGATTCACTGGGACCTATCGGAGCATGGCTCGAACATCTACCCGAGCGCGCCCTGACGTGAGACTTCCTTGTCGACCCCGGAGCGGCCCCAGAGCGCGAGAACTGGCTCTTCCACAGGTTGTGGCACGCGTGCGATCTTTCGCCTAAGGGCCTCGAGCTCCCGCGCAGCCACAGGCCGACCCTGCTTTGTAGTAGGCCACGCTGGGAGCCGGAGGGGCTTGGGAGTGGGGCGTAGTGGGATTGAACCACCGACCCCTTGCTTGTCGATGGGGACGGCCGAGCGGTTGCTCGTCTGTGGCACACGCTTCGCATATGGGAGCCGTCGCAGGAAATTAAGCGCTGACGGCTGTCTGCGCTGCTTGATGGCCCTGTGAAGCGGCCGGCGACGGACGGTTTGCGGCGTCTACGGTCCTATGGCCGACACCTCAGCAACCTCCCTGGAAGTTGTCGTTCTCCACTCTGATGAGGTCGTCGACCCCGTCGACGCGGGCCCGGTCGAACTGGGGGCCGCCGTTCACGACGTCGCGCACGCCGTCGCGGGCGAGCAGTCGGTCGTTGCCGCCGCCTCCCGCCAGGACGTCCTTGCGAGGCCCCCCGATGAGGCAGTCGGAGCCGTCTTTGCCCCGGAGCTTGTCCGAACCTGCCTCCCCGCGAATCTCGTCCTTGCCGTCGTCACCTTCGATGAGGTCGTCTCCCGTGCCGCCGAAGATGGTGTCGTTTCCCTTGCCTCCGTCGAGCCCCGACGTCGCCGGCAAATCCTCGAAGAAGTTGACCTCGTTGCCCGAGCCGCCCAAGATGGTGTCGTCTCCGTCCCCGCCGACGATCTGGTCCTGGTCGCCGCCTCCGGCCAGGAAGTCGTCATCGCCGTCCCCCAGGATGGCGTCTTCGCCCGCCTCCCCGAAGATGGTGTCCTCGTCCGCGTCTCCGGGCGCAGGCACGGGATCGGGTCGGCAGGCGATATCGCCCAACACATCCTGACCACACGCCCCGAAGATGATGTCGTTGCCGGGCCCGCCGAAGATGTCGTCGTTTCCGGCCCCGCCGGCCAGGACCTCGGTGAAGTCCCCAAGCCTCCCGTCGTTGCCGGGGCCCCCGTCGATGGTGTCGTCGCCGGGGCCCCCGTAAAGGCGGATGTCGTCGCCGGGGCCCCCGTCCATGGTGTCGTTGCCGTGGTCGCCGATGAGGAAGTCGCTGCCTTCACCGCCGTCGATGGTGTCGTCTCCGTCCCCACCTTCGATCGTGTCGTCTCCGTCCCCACCGGCGATCGTGTCGTTGCCGCCGAGCCCGTTAATGATGTCGTTGCCGTCGGTGCCGCAGATCACGTCGTCGCCCTCCGTGCCCTGGGTCGTCTGGTCGGGTTGGGAGACGATAATCGAGCAGGGCTCGACCGTGACGTTGATGCTCCAGTCGAAGCTGCCCTCGGAGGTTCCCCCCGCTGCGGCGGAGCCGTCAGCGAAAAAGAACCCGCCACTTATCAGCCCGCTCGAGCTAATGGTCCCGCTCGGGTTCTCGGGGCGCCCGTTACACGAGACGTCGGTCCCGGCGACGACGGTCTTCCCGTCGGGAAGGCTCACCCTTGCGCATCCCAAGGCGATGCGGTCGTTCGAGACGGAGGTGGACACGCGACCGGATGCCGCGAAGTAGGCGGGCCCGCTATCGAAAGAGACACTCAGGTGCGCCCTTCCGCTCGCGCGGGGGTCGTCGCCCGGCGAGGCCTTCGTGACCGAAGCATTGCCCCGGCCGGTTCCCTGGACGGAAAGGCTTCCGTCGGGGTCCTCCTCGATGGTCGTACTCTGGGAGTGGTCCGAGGATGCCTCCCCGAAGGGGCCCGAGGCCCCCATCTCGATCGCCTCGTCGAAGACGTTGAAATCGTTGGCCTGACGCTCGTCAGACTCGATGACTCCACTCACATTTATGCTGGCTCGTACCTGCGCGCTCGAGTTCACGTCCACGAGGACTTCGGGGGCCTCGGACGCGGCCATCGAAGGCACCGACGCCGCCGAAGACGCGGCCATCAGCACGACCACCAGACCAACCCGTCCCAACAGACCCCGGGTCATGTCAGCACCTCCCCGCAAACGCTGACGACGAGCCTGCCTGAGCTTTTCTCGGGCGACTGGTGCTGGCCAAAGCGTTCGCTGTCGCTTGCGCTCGCAAGGCGATCGTGACCGCCGACGCGCTCAACCTCTGCTCCACGAGCATGCAAGTTTCTCTTGTCCCCCAAAATGCCGACTGTCACGGTGCTCCGCATCGTGCAAGGACCGTAGGAAGGACGTAGGAACGAGCGGCGGGCAGGGTATACCCCCTACTCTGAAAGAAGGTCCGCAGCGGCATGCAAGTTCGGGAGCCGAGGACCGGTTCGCGACAATCGAACGAAGCGATGTGCAAGCCATCCGGGAGCAAGTTCCCTGAGGTGGCGTTAGTGGGGTTGAACCACTGACCCTTGTTGTCGAGCATCCGGACCGGAGCGCTGTGCGCGGATTGCCGACGAGGTCGCCTCAGGTCAAACCCCGACCAACTAGTCGGTCATCTGGTGGCCCCAACGGGATTTGAACCCGTGCTACCGCCTTGAAAGGGCGGCGTCCTGACCTGGCTAGACGATGGGGCCTTTCCTAGCCGCAGGGTAACGCAGCCATGGCGCGCAAGGTCTTAGGGCAGTAGCCCTTCCCCCACGTCGACCACGTCGTCCACAACGTCCTTTCCGTCATCGACGATGTCGTCGACTACGTCGTCCGCCACGTCCACGACATCGTCGACGGTGTCTTTGGTCCCATCGACCGTGTCGTCGACGGTATCAGTGACCTCGTCCAAGGCGCCTCCACCGTCATCGGGCGGA
Organism: Actinomycetota bacterium; assembly: GCA_050694175.1. Lineage (GTDB taxonomy): Bacteria > Actinomycetota > CADDZG01 > CADDZG01 > WHSQ01 > JBOGXA01. Next base: position 3,142 of record JBOGXA010000015.1, read on the forward strand.
GGTGGCCCGGGGTCGTCGCCGGGATTGTCGTCGCCGGGGTCGTCGCCACGCGGATCATCCTGCCCGCCGTCGCCCCCGCCGTTGCCGGGGCGGCCGCGTCCGTCCTTGTCTCCCTTGTCATCGAGGTTGCGTGCGTTGCGACGAGATGCGCCCCTCAGGCCCCTGTCTCTGGCGGCCTCGTCATCGGCCGCGGACGCGACTTGGGTCCGGTCCATCTGATGAGTCACTTCGGCTGCAGCCGGCCGCGCGGCCAGTGGTCCACCACCAACGATCGAGCCTCCAATTGCAACGGCCGCTCCCGTTGCAATCGCGGCATTCGCAAGTTGCGCGATTCCAGCCTCTTTTAGCCACATCAGCAAACGAACGGCAAGTTGCTGCGGAACGCTCGTCACCGATGCCCACCACGTTCTGTAACGCTTGCCTGAGTAGTAGGTGTGAAACGCCTTGACCGCGTTCGCATCAAGCTGGGTCCCAGCCTCCTTTTTCAGGATTTCGAGCGCGATCCGATGGGGCTTTGCCTTTCGGTACGAACGCGTCGAAGTGATTGCATCGAACGTGTCTGCGACTGCGATGATTCTTGCGCCGAGGGGAATCTCATCCCCGGCAAGTCGGTCCGGGTAACCTTTGCCGTCGATTCGCTCGTGATGGGACCGGACGAGAGCCGTAAGTTGATCGTTACCGGCTGCGCGTACCATGTCGGCACCCGCGGCCGAGTGCCCCTTCATGAGGGCAAACTCCTCGTCAGTGAGCCTTCCCGGCTTGTTGAGGACCTCATCGGGCACATGGATCTTGCCGACGTCGTGCACGGCTGCGGCGGTGCGGATCGCCTGCACCTCAGAGGGGGGAAGGCCCATGGTCTTGGCGATCATGAACGCATGGCGTGCGACCCTCTCCGTGTGCCCATGCGTGTACGGATCGCGAGCTTCGAGGGCGAAGGCGAGGCGCTTGAGCGTTTCGATTCGCTTGTCCGGCGTCAGCTCGGTTAAGCCGCCATCCCCGTCGGCCTCGACGAGCTCGATCATTTGCGGGATCGTGCGCTCGCGGCGGAGTCGTCGCAGGTACCCCCACAGGATGAGGTCACCAAAAACGAGGTCGCGACCTCCCGGATGCCGCGCCCACAGCCACGAGCCGGCGGCCGCCATGGCGATGGAGGTGGCAATGCTCAGGCTGATCGCCAGAGGGACCGAATCCAGCACCCCGAGCGCGGCGACTAGCCCGATCGGGACCGCCGTGACCGCACAGGTCGCGATCACCGCGTACGGGAGGTACCGGATCAGGCGTAACTGGGTCCTGGCGTGGCTCACTCAAACTCCCCTCCGGCAACGGTTCGTACAGAGATATTCGGTATCTGGGAGTAAATGGGATATACGAAGAAGTGCCTACGCGGCTATCGGAGCGGCGACCGGTCGGAGGCGAGGGTAGCGGTGGCATAGGCGGCCGCGTCGGCCATCTGGCCCAGGATTCTGAAGTCGACGTTAGAGAGGTTGTCGCACGTCTGGTGGTAGCAGGGATCATGGCGGGCTCCTGCGGTCCCGCCGAACTCGATTTTCTCGGCCTCGGTCTTGACGTCGTCGGCCCCCGAGAACAGGCCCCCCACGGCGATACCGGCGAGAGCAAACCCCGTTTGGTCGGACCGATTGGCAACGAGATCCGAGACCACCACATCGAGACCCCGGGAACGGAAGTACTCCTCGAAGACCTTCTGGATCGCTATAGATCCGGCGACGTCGGATGACCCGGAGTCCCGGCCTTCGTAGATCATGCGGATGTAGTTAGGCGAGCCGACCATGTCGAAGTTGAGATAGGCGGCGACGGCTTCTTGTTCGGCGGCATCGAGCTGATCGGTGTAGTGAAAGGAGCCGAAGAGGCCGACCTCTTCGGCTCCCCAGAACGCGAAGCGCACTCGCTTATCGGGGTCGACAATCGGAAGCTGACGAGCGATCTCGAGAATCATCGCGGACCCGGACCCGTTGTCGTTGATGCCGGGCCCTAGGGATACCGAATCGAGATGAGCCCCGAGCATCACAACGTTGGCGGCATCGCCCCAACGGGATTCCGCTACAACGTTCGTAGTCATCCGATTTTCCGTGAGAGTCCGCAGACGCATGTCGATCCGGGGATTCGCTGCCTGCGCGAGGTATGCACCCAGACTGTGCGTCGTACCGATCACGGGAATCGAAACATCTGCGGTGGGGGTTAGGGTCCCAACGAGGAGAGGGTCGTTGGGAAGCTTCTCTCCGGGGAACACGATCAATCCCGTTGCACCGGCCTCCTCGGCATTGCCGACCTGGTCGCGAAAGAAGCAGTTGGACTGCTGCACAAGGGCGATGCCGCCCCTCGGAAAACCGTCGAAGTCGGAGCTCTCGCAGCCGCTAGTGGGCTCCGCCGCGTCCATTTCCACATCGACCGAGACGACCGAACCGGACGCTCGTCCCGAGGCTGAGTAGTAAAGGGGCATGAAATCCAAGGCCGGCTCGAACTCCTTCCTGTCGGGAGAGAGTGTCCGAAGTGAGGCCGGTCGAACTTCGATGAATGCGGGGAACTCGAAGCGCTGATACGTCACCTCGTAGCCGGCCTTGGTAAGAAGCTCTCCCACGTAGAGCGCGGACGCGTCGAATCCGCTGGTGCCCGCCGCTCGATTGCCGCCGTTGTCGTCCGCGATGCGCTGGAATTGCTCCAGGTGGCGACGGATCGCAGTTGTGCGCACGGCCCTGGGGAGAAACCTTGTCGGGTCCCCAGTGCCGCTGCCGACGTTCTCCCGAACGATTGAGTTCCGGCCTGATCGCTCCTTGGAGTCGTTCTGCGAGGCTGGGCACGCACCGACGAGGGCACAGGCCCCAAGGATGCCCCCAAGGATTCTGAGCCGGGTCGAGGGACCTTTCATCGGATTAGTCATGCTCGCATACACGCCCGGCCGAGCCGACCGATCTCGTTCAGTTTCTTCAGCCTCCGGCCGATAGATCGAATGTGCGCGAGCCCTCGGGTCGCTCGCGCTCTAGTTCGATTCATTTACCTGCTAGGAGCCGCATTGATCGAGGGACGAAACGGAACTCAGGACGGCGCACACGTGGGGCGGCGGGGCCGAACCGGCGCGCGCTCGGCTCGCCTGTTCTTCCTGATCCCCGTTGTGATCGCGGTGACCGCCGCGTACGCGATCGACGTTTTTCGCTCAAACGCCGATGAGCAGCGGCAGGCTCAGGTCCTGCTTGCGCAGATTCAAGCGGACGCGAACCAGCAAGCAGAGCTCACGTCGGAGGTGTCCCAACTCGGTGTGGTCGTGCAGGAAGAGCACAATGTCGCCCTCGACGCAAAGTTGCGGACGTTGCCGCGCCAGGTCGAGGTCATCCAGCAAAGGATAGTGACTTCGGTGTCGTTGCTAAATGGACTGTCGCCCGAGCACGAGGTCGTTTCACAGGTGCAGACGGCGGTCGACGATTACCAGGACCAGGTGGACCGCCTGGTTCAAATGCTGGAGCACCGCGACTTCTCGGGTTCCTGGATCTTCGATCGGCGCCGGATCGCTCCCGCGTTCGCAATGCTCCGGGATGCGGTCGACGACGCACACGTGCGCTACAGCCAGCGGGCAGAGGCGGCCGGAAGAATGGCCGACATCGGAACGATCGCGATTGTTGGCCTCGCGGTTCTGGCTCTCGCCTTCCTTCACGTGGAGAGGTCACGTCGCAGCCGGGTCCTGGTTGCAGCCGAGCAACGCATCATCATGGACAGCGAGGCGAGGTTCCGCTCGCTCGTCCAGAACTCGTCGGATGCATTCATTATTTCAGAGGTTGACCTGACCGCGCGGTATGTGAGTCCCTCGATCCAACGTTTCCTCGGCTACACGCCGATGGAGATCGAGAACAGACGAATCATCGACTTGGTCCACCCTGACGACGCAGCAGACGTCCAGGAACTGCACCAGTCGGTGCTGGCCGGCCCGGCCTCCTCGAAGGTCATCGAGTGCCGCCTTGTCCACAAGGAAGGCTCGATTCGAGATGTGCAGCTCACGGTGTCCAACTCGCGCGACGTTCCCAGCGTTTCGGGGCTTGTTTTCAATGCCCGCGACATAACGGAACGAAAGGATGCCGAACGCGAGCGCGTCGGGTTGGAGCGCCAGCTGGAGCACCAGGCCTTTCACGATCCGCTGACGAACCTAGCGAACCGGGTGCTGTTCAAGGATCGAGTCAACCACGCGCTGGCGCGCGCATCTCGAACGAACGAGGATCTTGCCGTGTTATTCGTCGACCTCGATGATTTCAAACAGATCAACGACACATCGGGACACGAGGCCGGCGACTTCTTGCTGATTGCGGTTGGCGATCGGCTCCGCTCTTGCCTGCGAGACGCCGATACGATCGCGCGACTCGGCGGCGACGAGTTCGCCATCCTTCTCGAAGCCGTCGACGGCCACGACGACGTCTTCTCGGTTGCCGACCGGCTATTGGAATCTCTCATAATGCCGTTCGACGTGAACGGACGTCACGTTCTTGCGAGCGGTAGCATCGGGATTGCTTTTCGCGGGAGTGGCGGTAAGGACTCCGAGGAGCTCCTTGCCAACGCCGATGTCGCCATGTACGCGGCCAAGGCGCGGGGGAAGGGGTGCCGCGAAACGTATCGGCCCGATATGCGCCTCGACATGATGAACCGCCTCAATCTCGAGTCCGCTCTCCAGCGAGCGATCGATGAGCGGGAATTCCTCGTCTATTACCAGCCCATCGTCGAGGTCGGGTCGGGCAGGATCACGGGGGCCGAGGCCCTTGTTCGATGGGCACATCCGTCCCGGGGGATCGTGTCGCCGGCGGACTTCATCCCCTTGGCAGAAGAGACGGGTCTGATCGTCCCGATTGGACGCTGGGTTCTCGAGCAGTCGTGCTACCAGGCGCGAGCCTGGCAGCTCAAGTATCCGCAGACGCCGCCCTTCAAGATCAGCGTCAATCTCTCGGTGCGGCAGTTCCAACAGACGAACCTGGTTCAGGAAGTGGCCGAGGTCCTGCAACACTCGAAGCTGCCCGCCTCGAGTCTCATCCTCGAGATCACCGAGAGTATCCTGGTCCAGGACACGTCTGCCGCGGTTCGAAAGCTGCAAGCGCTCAAGAATCTCGGGGTGCAACTCGCGCTCGACGACTTCGGGACGGGCTACTCCTCCCTCAGCTATTTGCGTCGCTTCCCGATCGACGTTCTGAAGATCGATAAGACATTCATTGACGGCGTAGGCACACACGCTGAGGACTCGGCCCTCACCCGCGCAATCGTCCAGATCGGCGAGACGCTCAACCTGAAGACGGTTGCCGAAGGCGTCGAGCACGAGCAGCAGCGACTCGAACTCGAGTCTCTTGGCTGCGAAGAGGGACAGGGCTACTTCTTCGCCAGACCAATCGACGCCGACTCAATCGGCGATTTGCTGGATCAGAAAGCTCTCGCCGACGCGTAGGTTCAGGGGATGACCTTCTGCATCCCTCGGGCAGCGAAGACGACGAGCACGGCGACTATCCCTATCACTGAAACGAGGCCCGGCCAGGTACCAGCCCAGGTGACTTCACCGAGGAACCCTTGTCGGGCCAGAGCAAGAACGTTGCTCATCGGATTGAATCGGGCGACCGTGTGGAGCCATCCGGACAGCAGGTAGATGGGCATCTGGGCGGTCGACAGGAAAACGGAGAGAAAGGCTCCCGACTGCATCAGGGGCGCGACTTGAAGCGTCTTGAACCGCAACGCGAGCCCCAGCGCCCACGCTCCACCTGCCACGGCGATCCCCAAAACCGCGAGGGCGAGAGAGCCGATCGTCGCCAACCCCCCATAGAAGTGCGCCCCGGCGAGGACTCCGATGACGGTCAGTAGTACGAGAGGTATCAGCCCTCGCAACACGGATGCGAGGAGCGGCCCGGCCACGAGCGAGATTCGCGGGGCGGGGCTCGCAAGGAAGCGATCGTAGAAGCCATTCTCGAGATCTCGTGCGACACCCATACCGGTCGTGATGCCTGCGAACATTCCTCCCTGCAGCGTGGTCATTGGTATGAACCAGTCGATGATCTTGTCGGCCGGAAAACCAGGGAGCTCAACGAGTCCGGAGAACGCGCCCGCAAAGGCGACTGTGAGGAAAATCGGCATCAGCAGCGACGGAATGAACGTGGAGGGAAGCCGTGGAATCAGCTTGAGGCTCCTCTCTGCAATTCCCCAAGTCACCCGCGTCGCCGACATCAGAGCCGCCTCATGCTTGCGCTCTCAGTCGCGCTCGAAGGGCCAACCCGGCCAACGTGGTTCCGAATCCCAGAATCCCGGTCGCGACTACGAGCGCGATCCCGAAATCGGTCAGGGAGATGCCTTCGATGACTTGGTGGCGCAGGCCTTCGATCATGTGAGATAGCGGATTTACAGTTGCAACCGCCTTGAACCAGCCGTCCATCAGCTCCCGCGGAAAAAATGCGCTCGACAAGAAGAGTCCTGCGAAGAGCATGGGGAAGCTACCCTGCACGGCTTCCGAGGATCCAGTCCTGAGAGCGAAAGCCACCGAGACCGATCCCACTCCGGCGGCGACAAGCGCGGCGGTGACTGCGATCATCACCATCGCCGGAATGCCGCCGACGACCTCGAGTCCAAAGATGCTCGTTACTGCAAAATAGAGCCACGCCTGAACGAATCCCACAGCGGCCGCACCGGTTACGCGCCCGACAATGATCGAAGTCCTTGCCGTAGGGGTTGCCAGCAGTCGATCGAAGAACCCGCCCTCAATGTCGGTTGCCATCGCGGACCCCGCGGCAACGGAACCAAACAAGGCACCTTGAATTATGGATGTCGTGACCACAAAGTCCATGAAGGAGTTGACGGGAGGAAAACCTGGAAGGGCGGTCGAGCGATCCAGCGCTGCGGAGCTCATCGCGAGGAACAGCAAGGGGAACAGCAGCGTAGGCACGACGGACGTGGGTTGCCTGACTGTTGTGATGATGGAGCGGCGGCTGAGCGCCCAGTACTGTCTCGCAAGCGAGTTCATCAAGGCACCTGGGGCTCCTTTACGGAAGGTTCGTCTCCCTCGAGATGGCGCCCGGTGGCAATGTGAAAGACGTCGTCGAGAGTGGGAGTGTGAAGCTCGAGCCCCTCGATGGCGATCCTCGAATCGTCCAACGCACGCGACACAGAGGCCATGCGTGACGCACCGCCACTAAGCCTTATGGCGATGTATCCGTCGGCGGCCGGTACGGTCTCGCCGAACTCTGCCAGAGTTTGCTCGGCCCGTGCTCTGTTCGCATCTCCCGCAAGCGCGACTCTCAGGGTGGGCTCGCCCACCTTGGCCTTGAGTTGCGCTGGACTCCCCTCTGCAACGATTCTGCCGTTGTCGATAATCGCGATACGCCCGGCGAGTTGGTCGGCCTCCTCCATGTACTGCGTCGTTAGGAACACAGTCGTCCCTTCGCGGTTGAGATACCGGAGCTCTTCCCACAACGTCACTCGCGAGTTCGGATCTAGGCCAGTCGTGGGCTCGTCCAGAAACAGAACTTCGGGTTCATGGATGAGCGCGAGGGCAAGATCAAGGCGTCGGCGCATTCCACCCGAGTACGTCCCCACCCGCCGATCGGCGGCCGCCGCCAATCCGACTGTCTGAAGCAGGCTCTCACCGCGGTCGATGCCCTTGGACTTCTCGATCCCGTGCAGAGTGGCCTGCAAACGAACCAGCTCACGACCCGTCATCAAGGGATCGATCGAGGCATCTTGAAGAGCGACTCCGATGGCACGACGGACGGCGTCTGGCTCGGCAACAACGTCGTGGCCCGCGACCATCGCGCGTCCGCCCGTTGGCTTCAGAAGGGTTGTGAGAATGCGCACCGTGGTCGTCTTGCCGGCACCGTTCGGTCCGAGGAACCCAAAGATCTGCCCTGCCGGTATCTGGAAGTCGATGCCGGCCACCGCCTCGATGTCCCCGAAGCGGCGGATTAGCTTTTCGGCAACTATCGGGTGCCGGACCTCGCTATCGACGATTGAGCTCTCCTAGCCGGTCGAAGGCTTGAATTCCCAGGCTACTCCGCGCGAAAAGGGGGCTCCGAAGAGCCCCCTTGACGCTATACGAATCCGGCTCAGAGTCGTTGCAGAAGCCTCAGAACCTTGGCCACGGCCGTCAGCAGCTCCGCGAACGCCGCGTCGAGGTCGATACCTTCATCGAGGAGGTGAGCAATCGCGCACAACAGGTTACCGATAAGATTGCCCGCACCCGGTACCGCATCGATGTCGATGACAATTCTGTTGATATGGACTACCAAGCCAAGAATGTCGAGATCGAGCGGTCCGAGCTCGAGGTGCAGGATGTCGCATTTCGCGGTAATTGCGCTGACGGGCATCCGCACCCGCTTGTCTGTGACCGTGCCGATCGTCTCGCCCGACGCGTCACGCATGCGCCCGTCGAGCAGACCAACCGCGACGATCTCGCCTCCCTCAGCCACAAAGCGGCGAATGTCCATCCGGCCGCGGAACTTCTCTCCGTCGTCCGTGGTCCCCTTCACCAGGACGTTCGTGAAGCTGTCCGCGGTTGTTTGGACTTGTGCACCGCGGTCGACGTCTGCACTGACCGGAACACCCACCGTAGTTCCGAGCATGGCAAGCGCGACCAAGAGCGCGCCGAATCCGAACCTCTTCATGCTTGCCCCCCTTTCACTGGGCCCTCTTCTGACGGGCGCGATTTACCCGCGGGGAGGGCGGGGAAACGAGGTAATTGTTGGGGACGAAGCAAAGGGGCGCCGGTTGTCGGCGCCCCTTGCCTTGCATGTGTCTCGGCTAGCAGCGGAACTGCTTTGTTGCTTTGCTGCCGAGATGATCGCCGTCGGAGGCAAACACCGAAGTGATCTTGCACTTACCGGCGGAGGGGCGAGTGAACGTCGCGACGTAAGCGCTCGCGTTGTTCAGCGAATCAGTCTTGGTTGTGATCTTGCGCCATGTGCCGTTCGATCGCTTCTTGTAGAGGGTCACGCGGACATCCTCACCCGGATGAGCGGGGAGCACGTTCCCTTTCGCCTTTACCTTGGTACTCGTCTTGGTGACCGAGAGGCTGGTGGTCGTGGGCCCGATGAAGCTTGCGGTTACAGACCTCGGTCCAACCATGTCGATCAGACACGTTCCAGTTCCCGAGCACGCCCCGGACCAGCCCGCGAACCTCGAACCTCCCGTGGGAGTTGCCGTGAGTGTGACGTCGGTCCCTTGCGAGTACTCCTCAGAGCAGTCTGGACCGCAGTTAATGCCTGCAGGGGAGCTGGTTACGGTTCCCGTTCCGGTTCCGGACTTGCTTACGTTCAGCTCGACCGACGACGGCGAGCCCACAGACATGTCCGCGGTCATCGTCGTCGCACAGGAAGAGCTGACGTTGGTGACGGCGACCTGGCTCGGTGCCCCGCTGTACAAGTTGCTGTTCGGGTTGGATGCCGCATCGAAGACGCTGGGCCCCCGGTACGGATCCCCGTTGTCGCCTCGGTTGAACTGATTGTCGAGGTGGTTGAGACCGTCCGCCTCTTCGAGGTCCACCAGCTTGCGCGCCTCGTCCGCGTTAGCGAGATTGCTCGCCGTGCGCGTTTCGTCGATGTGCCAGATGAGGAGCCCGCAGCCGGGCAGACCGGCGTCGTACCCACTCAGCTGCCGGTTCTCAACGAGGAAGTACTCGCCCGTCCCGCTGTTCTGCTGGAACGTCCAGTCGATCGGTCGCGGGGTGCCGGGATTGTCGAGAAGCTGAATCACGTCGTCGTTCGTGGCCATCTGTGTCAGCGACACAGACTGGCTATCTGTGATCTGTAAGGGAGTGAGCCAGCCCTCGTACCACTTGGAGAAGGCGTCGGGATGGACCGGCGAGCTGCCCTCGTGGTTCGAGCCGGTGAACGTCCAGGCCCCGCCGGCCATGACGCTCCACTCGCCGACACCCTCCGAGCCCCCATCCGTGTCGTAGAGGTCGGGGAGGTTCAGGTCATGGCCCATTTCGTGGACCATGATGCCGATCGTGGCCATGTGATCATTTCCCGGGTCACCGCTCCAGCAGTGCCTCTCGCCGAACTGGTTGTAGCCGCCGCCGGCGGCGTCCGACCCGACCTGCTTCCCGTCGACGGTCGGCACCTCGCCGCCAAAGAGCGCCCAGTTGTGTCCCCAGATCGAGTTGCCACAAGAGTTGAGGCTGCCTCCGTAACTGGTTTCATGTCCTGCAACGATGACCGTGATGTGCAATTCGTTTCTTTGGATCGAACCGTTCGCGTTCGAGTCGAACGCCGCGTAGTCGACGTAGGGATCGGACGCGAGGATCGCAGCCTTCGTGATAGCTCGATGGCCGCCGGGGCCGAAATTGGCTTCGAGGTTTGGGTGGGTGGTGCCGATGCGTAACCATCCGACCACGCCGTTGTTGACCGTGCCGAACGTTTCGGCCGCCGCCGGCAGATCGAGGTTGCCGTATGAAACCTCGTCGTAGTAATCGTTGACGCTTCCTGACACTCCGAAGAATGTCGTCGCCCAATCCGCTTCGGTGGTGGCCCCCACCTGATTGTCGTAGTCGACCAGCAGCACAAGCGACGGCTGGGTGCCAACATTAGGCGTGTCGCTTTCCTCGAACCCACCGTGTGCCCGCGCGGTGGCGGCTAGTCGTCCGGTCAGAGTTTCCCTCAGATGGCGCCGGAGGCCGCTCGGTGCCACCCTTCCGGCGGCCACTCCACCGGGGACGAGCTTTCCGTCGCGCCGAACGGCGTACTCCCAGAAACCGCTCTTCTTGTTCTTGACGACGGTGTACCCGCGCATGGTTTCGTAACCGTTGGTCCACTCGTCACCGTAGAGCCTCGCCCGAAACGCAGAGCCGTCCGGTTGTGAGAACCTGGTGACGACCGGCCGAGCGGGCACGGCCGAAGCCGGTGTGGTGCCCAGAACTGCGACGACCACCCAGAGGATACCGGTGAGGGCGCCGACGAGAAGAAAGCCAACGAACGGAGTTGCGACGCGCGAATGTGCCGAGCGAGAGTCGTCCACAATGCCCCTTAATGTTCGTGGAAGGTTAGCCAAATCAGGCTAGTGAGCACTAAGATCCTCGGCCATCCGTATTTTTGACTAATGGGAAAAGTTCTCAGATTCGTTGCGGCTCTTATTCTGGTGACTTCAGCCTGCACTAGCGGCGCCGGGTCGAATGACCAGCGCACCGATGCCGACGGGTCGAAAGTCTTCCGGGACCGAGTCGGCTGCCGCGTTGGCAACGACCTCGTCACGAGAGTTCGACGCGGTCAAGTTGACGGTGCGGGCCCCGATCTCCTCTACATCCCGTCGACTCCCAGCTACGTCGGTGGGGAGCTGCGGCCCAGTCATTCGGGACCCTGGCCCTACGTCACCCGGGTGCCGCTGCTCTTGTACGGGCCGCCTTTCGTGGGGGCCCAGGGGAAACTGAACGATCCGGCCACGATGGCCGACGTGGCCCCAACGATCGCACGCATCATCGGGTTCGATGACTGGCCCGAGCGACGTGGCCGCCCCCTGGACAGGGGTCTGGTGGTCCGGAGTCCCCCTCGTCTCGTCGTGACGGTCGTTTGGGATGGCGGTGGTCGCAACGTCCTTCGGGAGCATCAGGGTCGGTGGCCATTCCTCGAGTCGCTTATCGAGCGCGGAACCTTCTATTCGAATATGACCGTCGGATCATCGCCGTCGGTCACTCCTCCGGTGCACACGACACTGGGCACCGGGGCGTGGCCGTCTCGGCATGGCATCCACGCCATCAAACAACGACTTGACAGTGGCGAGATCGGCGATCCTCTTGTCGCGTACGACCCTTCGGCGATAAGGGTTTCGACGCTCGCGGATCTCTATGATCAAGCACGCGGCAATGAACCCGTGACCGCCATGTTGGCGTCGTCGAACTGGCACCTCGGCATGCTCGGTCACGGCGCGCAGATGGCCGGAGGGGACAAGGATCCCGTCGTGTTGATCGACGAGAACGGCTACACATTCAGCAACGAGGACATCTATTCGCTGCCGTCGATCGACGATAGGCCGAGGCTCTTGGACCTGATCGATCGACTCGACGTCTCGGACGGAAAGGCCGATGGTGCCTGGAACGGTGACGACCTGTTCGGAAACAGTTCGCAGGCGGACGTCTTAGTAAAAAAGGGCAATCCCGCCCGCGTGAAGTACGAGGAATGGCTCCTCGAGGAGCTCATCCGTCGTGGCCGGCTCGGAACGGACTCTGTAGCCGACCTGTTGTTCGTGAACTTCAAGGCAGTCGACGAGGCCGGCCATCGCTGGGGGATGTCGTCGAGCCAAGTGGGAACGGTAGTCGAGGAGCAAGATCGGGCTCTCCGGCGCCTGGTCGGTTTTCTGAACCACGAGGTAGGACGCAACCGTTGGGTTTTGGTCATGACGGCGGATCACGGCCAGACCCCGTTTCCAGAGGAAAGTGGAGGGTGGCCGATTGCACCCGACGAGCTTCTTGCCGATGCGAATCGAGAGTTCGATCGGTCGGACAACGGCGTAAGCCTTGCAGTCAACGCCACATCGGGCGGTATGTACCTGAATGCCGATGAGATGAGATCGGCCGGCGTCACGAAGGGGGAGATCGCTCGGTGGCTTGCGTCCTATTCGGTCGGACAGAGCGCCCAGTCCTCCCTCCCCATGCAGTGGAAGGGGCGGGCGCGGGAGCAGCTGTTTGACGCCGTTCTGATCGGGCGACGGGTGGCGTTCCGCAACTGCTGATCGCTCACAAATTAGGCCAAGTTCCTAGAAAGTCGGCGAAGTTCGTGCGGAAATGGCAACCAGTTGCCTGCTGTGAGCGTCATAGGCCTTGTTAGCGCCCTATCGAGAAGGAGTTCAAATGCCGGTTGCCCGCCGCCCTCTTCGGCCTCTGGCCTTAGTCGTCATCAGCCTGTTCTCATTGTCGAGTCTTGCCTCTTTTCATGCATCCGGTGCCGAAGTGGAGGCGACGGGGTCTTTACGGGTGGTGGTCGCGAAGCATGAGGTCAAGTTAAGACACCAGCGGGGGGGCAGTGTCCGTCTCAATCTGGGGGCGTACATCGCTGCTACAGGTGAGGACTTCGAGATCCAGGTCAAGCGTCCCGATTACGACAGCCCACCTGCAGCGACTCAGGTCGATCCCACCACGAAAGCCACATTGCAATCGCTGCCGGATGACGCGCTTGACGGTTGGGAGGGCCTGCGAAACTTCACTGTCGTGGCGTTTCGCAAGGACTCGGGGAAGCTCGTGGCCCGGGGTCGGTTCAACTTCTGTCCCAACTCGTGGGAATTGCAGCGGACAGGCGATGACAGCGACGAGTTGCCGTCCTACCCCTACTCGTGCGGCGCGTGGTCGCCGTTCACCAAGGGAATGGTTTGGGGCCTGAACCAGGGCTGGGCCGCTTCCGCGCTCTCTCAATATGGCAGTGGCCAGATGCGCGTTCCCGAGGGCCACTACTCCGTAACCGTCCGCATAGCCGGGAAGTACAGGCAGATGTTCGGGGTCTCGCCGGAGGATGCAACTGAGACCCTCGATGTAACGGTTGTCGGCCGAAACGGCCACGGCGACCACGGGGCCGAGCCGGGCCGCGCCTCGCAGCGAGTCGGCAGCTACGGTCCCACCCGGTCGGTGCCCACGATCTCAGACCCGGATCCAAGCACGGTTGCCGATCTGGTTGCACTCCCGACGTGGAACATGAGGGTGCGGCGCTCGGGCGGAAAGGACTACGTCGGGTTCGCGGTTACGCCCTGGAACGCTGGACCCGCGCCGCTGGTCGTCGAGGGCTTCCGGCAGCCCGACGCGGACATCATGGACGCGTTTCAGTACTTCTACGACGCTCAGGGCAACGCGATCGCGAGGGCTCCGGTGGGAACGATGGAATACGACACGCGCCGGGGCCACCATCACTGGCACTTCCTGCAGTTCGCCGAGTTCTCGATGATCGACGTGAGCGAGGAGGAGGTCGTGCGTAGCAAGAAGCAGTCGTTCTGTCTTGTACCGACGGACGCGATTGATCTAACCGTTCCACGGGCAATGCTGCGTGAGTACGGAGGTGGTGCCTTCACGCAGTGCGGAAGACCCGAAGCGCTGTGGGTTCGCGAGGTGCTTCCGACCGGTTGGGGCGACACCTACTACCAGAGTGTGGGAGGTCAATCCTTCAACATTACGAACCTGCCCAACGGCTTCTACAAGGTGCGCGTCGAGGTGAACCCCACCGGCGAGCTCTACGAGACGACAACCGACAACAACGTCGCCGAGCGGCTCATTTATCTAAGCGGGCGACCGGGGGCCCGGCGACTCGATGTCTCGCCCTGGCATGGGATCGACGCGTAAAAGGCCTGGGCGGAAAACTCTTTTGGGTCTGACGGGAGTAGTTCCCGTCAGACCCACAAGCGTCGCCTAGGGCACGGGCTGCCAGTTCGGATCGACCTCGAACCTGTTCGGCGTGTCCGTGAGGCGCCGCACGCGGCGCCCGTTGGTGCGCATCCGAAAGAGGTCCGCTCTTCCCTCGGCGCGTGAGCGGCTCACGACGAAGAACCGGCCGTTGGGCGAGAACTGGGCGCCGAACTCGTCCACCCTGCTATCGGTGATCCTGTCCTTACCCGATCCATCCGGATCCATCGTGAAGAGGTCGCAGTTCGATTCGAAGCCGCAACGGCTGAACACAATTCGCGTTCCGTCCGGAGACCACGATGCCGACACATCTTGTCGACCCCGGTTGTTGGTCAGGCGCGTCTCGGTGGTGCCGTCGGGATGAATGGTGAAGATTTCGATGTCTCCGCGCCTCGGTGAGCGTTCGAAAACGATGACATCGTCCACGCTCCAATCGGGCGCGATCTCGTCTGCCCGGGTATCGGTGACTCTCGTCGCGGTCTGCGTCGTCAGGTCGATGGTGTAGAGGTCACACTGGCGACCGCACCGCTGGAAAACGGCCTGGTTGCCGTCCGGGCCGAAAGAAACCTGGAATTCGTCCCTGTCGGTGTCGGTCACCCGAGTCGGGTTGCTGCCGTCGGCGTCTCGCAGGAACAGGTCGGTCGTGCCGTCGTTGTTCGCGCGCGAGTAAATGAATCGACTTCCATCTGGATCCCAACTCGCCCCGAAGGAGTTTCGCGTCCGGGGGGTGAGACGAGCTGCGTCCGATCCGTCCTGTTCCATGGAAACGAGGAAGGTCGGGGCCGCTAATGATCCTCGGTTGAAGATGATCCTGCCGTTGGCGCCGGGGAAGGTAGCGCCGGCACCAATGGGCGTCACCGCCACGATGCCGAGAGCCGCGATTGCCGCCGCGGAAATCTTGAGCTTGTAGGACTGCATGAATTGGCCTCCCTTTCGTCGGATGCTCAGTCTCGGACGTTAGTTGACCATCAACAAGGCATTTCGAAGAGGTAATGATTGGAAGCTCGCGGGACGCTCGAGGCCGGCGCCTCGGCGCTCCGAGCGACAGCTTGCTTTGATCGGACAGCTTCGGAACACGCGATTGATGCAAGCTTCCAGGAGCCGGTCACGAGACGGAGGCCCGTCGGTCGTGCAGGAGTGGTTGCCCTAAGCCATGCTCAGTCCGACCGACCGGTCGGGAGCTCGTCGCGCAGGATCGACCAGATTTCGAGATCGTGATAGCGGCCCCTGTGGAACCAACAGCCCCGCATGCGCCCCTCGAGCGTGTACCCCGCTTTCGTGGCTACCCGGCGCGATGCTTCGTTGTCCGGATGAATGTTGAGCTGAAGGCGATTGATGCGGAGGCGCGCGAAGAGGAATTCCGTAAGGAGGCGTACCGCCTCTGTGGCGTAGCCCTTGCCGGCATGCTCTCGACCAAAGATCAGGTACGAGAGCTCAAATCCGACGAGATAGTGGGTAATGGGGAAGAACTCGATCTCGCCAACCATCTCTTCATCAGGAGTGACGATGAGCAGCATGCCTTCATCCTTGCCCCAGAACCCGTGCTCGCCGAAATCCCGGTGGAGCTTGGCTTCGGAGTGGAGCCCGATAGGGAAGAATGCTCCACGGTAGTCGAGGTTGTTCAATCTGGAATAGAGCTCCTCGAGATCCCGCTCTTGGACCGGTCGGAGTCGTATCGAATCGCTGTGAAGCACTATCGTCCCCAATAGTCGACGGGCGGGCGGTCCGCACTCACGGAGTCAAGAGAAGCGCAGACAGCGAGATACTCCCACAAGCCCGACGATGAACACTCGTTCGTTGGTGCCTCCGAGCTGTGAGCAGGGTTTTGCAGAGTGGGCCATTTGCAGGGTGGTCTTAATGGAACAGTGCGCGAACCGTCCTGACGTGCTCCTGAACGCACGAATCATCTCAACGTGATGCGGGGCTTCGAGACGGCCCTTCAAGCCCGGATGGCTCAGCTCGCTTCTCGGCGGAGCTAACCGCGGCCGGGTGAGGCCGTGATCTCCTCTTCGCTTCGGAGCCGAACGCCGACCTTGAGCGCGACGAGCGCCGCCAGCAGGATGCCGACGACCAGCACCGGGGCGCCCGTGAACGGGGCGGCCAGAACCAGCATGGCGGTTGCGGGCACACTGAACATTGCGATCGGCGAGTGAGCGGCGCGGATGTACAACGCCCATAGGCTGAGCAGATAGACGGCCACCGGCACCCCGATCGCGGCGGCCGTTCCCCTGGAGCCCAGTTGGCTATGGCCCGCGACGCCCTCGATCGCCACGGCCAGACCCGCCCCCACCGCAGCAGCCGCTGCGAAGATCGGTAAGTGCATGTAGCTCCAAATGAAGGCCGTGCGGGTCGAAGAGAGGAGCTGTTCCTGAGGACGGTCGAAGTAGAGCCACCACATCGAGAACAGGATCAGCAGGCCACCGACGATGATGGTGACCAGTTCGCTCGTGAGTCCGGCGTCGCTCGTGGCCGACTGGATCGCCAGCGAGGCCGCCAGGACCGACTCACCCAGCACGATGATCATGAACAACCCGTAACGCTCGGAGATGTGCTCGCGGTGCCAGGTGGTCGGTGAGGCGGCCTCCGCCCAGACAGGCACCAGCATCTCCGTCGGGGCCAGCACGGCGAAGGCCGGCCACCACAAGTCGGGCACGGCGACAGCGACTATCCATCCAATCTGGCAGGCGGTCACGCCGATGGCGAAGCGATGAGCCGTCGTCCGTCGCAGTGAGTCCGCTCGCCCAACGCGGATCCATTGAGTCACCAGAGCGAGACGCATCACTACATATCCGAGCACGCCGATGCGGAAGTCGAGCTCGTCGAAGATCCGAGGGACTCCGGCGGCAAAGATGAGCGCTCCCGTCATCGTTACGAAGACGAAGATGCGGAAGACGACATCATCGCTGTCATAGGCAGACACGAACCACGTGAAATTCACCCACCCCCACCAGAGGGCGAAGAACAGCACCGAGTAGCGGAATATGGACGCGCCCACGATTCCGTCCGCGAGGGCGTGGTGTAGGCGCTCCGCTGCGAGCGCGACGGCGACGACGTACACGAGGTCAAAGAACAGCTCGAGTGGCGTAGCGGTGCGATGCTCGTCCTCAGGATCGCGCCCCGCCATTCGCACGGCCAGGCGCAGGCGTCTGGCTCCCGGCAGGCTCTGCCGACTCACCTATCTCGACTCATTCCGCAAGTTGCTCCCATCCCCCAGACGCAAAGCCCGAGACCCCGAGAAGGTCAATCTATCGAAGCGGGGGAATCCATTAACAACCCTCCAGTGCGTCTCTACTCTGAGTGTCACCTGCCGGACAGAGATCGAGGCAGTCACCCGTCGTCACCGCCGATGAAGTCGGGCCCTGCGGAGGATTGCGATGTCAGGTTCGGTGGGCCGCCAGGGACTCGAACCCTGCCCGCCGGATTAAAAGTCCGGAGCTCTGCCAGATGAGCTAGCGGCCCTCACGCCAGCCGTGAGCCTACCGGGAACAACTATTTGGACATCTGTTGGCGGCCGGCGACAACTCTGGTCCAGAGAGTGCCCTGGATGGCCCATCCGGGCCAGCCATGAACCGACCCAAGCGCTCGCCATTCTCTCTCAAGTCCCCCCATTGGCCTACCGAAGATGACTCAGGACGACGCAAATCCGGCCCAAGGAGTGGACCGACCTTGCCCCTGTTCGTAGAGCCTTACTCGTACTCCGGCCGCCGCCGCCTGATCATGGCGACTGCCCTGCTGGGCGCTCCGTCGGCCCTCTTCCTGCTGCTGCGGATGCTCCCCGGACTGGATGTGCTGTTCATGTCCGTTAACTTCCACCTCTTGGTCGTCGGCGGCATTTCGGCGTGCGCCCTCGGCGTTGCGCTCCTCTCTGCTGGTGTCGCCGCGCGAGCGCGCGACGGCTCCCTGGTTTTCCTGGCGCTCGGTTGCCTGGGGCTGGGCGTGACGATGCTCGGGCACGGCCTGACAACTCCAGGGGTCGCCGGCATGCCCATGAACTTGTGGGTGGGGCGCCTGCCGGATCTCGCTGTTTGCCTGTTCGCACTGGGACTGGTGGCGGCGTTGTTCCGTCCGGAAAGCGCATCGTCGCAGTTCGTTGCAAGGCATTCGTTGTTGTTTGTCGCAGTGCCCGCGGTGGCGCTGACCGCGGGGTTGATTTTCATCGTCTCGAATCCAGAGGCGGGTCCCGGCTTGACCCCTCTACCCGGCGAGGAGCTGATTCTCAACATCATCGCGGGGGCCACGGGGGCCGTGCTGGTGGTCACCGGGATGGTCCACTGGCGGCGGTGGCGGCTCGGTAACGACCGCATCCAGCTTGCCCTTGCGTTCGCTTCGTGGATGGGTGTCCAAGCCGAAGTGTCCCTGCACTACGGCCGCTTCTGGCAGCTGTCGTGGTGGGACTACCACGCGGTGCTCCTGGTCGGTTTCGGCGCGGCGGTGTACGCGATCGTGGCGAGTTATTCGCGCCAGAGAGAGCAGCTTTCAGGCCTGGCGGGCACTTTCAAGAGCGACCCGCTGGCTCACATCGAGCGCGGATACCCGGAGGTCCTCAAAGCGCTGGTAGCGGCCACCGAAGCAAAGGACTCATACACGAGAGGCCATTCGCGGCGGGTCACGGAGTTGTCGGTAAAACTGGGTCAACGACTGGGCCTGTCAGCGGACGCCCTGCGGAGGCTCGCGTGGGGTGCGGAGCTGCACGACATCGGCAAGATCGGCATCCCCGATTCGATCCTCAACAAGGAAGGCCCGCTTTCTCCCGATGAGCGTAAACTGATTGAACAGCATCCCGTCGTTGGGTGGGAGATCGCGAGCCAGACGCGCTCGCTTGAGGAGATCCTCGACGTCATCCGCTCGCATCACGAACGAGTGGACGGACGCGGGTACCCAGATGGACTTGCCGGCGACGACATTCCGCTTGCCGCACGCGTCGTGGCGGTCATCGACGTCTGGGACGCAGTGACGTCGGACAGGTCCTACCGGCCGGCGTGGTCACTCGACAAGGCGCTCGACATCATGGTTGAAGGCCGCGGGACGCAGTTCGATTCCCGCTGTCTGGATACCTTTCTCGAGTACCTGGAAGAGCAGGGCGTGACGCGGCGGGCCGACGCCCACCGCGCCTTATAGCCACACACTCTCTCGTCTACGGCGTCTTGAACGCGATCGTGGCTACGTCCGCCTCGACAAGGTCGCGCGCGAGATCGCGCACGAAAGAGTGTTCGTCGGCCGAGAGGCCCCGCCGATTTGCAATGGCGAACGAAATCCGACCGGGGGACCGCTGCACCGTGTAGTCGTCGGTGTAGCGGTCGACGATCGCGGTCGCTTCGCCGGCGTCACTCGGCCGCACGGACAGTCGGATCGCACTTGCATCTCGAAGCAGCTTCAATGTCGAGACTCTGGCGGCCGCCTCGTCGTCTGCCCTGACCGCCGCGCCGGCTCGAGGAGCGTGGGCGGGCACGGGATTCGGCCCAAGCACGGCGTTCCAGACGAGCTGCTGCGTTCCGTCCGTAAAGCCGCGGAAGTTCGGCTCGAACGAGAACACAATCGATCGACCGAGCCCCACGGCCTCGTCGATGACGGCGGCCGTGTCGCCGAGCTCCTCCTCACCGTCGGCGAAGCCCGAAACGAACCAGTTCGGACTGGCGGAGTTCGGGTACTTCACGACCACGTCGGCCGGATCTGCGGCCATCATCACCAGGTCGTACTCGTAGAAGGACCACGCTAGGGCTCCCACCGCTGCTGCGAGCGGGCTCGTCTGATCCACGTCCACGTGGAAGAGGCTGCCGGGCACGTCCGATGTGGGCTCGGCAAACTGGGCCGTGCTGATGCCGATCATCGATGCCAGCGGGGCTCCACCGCGCCTCCACCCAATGTAGCGCCCGCCCGTGTTGACCCAGTCGACGATTGCCTGGCGACCCTGGGGGCCCAAATCGTCATAAGCAGTCTGGGCCTCGCCGTGGGGGACGATCAACACGTCGACGGTCGCGAGGCCTCCCGCGGCGATTTCGCTGGCGGTGATGTCTCGGTACGGAAGCTCCCACTTCCTCTCGAACAGCCAGCGCAGCCACCCCGTCGACTCGATCGAAGACGTCGAGCTCGTCGAGATCTGGTACACAGCGACTGTGGGGACCTCGGCTGGTACTTCGGGTCCGTCGGGTTTGGCCATCCTCCTAACGCGCGTCGCATTGGGCTGCAGGTTCGCACCCGTGAAGCCACCCGAGAGGTTCATCAGAAGGGGATTGCTCCACGCCGTGACGTCGTAGAAGTAGGGGAACGGCGTGTACGTGTCCTCGTTCAGCATTGCCTGGACCCAGTGCTTCTGCGCCTGGGCCATTGGCACCCAGTACGTTCCCGGCGGAAGCGTTGTGGTCGCATTTGACTGCGCGTACTCGTGATAATTGGGGACGACGACCGGTCGGCTCAGGCGGTAGACCTTCACGTCCATTCTGATGAGCCTCCGCACGAGCTCTTGGACCTCGTCGGCCTTGGTCGGATCCTCGTTGCGGATGAAGTAGTGGCGGACGCGCGTCTCCGGCACCTCGGTCTCGACCTCGTTGCCGGGGTTGATGATCTTGTTCGGCTCCAGCCTCCCGGCCACGCCCTGCTCGAACGCCTCGACCCACGCGTTGTGCCACCTTGTCAGGATCGATTTCCGGTGCCGGGCTCCCTGAGACAGCGAGATCCACTGCGTTACATACTGCTCGTACGTTCGCTGCTCGATCGGGTCTCCACTGCTCTTCTCGAAGGTCATCCCCGCGGAGATGAACCCGGTGCTCGGCACGGTGTCCCCGTAACCCATATAGAAGAGGTCGTAGATGTCGCGGTTGAAGTAGGGAATGCCCTGGCGCTCGAACTCGCGCGCCATGGCCGCGCCGTACGTGTTGTTGATCCAGTCGATCGATTCGTCCGTGATCTCGTGGTAGACGGGATCAGCGTTGGGCGGGAAGAAGTAGTCGTCGGCACCCATCTCGTGGGCATCTATGAAGAGCGGACCGGGGTATTTGCGAAGGAAGCGCACTTTTCCGTCGGTTTCGGGCTGAGTGCGCGCGAACCAGTCGCGGTTCATGTCGAAACCGTAGTGATTTCGCCGCGTGTCGGCTTCTCGCCCGTCCGGGTTCTGGACGGGGAGCAGCACAACGATGGAGTTGTCGAGAATCCGTCTGGCGGCGCAGTCCTTGCGGTCGGCGAGGTCGTACAGGACAACGAGCGATGCATCCGTCCCGCTTTCTTCTCCTCCATGAACATTGCTGGCAACCCAGAGGATCGCCGGGCTGCTCGCAACGATTCTTCGCGCTTGCCCGTTCGACAGATAAGGGTCGCGAAGGGCCTTTACGTCTTGCCTAATACGGCGCAGACCGTCGTCCGTGACGTTCTTCTTGTTCCCGATGATTGCGTATCGCAGCGGCCGCCCCTCTTGAGATGTTGCCAGCGTCCCGGTGACGACTCGGTCGCTCGCGTCGTCCACCGCTTGCAGATACGCGTCGGACTGGGCGGTGGTGACCTCCTGGCTCCCGAGCTCGAACCCGAGCACCTCCTCTCCCGTCGGCACTTTGTTCATGTACCTGGGAGGCTCCGTAATGGGATGACAGTGATCTGCAGTCGCTCTCTGGATCGGCGAAAACATCGTGAGCAGCGATGCCACAAACGCGATTGTCAGCGACAGGGCGGTCTTGCGGCGCATTGCATCCCCCTCCTTTTCGGCCCGATATTGCTGGGCCCCTCGACGTCTCTGAGACTAGGACAGTCGAGGTTCGGGTGTCGAACGCGCTCGTGCGACGCGTGAGTGAGCATCTGAGCGGTCTATACGGGATCTGAGGGACACTCGGCCCCCTGCGGCGCGGGCTAGCGCTCCCGGGGACGCGGGACGAGCCGGTATCCGACGTTACGTATCGTCTCGATGAGCGCTTCGTGCTCGGCCCCCAGTTTCGCGCGCAGCCTCCGCACGTGGACGTCGACGGTCCGCGTACCTCCGTAATAGTCATAGCCCCATACCTCGCGGAGGAGCGTGTCCCGATCGCACACGCGACCCGGGCGCTGGGCGAGGAACTTCAAGAGCTCGAACTCCTTGTATGTAAGGTCGAGTGGACGGCCACGTACGTAAACCTGATAGTTGTCGGGGTTGACGATCAGATCGCCAACTTTGATGGAGGTCGTGTCGTCGCCGTGTCCTGCGCGACGAGCGACAAGAGCGAGACGAGCCGAGATCTCCTGTGCTGAGGCGCTATCGAGCAAGAAGTCGTCGGCGCCCAACTCGAAGCGAAAGCGCGTGATGGTGCCATCTCCGACGATCACGACGATCGGAGGAAGACCGATCTCCCACGCCAGCGAGAGAGTTCGCGCCGCCTCCTCCGCAACGCCGATATCGGTGGTGGCGTCGATCAGGATCAGATCCGGGTGGATGGGTATCAGGTCCGACGGCCGTGTCGGCTTGAGCGGCAGCTGCCGCACGCGGTAGGGCGCCATCGGAAAATGCGGAAGCAAGTCCCGGACGTCTTCTACTTGATCCGATAGCAACAGCACCAGGAAGTGCACAGGCTAGCGTTGGTCCTTTCCGACCGAGCGTTCGGGCAGTCCGGTCGCTCCTGCACCCCACCACCGATTGGTTATCGGCAGTCGCCGGTCCCTACCGAAGGCCTTAGTCGTTACCTTGGGCCCCGGCGGCGCTTGACGCCGCTTGTATTCGGCTCTATCGACCAGACGGATGACCTTCTCCACGATCGTCGCGTCGGCACCGACCGCGACGATGTCGGGGACTCCGGCGTCGTTTTCTATGTACGCCTCCAGGATCGGGTCGAGCACCTCGTAGGGAGGCAGCGAGTCCGAATCCCTTTGGCCCGGTCGCAACTCCGCAGATGGCGCCTTAGTGAGGATGCTGTCGGGGATCACCAAGGACTTCGTGTTGCGGTAGCGGGCAAGTTCGTAGACCTCGGTCTTAAAAACGTCCTTTAACAACGCGAACCCGCCGGCCATATCCCCGTACAACGTTGCATACCCGCACGCCATCTCCGACTTGTTTCCGGTCGCCAACACGAGGTGACCGTATCTGTTGGAGATAGCCATCAGCAGGTTGCCGCGAATTCGCGCCTGCAAGTTTTCTTCCGCTACACCCATCTCGGCATGGCCAAACGTGTTTTCTAGCGCCTCGAGGTAGGCGCGGTAGGCGGGAGCGATCGCGATTTGCAGCATCTCGATGCCGAGGTTCGCTGCCAACTGCTTGGCATCGTCGACCGAATGCGATGTGGAGTATTCGGAAGGCATCGCTACACCAAGCACGCGGTCGGGACCGAGCGCGTCGACCGCGATAGCTGCCGTCAGACTCGAGTCGATTCCGCCCGACAGACCCACTACGACCTGTGTGAATCCGTTCTTCTTCGCGTAGTCGCGGAGAGATAACCTGAGCGCCTCGTAGATCTCTTCTGCAGATCCAACAGGTTGCTCGAGCATGCGTCCTGCGCGTCCGCGCGGCTTCGGCAAACTCACCGATACACGACGAACTGATGGGTGTCGTGTGACTCCCGCATCACCGAGAGGGACATCGACGGCTGCAACTCGTTCTTCGAACTGGGGGAAGCGGGCGGTGACGTCGCCGTGTGCGTCGAGAACCAGAGAACCTCCATCGAAGACGAGTTCGTCCTGGCCCCCCACCGCATTCACGTAAACGATCGACGCACGTGCCCGCTTCGCGCGGGCTGCCAGCATTGCCGTTCTCTCCGTGAGCTTGTTCTTGTGGAACGGCGACGCGTTGATATTGATCACGACCTGCGCTCCCGCATCACCTTGAGACACGACCGGGCCCCGTGCGAACCACGCGTCCTCGCACACGCAGATTCCCACGATGCCGTCGGGCGTGTCGAGGAGGGTGTGCCCCCGGCCCGGCTTGAAGTAGCGGTGCTCGTCGAAGACTCCGTAGTTTGGCAACAAATGCTTGTGATAGACGGCCCGCACTTCGCCGGCCCAGCACATCGCTGCGGCGTTGTAGAGAGCGGCTCCACCAGTGTCGACGAACCCCGCGATCACGACCATTTCGCTCGACGCCTGAGCCAGCCTCTCGACGGCGGCCAGATTCGCATCCACGAACGACTTCTTAAGCAGCAGGTCCTCTGGAGGGTAGCCGGTGACTGCAAGCTCGGGCACGGCGAGGATCTGCGCACCGAGCGTTTCTGCGGCGGAGATGGCGTCGATGATCGTGGCCGTGTTGCCGTCGAGATCTCCGACGGTCGTGTTGATCTGGGCGAGTGCAATCCGCACCATCGCCTCAGCCTATCTTCGCTCTTGAAACCTTTTCGAAACACCAAAGTCGTAGGCTGACGCCAATATGGAGAGACAGCAGGACTACGTGCTGCGCACCGTCGAGGAGCGAGGCATTCGCCTCGTGTGGTTGTGGTTCACGGACGTTCTCGGCTTTCTCAAGTCCTTCGCCGTGACGTCAGAAGAGCTCGAGCAGGCGTTCGCTGAGGGCATCGGTTTCGACGGCTCGGCGATCGAGGGCTTCGCTAGGGTTCAGGAGTCCGACATGCTAGCGCGGCCGGATGCGAGCACGTTTCAGATCATGCCAGCTCGTGGCGAGAATGCCGAGGGCGGAGTCGCACGAATGTTCTGCGACATCCACACTCCGGACGGTCGTCCCTTCTGGGGCGACCCGCGATTTGTTCTCAGACGGAACTTGGAGAAGGCCTCGGAACGAGGCTTTACTTTCTACGTCCATCCGGAGATGGAGTTCTTCCTGTTCAAGAGCGCGGACGATCCCACTCCCATCGACGCGGGCGGGTACTTCGATCTAACCCCACTGGACGTGACGCAGGAGCTGCGACGGGACACGATCAACGTGCTCGAACAGATGGGAATACCGGTGGAGTTTTCTCATCACGAAGTGGCGCCTTCGCAGCACGAGATCGACCTCAGGCACCAGGATGCGTTGACGATGGCCGACTCTGTGATGACCTATCGGCTCGTTGTCAAGGAAATGGCAGCCGAACGCGGCATGTACGCGACGTTCATGCCCAAACCGGATACGCATCTGCCGGGGTCGGGGATGCACACGCACATGTCCCTTTTCGAAGGGGATCAAAACGCGTTTCACGACTCGTCCGACGAGTACCACCTGTCGAAGGTGGCCAAGGCCTTCATCGCGGGAATCATCCTTCATGCTCGGTCGATAACGGCCATCACTAACCAGTGGGTCAACTCGTACAAGCGCCTTACGACAAAGACCGGATATCCGGTGCAGGAAGCGCCCACGTATGTGTGCTGGGGGAGGCACAACCGATCGGCTCTTATCCGGGTACCGATGTACAAACCTCGCAAGGAGCAATCGACTCGCATCGAGTTCCGGGCCCCCGACCCAGCGTGCAACCCCTATTTGGCGTTCTCGGTGATTCTTGCCGCCGGTCTGAAGGGCATCGATGAGGGCTACGAGCTGCCCGCCGAGGCGACCGACAATATCTACGAGATGACCGAGCAGGAGCGCCGCGCCGTCGGCATCACCCAACTTCCCGACGATCTCTATGAAGCGCTCAGGGAGATGGAGAGCTCGGATCTGGTCGCCGAAACCCTCGGCGAGCAGGTCTTCGAGTACCTGCTCAGGAACAAACGAGCAGAATGGGATCAATACAAGTCCTACGTCTCCCCGTATGAGATCGAGCGATATCTGCCGATCCTCTAGGGCTCCACTAGGACCGCCACAGATCCTCAAGTACTGCGTCGACGGAACCGACTGCGCCTGCAACGGGAACCTGCTCATCCCGAGTGACGTCGACTCCATGGACGCTCTGATCGCATAGTGCCTTGACCGGTTCCGAGACAAATCGCGACAGCTGCGCGTACGTGTGTGCATCGCCGAAGCCCTGCCTGCGGTGGTAGTAGCGCAAAGGAAAGTACAGATAAAGAGCGTCCTTGGCACGCGTCATTGCCACGTAAAGGAGACGCCGCTCCTCCTCGAGCCCCTCCTCGTCCCCGAGAGCCATGTCCGAAGGGATCATCCCGTCCGAGACATGCAGGATGTGGACGACGTTCCACTCGCAGCCCTTCGCCGAGTGGATCGTGCTCAGGTTCAGGTAGTCGTCGTCAAGGTGGGGTGGTCCCGCGAGATCTTCGGTTGAGGTTGGAGGATCCAACGTCAGCTCGGTGAGTAGCTCGGTCCGCGTTGGAAACGACGCCGCGATTTGCTCGAGCTGCTCGAGGTCGCGGAGCCGGCTCGAGACACCGTCGTACCTGCGGTGGAAAATGCTCTCGTAGAAGCGACGAATGCGTTCGATCTGGGTTGCGGGCGGAGGCTGGCTTCCTTCGTCTGGGCCGAGAGCGCAGTGCGCAAGTACGGCTCGGAGCTCCTCGAGATCGTGTCCGCCGAAGACGGGTACGTCGACAAGCCGGGCGAGGATCGACTCGAGGCTCTCGACTTCGGAGATGTCCGACCTCGTCACGCCCAATCGCTCCATGATCTTGCGGGCCGTCGCCGGACCGATGCCCTCGATCAGCTGTAAGACCCGCCACCACGCGATCTCATCGTGCGGATTCTCGAGGATGCGGAGGATCGCAAGGACGTCCTTTACATGAGCGGCCTCGAGGAACCTGAGCCCTCCGTACTTTACGTACGGAATATTGCGGCGCCTCAGCTCGATCTCGAGAAGATCGCTGTGCCACGCCGCTCGGAACAGTACTGCCTGAGACCGGAGTGAAATGCCTTGCTCTCTGTGGTCGAGAACGCGTTCGCAAACCGCAGCGCATTGTTGTGACTCGTCGAGACAGGTAGTAAGCATGGGTTTGCGGTCACCATGGCGAATGGTCCACAAGTCCTTGGTGTAACGCTCGCGGGCCGCGGCCATGACCTCGTTCGAGGCATCGAGGATGGGCTTCGTCGACCGGTAGTTCTGCTCGAGCTTGACGATGGTCACATCGGGCCATTGCTGGGGAAAGTCGAGGATGTTTCGCGCGGTTGCCGACCGGAACGAATAGATCGCCTGGGCGTCGTCACCGACGACCATAAGGTTGCCGTTGCCGGCGCGCATCGCCCGCAGGATGTCCGCTTGCAGAGCGTTCGTGTCTTGGTATTCGTCGACCAGGATGTGATCGAACATGCCGGCGACCAGGTGAGCGGCACCTGATGTACCCACAAGAACCTTCCAGAACAACAGAAGGTCGTCGTAGTCGAGAAGCTTCTGATTGCGCTTGCGCTGCGTATAGCCGGAGAACACGCTTCGAATCCCGTCCGTGTCGTCTGCACACCAGGGGTAGTCGCGTTCGAGGATCTCGCTGAGCTTCGTTGCTGCGTTCACCACGCGCGAGTAGATCGATTCAAGCGTCTCCTTCTTCGGGAAGCGCCTTGTGCTATCGCCCAAGCCGAGATCCGCGCGCACGAGACCCATCAGGTCGGCTGCGTCGGATTGATCCATGACTGTGAAGTCGGGAGTGAGACCCAAGGCCGCCGAATGAATGCGAATGAGCCGATTCGCGGTGGCGTGGAAGGTTCCACCCCAGACGCGTCCGGCGGCGCCATAGTCGGACATACGCCCGGCCCGCTCGAGCATGTCGCGTGCCGCCCGGCGAGTAAAGGTCAGCAGAAGGATGCGTTCCGGCGCGGTTCCCTCAGAAATCAGGTGGGCAACCCGGGCGGCAAGGGTCTTTGTCTTGCCGCTTCCGGCGCCCGCTACGACGAGAAGAGGACCTCCGGGGTGCACGACGGCCCGACGCTGGGCGTCGTTGAGTTGGTCGGCCCACGGTTGGGAGGGGGGCATGATTGGCCATGATATGCGAACAGATGTTCGAACCCCCGAATTGAGCGCTCCCCGTGGCCTTGTTTCGTGTGGACTTCCGAGAATCAGTGGCTCACGAAAGAGAAGCGCAACGAGCGGCCCGGAACTACCGCTGCGTGATTTTCAGGCGCGTGGCACCTACCCAGCGAGATCCCCAATAGTAGCGATCCCATACCGAGTCGACCCGCACACCTTCCGACGAGGTCGACGAGATGAACTTGCCGCGTCCTATGTAGAGGCCCGCGTGGCCAACTCGAGCAGGTGATGTCTTGTGGAAAACGAGATCCCCAATGCGAAGGTCCCGTCGTTTCCAGATGCGTTTCGCATGCGGCCGCCGGCGCGTAAGTCGGAATTGTTCAATGGAACTGTGGGGAAGCCTCGAACCGTGATTCTTGAACACCCACCTCGTGAAACCTGAGCAATCGAAACCCCTTGGAGTGCTTCCGCCCGATCGGTAGGGCGCTCCGATCTGGCTCTTCGCCCGGCTTTTCAGGTGCCGGCGCTGGTTGATGAATCCGTCCAGGCTGTGAGCCTCGCTGGGGGCCGGCAGAAGAGCCACTCCCAGAACGGCGGCGACGGTCGCCGCCGCGACCTTCACAACGAGAGAGCTAGTTACGCTACCCGTCATTCCCACCTCCTCAGGTCGCCTACGGCCTCGCTCCTGCGAGACGCGAGTCACGCCTCGCAGCGAGAACCGCGGCTACTTCTCGGATGCCGCAGCGGCCGTCCGCGCTCTACGACCCGGTATCAGGCTCTACGACCCGGTATCAGCCGGGGCAGGATAGTTCTGGAAGTGGGTCGGAGTCCATGCCTCCTGCCCTAAGAAATTGGGCCTGGTTTTGTGCCCAGAACACAAACCAAGGCCCCCCCACGGCCTCGCAGCTTGGTTTCGGCACCCAACGAAGGCGCCATGGCTCGGTACCCCGAACTGTCCGCTGTTGGACTTAGGGTCACGTCGTGCAGGTCGAGCAAGTCGCCGACATCCGGGAGAAATCGCTGCGGGCTGGGAGTCGCTCGCTGGCCGCGCTTCTCGACCGCGACGAAAAGGCCACGGCTCTGCTCGGGGTGCACCGTCCCCTACCGGACCGGCCCGGATACCTGGCTGCGATTTCGTCTGCGTGTGAGTCCGGCGGTCTGGCCGAGCTGAGACTGGAGCGCCGCCGCCGCCTCGCCGAGATCGCGGCGAGGGATCTCGCAGGCGAGCTCTCGCTCGAGGAGGTGGGCGTCGCCCTTGCCGACCTTGCCGATGCATGCCTGGAGATCGCCGTCGCCGAGATGGGCGCACCGCCTGGTCTTTGCATCGTCGCCATGGGCAAGCTGGGAGGGCGGGAGCTCAACTACTCGTCGGACATCGATGTCATGTTCGTGACCGACGGCGATGTCGAGGCTGCGACGAAGGGCGCCGAGTCCCTCTTGAGCACTCTCGGCGAGGTATCACCCGAGGGTCAGGCATATCGAATTGATGTCGATCTCCGACCAGAGGGGCGCAGCGGCGCATTGGTTCGGTCATTGGAGGGATTCGTCGAGTACTACAAGAGATGGGCTCACGCGTGGGAGTTCCAAGCGCTCATCAAGGCCCGCCCGGCGGCCGGCAACAAGAGCGTGGGCGATGCCCTGATCGCAGCCGCTTACCCCTTCATCTATCCAACTGATGTCGGGCCCGAGCGAGTGGCTGACATTCGCGCGATGAAGCAGCGCGTGGAAGAGCACGCCTTGCGCTCGGCTCGGCGGACGAGGCGGGCAGAGGCCGACGACGTGAAGCTCGGTCCCGGCGGAATACGCGATATCGAGTTCTCGGTCCAACTGCTCCAACTGGTGCACGGAGGCAGCGATGAGTCGGTTCGCAGCAGATCCACGCTCGAAGCCCTCGGCGCTCTTGCGGGCGGTGGCTACATCGCGGACGACGATGCTGCCGGCCTGACCGTCGCCTATCGGTGGCTTCGAACCGTCGAACACCGACTACAGCTGTGGCAGGAACGTCAGGTTCACAAGCTCCCGGTTGAAGCTGAGGAAAGAGCGCGCCTCGCGCGTGTGCTGGGTTTCGCAGATTCGGCCTCAGCGAGCGCGGCGGAAGGTTTCGATGAGGCTCATGCGAAAGTGCTTGCAGATGTCAGAGGGCGCTTCGAGAAGCTCTTCTACCGTCCGATGATCGAGTCGCTTGCGGAGAGCGGACCCC
The DNA here is from genome assembly GCA_050694175.1 of Actinomycetota bacterium. Taxonomy (GTDB): domain Bacteria; phylum Actinomycetota; class CADDZG01; order CADDZG01; family WHSQ01; genus JBOGXA01. Next base: position 33,386 of record JBOGXA010000015.1, read on the forward strand.
ATCGACTTTCCGAAGTGGCCTTGAAGCAGCGATTGCGCGCGTTTGGGTTTAGGGATGTCGACCGGGCGGGCCGAACACTCGGAATCCTCGTCGCGGGAACCTCTCGACGCGCCCGGCTCTTCAAGGTTCTAACACCTGCCTTCCTTCGGTTTCTCGCGTCGACCCCGCAACCGGACCAGGGTTTGTTCTCCTTCCTCACCCTGGGCGAGTCCCTTCACGACCGCATCGACACACTGGGGGCGTTTCGCGACAACCCACCCGGACTCAACCTGCTGGCCCAGGTGCTCGGAAGCGGGAGACTGCTCGGGGAGGTTCTGACACACGTCCCCGAAGAGCTGACGGCGATAGCGGAGCGCTCGGCTGATCCCGAAGGGGCCGTCGCTTCGAAGGATCGAGAGCGGCTCGTCAGAGAGGCGATTGCGACACTCACATGGCGCGAGCCCGAGAAGCACCTTGATGGCCTTCGCCGCTACAAAAGGCGAGAGATGCTGCGGGTCGCGCTAAACGATGTGGCAGGAGTGTCGGACCCGGAAACGGTCGGCGCGGGTCTGTCCGACATCGCCGATGCATGCCTCGAGGCCGCGCTGCGCGACCTCGACGTTGCCTTCGCTGTCGTTGGGATGGGGAAGCTCGGAGGACGCGAGCTCACCTACGCGTCCGACGTCGATGTGATGTTTGTGCACGATTGCGACCCGGCCCAAGCCGACCGCCTCGCCACCACACTGGTGAGGACGATTGGGGAGGTGACGCCGGAGGGACAGGCTTTTCGCATCGATGCTGCGCTCCGACCCGAGGGCAAAGCCGGTCCGCTGGTTCGGTCTCTGACCTCGTACCTCGAGTACTACGAACGGTGGGCACATCCGTGGGAGTACCTCGCACTCGTTAAGGCGCGCAGTGCGGCGGGCGCAGCCGGCCTCGGCGATCGCTTTGTCGGTCTGGCGCGCGGGGTTGCGTATAAAGGACCACCCTCTACGGAGTCCCTCGCAGAGATCCGGCACCTCAAGGCGCGCATGGAGCGCGAGAGGGTACCCCGTGGAATAGACCCACGCCGTCATCTGAAGTTAGGACCAGGGGGCACCTCCGATATCGAGTTCGCAGTCCAGATCCTTCAGTTCAAGTACGGGCACGAGATCGAGGAGCTGCGCGAAACGAGCACACTCGGCGCGCTGCGGGCGGGGGCAGCCCACGCGCTGCTGGACCACGAGAAAGCGCGTCGCCTCGACTCCGCCTACAGGTTTCTTACCCGATTGAGGAATCGTCTGTTCTTCATTGCAGGCCGCCCGGTAGACGCGGTGCCGACGAAGCCCGAGGAGATGGAGGCCCTCGGGATCGCCATGGGGTTCATTGAGCAGCCACGCCAGGAACTCGAGGAGGCATACCTGCGTACGACGCGCGTCACGCGCCGGATTGCGGAGCCGCTGATCTACGAGTAACCGGTTACAGGTGCTGCAACAGGTCGTCGACCGTGGGGTTATCGGCGGAGGACCGGGCCCGATGCAGATAGCCGATCGTCCCGTCCGCATTGATGACGGCGGCCCCACCGAGCTGACGAACGTCCTGTTTTGGCAGGCTGGCTCCTTGTCTGGTGATCGAACGAAGACCCCGCGTCCAGACCTCTGGACCGATGATGTGGGCCCAACCGACACGGCGCAGGTTCACGGCCCCGTAGCTCTTCTTTGTCGAATCGACGAGCAATGGAAATGGAATGCGGTGTCGTCGTTTGAACGCCGCGGCGTCGGCGACATCGCCCATCCCTATGGCCACCACTTGCGCGCCGCGCGCTGTGAACTCGTCGTAACGATCGCGCAACTGCACGATCATGTCGCGATAGAAGGGTCAGCCGTAGTGCCTGAGCCAAACGACGACAGCGGGGCCGTCGCGCCATAGCTCTCGCAGCTTTACCTCGCGGCCGGAAACGTCGGGAAGGACGATGTCGGCAAGCTCCGGCGTTTGGGTCATGGCCCTATTGTGCTCGCCAACTGCTGGTATGAAGCAAAGAGGGGCGGAGCCCGCCCCGCTTTGTGATCGGTCTAGATGTCGTAGTAGAGATAGAACTCCCACGGGTGAGGCCGCAGCCGGATCTCGTCGACCTCGCGCACCCTCTTGTAGTCGATCCAGTGCTCTATGACATCCGGCGTGAAGACGCCACCTTCGAGCAGGAAGTCGTGATCGCCCTCGAGCGCGTCGAGCGCGGTATCGAGTGAGCCGGGGACCTGCGGAACCTGCGCGAGCTCCTCGGGCGGGAGGTCGTAGAGATCCTTGTCGACCGGATCGACCGGCTCGATCTTGTTCTTGATCCCGTCCAATCCCGCCATCAGCAACGCAGGGAAGGCGAGATACGGGTTGCACGATGGGTCGGGGCACCGGAACTCGATGCGCTTTGACTTTGGCGACTTTGAGTAGAGCGGGATGCGCACGGCCGCCGAGCGGTTGCGCTGCGAGTACACGAGGTTCACCGGCGCCTCATAGCCGGGCACCAGCCGCTTGTACGAGTTCGTCGTCGGCGCGCACAGGGCGAGGAGCGCAGGTGCGTGCTCGAGGATTCCACCGATGTACCAGCGCGCCATGTCGGAAAGCTGCGCGTAGCCGAGTTCATCCCAGAACAGCGGCTCTTCGTCCTTCCACAGGCTCTGGTGGACGTGCATGCCCGAGCCGTTGTCCTGGAAGATCGGCTTGGGCATGAACGTGACGGTCTTTCCGTACTTGAGCGCGACGTTCTTGATGACGTACTTGTAGATCATGAGGCGGTCGGCCATCGACAGGAGGGGCGCAAAACCCATGTCGATCTCGCCCTGGCCCGCGGTTCCGACCTCGTGGTGATGCACCTCCACCGGAACGCCGAGCTCCCGCAGCGTGAGCACCATCTCGGAACGGAGATCCTGGTAGTGATCCATTGGCGGAACCGGGAAGTAGCCCTCCTTGTACCGGGGCTTGTAGCCGAGGTTCTTCCCACCCTCTTCGGCCCCCGAATTCCACACGCCCTCGACCGCGTCGATGTAGTAGTAGGCGGAGTGCTGGTTCTGGTCGAATCGGATGGAGTCGAAGACGTAGAACTCGGCCTCGGGCCCGAAGTAGGCGGTATCGGCGATCCCCGTCCCGGTCAGGTAGTCCTGGGCCTTCTTCGCGATGTAGCGCGGATCCCTTGTGTAGAACTCTCCGGTCACGGGATCCTTGACGTACGAGTGAAGGATGAGGGTGGGGTGCTGGCGGAAGGGGTCCATCACGGCGGTATCAGGGTCCGGCATGAGGATCATGTCCGACTCCTGGATCTCCTGGAAGCCGCGGATGGACGAGCCGTCGAAGCCGATGCCCTCGTCGAACGCTTCTTCTCCCAGCTCCTCGAACGGCATCGAGAAGTGCTGCATGAGTCCGGGCAGGTCGGAGAAGCGCAGGTCGATGAATTGTGCGCCGTGCTGCTGACCCAGCTTGAGGGCATCGGACGGGCTGGCTGGCATAAATCCTCCTTGACTCGCCGAGCGGGGAAGGCTTACCGATTCGCCCCAGGGTAGCGGGTGGCCGTTTCCCGCTGGTTTCGCCGGTGTTACGGGGCGGTTAAACGACCCGGGCTATCCGCTCAGCCACCTGCGGAGGTGGCTGGCCTCCTCGCGGTAGGCGCGCTCCAAGCCGTCGACGATCCAGCCCTCGACCTTGCCGCCGACGATCGGGATGCTTACCTTGACGGTCCCGAGCACGGTCCGTACCGTTCCCTCGCCGCCCGGGGCCAGGTCGATGCGCCCCGATGCCTTCAATAGTTCGTCGGCCGCCAGCGGCTCGATCGTCCACCCCCACGCATGCTCGTCGGGGGCCCATGTGGCGTGCTCAATCCACGCCGGGTCGGAGTCGCCGATGAACTTTTTGGCGGGGCCTGAGATATCGATGTCGAGCACGCACCGGACCCGCCGGCGAACCACTCCGTCGGCGAGGTTCTCCTGCTCGAGGACCTTTCGCTCCGACAGGGGGCCGATCCCGTCGAGCGATGCCTGGTACTTCTCGTCGAGCATGACCTTCGCGACTGCGTCCGGGTCTGCGGGAAAAGTGTGCTCGATGCGGAAGTCCACGGACGCGCAGGATATCTTGCCCGCCCAGCCGAGTACGTGTTGGGGCGCGGTTTCGGCGGGACGGCCTCGCGGCCGACCGACGCGTATCGCGTTGATGAGCCACCTCGATTGCATCGCGCCTGTTTGTGGCCGGATAGTGAACCTCACACCGGCGACTCACTGGATCGACCACAGAAGGGAGAAGGTGGCCATGGACTGGAAGCTCGAGGTTGTTGTGGTACCCGTCTCGGACGTTGACCGAGCAAAGTCCTTCTACACGGAGAAGGCCGGCTTCAATACCGACCTTGACGACACGTTTGCCGATGATTTTCGCATTGTGCAGCTGACGCCTCCAGGGTCGGCATGCTCCATCATGATTGGGACCGGGGTCGTTGACACGCCGCCAGGGTCTGTCCAGGGCTTGCAAATGGTGGTCTCGGACATTGGCGTCGCGCGTGCGGAGCTCGTGGAGCGAGGTGTGGACGTGAGCGATATCCAGGTGTTCGAGCGGGGCGCGCGATCAGGAAGGGCGGTCGAGGTCGCACCGGAGGGCCGCGACGCCGCGCTCGACTTCGCCGGATTCGTGTTCTTCAGCGATCCAGACGGCAATGGTTGGGCGGTCCAGCAGATGCCCGAAGGCGCTTAGCCGCATCGCGCGCCGCGGCGGTCTACCGAAATAACTAGACAGAGTCACAAAGACAGCGCGCCGAGCTCGACGCCCGTTCCTTAGTGGACGAGGCCGCGGCGGAAAGCCTCTGCGACGGCCTCCGTGCGGTCGTGCACCCCAAGCTTCCTGAAGATCTGCTTGAGGTAGGTCTTCACGGTTTCTTCGGAGACGTGGATGTGTTCGGCGACCTCGCGCGTCGACTTGCCGTGACTCAGCTCTTGCAAGACTGCGAGTTCGCGATCGCTGAGCGCGCGCGGATCCGTGCCCTTGATCCGTCCGAAGATGCCCTCCGTCACGTTTGGATCGAGCACAGCCCTTCCCTCGGCGACGTCGTAGATGGCCTGGACGACCGTCTCGCGAGTCGCCCCCTTCGATAGGTAACCGTCGGCTCCCGCTTTCACCGCTTCCGCGACGGTCCCCGGATCTGTGAACATCGTCAGCACGAGCACCTTGGTGTCTGGAGAATGCTCTTTGATTCGGCGAGTGGCTTCGATACCGCTCATCGATTGTCCGAGGTTGACGTCCATGAGCACGATGTCAACGGTGTCGGACTGCGATCGGGTAACCGCCTGATCGCCCGTGTCCACAACGCCGACGAGTTCGACGTTGTCGGCCATCGAGAGCATGTCTTCGAGGCCCTGCGACATGAGCATGTGGTCCTCGGCAATCAAGACCCGCAGTGTCACTGCTCGACACCTCCCGGAAGGATCGCCTCCAGCTTGGTACCGCGCCCCGGTGCTGTGTCAAATACGATACTGCCCCCGACGCGGGCGGCTCGTTCCTTCATCAGTCTCATACCCACGTGATCGCTTCCTACCTCCTGTTGGGGGTCAAATCCAGGCCCTTCGTCTTCAACGACAAGATGAATCATGCCGTTCTGATTTCCAATTGTGACAGTGATGGGCCCCCCGTGCGCGTGTTTCAGAGCGTTCGTGAGGCCCTCTTGCAGGATTTGGAACCCAGCAAGGGCGACGGGGATGGGAGGTTCCACGCCAACTTCACCGTGCGTGCGGATCTCTGTTCCCCACAAAGTGGACATCTGCTCGGCGAAATGGCGGACGGTCTCAACTAGGCCCCCCGCCTCCACAGTTGACCTCCGCAGATCGACAAGAGAGCCGCGCAATGCCTTCATCGCGTCCTCGATCGCCTCACGAGATGTGGTGATCGCGTCATTTGCCTTGGTCACTTCACCGGCGACGAGCCATTCGTTCGAGTTCCCGAGCCCATAGGCCGCGGCCGCGAGCATTTGAAGGCTGGTGTCGTGGATTTCCTCGGCGATGCGGTGCCGTTCCTGCTCTCGATCTTGGAACATGCGCTCGCTGGCTTCGAGCAAGGATTTTTGTTGTTCACGGACGCGTTCCGAGAGCTCCTGTTGAGCCCGGGCCCCGAGGATGCTGAGCCTCGCAAAGACCAGCGGGATCAAGAACGCTGCCACAGCCCACGCCCCGCCCCTGTCCAAAAGCAAGTACACCGCAGCGGTCGCGGCTCCAAGCCCCGAAAGCAGGACGTATGAGACGAAAAATCCACCAATGGGATCGGGCAGAAGGCTTCTCAACGCCCTACGTACGGGGACTCGCTCCCCAGTGGCAACGGCCATGGAAACGAGGCCAAGGTTCGAAACCATCTGAGCCGCGGAGCCGATCACAATGAAAACCGCTCCCGTGGGAAACGAGAAGCTCCCACCGCTGTGGAGATGAATCAGGACCGATGAAAGTCCTGCGGAAAGCATCAACTGAGCCCGATTGAACAGGCCCCTGTGAAGGGGTATCTTGCCGCGAAACTCCCTTACGTCGACGGCCGACACTCCAGCGATCGCCATTGCGATCCAAGGTTCGAAGATGATTGCGACCGCAAGATGAAGCGGGAAGCTCAGCGTCACCTCGGATCCGAAACCCAGGGAGACGGGGAGCATCTCGACGGCTGCAATCAGCAGGATCCAGAACAGCAGAGTGGAGGCCGGCGGTACGTCGGTCACCGAAAAGGAGAGCCAGAACATCAGCCCCGTGGTGATCAGGGCGACGAGCCACGAATACGACTTGTTGCTGACCATGCCTCTTACATCGTACGAACCTCGGGGGAGCGCATGTCGACTAATCTCGGTGGGCGCGAAAAGGGGGCTCTTTTCTAGAGCCCCCTTCTTTGTGGCTTAGTACCTCCACCCGGCACCGGCAACCTGGAAGATAGCAACCAAGGCGCTGGCTAGAGCGATTAAGCGAGCCTTCACGCGGACCTCCTTTGATTTCTAGAAGAGGTGTCTCTAACAAGACCGGCCTTACGGCCGCCGCTCCGCTTCGAAGAGTTACTTCGTGTCCTCAGCCCTTCCTAGGTCTCCGCTGCACCCCGAGCGGGTAATCGATTAGACCCGTTCGAGTGATTGTGGCCTCACTGTAGCGCCTGTTAAGTATGCATGGCAATGCCCGCGACTACCTTTTGGGACACTTTTGTCCCCAAGGTGGTGAAAGGCCAGTACCTTCCAGGGGGATATACGGTGTTTTGGAGTAAATTCGAAGCGTGGGCGACCGAGCACCCTTCGTCGTCAAGACCAACGGGATCGGTGCTTGACCTGCCGCATAGCGTAGACGCAGGCGAGTCGGGGTAAGGCCGGAGTTAAATGCAAGAACGCCGCAGTTACCCTAAGAGCGTTCCGGTTCACGACGGCGATCCCGCCGTCCGACTCCGCAATCTCGAGGCCGACATTTCAAGGGTCGCCGGCGTCAGCAGCGCTCGGGTCGTGGGTGACGATGTCCCGCGCGAGATCCATGTCGTTGCGACGGTGGAGCGCCCGCCCAAACAGGTCGTGCGCGACGTCCAGTCCCTGGCCGCGGCGCGCTTCGGCATCTCGATCGATCACCGCATCGTCTCGGTTGTTCAGATGGATAAGGATGAACCCCTCCCGGAGATCGTGGAAGAGGAGGACGATTCAGGCCGCCTGGTCATCGACCGTGTCGTGTTGGCCAGCAAGGGCCGGTCGGGATGGGTGCGCGTCGGGCTACGGTGGCCGGATGGCGAAGTGACGGAAGGCGCTGGAGTGGCGGGAGCGACTCGTGAGTCGCGTGCGCGCGGAGCCTCCTTGGCCGTACAGCAGGCACTGGAGCCGGTGATGACCACCAACGATGTCTCCCTCGACGTCGATCAGGTCCTGATCAATCAGCTCGGAGTGGCGGACTCCGTCACGGTGAAGCTCATGTGGCACGAGGGCCGGCGCTCGACCGCGCTGGTCGGCTCGGCGCTAATCGATGACGACGTGGCCTCCGCAACCGTCCGCGCCTTCCTGCAGGCCATCAATCGCAAGATTCACTGACGCCTCTGTTTCGGGCGTCGCTGACTGTTCACATAGCGCGCTCTGGCGACCTCCAGCGAACAGTCATCACATGCGGGCCGAAGTGTGGCGCGCGCCACTTGCGGGGTTCGCCGGCCTCGGTTATGAGAAGATCGGAACGCTGCTGAGGAGGGGGAAAGAGGGGCGGGATGCGCCACGCAGACCACGCGCCTGCTCGATCTGAGAGCGATTCCGCGCGCCCCTCGGAGCCGGCCGAACGGCCGCCTTCGGATTCAGGTTCCAGGCCCTCGCCGGTGGTCGGCTTCTTCGTTGCCCTGCTCATTGCCCTTGTCGGTTGGGGCCTGTTCTGGTTGACGACGCGTGACGAGCCAAGGGCGGAGCCAGACCCGAGCACCGGAGGTGAACCCGGCGACGGAATCCGCCTAACGGACGAAGAAGCGATTGCGCGAATAGAGAACCTGACTGCCATGACAATAGACGCCATACGCAACAGAGATAGCTCATTGATTTCCAGGGCGTTCGTCACGGGAAGTTCTCTGGCAAGGGACATCAAACTCAGTATTCGGCGGCTCAAGCAGGACGGCGTTGTCGAGCAATCTCGCGTAAGAACACTGTCCTGGGAAGTTGTATCAAACACCGCCTCCGAGATACGCGTGAGACAAACGCGAATCACCAGATTTTGTTTCATGTCTGAAGGCGGTAAGGACGTCAGCCAGGGGCCAGCCGCGGTCAGGGAGGTAGGTGTGTGGATCATGAACTGGCAGAGTGACGAGTGGTTGATCGACGGCAATGTCGGCGAGAGCGAAAGGGTTGTTGACGAGAGTGCCGCCCGTTGCCCCTAGGCTGACTCCTAGACTCCCAATCCTGCTTGCAGTCCTCTTGATTGAGTTGGCGGCATCGCAGTCGGTGTCCGCTGACGACCGATTTCGTGGTGTCGGCGATCTCATCGAGGCCCCTGGGGGGAACGATGGTTTGCTTGCCGAAGCTGGGACCTACGGCTCGGGTAGGGCTCAGTCTGATGCCCAGACTGCACAAGTACCCGCCTCTTTTGCTTCTTCCACCGTACCTGACATTGCAGATCTACCCGTTGATGCTCCGGATGTTGAAACCTTCGCTTCACTTCTCGATGGGAGCATCTGCTCTCAGATTCTCGACAATCGCATCAGTGATTACCGGCCCTACGATTTCGCTCCCGTCGATTCGGTATGTCGGCAGACCGACGACCCCAACCGCCGTCGACGACGCGGCCCTGATCTCGCGGCTCTCGTTGCCGCCGCGTTCGATCGCGCCGTCTCGCTCGCCCCCGCTCCCGAACTCGACATGGCTCCGCGTCGCATCGGCCTTACCGGGCTCCCGACCTACGTCTGGGACGATGATCCACCACCACCGGTCATCGCCACCGCCTCCGCGGGCGGGATAACAGTCACCGCCGAAGCCCGCGTCACCCATTACCGCTGGGACTTCGGCGACGACGTCGACCTATCAACCAACTCTGGCCGTCCGTGGACGGGGACCCGCCCCGGCACCATCGAACACATCTATGAGACCAAGGGCTTCTACGACGTCTCCGCGGAAGCGATCTGGGCGGCCCGCTGGCGGATCGGGGGCGGAGCGTGGCAGAGCCTCGGCTACTTCTCGACCTCAGACTCCCGCCGCTATCCGGTGCAGGAGGTGGTATCGCGCCTCGTGCCCATGTCCAATTCCTGAGCTGCGCCCGCGCGCCCGGCATCGAGGCTTGGGGAAAAAAGCCCGCCGGCCGGAGGTTTTACCCCAAACATCGCTGACCTTGTGGCGAGATGTTGGCGCATTGGCGACATCCAGACACACTCCTCAAACCGACCCGTGCGACCGCAGCTCCCTATTCGGTCACCACACTGTGTCGTCCCCGCCTCTGAGTCATGCGCGCGTAGACGAGATACGCAATCCCCGAGGCCAGCAGTATGTCTCCAACGCTCAGTACCTCTCGGAGAACGGCTATGGGAAGGACGTCCCCAAGCCACGGCAAGACGGTGTCGGAGTCGAGTCGTTCGTGCTTCAACCCCGCCTGCTCTAGCGAACGACCAATCCCCGCCGACCTGGAGGCATCCTCGTCCACCGGCATTGCACCGTTGAGCCCGATGACGAGCACGTTTAGAACTAGCCCGGTCCCCGCGAGCGCGACGCCGGGCAAGCGGAAGTTCGTGACCAGAAACGCCGCTACCAGACCATTGGAGACCAGGAGCACTGTCAGTTCCCAGCCGTCCGTCAGCCACGTCGGTGACCAGATCTGCGCGCCGATCTGAATCCCGAAGCCGAGCCACAACAGCCACAGAAACTTGAAGCGCGTGCTCGCCAGGCGTTCAATGGAGCCACGCCGCAGCAGACCGGCGACGACCGCCACCGCCGTGAGCGCGGCCGTCGTCAGCATGACGCTCTGCGAGTCCGAGCCATGCCCGAACAATACGTCCCGAGTGCTCGAAGGATCAGTGCGAGACGGCCCAGCGAAGCGCGGACTCTATCTCCGGATGTTCGAACTCAAACCCTGACTCGAACAGCCGCGTCGGAACCATGCGTTGTGACGCGAGCAGGAACTCCGAGGCCATGTCGGGCCCAAGCATGATCTTCATCGCGATCTCCGGCGCCGGGATGACACTCGGACGCCTAAGCACGTGCCCGAGCGCCCGCGCGAACTCGGCTTGACGAACCGCATCTGGCGCGCACAGGTTGAACGGCCCGGCGAGCTCATCGTTTTCGAGGAGATGCAGCATGGCGCGGACCTCGTCGCGCAATGAGATCCACGGCAGATATTGGCGGCCCGAGCCCAACGGGCCGCCCACCCCGAGTCGGAACGGGATCAATAGTTTTTGCAGCGCCCCGCCCTCTTTGCTCAGCACGATCCCACTGCGCGTGCGCGCAACACGAACGCCCGCCCTCGAGGCCGGCTCCGTCGCGTCCTCCCACTGTCTGCAGACCTCCGCCAGAAAGCCGGTGCCCGGCGAACTCGACTCGGGCAGGGACTCGTCCCCTCGGTCTCCGTAATAGCCCGCGGCCGACGCGCTCACGATCACGCGCGGTGGAGTACTCATGCCCGCCAACGTCTCGCTCAACAGATATGTGCCGCGCACCCGGCTATCGAGGATGCGCGCTTTGTGAGCAGCGTTCCACCGACGGCTTCCGATCCCGATGCCGGCCAGATGCACGACCCCATCGGTTCCCTCGAGGCCCTCCTTGTCGATCGTTCCCGCCTGCGGGTCCCACAGCACACGGCCGGCCCCAGGCTCGGACCTAACGAGGCGGCGGACTCCATGATCCCTCGCCCTCAACTCGGCCATGAGGGCGGACCCGATGAAGCCGCTCGAGCCGGTAACGAGCACTTCCATGGTCGTAGTATGCGGCGCCGTGAAGTGATCCTCTCGAGGATCGCGTGAATTGTCGCAGTCGACGGGCCGAAGGCACGCTGACGTTGAAGCAAGGCCTCCGCCTGGAGGCCGCAGCGGAAAGACAGAGAAAGTGGAGAAGGTTCTTTTCATCTCGAACGCATATGCAGGGTCGGTGTCCGCGCCTACGAAAGAGGTCATCGTCAAAGCTCTACAGGCCGACTTCAAATTGGAAGTGGTCGAAACGACCGCTCGCGACCATGCGAGCGAGCTGGCGCGCGATGCCGTCGATCGCGCGTTTCATGCAGTACTGGTTTTCGGCGGGGACGGGACGATCAATGAGGCAGCGCAGGCGCTGGTCGGCTCCGACGTTGCGCTGGGAATTCTTCCCGGAGGAAGCACAAACGTAATGGCCCGTTCACTCGGAATACCGCGCGATCCCGTGGAGGCCACTGCGTTCGGGGCCGAGCGGTTGCGCTCCGGCACCACACGCCGGATACACGTCGGCCGGTTGGGCCATCGCTACTTCTTGTTCTCCGCCGGCATGGGACTCGACGCGGAGGTGGTCAAGCGGATCGAGATGGACCCTGTTGCCAAACGAGAGCGTGGCGAGTGGTCTTTCCTTACTAATGCCCTCAAAGCCGCGTTCACACAGTATCGAGGCATGGACCCCTCGGTCACGCTCACGGTGGAGGGGGTCGAGCCGGCGAGAGTTGTGCTGGCCGTCTGCTGCAACGGCCGGCCCTTCACGTATTTCAAGCGGTTTCAGGTCGATGCTCTCCCGCACGTGCGGCTCGACGGAGGGCTCGATTTCCTGGGCTTGATGCGAATCCGTTCCATGACCATTCCTCACATCGCGTGGAGTTTGTTCGTCAGTCGCTCCCACCCGCGCTGGCGGTCGGCCGTCTATCACCACGACGTCACGACCGGGTCGATGATCGCCGACGGGCCAATGCCCGTTCAGGTCGACGGCGACTACATCGGTGAGCTCACCGAGGCGAGAATCGAGCTCGTACGCGACGCACTCAGCATCGCCGTCTAGTGAGGCATGGGAATTCCGGGTCGACCCGAGGGATTGCTCCCGGTGGATATCGCTTAACCTGGAGGCGTAAGGAGCCGGCGCTCCGAGCGCTCCCGCTCTCCAACAAATCAGGAGTGATAACTATGTCAATGCCCACTAGGGACCAGATTTCGGAGGTCCTGGGCGAGATCCAGGATCCCGAGCTGCACCGGGGTCTCAACGATCTGAACATGGTCCGCAATATCGCGATTGAGGGGCGGCGTGTTTCGACCCTGATCGCCCTGACTATCCCCGGGTGCCCACTCAAGTCTTACTTCACCGACGTCATTCCGGCAAAACTCAAGGAACGCTTCCCCGAGATCGAGCACGTGAACGTCGAGCTGACTTCGATGACGGAGGAGGAGCGTCAGGCCCTTATCGGCGGAATCCGCCAGGACGCACCCGCGCCGTTTGCCCGCTCGGACTCGCCCACCCAGGTCATTGCCGTCGGCTCGGGAAAAGGAGGGGTCGGAAAATCGACGACGACGGTCAACCTGGCCGCATCGCTTGCCAAGCTCGGTCACACCGTGGGACTGCTCGATGCCGACGTGTGGGGATTCTCGGTCCCGCGGATGATTGGAATCCACGAACGACCAACGGTGGTCGAAGACATGATCATGCCGCCGGAGATGTTCGGTGTGAAAGTCGTGTCGATCGGCCTGTTTACGACCGAGGAGAACCCGGTTGTCTGGCGCGGGCCCATGCTCCACAAGGCGCTCCAGCAATTCCTGACGGACGTTCACTGGGACGAGCCCGACTATCTGCTTGTCGACCTTCCACCCGGCACGGGTGACGTCGCCATCTCGATGGCTCAGTTCCTTCCCGGCGCATCGATGGTGCTAGTCACGACCCCACAGGCGGTCGCCGAGAAGGTGGCACAGCGAGCCGGATTCATGGCCGAGAAGACGGGCCTCAAGCTCGTCGGCGTTGTCGAGAACATGTCCTACTTCCGCGGCGACGACGATGTTGTCTACCGGATCTTTGGCGAGGGTGGAGGGCAATCGTTGGCTCAACGGCTGGGTGTTCCGCTACTCGGTGAGATCCCGATCGATCCGGAGCTGAGGCGATTCGCCGACGTAGGTGCGCCGATAGTGCTTCAAGCCCCCGACAGCGAGGTGGCTCAAAGGCTCGACCAGACCGCCAAGGAACTCGTGAACCTCCTGCCGCCGAAGCCCAAGGCGTCGCGCCGCATCAACCTACCGATAGTCACGATGGCGCCCAACAACTGACCATGGCTCTCGCGGAATCGCTCTCGCCCGACATCGCCGATCGCATCGGCGGTTCGGTCGATGCGGTGGGTGCCGAAGAGCGCGCCGCGTCGCTGGCAGCGAGATCGATCAAGCGGGAGTCCAAGCTATGGGCTCTCGACCTAGCGGTGCGATGCTGCGACCTCACGACGCTCGAAGGAGTCGATTCACCGGGCAAGATCAGGCAACTCGCGTCAAAGGCGATCCGGCCCAATCCTGCCGACTCATCGATCCCGCACGTTGCTGCCCTGTGCGTGTATCCGCGCCTGGTGCCGGTGGCCGTAGATGCGCTCACGGGCTCGGGCGTCAAGGTCGCTTCGGTAGCGACCGCGTTTCCATCCGGACAGTCGTCTCTCGGGGTCCGAATCAAGGAGATCGAAGAGGCCGTCGCCGCCGGTGCGGACGAGATCGACATCGTCATCTCGCGCGGCGCGTTTCTGGCCGGCGACGAGAGTGCGGTCTTCGACGAGGTCGCGCGATCGAAGGAGGCCGCGGGGGCGGTGCACATAAAGGCGATCCTCGAGACTGGTGAGCTTGGTTCGTACGACAGAATCCGGCGCGCGTCGTTGGTGGCGATGGCCGCGGGGGCGGACACGATCAAGACGTCTACCGGCAAGATCAGTCCCGCTTCCACCCTTCCGTTTGCGCTTGTCATGGCCGAAGCCATCCGTGATTTCGCAGACTTCACAGGCCGGGAGGTCGGGCTGAAGGTCGCGGGAGGAATCCGCTCCGCCAAGGACGCGATTCGCTACCTTGTGATCGTGCACGAGACTCTTGGTGAGGACTGGCTTACACCGGATCGGTTCCGCATCGGCGCGTCGTCGTTACTCAACGACCTGTTGATGCAGATCGACAAACAACGCTCGGGGGTCTATTCAGATCCCGACCGCTACACACTGGACTGAAACCCATGACCAAATGGCAATACTCGCCGGCACCCGAATCAACGGAGATCGTCTCGATCAGGGACACCTACGGGCTCTTCATCGACGGCGAATTCGTGGAACCAAGGGAGAACGACTACTTCAAGACGATCAACCCCGCGACCGAGGAGGTCCTCGCGGCGATACCCGAAGCCTCCGAGACCGACGTCGCCCGGGCGGTTGCCGCGGCGCGCTCCGCGTTCCCCAAGTGGTCGGGTCTGCCGGGTGTCGATCGCGCCAAATTCCTCTTCCGGATCGCTCGAGTGATACAGGAACGCAGTCGTGAGCTTGCTGTGCTCGAGTCGATGAACGGCGGGAAGCCGATAAAGGAGAGCCGCGACGTCGACGTGCCACTCGTCGCAGCACACTTCTTCTATCACGCGGGTTGGGCCGACAAGCTCGAATACGCGTTCGGAGGGCGAACGACGCGCCCGCTGGGCGTGTGCGCCCAGATCATCCCGTGGAACTTCCCGCTTCTCATGCTTGCGTGGAAGATCGCGCCGGCGCTTGCGACGGGCAACACCGTCGTGCTCAAACCGGCCGAGACCACGCCTCTTACCGCGCTCATGTTTGCGGAGATTTGCAATCAAGTCGACCTGCCACCCGGCGTCGTCAATATCGTGACGGGGGCGGGTGCGACTGGAGCCGCCCTTGTTCGTCATCCCGACGTGGACAAGGTTGCGTTTACGGGGTCGACCGAAGTTGGCAAGGAGATTCAGCGCACGCTCGCCGGCACCGGCAAACGCCTGACCTTGGAACTCGGCGGCAAGGCGGCTAACGTCATCTTCGACGACGCCCCGCTGGACCAGGCGGTGGAGGGAATCGTCAACGGCATCTTCTTCAACCAGGGCCATGTTTGTTGTGCGGGCTCCCGTTTACTTGTTCAGGAATCGATTGCTGAACGCGTGATCGACAAACTGAAGAGAAGGTTGGCGACGTTGCGCCTCGGGGACCCGCTCGACAAGAACACCGACATCGGCGCGATCAACTCGCGTGACCAGCTCGACAAGATCAAGCGGCTGGTCGGCGTCGGTGTAGAGGAGGGCGCCGAGCTCTATCAAGCGGAGTGCGAGATCCCGCAGCGTGGGTTCTGGTTCCCGCCGACGGTCTTCACCGGCGTATCGCAATCACATCGCATCGCCCAAGAGGAGATCTTCGGACCCGTTCTGTCGGTGATGACGTTTCGGACGCCCGAGGAAGCGGTGGAGAAGGCCAACAACACTCCTTACGGTCTATCGGCCGGTGTGTGGACCGAGAAGGGCTCCCGCATCCTGTGGATGGCGGACCGCATGCGAGCCGGAGTCGTGTGGGCTAACACCTTCAATCGCTTCGACCCTGCTAGTCCCTTCGGTGGGTACAAGGAATCCGGATTCGGGCGCGAGGGCGGCCGCCACGGCCTCGAGTCCTACGTCGAGCTGGTCGGGACAAGCGGTCGTCTCGACGAGCGCGGGCATTACCTCCAGGCGGCGTCGATGCAAGCGATGCCGCCGGGTAGGAAGACCTCTTCAGAGGCCGTACCTGGGAGGAAAGAAACATGACCGAGCGCCTGACGGTTCGCAAGACGCACAAGCTGTACATCGGTGGGAAGTTCCCGCGCTCGGAGTCGGGCCGTTCCTACGAGATCAAGGGACAGGACGGCTCGTTTCTCGCCAACGCGGTGCGCGGGTCGCGCAAAGACGTGCGCGACGCCGTGGTCTCGGCACGCAAGGCGTGGCCCGGCTGGACAGCGCTGACCGCGTATAACCGCGGCCAGATCCTGTACCGGATCGCCGAGATCATGGAGGCTCGCCGCTCCGACCTCATCGAGGAGGTTGCACGCGCTGAGGGAGACGCGCTCGCGGCAACGCAGGTCGAAGAGGCAATCGATCTGTGGGTCTGGTATGCGGGGTGGACCGACAAGATCGCGCAGGTCACCGGCGCGCTCAATCCCGTCGCAGGGCCCTATTTCAACTTGACGGTCCCCGAGCCGACCGGCGTCACCGGCATCGTCGCCCCCGAGACTCCCGCTCTGCTCGGGCTGGTCGGCCGACTCGCCCCCGCGCTCTGCGCAGGCAACGCGGTGGTCGTCGTCGCCTCGGAACGGCATCCGCTGGTGGCGATCACCCTCGCCGAGTGTCTTGCCACCTCGGACGTGCCGGGCGGCGTCGTCAATATCCTGACGGGGCACAAGGCCGAGCTTGTATCGGTGCTCGCCGCGCACCTCGACGTCGACGCTATCGACGTCACGGGCGTAGACGACGCGATGCGAACCGAGGTCGAGACCGCGGCCGCGAACAACGTCAAACGCGTGCTCAGGGGAGGAGAACCGAGCCCCTACGAGGTCACGGCCGGCATGGACTTCAAGACCGTGTGGCACCCCAAGGGAGCCTGACGCGCTCAATCTCCATCGGTTGTGAGTTTGACGGGGATTATTGAGACCAACAAGCGATGACGCGTGAGCTGACACTCGCGCTGGCCGGAGACACGATGCTCGGGCGCGGTGTCGCCGAGGTGCTCGCTTCCGAGCCGGACCGGTCGCTGTTTTCCGACGAGATCGTCGAGATCACCAACGCGGCCGACCTGTTCGTGCTCAATCTTGAGTGCTGCATCTCCGAGCGTGGCGAGCCGTGGCCGGCCCCCGGGAAACCGTTCTTCTTCAGGGCACCTCCCGCGGCCGCCGACGTGCTGGTGCGCCTCGGAGTTGACTGCGTGACCCTCGCCAACAACCACGCCCTCGACTTCGGTCACAACGCTTTGCTCGACACCTTTGACCATCTCGAGAGTGCAGGAATCAAATGGGTGGGGGCCGGACGCGACCTGGCCGGTGCTAGATCGTCGATCGAGATCCAAGCCGGCGACTTCGTTCTCTCCGTCGTGGGAGCTACCGATCATCCCGAGGACTTCGCGGCGCACGCCAACGTCCCCGGCGTGGCTTTCGCGGACCTCCGGGATGAAGTGCCTCGCTGGCTGATCGACGCGGTCGGGAAGGCGCGCGGGGATGCCGTTCTTGTCACTCCGCACTGGGGACCGAACATGACGTCGGGGCCGCTGCCCGAGATTCGGCGGGCGGCGTGTGCTCTCGTGGATGCGGGCGCGACCGCCGTGGCGGGTCACTCCGCGCACATCTTCCACGGAGTCGACGACTTCCACGGAGTCGACGACCGCATCCTCTACGACCTCGGAGACTTCGTCGACGACTATGCGATCGATCCGATTTTGCGAAACGATCTCGGCATTCTGTGGCTCTTAAAGATGGACGAAGGGGGGCCGAAGGAACTGGAGGTCGTGCCCATCAAGCTCGACTACTGCCACACGCGCGTGGCGGACGGGGAGGACGCACGCTGGATAAGACGCGCCTTTTCCGCGCGCACCGACACGTTACGTGGATAGTGGCGGATAAGAGCAGATCAGCGTGACTTGCGGGCTCGTAGCAAGACGACGATGACCAGCAACAGGGCAAGCCAGCTAATCGCGCCTGGAGCCTCATCCCCTTCGACTGCCGACCCACTCTCCACGGAGATCACGAGTCCCGGATATGCGGTGCGCGCGGCACCTTCGGCCTCTTCGGCCGTGTCGTAGGTCTCGTTGCTGTCGAGCGCGACCTCTCCCGCCCGGTAACGCCACCGCCACCGCGCGTCGGTGGTCCGGAACAGCTCGACAACCTCAATCAATCTTGTCACTGCATCAGTAGAGGGGATACGGGAAACCGCCCGCGCAAGTCACCGAGTTCTCTGTGGCGTAATCACTGTGCGAGCACTCGTAAGCGAGGTATCCCTGAGCCACCGCGTACGCGAGGGCGGCGGCAAGCGCGAGTTCTGCGGTCACCACCGCGATGATCGTGAACCACGACGCGGCCGAGGCGTTTGGAGTTCGCATCTCTCGGCCCCCATTATCCACGGCGGTCCGATGAGCACGGTGCCCGCTCGCGGTATAACGAAAAGGTGCCGGACGGCCCCAGCCGCGCGCAGACGCTTTACCGGTTGAGGCGTCGTCGACCCGGACATCCGGGATGGCGGCGTTTGATGCCCCTTTGCCCGATTGCGCTTGCCTTTCTGGCGGCGTGCGATCCGGATGCGCCCAGCGTGCTCGACCCTCGCGGACCTGCCGCCCGCCGCATAGAGGGTCTGTGGTGGCTCATGTTCTGGATCTCGGTTGTCGTGTTCGTGGGCGTCGTCGGGATGCTCGCGGCCGGACTATGGCGCCGGCGCCGCAATGACGAGGACCCTCGCCGCCCGGTCGGCTGGGGCGAACCCTTCATCATCGTTGCCGGAGTGGTGATTCCGGCCGTCGTGTTGACAGGGGTCTTCTTCGTCTCGCTTCGCGACCTGCAGGTGCTGAGTTCGCCGGACGAACAAACCGAGCTGACCATCGACGTCGTCGGCCACGACTGGTGGTGGGAGGCAACCTACGAGCCGTCGGGCGCGGTGACCGCCAACGAGATCCACATCCCCGCGGGTCGCCCGGTGCGCGTGCGCCTGACGACGGACGACGTAATCCACAGCTTCTGGGTCCCTCAGCTCCAGGTAAAAGTGGACATGATCCCGGGCAAGACAAACGAGATGTGGTTGGAGGCAGACGAGTCCGGCCGTTACCGGGGGCAGTGCGCCGAGTTCTGCGGATTGCAGCACGCCAACATGATCTTCTATGTCGTTGCGCAGTCGCCCGCCGAGTTCGAGCGGTGGCTGGACAATGTTGTGCTTCCGGCCGCGGAACCGGAGTCGTCCTCGGCCGCGAGGGGTGAGGATGTCTACATGGAGTCCACCTGCGTCGGCTGCCACGCGATTGGGGGGACCGACGCGACCGCAACGGTCGGGCCGGACCTCACGCATCTGGCCGATCGGGAGACGCTTGCCTCCGGCATGATCGAGAACAACCGCGACAGTCTCGCGCTGTGGATAACCGATCCACAGGAGGTTAAGCCGGGCGCTGCCATGCCTCCAACCGACTTATCGGCCGATGAATTGAGCGACCTTCTCGACTACCTCGAGCAGCTTGACTAACTAAGGAGAAATGCGTGGCGAGTATCGCCGAACGACTCGAGAGCGTCTGGGGAGAGAGGCCGGGCCTTGCTACTTGGGTCACGACGGTCGACCACAAGAAAATCGGGTTCAAGTACCTCTACACCGGAATGTTCTTCTTCATCGCCGGCGGAATCATGTCGCTCGTAATGCGCGTGCAGCTAGCCCAGGGCGAGCTCGAGATTCTCGATCCCGAGACCTACAACCAGCTCTTCTCCATGCACGGGACGACGATGATGTTCCTGTTCGCGATACCCGTGCTGTCGGGCTTCGGCAATTATTTCGTGCCGCTGATGATCGGGGCGCGAGATATGGCGTTTCCCCGCCTCAATGCGTTCGGGTATTGGGTCTTTCTCGGTTCCGGCATATTCATGTTCTCGAGCTTCTTGATCGGCAGGGCCCCCAACAACGGCTGGTTCAATTACTTGCCGCTCGGCGCCAAAGAGTTCACACCCGGTCTCAATATCGACTTCTTTACCCTGGGTCTCATCTTCTTGGGCGTTTCCACGACGGCCGGCGCTATCAACTTCATCGTGACGATCCTCAAGATGCGGGCCCCCGGGATGTCCATCAACCGCATGCCGATCTTCGTGTGGGGCGAGCTTGCGATGGCCCTGGCCATCGTGTTCGCGCAGCCTTCGCTCACGGCGGCGCTGGTAATGCTCGAGCTAGACCGCAAGTTCGGCTTCCATTTCTTCAACGCCGCGGCAGGAGGCGATCCCACCCTCTGGCAACATCTGTTTTGGATCTTTGGCCATCCGTGGGTGTACATCATCGTGCTGCCGGCGTTTGGTATCGCATCGACGATTATTCCCGCTTTCTCCCGCCGTCCGATGATCGGCTATACGTACATCGTCCTTGCGGAGATGGCCGTGGCACTCATCGGTTTCGGCGTGTGGGTGCATCACATGTTTGCAACCGGCATCCCCATCATCGCCCTTAGCTTCATCTCACTATCAAGTTTCATGATCACGATCCCTACTGGAACGCAGATCTTTGCGTGGCTGGCGACGATCGTCGCGGGAAGGCCGGTATTGAACACGTCGATGCTCTTTACGATTGGTTTCATTGTCCTCCTGGTGTTCGGAGGTTTCTCCGGCGTGATGTTTGCGGCCGTCCCCTTCAATCAGCAAACGACGGACACCTACTTTGTCGTCGGTCACCTTCATTACGTTCTGTTCGGGGGGGCCGTCTTTCCGATCTTCGGCGGCCTCTACTACTGGCTTCCCAAGATGACGGGCAGGCTGCTCGATGAGGGGCTGGGTCGGATCAGCTTCTGGCTGATGTTCATCGGATTCAATCTCGCGTTCATTCCGATGCACATCTCCGGATTGCTCGGCCAGCCCCGGCGGACATATACGTACGAGGCCGGGATCGGTTGGGACATCCACAACCTACTGGCGACGATCGGATCGTTCATGCTCGCCGTCGGGATCCTCGTGACTCTCTTCAACTGGTTCAGGAGTAACCGCCGGGGCGCACCGGCCGGACGCGACCCGTGGGAGGGAGAAACTCTCGAGTGGGCGACCTCGTCACCTCCGCCCGAGTACAACTTCGAAGCCATTCCCACGGTGCGGAGCCTTCATCCTGTCTGGGATCAAGAGGAGCTTCGAGAGGGAGCACAACCCAGCGAGCTCGGCGGCTACACGCTCGCCGACGGCCACGAGACGCTGACGACATCGATGCTCGACGCAAGCCCGCAAGCGGTTGTGGAGATGCCGCACCACAGCCCGTGGCCGTTCGCGCTCACGTCCGCGATGCTCATCTTCTTCTTCGGAGTTCTGATCGACGCGTGGTTGGTGGCGGTCTTAGGCGGCATCGGTATCGGTGCTGGGATCATCGGCTGGTTCAGCCCGACCGGGGAGACGCAGGAGACATGAGTACCGTCGCCGACGCCCGACGTCATCCTCCTTCCGGCCGGCTCGCCGACCATGTAGCCGGCAGCACCTCATTCGGGTGGTGGGGCATGGTGTGGCTGATCGCGACCGAAGCCATGCTCTTCGGCGCTCTTATCGCCAGCTACTTCTATCTCCGTTTCAAGAGCGGAGTCGAGTGGCCCCCGGGCGACATCGCGAAACCAACCCTCGCGTTACCGTTGGTGATGACGGTCATTCTGCTTTCGAGCAGCATCCCCGTTCACATGGCGGAGCGTGCGGTCAAGAAGGGGAACCAGCGCACGCTGAGGGTCGGGCTGGCTGTCGGCTTCGTGTTGGGAGCGGCATTTCTCAGTCTGCAATCGGTTGAGTATGCGGAGAAGCTGCGCGAGTTCTCGCCGACGACCAATGCATACGGGTCGCTGTTCTTCACAATCACCGGCTTTCACGGTCTTCACGTTCTGATCGGGCTGCTGTTCAGCCTATGGACCCAGACGCGCGCGTGGCGTGACGCATTTGACGAGAACAGACATGTGACCGTGCAGAACTTCACGATGTACTGGCACTTCGTGGATGTCGTATGGATATTCGTCCTGGCCACAATCTATCTGTCACCGAACTTCTGAGGAGCCTCAGGGATGGCGAGTGAAATGACGAACCAAGGATCGGGGTCGACCGCCCTGTGGTTCGGCGTTCTGGGGGGCCCGGCGGCGTGGAGCCTGCAGGTCATCCTCGGCTACAGCGCCGAGGAGATCGCGTGCTCGCCTGGGTCCCAGTCGGAGGAGCTTGCCGGCATAGGTATCGAGCCGTTCCTCGTTGTTGTCAGTCTCGCGCTCACGATGCTGACACTTGCTGCTCTCCTTGTATCTATCCGCTGTCTGCGCCTCTATAGAGCCGGTGATCCGACCACGGGCGATCGTGCGAGGTGGATGGCGGTGGCGGGCGTAATGGTGAGTGTCCTCTTCCTCATCGTGCTGGTGTCGGGCTTTGCTCCGGTCTGGTTCCTGTCGACGTGCACTCCCGCGCCATGACTCTCGCGCATGGTGTGGCAACACCCGAGGACTTCTGGGGGGCGTGGTCGTGGGAGCCCACGGTGCTGATCGGTTTAGTAATCATCGCGGCGATATACGCACGCGGATCGCTGGCAATACGGCGGCATCGAGGCCGAGAGGCGGCGTTCTACGGGGGACTCATTGCGATCTTCGTCGCTCTGGTCTCGCCACTGCACGCCGTTTCCGAAGCGTTGTTCTCGGCGCACATGGTGCAACACCTTGTGCTCATCCTGGTTGCGGCCCCACTTCTAGTTCTCAGCGCACCCGGCGTGCACCTGGCGCTGGCGTTCCCCCCGACCTTGCGCCGCTTCTGGCACCGGCGCGTGCGGACACGGTCGGTGAGGGCGCTGACGTCCGCCGCGGGGAATCCGGTAGTCGTATGGAGTGCGCACGCCGCTGCCTTGTGGGCGTGGCACCTTCCCGGTCTGTATGAAGCCGCTCTTCGCAACGAGCTCGTTCACGTCTTGGAGCATGTGAGCTTCCTGGCCACGGCGGTGCTGTTCTGGGCGGTGGTGGGCCACCGGTCGCGTAGACGTGTTGGATACGGACCGACCATCCTGTTCGTCTTCACCACCGCGCTCCAGAGCGGAGGGCTGGGAGCGCTGCTGATCTTCGCAGACCGGGTTCTCTATTCCGTTCACATCTCGCGGGCCCACGACTGGGGACTGACCGCCCTTGAGGATCAGCAACTTGCCGGCGCATTGATGTGGATCCCGCCGGGATTCGTCTACTTCATCGTGATGGCCGCCTTGTTCATGAAGTGGTTGAGATACATGGACCGACGTACGCTTGTCGTGGAACCGGGGGAGTTGTGAAACGCGCGGTTGCGTTGTCGGCGCTAATCGCCATCGCGTCGCTGTACGCGGCGTGTGACTACTTCGAGGGCGAAACGAACCCAACTCGGGTTACCCCAGACACCTCAGAGCAGCTCGCGACCGCGTCGGGAGGTGAGCTCTACTCGAGGGATTGCGGGTGGTGCCACGGCAACGACGGCGAAGGCACCGCGCGCGGGCCCGACCTTGTATCGGGCGAGAACGGCCCTGCGTTCACCGACTTCATGCTGGCGACGGGACGCATGCCGATTGACGATCCCGACGAGCGGGCGGAACGGCATGAACCCGTTTACAACGACCAACAAATTGCTGCAATCGTCGACTACGTTGCCGACTTCGGAGCGGACGGGCCTGATATCCCGGAAGTGCATCCGGAGGAAGGGGATCTCGGCGAGGGACTAGAGCTATACCAGGAGAACTGCGCGGCGTGTCATGCGCCGACGCTGATAGGAGCGCCGCTCACGAGGGGTAGGGCCGGATCTCGCAGCATCATTGCCCCCGGGCTGCGCGCCGCGACCTCAACGGAGATCACCGAGGCAATGCTCGTGGGACCCGGCGCGATGCCCGTCTTCAGCGAGGACACGTTCACGGAGTCTCAGTTCGACTCGATCGTGGCGTACGTCATCGAGCAACAGGACCCCAACGACCGCGGCGGGGCTCCCATCGGCCACGTGGGTCCCGTGGCGGAAGGCGCGGTCGCGTGGATCATCGGGCTGGGGGCGATGCTGTTGCTGATCAGGTGGATAGGCACAAAGATCGGAGAGGTATGAGGGACGCGGGGGGTCGGCGGGGGCGGGGGATCGCCGCCAGCTTTGCGGTGAGCGCCCTCGCGTCCGTTGCGGTCGCGATCGTGTACGCGTTCGGGGGTCAGGTCCAGCTCGAGGGCGCCCTGCTCGGCGTCGCGCTCGGAGGCCTGGCCGTCGGTCTGATCCAGTGGGCCAAGGAGATGATGCCCGGCGGCCACTACGTCCAGGAGCGGGAGCGATCGCTGGGCCAGCCCTCCGCACAAGTTGAGGTCGAAGACTCGTTCGTCGAGGGCGAGGAGGGGATCGAACGCAGGAGCTTTCTTACCAAGATGCTGGGCGTCGCTCTGGGAGCCCTCGGACTGGCGGCGCTCTTTCCCATTCGCAGCCTCGGCAGCCGCCCGGGCCGCAGCCTGTTCGTCACCGAGTGGGAGGAGGGCTCCCGGCTCGTCACTCTCGACGGCACCCCGGTGCGACCGGACGACCTCGCAGTCGGTGGTGTCCTGACGGTCTTTCCCGACAGGTTCACTCAGCCGGCCGACGCCCAAACGCTCCTGATTCGCCTGGACTCCGACGAGTACGAGCCGGTGCCCGGACGCGAGGGCTGGGCGCCGGAGGGTTTCGTCGCCTTCTCGAAGATCTGCACGCACGCCGGATGCCCGGTCGGCCTGTACCAGCCGACTAACCACGAGCTGCTCTGCCCGTGCCATCAGTCTGTGTTCAATGTGCTCGAGGGGGCTCGGCCGCTGTCCGGGCCCGCCGAGAGGGCCCTGCCGCAGCTTCCACTTGCGATCGACGAGGAGGGTTACCTGATCGCGCAGGGCGATTATCAAGAACCGGTTGGGCCCGGTTTTTGGGGCGCCAATGATTAGGCGAACCGCCCGGTGGCTCGACGATCGTGTGGGCGCGTCGTCGTTCACCCGCGAGGCATTGAACAAGGTATTTCCGGATCACTGGTCGTTCATGCTCGGCGAGATTGCTCTCTATTGCTTCGTGATTCTGGTGTTGACCGGCGTCTTTCTCACTCTGTTCTTCGACGCCAGCACGAGCAAGTCCATTTACGAGGGAACCTACGAGCCGCTAAACGGCGTCGAGGTCTCCGATGCCTACCGCTCGGTGGTCGAGCTGAGCTTCGATGTGCGCGCCGGACTCGTTATGCGCCAGATCCATCATTGGGCGGCGTTGGTGTTTATCGCGGCAATCATCCTGCACTTGTGCCGGATCTTCTTTACCGGCGCGTTTCGCAGACCTCGCGAGCTCAACTGGATCATTGGGGTGACCCTTCTCATCCTGGCGATCTTCAACGGATTCACGGGCTATTCGCTGCCCGATGATCTCCTGTCCGGCACCGGCCTGCGCATCGCGTACTCGGTCGCTCTGTCGATTCCTCTGATTGGAACGTGGCTGGCGTTTCTTGTTTTCGGCGGCGAGTTCCCCGCCGATCAGATCATCGGCCGGCTTTTTGTCACCCACATCATGATCGTCCCGGCTCTGATAGCAGGGCTCATCGGCGTCCACCTAGCTCTCGTGTGGCGCCAGAAGCACACGCAGTTCCCGGGCCGGGGGCGCACCGAGAGCAATGTGGTGGGCTCTCGCCTGTGGCCGACGTATTCAGCCAAGTCGGTCGGTTTGTTCTGCGGTGTGTTCGCCTTGCTCTGTTTTCTCGCCGGGCTCTTTCAAATCAACCCGGTATGGCTCTACGGTCCTTTCGAACCGCAACAGGTGCCGGCGCCTGCTCAGCCGGACTGGTACCTGGGGTGGGTCGAGGGAGCGTTGCGGGTCATGCCATCGTGGGCCCCTACGGTCTTCGGCCAGTTGATACCGAACATCTTCTTCCCGGCGGTCCTGTTGCCGACGATCACCTTCGGCTTGCTCTATGCGTGGCCCTTCGTCGAGGCGCGCTTCACCGGAGACCGGGAACCCCATCACCTTCTCGACCGCGCCCGCGACCGGCCCATGCGAACGGCCCTCGGCGCCGTAACGCTCACGTTCTATGCATTGATGTTCGTTGCCGCGAGCAACGATCTGATCGCGAAGTGGCTCAAGGTCTCGGTCCTCACGACGACGACTGTGTTCCAGGTCCTGCTCATCGTGTTGCCACCCGTCGTCGGCTATATCGTCTACCGGTTGATGAGGGGCTTACAGTTGAGCGGGGCCGAGCGATTCAGCGAGATGCCCGCACGCGCCCTGCGAAAACCCCCCGCGCCTACAGCTCCGAGATGACACCGCGCAGGATGTGCTCGAGGCGCGTGGCCGCGTCCCGGCCGGCGCGGGCAACCTCGTCGTGGCTCAACGACTCCTTCCCCAACCCCGCGGCGGGGTTCGACACGATCGAGATCCCGAGCACGCGCGCTCCCAGGTAACGCGCCTGGATCGCCTCCAGCACGGTGGACATGCCGACGAGGTCGGCCCCCATCGTCGCGAGCATCCGCACCTCCGCCGGCGTCTCATAGGTGGGCCCGGAGAGGCCCGCGTAGACGCCCTCGGGCACCAGCGGATCGACGGCATGGGCGAGGGCACGCAGCTCACGGTCGTAGACCTCGGTCAGATCCAGAAAGCGAGGCCCTACTGCATCGTCGTTCGTCCCCAGCAGCGGGTTTGTTCCCGTCAGGTTGATGTGGTCTGAGATGAGACAAGGTGACCCGATCTCGAGTCCCGGATTGATCCCGCCGGCTGCGTTGGTGAGCACGATCGTGTCGCACCCGGCCTCCACGGCCGCCCGCACCCAGAAGGTGACGGTGCGCGCGTCGTGACCCTCGTACAGGTGCACGCGGCCGGAGAAAACAATCGTCGGGGCGGCTCCGATGTCGCCGAAGTACAGGCTTCCCTCGTGACCGGCGACCGTTGATGCCGGCATTCCGTCGATCTCGGAGTAGGGAATGGGGCCACCGTCGACGAGCGAAGTGACCAGACTCGTGCCGAGGCCCGAGCCGAGCACGAGTGCTGCGCGCGCTTTATCGAGGCCGGTGAGGTCGCGGAGGCTGCTCATCACGCGATCCGTTCCAGGATCATCGGAGGGCTCTCGGGTTTTTCGCTGCCGGTTCTCACGCCGCCCGCCAGGGCCTCGAGCGCGGGCTCGAAGCGAGTGCCGTCGTCCGCGCGCAGTTCCAGCACCGGCTCGCCGGCTTCCACCTCGTCGCCAGGTCTCTTGAGAATGACCACACCGGCCGTCGGACTGACGGGATCCTCCTTGCGAGCGCGGCCCGCGCCCAAACGCCATGCGGCGACTCCGACCGCACGGGCGTCGAGCAGGGTCACATATCCATCCGTTTCGGCTGTCACCGAATGGCGCTCGGATGCTTCAGGAAGGGCCGCTTCTGGATCTCCGCCCTGAGCGCGCACCATCTCTCGCCATTTGTCGAACGCGGCGCCCGAATCGATGACCGACTGCGGGTCACCCACCACGTCCGCCAGCGACAACATCTCACTTGCCAGCGCGAGCGTGACCTCCATGAGATCGGCCGGGCCCCGACCGCGCAGCGCATCGACGGACTCCTGTACCTCGAGCGCGTTGCCGGCCGTTAACCCCAACGGGGTATCCATGCTGGTAAGCAGTGCACTGGTTCTGACTCCGTGAGCGTCTCCGAGCCGAACCATCGTCTGTGCAAGCTCGCGGGCACTTGCGAGGTCGGGAAGGAATGCTCCCGATCCAACCTTCACATCGAGCACGAGCGCACCGGTCCCCTCAGCGATCTTCTTGGACATGATCGACGACGCGATCAGCGGGATCGATTCCACGGTGGCCGTGACGTCTCGCAGCGCGTACAGCTTGCGATCTGCTGGCGCGAGCCCGGGGCCCGCAGAGCAGATCACACAACCGATGTCGGCGAGAACGCGCACCATCTCGTCGGGTTTGAGATCGACGCGGAAACCCGGGATCGACTCGAGCTTGTCGAGTGTGCCGCCGGTGTGGCCCAGGCCCCGGCCCGACATCATCGGATCGGCAACCCCGCACGCCGCGACGATCGGCGCCAGCACGAGAGACACCTTGTCGCCCACCCCGCCGGTCGAGTGTTTGTCCGCGGTCGGCATCGACACCGACGACAGATCCATTCGGTCACCGGAGGCGATCATCGCGGCGGTCCAGGTAGAAAGCTCGTCGGGCTGCATCCCTCGCCACACGATGGCCATGAGTAACGCGGATGCCTGCTCGTCCGCGATCCGCCCGCCCGTGTACGCGTCTATGAACCAGCGAATCTGCTCATCCGACAAGCGCTCCCCGTCGCGCTTGGTCCGAATGACGTCGACTGCGTTCACCGTGGTGAGGGTTACCTCGTTCGCAGCGACAGGTCTTGGTCGGTGAATGCATCGGGCAAAAGTGAATCGAGCCGGCGTGGCCCGTCGGCAGAGTCCACAAGGAGCTCGGGTCCGCCGGACTCCATCAGCAACTGCCGGCACCGCCCGCACGGGGCGAGCCAGCTCCCCTCGGAATCGACGATGCTCACCGCCACCAGTCGTCCGCCGCCCGAGTCGTAGAGGTCCGACACAAGTCCGCACTCTGCGCACAGGGTCAGTCCGTAAGAAGCGTTCTCAACATTGCATCCCGTCACCATCTCGCCGTCGTCGACGAGAGCCGCGGCTCCGACTCGTAGTCCCGAGTACGGCGCGTATGCACGGCTCGCGGCTTCACGCGCCTCGGCTCGAAGGTCGTTCCAGTCGATCGGCTCGGTCACGGCTTACCCTCCGGTCTTTGTGCTGACCGAGCAATCTTCGCGCTATTCCTTGATGTACGGCTGTCCGTCCGCCGCCGGGGGCCGCGCCCGGCCGACGAGACCGGCTACGACCAGGATCGTTGCCACATACGGAGCCATGAGGAGGAACTCGGATGGCACGGGAACGCCGAGGATCGACAGTTTGTTTTGGAGCGAATCGGCGAAGCCGAACACCAGCGCCGCCCCCAGCGCCCCTATCGGGTTCCACCGCCCAAAGATCATTGCCGCGAGGGCGATGAAGCCCCGGCCCCCCGTCATTCCCTCGTTGAAGTTGCCCACCGATCCGACCGTGAAGTAGGCGCCCGCGAGCCCGGCGACCATTCCGCCAAGGATCACGTTCCGATACCGGACCCGCAAGACGTTGATACCGACGGTGTCCGCAGCCTTCGGGTGCTCGCCGACGGCACGCACGCGCAAGCCCCATCTCGTGCGAAACAGGCCGAAATGTATCAGAGCCACCAGCGCAAACATCAGATACACGAAGATGCTGTGATCGAAGAGCAGGGGGCCGAGGATCGGGATGTCGGACAGGCCCGGAATGTCAATGTTTCCGAACGTTCCCGGTTGGTTCAAATGGCGGTACTCGGGGTCACCGAGGATGAGCGCGGTGAGATAGCTCGTTATCCCCAAGGCGAAGATGTTCAAGACTGTTCCGGCGATTATCTGATCGGTTCGATAGCGGATCGATAGAACGGCAAGCGCAGCACCCAGCAGGGCACCAGACGCTACTCCTGCGAGAGCCCCGACGATGAGGCTGCTTGATGCGCTGCCGACGAGGGCGCCGGTAAAAGCGGCGGTCAACATCATTCCCTCGATTGCGATGTTGATTACCCCTGATCGCTCGCACAGGACACCCGATAGCGCGCCGAGTGTGATCGGTACGGCGCTCAGGATTGTGGTGCGAAGCATCCCGAGGAAGTTCAGCGACTTCCCCGCAGCCGCCCACAGCAGGAACGCGATCACGAAGCAAGTGACGACGACCCCGAGAACGATGTAGATGCGACCTCCGAACCCGCGCGCGAGCTGCACACCACCCAGGAACGCGCACACCGCCGCGAGCATCAGGGCGACGGGTCGGGCCGGAAGCGTGATCGTGAACTCGTCCAGTACGAAGCTCGAATCTGCCCCGGAGTCGGTGCCGACGCCGAACGCGTAGGTCATGAGCGCGGCGAGCAGCAGGAACGTGATCCCCATGCCGCGCGACCGGGTGAGCGACATGGACCTCCTGGTCGCAATCGCCGCAGTAGTCATGCGGCCCAGCTTTTCGTAAACGCGTCGGTTTCGACGGTACGGTCGGCGCGGATGCGGAAGATCTCGCGGACGAGGGCGGGTGCCGCCATGAACGCGATGATCAGCGCCTGGATCACGACGATGATGTCGACCGGAGTGTCGGACGCGGCCTGCATCAGATTGCCTCCCTGGCGCAGAAGCCCGAACAGCAGAGCCGCCGCAACTACGCCGGCGGGGTGCGACCGGCCGAGCAGCGCGAGAGCGATTGCGTCGAAACCGATCCCCGAGGAGAAGCCTGGGAACACGCTTTTCTGGACGCCCAGCACCGCGCTCGTCCCCGCAAGCCCTGCGAGTCCTCCGGCGAGAGTCATGGCGAGTATGTAGACACCGCCCACGCTCATGCCGGCGTACGCGCCGGCGCTTGGATTAACACCCACCGCGCGGAACTCGAATCCGACGGTGGAGCGGAACAGCAGCCACCAGATGCCGAACGCGGCTGCGAGCGCGAGCAGGATGCCCGCGTGCACCCGATAGTCGCTTCCCGCCAGCAACGGCAGCTCTGCGTTGTCCCCCACGGTCTTCGAGATCGGGTCCTCGCGGCCGGGCCGCAGGAAGGCCTGGGTCGTCAGCATGTAGTCGGTGAGATAGAGGGCGACGAAGTTGAGCATGATCGTCGTGATCACCTCGTGGGCCCCCGTGCGCGCCTTCAGGACGCCGGGGATGAACCCCCACGCCGCGCCGCCGAGGAATCCCGCGATTAGTGCGAAAGGAAGAAGAATTACGGCGGGCAAGCTGTCGAAGGTGAAGCCGATGAATGTGGCCGTCATCGCTCCCGCGAGGAGCTGACCTTCGGCGCCGATGTTGAACATCCCGGCCCGGAAGGCAAGGGCGACCGCAAGGCCCGCGAACATGAGAGGGGTCGCGATCACGATGCTCTCGCTAATCGCATTCGGACTACCCAAAGCGCCTTTGAACAGGGCGTAGTAGGAGTCGTAGACGAGTTCCCACGACATCTGAAAAGCCGCTCCGGGGTTGCGGAAGAACGATGCCCACGCCCGCAACGTCTCGGGGTTGGTGAAAACGATGAAGAGCGCTCCGCAGACGAGTGCGGCAACCAGCGCGAGGGCCGGGACCAGCAGGGCCCGTAGCGGGGAGCGCTTGGCGGTGGCGGGCTGTACAGGTTCCGGCGGTGTCTCGGCGGGCCGCTCCTCGGTCTTCACGCCGGCCCCTCCCCGCCGGATTGGGCGCTCGATCCCTTCGCTTTTCCTCCGGCCATCAGCAGCCCGACCTCGTCGCGCGTCGTTTTGGACGTCTCGACCACGCCGACGATTCTGCCCTGGTACATCACCGCGATCCGATCTCCCAGCGAGAAGATCTCGTCGAGTTCGGAGGAGACGAGGAGCACGGCCACGCCCTCGTCGCGCTTGGCGACGATCTGCTCGTGGATGTACTGGATCGACCCGACATCGAGTCCGCGCGTGGGCTGGGATGCGATGAGGAGCTCGTCGGAATGGGAGAACTCGCGGGCCACGATGACCTTCTGCTGGTTCCCTCCCGAAAGAGTCGACGCCGGGGCATTCACGGAGGTCGTGCGGACATCGAACTCCTCGACGAGTCTCGTCGCAGCTTTGTGAACCTCGTCGCGAGCGATTGCAAGTCCGCGCGAGAACGGTCGCTGCCGGTAGGTGTTGAGAACCAGATTGTCCTTTATTGGGAAGCTGACCACGAGACCGTCCGCTTGACGATCCTCGGGCACGTGCGCGACCCCCATCTCGAACAGCTTTCGGGGCTTGGCGCCGGTGACGTCTCTCCCCTCGAGCCTGACCGTGCCGCTCACAACGGGACGGAGACCCGTGATGGCTTCGACGAGCTCCGTCTGGCCGTTTCCCTGGACCCCGGCCACCGCGAGGATCTCGCCCGCGTCCACGTCCAACGACAGGCCGTCCACGACCTTGTGCCCACGGTCGTCGAGGACCTCGAGGTCGACCACCTCGAGAACTTTCTCCTGAGGTCGGGCCGGAGTCTTGTCGACCTCGAGTTGCACTTTGCGACCGACCATCATGGTCGCGAGTTCCTGTTCGTTGGTCTCCGCCGGCGACGTTTCGCCGGCAACCTCGCCGCGCCGCATCACCACGATCCGGTCGGCGATGGACAACACCTCTTTGAGCTTGTGAGTGATGAAGATGATTGCTCTTCCCGACTCCTTGAGCGTTGTGATCACGCCTATGAGGTCGTCGATCTCCCGCGGTGTGAGCACCGCGGTGGGCTCGTCGAGGATGAGGCAGTCGGCTTTCCGGTACAGGGCCTTGAGGATTTCCACCCGTTGCTGAACCCCCACCGGGAGGTCCTCCACTTGGGCATCGGGGTCGACTCTGAGCCCGTACTGCTCGGACAGGTCGACCAGCCTGGCGCGGGCCTCGCGGTGGTCGAGCATGCTCATCGGGCCCGTCGGTTCGACTCCGAGCATCACGTTCTCGGTGACGGTGAAAACGGGCACGAGCATGAAGTGTTGGTGGACCATGCCGATGCCGGCACCGATCGCGTCGGCCGGACCCGAGAAGGCGACCTCGTTCCCGTCGATCAGGATAGTGCCCTCGTCAGGCTCGTAGAGGCCGAAGAGCACGTTCATTAACGTCGACTTGCCGGCCCCGTTCTCGCCCAGAAGGGCGACGACCTCCCCGGGGTTTACGGAGAGGTCGACATCCTTGTTGGCAACCACTCCCGGGAAGCGCTTGGTGATGCCCTTGAGCTCCACCTTCATGTGCGCTGGCGGCCTCCCGGGAGCCTCGCCGTCGTCACGTCCTACTGCTCACTGACGGGAATCGATCCATCGATGATTCCCTGCTCGATCTCCTCGAGTGCGGACTTGATGTCGTCCGGCACGTCTTCTTCGAACTCGTTGAACGGGGCGATGCCAACCCCCTCGTTCTCGAGTGTTCCGGTGTAGAGACCTCCTTCAAACTGGTCCTCGAGGGCCTCATTAATCGTGTCGTAAACGGCAACGTCCATGTTCTTCATTACGCTCGTCAGGAACAGGTCACAGAATTCGGACGCGCTCACACAGCCATCGGTGTCGACCCAAATGATCGTCACGTCGCCCGCCTCCTGGGCCGCCGCGGCGGAGCCCAGCCCAACCGGGCCTGCTACCGGCAGGATGATGTCCGCACCCTCTCCAATGAGAGACTCGGTGACGCGCTTGCCTTTGTCCTGGTTCTCGAAGTCTCCGGTGAACGTTCCATCCTGGTTGGCGGACTCCCATCCAATGAGGTCGACGTTCGTGCCGTTCTGCTCGTTGTAGTAGTTCATGCCGGCCTCGTAGCCGTTCATGAAGATCGTGACCGTGGGGATGTTGAGCCCCCCGTAGGTGCCGAGCGTTCCGCTCTGAGACATCCCCGCCGACACGTAGCCGGCGAGAAAGGCCGCCTGATCCGTCTGGAACGTCAGCTCTTTGACGTTGTCGTACGTGACGTCTTCACCTGCGTCGAGATCGAAGAAATCGAAGTCCACGATTGCGAACAACTGGTCCGGGTTGGCTTCCGCCGCCTCCGCGGTCGCGTCACCAAGAAGGAATCCGACGGTGATGATGAGATCGCACTCTTGGTCGATGAAAGTCTGAATGTGAGTCGCAAAGTCGTTCGGCGTCTGCGACTCGAGCACGTCTATCTGAGCACCCAGCTCCTCTTCTGCTCGCTGGAGCCCGGCGTATGCCGTTTCGTTGAACGACCGATCGTCCACTCCGCCGGTGTCGGTTACCTGACAAGCGAGGAAGTCGACCTCGGGAGCGCCTCCTCCGTCTTCGTCGCCGCCATCATCTGCCTCTTCAGCACATGCGGCCGCCACCAATATCAGCGCTGCCATGAGCGCCACGAGCCACGTCCAACGACGTTTCTGCAACGAGGGCCTCCTTCTTCCAAATGCCCACGGCCGGCGCCGATTCCCGCTGCGAATGAGGTGCACCCCTGCCGGCCTCCGACCCCGCTAGTAGGGTCGAACGGGCAAAGCCTATAGGGAGAAAGGGCCTAGAGATAGGGTCTTCGACGTGAAGATCTATACGAAATCGGGCGACGACGGGACGACCGGATTGCTGTACGGGGGGCGTGTCGCTAAGGACGACCTCCGCACGGATGTCTACGGCACTCTGGATGAGGCGGTCTCGGCCCTCGGCCTGGCGCGTGCCGGTGACCTCTCGGCGCGCGGAGCGCAGATCGTCGTCCGCGTGCAGCGCGACCTGTTCGTCGTGGGGGCTCAACTTGCCACCGCGGCGGACAACCAGGGCAAACTACGCGCCGGTGTCTCGAAGGTGACCCCTGCGATGACCGCGGAGGTGGAGGCGGATATCGACGCCCTGGTCGCCCAGCACCCGCTGCCTCAGGAGTTCGTTCTTCCGGGAGAGATCTCGGGCTCGGCGGGTCTCGATCTGGCGCGCTCCGTCGTTAGACGCGCAGAGCGTACCGCGGTGCGAATGAATCGAGCCGGTCAGTTGCCCGATCCGGAGATCCTCCGATACCTGAACCGCGTGTCCGATCTCCTCTATGCACTTGCTCGCTTCGAGGAGGCCGAGCGCGGGCTCCGGGCCGCGCCCTCCCGCGAGAGGTAAGGGCGTTCGCGCCGACCCCAAAGACATCGATAATGCTCGCTCGCCCGCGCGCTCGTGGAAGGAGAAGTGATCGCATGGATCGATCGAATCTGGATGATCGGGATCTCGCCCGGCTGCTGGGCTTGGGACGCGCCCTATTTGGGGCTGCAACCCTCGTGGCCCCTCGCACGGCCACCCGGGTGTGGACGGGAGAGGGGGAGGGCTCACCGACCTTGCCTATGGCCGTGCGAGGCATGGGAGCGAGGGACATGGCGATTGGAGTCGGAACCCTCGTGGCGCTCGAGAACGGGGGCCCGGTGGCGCGCTGGTTGGAGGCCGGCGCCGTTGCCGACGCCGCGGATGCTTTTGCGACGTTGACGTCGTGGCGCAGGCTCCCGGGCTTCCGCCGCACGATCCTCCTCGCGCTCGAGGCGGGGGCCGCATGGCTGGGTCTCGGTCTGGCAGCGAACCTCGACGACTGAAGGTCGCGCGGGTCACCCTGACCCCAAACTTTGCGCGTTCAATCACAATCTCGAAGACACCACGCGCAAAGTTCGGATTCGCGCTCCCGTCTAGCGAGCCCGCGTGAGAGTAGCAACGAGATGCTGTTGGAGGGGTTCGCCCGAGGTCGCCATGTCGATGCGGTAGGTCATCGTGTCGCCGTCCACCTCGATGACGCGGCGGACCGAATCAACTTCGTTGGCGGTCGACGTGGGAACGAGTGCGCGGCTGTCAAGCTCGATGCGCTGTCCGTGCCTCGATCCCTCCGAAACCTCCACGTTGCCGAACGCGTGCGCGATCACCAGTTCCAGAGAGCCGTTTGCGGCGGGCCGGAGGAACCCGCTTTCGGAGTGCATCGGCGCACCGTCACCGGCCGACCAGGTGCGCTGAAGATACGACAGCAGGGGCCGGCCAGAATGACCGAACGTCGCTTCCTCCGTGTAGGAGAAGGGTTCGATCGTCGGATAGTCGCCCTCGCCCTCGCCTCGCCAGGTACCGAGAAGAAACGCCAGCGGCTCGAGGTCGGGATGGAGACGGGCATCCGTGCTCACGACCATTGAGTCTGCCAGACACACACGATGACTGTGCCCGACCGAGGGGGGGCGATAGGCTCACGGCAAGATGGCGTGGCCTTTTCGAACCGAGCACGAGGACCTGCGCACATCGATCCGTGCGTTCGTCGAGACGGAGCTCGCTCCGCGCGCCGACGAGTGGGAGGCCGCCAAGGATTTTCCCGACTGGGTGTTTCGCCGCATGGGCGAGCTCGGGTTTCTCGGGTTGTCCTACCCCGCCGAGTACGGGGGCTCGGGCGGCGATTACCTCTGCAACGTTGTCCTCGCCGAGGAGATGCATCGCTGCAACTCGGGCGGGGTCGCGATGGCGATCGCGGTGCAGACGGATATGGCGGTTCCCCCCGTCTACAAGTTCGGGACGGAGGAACAAAAACGGCACTACCTCCCTCAGGCCATCGCCGGCGAGAAGATCTTCTGTCTGGGAATAAGCGAGCCTGACGCCGGTTCCGACGTTGCCGGCATCACCACCACTGCCAAGAAGGTCGACGGCGGCTGGCTCGTCAACGGCAGGAAGCTGTGGATCACGAACGGGCGGCGGGCCGATGTCATGGTCCTCGTCGCCAAGACGGACAGGGAGTTGGATCACCAGGGGATCTCGCTGTTCATCGTCCCGACGGACACACCAGGTTTCAAGGTGGAGCGCACGCTCGACAAGCTCGGCATGGACACGTCGGATACCGCCGAGATCTCGTTCACGGACATGTTCCTCGCGGAGGACGCCATTCTTGGTAACGAGGGCGAGGGTTTCTACAACATCTCCTGGGAGCTACAGGGCGAGCGTTTGATCGGGGCGGCCGGGACCATTGCCGGAGCGCGCCGGACGCTGGAGCTTGCGCTGGCGTACGCAAACCAGCGCAGCACGTTCGGTAAACCAATCGGTAAGCACCAGGCGATCCGTCACAAGCTGGCCGAGATGGCGACCGACGTCGAGGCTGCACAGCAACTCGTTTATCTGGCCGCTTGGAAAGTCAACTGCGGCGAGTACCCCGTGCGTGAGATCTCGATGGCCAAGTTACTGACCGGGACGGTGTCGTGGAAGGTTGCGGATCGTGCGCTGCAGGTCTTCGGCGGCCTGGGCTACGCGATGGAGTTCCCGATTCAGCGCGCGTGGCGGGACTCTCGTCTCATTCGTATCGGAGGGGGAACGGACGAGGTGATGCGTGAGGTCATCGGACGTATGGAGGGCCTGTGACCACCCTGCGCTTCCATGTTCCCCCGACCGAGGAGGCGAGCCGGCTCGGGCTGTTCGCTGCCGAGCACGAGGAGTTGCGCACCTCGATCCGATCGTTCGTCGATAAGGAGCTGCGACCTCACGCCGGCGAATGGGAGCGTGAGGAGGCGTTTCCCAAAGAGGTCTTTGCGCGCATCGGAGAGCTGGGCTACTTCGGGCTCAAGTACCCCGAGAACGTAGGGGGCTCGGGGCCCGACATCGTTGCGGACGCCGTCGCGACCGAGGAGTTTGCCCGATGCGGCTCGGGCGGGGTCGCCGCGTGCCTCGGCGCCCACAAGGATCTGGCGTCGCTGTACCTCTACAACTTCGGTACGCACGCCCAGCAGGAGCGGTGGCTCGCCCCGGCGATCGCGGGGAGCAATGTCGGCGCTCTCGCCGTAACCGAACCGGACGCCGGATCCGACGTTGCGGGAATCGCCAGCTCGGCCCGGCGGGATGGGAGCGACTGGATCATCAACGGCACGAAGACGTTCATTACGAACGGTGCGTGGGCCGATTTCGTGGTGGTCGCCGCCGTTACCGATCGAGCGGCCGGCTACGACGGCATCACCTTGTTTGTGGTGGAGGCGGCCACACCCGGCTACGAAGCGAGGCGGATTCGCACTCTCGGCTGGCGAACGGGCCAGACCGCTGAGCTGGCGTTCGCCGACGTACGAGTCCCCGACGAGAACCGGCTCGGTGAGATAGGGAGTGGCTTCCGCGCGATCATGCGGAACTTCGTGTGGGAGCGACTCGTTATGGCGCTGGCCCAGGTGGTGGGTGCGCAGCGGAGCTACGAGACGGCCCGCTCGTACGCGCTGGAGCGGTCCGCGTTCGGCCGCCCGATCGGCAAGTTCCAGATCTGGCGGCATCGCTTCGCGGAAGTTGCGACCAGGATCGAGGCGGGCCGTGCCCTCACCTACCACGCGCTCCGGCGAGTGGCCGCTGGTGAGGACGCCGTGAAGGAAGTGTCCATGGCCAAGCTCTACACGAGCGAGCTTGCCGTCGACGTCGCCGACGAGGCCGTGCAGATCCATGGTGGATACGGCTATTCCGCGGAGTTCGACGCAGAGCGGGCCCTGCGCGACGCCCGGCTCGGTCCCATCGGCGGCGGCACCTCCGAGATCATGAAGGAGATCATCGGCCGCGCGCTCGGCTTGTAGCGTCGAGTGTGAGTCCCCCGGCGCCTGGCGCGCCCCGAACCAACAGTCGACGAAGGTCAGCTCGTCACGCGGACCATCGCCGCAATCTCACGCCCCACCGGCGTCGGCCCCTCCGGGGTCTCGACCGTCAGCGGTCCCTCCATCGGAGCGATGTCCTTGATACCGACGCGCACTCCCGGCCGGATCCCGATCTTGTCGAGGTAGGGGAGGACGTCCTCTTTGAGTTCCGATATCTGCGCCACGACCCCGCTCTCGCCCACATCGAGATCCCCCAACCGGCGCAGCTCGCGCAGGTCGATCGGGCAGATCGGGTGCCCGTGAGGGCAGTAGTCGGGATAGTCGAGGGCCTTTGCCATGGCCTCCTCGACCCGGGCCGACAGGGCGTGTTCGAGCTTGTGGGCCTCGCCGTGGACCTCGTACCAGGCCATGCCGAGCTTCTGGACCAGAAGGCATTCGATCAGCCGGTGGCGCCGGAGCATCGTGTGGGCCAGGCGGCGGCCGTCCGGAGTGAGCAGGATCGTCCCGCCCCTTTCCCGAGACAGGTAGCCCTCGCCGGCCAGTCGCTTGAGCATCTCGGACGCGGACGGGAGCGAGACATCGAGGATGCGAGCGAGGACGGTGGCGGTCGTGCGCTCGCCGTCCTCCTCCAGTCGCTTGATCTCCTCCAGGTAGTCCTCGACGCCCCGCACATGGGCAGTTTACGGGCCCCCGGCAGGGTCCAACGGAGACTAGTCCCCTTGTGCTAGCGTCCCGGGAACGTGCCGAGCATTCTTTCTTCCCGAATTGCTCGTCTGGCGGTGGCTGCGTGCCTCCTGGCTCTCACGGCGACTTCGCTCCTCACCGGGTCTGCGGTCGCGCAGCGTTCGCTCGACGACTTGAAGGCCAGGATGAACCAAATCCAGGCCGACCTGAACGCGGCCCAGGCCGAGATCGAGAAGCTGCGCTCGGAGGAAGACCGGCTTCTACAGGATCTGACCAACATCAAGGCGCGCCGTCAAGTACTGACCGCCCACAAGGCGAGGCTCCAAGCCCGTGCCGTGCGGGTCGCGACCGTCCTCTACAAAGCGGGCGACACCGACATGCTCGAGATTCTGATGACCGCGAAGAGCATTTCTGAGCTCACCGCCCGCGCCGAGGTTCTGAGCGAGATCTCCAAACGCGACAACGCAGCGATAATCCAGTACACCCGCACGCAGGAGGAGCTCGACCGTCTGGCTGCCGAGTTGTCGGCGAAAGAGGAAATGCTGTCGGAGACTCGTGCCCGGCTGGCCGAAGAGTCGGATCGCCTTCAGGCCGACTTCGCCAATGTTTCTGACGAGTACGACGAGCTCCTGGCAGAGATCCGTGCACGTCAGGCGGCCGAGCGCGAGGCGGCTCGAGCGGCACAGGCACCGGCCCCGTCCTCGTCAAGCCTCGCGTCGCTTCCGAGGCCGAGTGGTGACATGACCTGTCCCGTTGCCGGACCCCACTCATTTGTCGACAGCTGGGGCGCTCCGCGGTCGGGTGGTCGCACCCACGAGGGCACCGACATCATGGCGACCTACGGGACGCCTGTGGTTGCAATCGTTTCAGGCACCATCACGTTCGCGGGTTACGGCGGCTCAGCTGGGAACTGGCAGGTCCTCTCCGGTGACGATGGCAGCGCATACTGGTACATGCACAACCAGCGCAACATCGTGACCGGAGGGCATGTCAGGGTTGGCCAGCAGATTGCCGAGGTCGGTGACACCGGCAACGCGACGGGCATCCCCCATCTCCATTTCGAGTATCACCCCGGCGGAGGCGGCGCCGTTAATCCGTACCCCTTGCTCGTCGGGATCTGCTGACGCCAGCGCCCGAATGAACGGGCGCTCGCGGTACCCTTGGAAACATGACCCAGCAAGGACGAAGATTGGTCGAAAGAATCGTCGATCCCGCTTACCTGGAGGGCCTTGCCGACCGCTCCCTCGAGGAGCTACGTGCGATGCGGGACGAATGCCGCGAGGGCGAGAACGAGCTCTCATTCGAACGACGGCTGTGTCAGGGTCGCGTGGACATCCTGTCCGCAGAGCTCGAGCGCCGCGAGGGAAGTCGCGACAGCGACCTACTCGAGCGGCTCCCCGAGATTCTCGCCTCGGAGATCGGGCCGACCGGCGACTCGCCGCTGCCGGAAAGAGCCCCGGATTTCTCGGTGCCTCGCAATGTCGATGTGCCGCGCCGGCGAGTCGAGGAGATCGTGGGCGAGCAGACGATCGCCAGGCTCGCGAATATGACGACCGACGAGATAAGAGCCATCATCTCCTCACTCGCCCGGCACGAGAGCGAGGTCTCGGCGCGCCGCAAGCGCGTGCAAGAGGTTGTCGACGCCGTTCAGGATGAGATCGTGCGACGCTATGTCAGCGG
The DNA here is from genome assembly GCA_050694175.1 of Actinomycetota bacterium. Lineage (GTDB taxonomy): Bacteria > Actinomycetota > CADDZG01 > CADDZG01 > WHSQ01 > JBOGXA01. Next base: position 73,801 of record JBOGXA010000015.1, read on the forward strand.
ACAGGCCGATCCGACCGCCGCTTTGAAATAAGTTAGGTAGGGAGTCGCCGAAGGGCACAGCAAACGCGCTCAGTCACCGTCGCTGTCGTCGCTGTCGTCGCTATCGTCGCTGTCGTCGCTATCGTCGCTGTCATCGCTGTCATCGTGGCTATCGTCGCCCTTCTTCGCGTCGCGACCATCGCCATCGTCGTCGTCCTTGGCCTTGCGATCGTCGTCGTCCCTCTTCGCGTTGCGATCGTCCCCGCCCCTGTCGTCGCCGCGGCCGTGCTCCTTCTTGGCGCCCTCACGATCCAAGCGCTCCTGCTTCTTGGCGCCCTTACGATCCGCGCCCTCCTGCTTCTTGGTGTTCTGACGGTGATCGCGCTGGGCTTTGCGGCTCGCTTTGCGCTCGTCGCGCTGAGCTTTGCGTGCGGCTTTGTCTTCGCGCTGGGCCCTGTTCGCCCCGCTTCCACCTCGAGCCGTCTGCTCACGAGTGCTGCCGTTGCGACGGTCTGCAGCTTCCTTACCCTTGTCGGTTCGCTTGTTCGTGTGCCTGTCGGTTGGAGGTTCGGCTCTCCGCTCCGCCCTGCTGGCGGCTTTTAGGGCAAGGCGAAGCGCCTTCTGGCCGAGTCGCTTTGCAACCCGGTCGGCCTTGTCGACATCACGCGCTCCGAGCGCGTTTCCCGCGGCAAAGCGCCTCTCGAAGAGGTCGGGAAGCTCGTCGCTCGTCCTCGGTCTGAACGCGCCCGGACTACGGATCGGCGCGCCAATGGGTGGGGGGTTGCCACTCGACGAACCCGGGGTCAAAAGGCTTGGTACCGAAACCCCGAAGCCCGCGCCCGTGGTTGCTACCTGATCACCCGCACCGCCCGAAGCAGCCGGGCTCCCGGCGGTCCCACCCGCCGAGGACGCGGGAGTTCCGCTTGGCGCCTGGGCGGTCGCGGCTCCGCCCGCTCCGCTGCCGTCGCCTTGAGAGGGAGCGGTGGCGTTTTGGTTCTGATTGTTCCGGCCAAGGCCTGGAACAGTGACCGATCCACCCGAGCGCGGGCCCCCATCGGCGATCGAGGGGGTCTGGCTTTGAGGCGTGGACAGCCCGATCGTCGCCGCGAGGACGGCGAAGAGAATGAGGCTTCCGCCGGTGAAGATCGCCAGTAGCCCCTGAAGAAGGGCTCCTATGCGGTTGTTTGTCCCCTTTCCCACTGTTTCACTCCAAGAGAGCTAGTTTGTTTGCCCGCCCCTACTACCATACGCAGTTATACCGCTACGGTGAGTGGTTTAAAACCACCTCGCTAACTCTCTCATGAATTAGTTCGGCAAAGTACCCCCGATCCCTTACCTGGGATTAACTGGTGCTTGCAAGTGTTGAACATAATGGGTATCGTAGCTAGCGAAGTCCGGAGAGGCCGGGCACGTTTTTGGAGGGTTGGTAGTGGCGAGTCGCATGAAGCTCGGCGAGCTGGGCTCGTTCATTCGGGAGCAGAGGAGAGCTGCGCGGCTCTCGCTCAGGAAGCTCTCGGATCTTGCCGGAATCTCCAATCCGTACCTGTCCCAGATCGAACGAGGTCTGCGGCGACCCTCCGCCGAGATCCTGCAGGCCATTGCAAAGGCATTGCGGATTTCCGCGGAGACGCTGTACGTGCAAGCAGGAATCCTCGATGAGGATCGGGAGCACGACCTTGTCGCGGAGATCCTCAAGGATCCATCGATTACCGAGCGGCAGAAGCAAGTTCTGATCGATATCTATCGCTCGTTCAAGGACTCGGGCGAGATGCCGCACACACGGGCGGCGGCGGTGCGAACCGCGGAGGAGACGCTCGGGAAGGTAGTCGGTGGAAACAGGAATGAGTGATCAAGTCTGGCGGGGATCCGGAGCGACCCTCTTCACCCCCCACCCGGCGTTGGATTCTCCGTGCCCTTGCGGCCGGGGGATCCGGCGAAGCCTCGGATTCCCGTCACCCCTTGTTTGGCAAACAGATGGTGACCTGAGGAGGTGAGAAGAGAATGGCGAAAGCTCAGGAGCTCATGTACGCGGTTGTCGGCGTCGGCGACCTGGCCTTCGAGAAGGCCCGCAACGCAGGCAAGCTGGCCGATAGGAAGGCGAGTCAGAAGGTCTACCGTGATCTTGTGAAGCGCGGTCGAGCTCTGTCGACCGGCATTCGTAACTCCGGTCCGACTAAGCAGGCTGTTGCGCAGACCAAAGCAGCTCGCACTCAGGTCAAGTCCGCCGCGACCAGCGTGGGCAAGGCCGTGCGAGCCAACACCAAGGCGACCAAGGCCGCTGCCTCGAAGACGAGCGCCGCGTCGTAGCCAGGCGCGTTAATTGACACAGAAGGGGTGCCCGCCTGGGCACCCCTTCTTGCAGGGGAACAAGCGTCCGCGCCGAAGCGTTTTATACCTAGTGTCCGCAACGATGACGCTCGACGTCCGAGTCGACTGCGATGAGGCTTGCTTCGAGCTCCCCCAATGGCGGGAGCTGCTGTCTCGCGACCCAAATCGGCATGTATTCGCAACACCCGAGTGGAATCGGGTGTGGTGGGACGAGTTCCGCGAAGGAAAGGAACTGTTCCTGCTGACGATGACCCGCGCCGACGACGTCGTGGCAATCGTCCCTCTCTATCGAAAACACGAAGAGGGAAGAAAAATCCTGAGATTCCTCGGAGGCATCGACCTTACTGATTATCTGGGGCCTATTTGCTCGGAAGAAGATCGAGATGAAGTGGCGGACGCTCTCGTGCAGTGGCTCTCTGCAACGGTCGTGGAGTGGGACGAGTTCGATGCCCACAACATGCCGGTCCCGTTTGGTTTCGCGGAGTTCCTCGTCGATCGGGCGGACCGGCGAGGCCTTGTCTTCTCAATGGAGCAAGAGGAGACGTCGGCCGTATTGCTCCTGCCCGACGACTGGGACGAGTACCTGGAGGGGTTGAGATCCAAAGAGCGGCATGAGATCAAACGCAAGAGGCGCCGCATCGAGCGTGAGCATCCCGACGCTCGCGTCAGACGCACGACAGACGAGACGCTTGAAGCCGATCTGGCAACCTTCGTGGGAATGCATCGAGGTGCCGAGGGAATGAAGGGGCATTTCATGCGCCCCGAGATAGCGACGTTCTTCGACAGGCTCGCGAAGGCCTTCGCACCACTGGGTTGGCTTCGCATGGACTTCCTCGAGGTTGGCGACCGAGCTATCGCCTCAGCTTTTGGCTTTGAGGTCGATGGTCGCTTCTATCTCTACAACTCCGCATACGAGCCGGAGCTTGGCCGGCTTTCCCCGGGCTTCGTCCTGGTCTCGGAACTCGTCAAGGATGCGATCGGCTCGGGCCTGAGTGTCTTCGATTTCCTGCGGGGGCCGGAGCGATACAAGTATCAGCTCGGCGCCGAGGCCGTCCCTCTCAACAACGTTCGAATCGATGGTGCGTTCCGTGGCTGAAACCGTTACCGAGCTGCCTTCCGTGCGCCGGATGGCGGTGGTGGCGTACCACTCGAATCCCCTTGTGGAGCCGGGCGCAGGTGACGCGGGCGGGATGACCGTTTACGTCAGATCCCTGGCGCGGGCTCTTGCCGACCAGGGGCTGCGTACCGACATCTTCACGCGCGCCGCCGACGAACGCGATCGCGCCACCGAGATCTCCCCGGGGGTGCGGGTCATACCGGTAGACGCAGGACCGCGCGCCCCCGTCGAGAAGGCGCTGCAGCCCGATTTCATTGGGGAGTTCGTCGGGGGGGTGCGCGCGTTCGCGGCCTCGCAAAGGGTCCGCTACGACCTTTTGCATTCCCACTACTGGCAATCGGGGCTGGCCGCGGCCGAGCTGGCGGCCTTTTGGGGAGTGCCGCTCGTTCATTCTCCCCACAGCCTAGGGCGGGTGAAGAACCGATGGCTGGCGCCCGGCGAATCTCCCGAGCCCGGCCCCAGACTTGCGGGGGAGACCGCTGTGGCCGGGAGGGCGGACGTGCTGGTCGCTTCCACCGAAGAGGAATGGCGGCAGCTTGCATGCCTGTACGGAGCCCCGCACGACCGGCTGAAGACGCTTCATCCGGGCGTGGACCATTCGCTCTTCAGCCCCGGTGAGCGCGCCCGGGCCCGCGTCGGCATCGGCCTGGGGTCGGAGTCGGAGGAGCACGCGCTGCTGCTCTACGTCGGACGGATCCAGAGGCTCAAGGGGATCGATCTGGCGATAGAGGCCACCGAGCAGCTAATCCCTGCCCTCGATCGGCCCGTAAGGCTCATGATCATCGGAGGGGCCAGCGGGCCTGAGGGGAACGCGGAGCTCAACCGTCTCGAAGGTCTCGCGCGCTCTTTGGGGATCGAAGACGCAGTCCGCTTCATGGGGCCCAAGCCTCACCGCGATCTTGTCGACTACTACCGGGCTGCCGACGCCGTCGTGGTTTGTTCGTACTCGGAATCGTTTGGGCTTACGGCCCTCGAAGCCCACGCGTGCGCCGCCCCGGTCGTCGCAACCGCGGTCGGTGGCCTATCGCACATCGTTGCCGATGGCGAGTCGGGATACCTCGTCGAGTCGCGCGATCCGGCTGAGTTTGCCGGCCGGTTGAAGACTCTCGTTGCCGATGACGCGCTCCGGTTGCAGATGGGCACAGAGGGTCTTCGTCGGTCGATGATGTTCGAATGGGACGCAACCGCCGGCGAGTTTCTCGAGTTATACGAGTGCTTGGTGCGAGAGGACTATCCCGAAGCCTGTACATGCTGACGGTTTTCGGGCTGGAGGTTGCAGCACAAGGCTAGAGCTCGCGAAGAAAACTTTGCGCGTCGTGACCTGCCCGTATGTGCGGTGACGTGCGCCTTTGTCAGCTTGACTGCCGGCCGCGCGGGTGACTATGTTCTCGCTCGTCCCGAGCGGCGGACGACCGGCTTGCCGGAAACGACGTAGCTCGGGGCCCAGGGCCCCAGAAGCCGAAGCGCGGCTCGAACTCGTGTGTGGGGAAGTGCACGGGCCGAGTCCGTGACGAAGTTTCTGGGGCCCTGCGCGTACACCACTGTGACTGGTTGCATCGAGTCGCCATGCGACCCCGGACAGCCACTCATTGCTTATTTGCCGGCGACGGCTCGTAAGAAGAATCGGACGTTGGCGGGCCGCTCGGCCATCCTCCTCATCAGATATGGGTACCACGCCGACCCGAACGGCACGTAGGTGCGAACCCTGAAGCCCTGGCGCGCCAGCATTTCCTGGAGATCACGGCGTATCCCATAGAGCATCTGAATCTCGAAGCCCTCGCGACCGGTCCCCGTTCGCGCCGCGGCGTTCTTCGCGTGGTCGATCAGCTCGCCGTCGTGGGTTGCGATTCCGGGGTCGGCGCCGTTCTCGAATAGCCAGTCGGACAGGAATTTGAACTGCTCCCGGATCTCCTTCTTTTTCTGAAGGGCGACCTCGTCTGGCTCTGTGTACGCACCTTTTACCAACCGGATGCGCGGCTTCATCGCGGACATCGACTCGAGATCCACGGGGGCCCGGCGTAGGTATGCCTGAATAGCAAGTCGCAAGCTCGGGAAGTCGGCCTGCAGGAGCCTGTAGACATCGACGGTGTCGGTCACGTATTCGGACTGTTCCATGTCGATCTCTACGTACGAGCCGATGGCCTCCGCCTCGGCCGCGAGCAGGCGCAAATGATCTATACACGCGCCCTTGTCGAACGCCAGCCCCAGCTGTGTCAGTTTCACGGACACGGTGGTGTCGATGCCCGTTTCTTCGATGCGCCGGATCGATGCGAGGTATTCGGCGGCGGCAGAGGCCGCGCCCGCCGGATCTGTAACGCCCTCCCCCAGCAAATCGAGGATCCCCCCGATTCCCTGAGAGTTGAGGTCCTTGATGATCTGGACGGCGTCTTCCAGCTGATCCCCGGCGACGAACCGCTTTACAACCCGGCGGGTGAGTCGGTTCGTGGCAACGGTCCGATGGACCCATTCTTTCTCCGACGCCCACAGCAGGGTGCGACCGAGCACCTGGTTTCCTTTCTGGCCGGCTTCGATGACGACGAGTCATCATAGGCAGGCATCAGCCGAGGGGGGACGAGGGCGACGAGATCCCTGCCCGAACGAAACCTTGAGAGGAGGTCGCGCGTCTAGTGGGAAAGAGCGATAGGACGAATGCGGACAAGGATGAGTGTTAGCGCGGCTGTAGCCGGTAGAGCCGACGAGCGTCTGGCGGACCTGTACTACCGCAACGCCGACGGAGCGCGCCGGCTCGCATACCTCCTCACGGGAGATAGCGAGGTCGCCGAGGACATCACCCAGGAGGCGTTCGTGAAGCTGGTAGGTCGGTTCCACGACATCCGCCATCCCGATGCGTTCGCCTCGTACCTGCGTACAACGGTCGTGAATTTAACCCGCGGCTACTTTCGCCACCTGAGGATCGAGCGGAACTACCTGGCGAGCGAACGTGCAAGCACGACAGATCACGAATGCTTCCCAGACGTTGAGGAGCGAGATGAGATGTGGCAGCGCCTGCAACGGCTCTCCCCCCGTCAACGCGCGGCGATTGTGCTTCGCTACTACGAGGACCTATCCGAGCAACAGACCGCCGATACGCTCGGCTGCTCGGTCGGTGCGGTCAAGTCTTTGGTCAATCGCGGAATGGAGGCCCTCCGGGGCCATCTACGGAGTGAGGCGCAATGAACGGCGATCGGGACATCAGAGAACTACTTCGTGCCAAAGCCGTCGAGATCCGGCGGGTCGAGGGGATACCGTCCTCGGTCCTCAGGCGTTCAAAGAGGCGGCGCGCGCTCACCGCATCGGCCCTGTCGCTGACCGTTGTAATCGCGGGCGCCGGAGTACTCGCCGGCGTGCGTGCCATGAACGACAGGCCGCGGCTCAATCCGGTCCAGCCGGCTCCGTCGCGCACGGAGCGAGTCGAGGTGCGGCGGCAGAGGATCTCCGTCGTCGACCCGATCGAGATCTCTACCGTCGAGGCGGCGCGCGGCCGGCATCCCGACGGTCACCTGTGGAGGTTGCAAGTGGGGCGCGCGGGCCGGCAATACTGCGCCGAGCTCCTCCCTGGGAACAATGGAACGTGCTGGGGTGCCAACCAGATGACGGATCGGTTCCCGCTCGACGTGCACATGCAGGGCGCCGGCAGCGAGAGCCGTTATCAATTCATCGTGGGTTCCGCGGGGGCCGAGATTGATCGGGTCGAGCTCAATCTTGCGCGACGAGGTAACCGCAGCGTGGAACTGGCGACCGCTCCGGAGGAGCTCGGAACGGACACCCGTTTGTACGTCGCCTTCGCCCCCAAGGGCTCGTCCGGCGTGCTCGTCGCCTACGACGCGGCCGGGCAGGAGGTCGACCGGATTCGCTTCGTCCGAGCGATGGAGCCGGGCGCGGCCGCCTGCGAGGGCACCCGGTCCAAAGCGGATCTGAGCGGGACTCAGTCACCGACCCTGCCGTTCCCTGGAATGGGGCCCATCGAGATTTTCGCCTCATCATTCGCTGCTCTGTGGTCTGCCGGCTCCACTGGCTGTGAGGCCGGCGTCACGCACGCGCCCCGACGGGTTAAGGGCGGGACCCGGTAGAGGCACCCCGCCCTTAGAGTCGGTGGCATGCCCACCGTGCGCGTCGCGCAGGAAAGCGATCTCGAGCGCCTCCTCGATATATACGTCGAGGTCGCGGCCGAGCGCATGTGGATCGGCGCCGAACCGCCGATCGATCGCGACGAACGACTGGAGAAATGGCGGCAGAGAATGGCCGAGGGAAGCGCCGTGACGGTCGTCGTCGAAGACGACGACGCGATCGTGGGATCCGCCTCCCTCCAGGGCACCGCCGGCCCGTGCGGCACGGGCGTCATGGATCTGGGGATGGCCCTGCTTGCCCCGTACCGGGGGCGGGGGCTGGGCTCGATGCTGGTGAAGGCATGCATCGACCGCGCCCGCTCCGCGGGAGCGCACAAGATCACGTTGCAGGTGTGGCCCCACAACGAGGCCGCCCGCGCCCTCTATCGGAAGTTCGGCTTCGAGGAGGAGGGGTATCTGCGCCGGCAGTGGCGTCGCAGCAACGGAGAGCTGTGGGATGCGGTTGTGATGGGCCTGCTCCTCGAAGATGACCCCTGATCCCTGTTCGTTTGGGAGAAACCGGCAATAGGATTCCCCCACCAGTGTGGCGGGCTCGGAGCGGAGAGAGAGGGATGGTCGGGGCAATGCGAACGGACTTCGGGAACTTCATCGGCGGTCGGTGGGTCGAGTCGTCTACCGAGGAAAGATTCGAGTCGCGCAATCCCGCCAGCCGCGATGAGGTGGTTGGGACGTTCGCTCGTTCCAACGCCACGGACATCGAGAGCGCGGCCGCCGCTGCCTCTGAGGCATACCCACGGTGGATGGCGACCCCGGCCCCCGAGCGTGCCGACTACCTGTTGCGCGCTGCCTTGATTCTCGAACAGCGCAAGGAGGACCTGGCGCGCGCAATGACCACGGAGATGGGAAAAACGCTCCCTGAGGCGCGCGCCGATGTGCAAGAGGGAATCGACTTCGCCCATTACATGGCCGGCGAAGGACGGAGGTTCTTCGGCCAGACGATGCCGTCGGAGCTGCGTAACAAGTTCTACATGACGGTGCGTCATCCGATCGGGGTTGTCGGGCTGATCACGCCGTGGAACTTCCCCATCGCAATCCCGCTCTGGAAGATCGCGCCGGCTCTCGTTTCGGGCTGCACCATCGTTTTCAAGCCGGCCGAGGACACCCCGTTGTGCGCCGCCTTGCTCGTCGACATCTTCAACGAGGTCGGATTGCCGGGAGGCGTCTTGAACCTCGTGACCGGTTTCGGCGAGGAAGCCGGTGCGCCGCTGGTCGAGCACCCGGGCGTCCGGGGGATCTCGTTCACCGGGTCTCTCGAGGTCGGCCGCACGATCAACGAAAGATGTGGTCGGCTCATGAAGCGGTGCTCTTTGGAGCTCGGATCGAAGAACGCTCAGATAGTCATGCCCGACGCCCAGCTCGATCTCGCCGTCGAAGCAGCCGCGTGGGGTGCGTTCGCAACTTCGGGACAGCGTTGCACTGCAACGTCCCGGTTGATCGTTCACGACGACATCCGGACGCAGTTCACTGACCGCCTCCTGGACCGAGTTGGTTCGATGAAGGTCGGAAGCGGGCTCGATCCGAATGTGGAACTCGCTCCAGTCATCAACGAGCAGCAGAAGAACAGAATTCTCGAGTACATCTCCGTGGGTCGGAGTGAAGGGGCGAAGGTCCTCATCGGCGGCGAAGAGCTCACCGGAGATCGGTACGGCAACGGTTACTTCATTGCGCCCACGGTGTTTGACGACATGACGCCCGTGATGCGGATCGCGCGCGAGGAGATTTTCGGCCCGGTCACGGGCATCATCCGTACGGACTCAGTGGACGAGGCTCTTGCGATAGCCAACTCGGTCGAGTACGGGCTCTCGTGCTCAATCTACACGCACGACATCACCAACGTCTTTAAGGCCATTCAGCGGCTCGAGTTCGGACTCGTCTACGTCAACGCTCCCACCATCGGCGCGGAGATCCAGGTGCCGTTCGGGGGGATGAAGAACACAGGCAACGGCCATCGCGAGGCGGGGCCGCAGGCGTTCGACGAGTTCACCGAGTGGAAGAGCGTTGCGATCGATTTCTCAGGCACGTTGCAGCGGGCCCAGATGGACGAATAAATGAGCGAGTCGGTCGCGCTCGTCACGGTCGAGGACATCGCCCGCGCGTATGACTTCGGTTCATCGCATCCCCTCCGGCCGGAGCGCGTCCTCCTCACTTACGAGTGCATCAAGGAACTGGGCCTGACGGGTCGGCCCAACGTGAAGGAAGTGCCGTCACGCAGCGCGACGGAGGATGAGATCCGCGCCGTGCACGACGATGACTTCATCCGTACCGTAAGAGGCATAGACACCGGCGAGATCGAATCGCGTGAGGGGCTCGCCTACGGCCTGGGGACGTCGGACAACCCCATCTTCGGGAACATGCACGAGGCATCTGCGGCTGTGTGTGGCGCTTCGTTGGTTGCCGCGGAAGTGGTTGCGTCGGGTGATATTGAGCACGCTTTCAATCCCGCGGGTGGGCTGCACCATGCGCGACGGCGCGAGGCATCAGGATTCTGCATCTACAACGATCCGGCCGTTGCCATCGCACGAGCCCTCGACATGCATCCCGACTGGCGCGTCATGTACATCGATGTCGACGTCCATCATGGCGACGGCGTCCAATGGATCTTCTACGACGAGCCGCGCGTGCTGACGGTCTCGTTCCACCAGTCGGGGCACTACTTGTATCCGGGCACCGGCTTCGAGGATGAGATCGGCACCGGGCCGGCGGTGGGTACGTCCGCGAACATCCCCCTGCTTCCGTACACGGGTGAGGACGACTATCTGTGGGCGCTGGGAGAGGTGGTGCCGGCGCTGGCCGAAGCGTTCGCCCCGAATCTGCTCGTGACGCAGCTGGGCGCCGACACACACTACGGTGACCCGCTCGCCAACCTCGGGCTGACGATGACGGCTTATCCGCCGATGGCCGCCATGCTGCACGAGGTTGCACACCTGTATGCAGGTGGGCGGTGGGTTGCGACCGGGGGCGGCGGATACCAGTTCGACACGGTCGTGCCGAAAGTGTGGTCCGCGTACTTCGCCGAGATGACGGGCGCGCCGGAGTCGGTACCAACCGAATGGCTGTCCGATCGTCTCCCCGAGGAGATAGCGCGCAGCCACCGGGAGGAGGTCGAGCGGTCGGTGAACAGAGTTCTCGCGGCCTGTACTCCCCGTCTAACGGCGCTGGCGGGCCGCGGTTAGATTGTCGCCCCGTGACTTTGGTTCACGTCGTCGTGGCGTACTCGATCCTTGCCGGATTCGGCATCCTCGCGCTGTGGGCGCTGGGCGGCTTCATCTTCAATCGTGCACCGGGTGACTGGTTTTGGAATCTGCTTGGCGCCCTCCAGGTGGCGATCGGGATCCAGCTCATTGTCGGTGGAGTTCTATTCTTCACGGGGGCGCGCCCCGACACGCCTGACGCAACCTGGTTGCACTACATCTACGGTGCGGTGTTTCCGGCTCTAGTGCTGGCGGTCGCCCACCGGTTCGCCCGGCGCTTCCCTCAACTTCCGTGGGCGGTCTTCGGGTTCGCCGCATTCATCTGCTTTTTCTCCTTCTTCCGAGCGCTCCAGACGGGCTTCGGCTGGGCATGAGCGTGAACCTCGTCGATGTTCTTGTGATCGGGGTGGGCGTTGTCGCCGCGGCGCGCGGCTGGGTTAGAGGACTCGTAAGTCAGGTCTTTGAGTTCGGCGGGGGCTTTCTCGGCCTTCTTGTCGGCATCGCAATGGGTCCCCGAATTGCGGGGCTCTTCACCCAGCGCCCGGGGCTCGAAGGTGCGGTTATTTCGATAATCGTCGTCCTCGTTTTGGTCTCGATCGGACAGGCCGCCGGCTTCGTGGTGGGGCACCGATCGAGTGCAATCGCCAGACGGGCGCGACTGGGCGGTGTCAACCAGGGCCTCGGTGCCGGCTTCGCGGTCATCATCCTTCTGGTGTCGTTCTGGATCGTTGGTTCCTTGCTCGTCCAGGGGCCGTCGCGCCCGGTCGCACGGGCGATGAAGGACAGCGCCGTACTGCGCGGAGTGAACGCAATGCTCCCCGACCCGCCGAACGTGCTCGCCTACTTCAGCCAGTACCTGCGGACATCCGGTTTTCCGCAGGTCTTCTCGGGCCTGCCTCCGTCGATCGGTCCCCGCGTTGATTTACCCCCGGGCAGGCAGGCGCGCGCTGCGTTCAACGCCGCCGACCAATCTACGGTCCGGGTAGTCGTGCCGGCTTGCGGTGGCACGCAATTGGGAAGCGGCTGGGTTTCCGCCGAGTCCACGGTCGTAACCAACGCTCACGTCGTCGCTGGTGGGGACGAGGTAACCGTCCAGGATGAGGCCGGCGAACACGCGGGAACGGTGGTTGTGTACGACGCGCGTACCGACATTGCCGTTCTGCACATCGAGGGCGTGGCGGGACCGCCACTCGCCCTCGAGACTCAGACCCAGCAAAGAGGCGCGGGCGGGGCAACGCTCGGGTATCCGGGTGGTGGTGATCTGCAGGGCCATCGCGCCGCGGTGCAGGGGAGCTACCCGGCGAGGGGACTGGACATCTACGGGCGTGAGGGTGTCGAACGTGATGTCTATGAGTTGCGTGCCCCCGTCCGGCAGGGAGATTCCGGTGGACCGTTCGTCCTCTCTAACGGCGATGTTGCCGGCGTCGTTTTCGCCGGTTCGACGACGGACGGTGACACCGGCTACGCGCTGACCGGAGCGGAGGTACAGGACGAGGTCGAGCGGGGTGCGGGGCGCACCGAAGCGGTCTCGACGGGGGCCTGCACGCACTGACGACAGAACCCCCAAATGCTGCCGAGAGGGTGCCAGGTACACATAGGTAACCTGCGCCCTCTCGTCAGTGGTGAGGCGGTCAGGCTGTTTGGCCTCCGTCGATCACGAGGGTCGCGCCGGTCACGAACGCGGATGCATCCGACGCCAGATAGACCACCGCCCCGACGATGTCCTCGGGCACGCCCCACCGCCCCATCGGAATCATGTCGAGCACGAACCGCTCGGAGCCCTCGTCTTCTCGCAAGTTGGCGTTCAGGTCCGTGGCCACCCATCCGGGAGCGATCGAGTTGACGCGCACCCCGGAGGCAGCGAGCTCTTTAGCTACGGCTTGGGTGAACAGTCGCACGCCGCCTTTGGCCGCCGAGTAGTACGACAGGCTCTGAGATCCGATGATGCCCGCGACCGACGAAATCTGGATGATCGAACCTCCGCCGGAATCGATCATCTTCTGCGCGGCGATCTGCGTAGCGTGAAAAACGGAGTCGAGGTTGAGCCGCATCGTTTTCGTCCATCCTTCTGGCCTCAGGGCGACGAGCGGAGACATGAACCTCGTCCCACCGGCGTTATTGACGACGACGTCGAGCCCGCCGAGCTCGTCCACGGTTCGGTCCATGAGCGCTTGAACGGCGTCGCGCTCGGTGACGTCGGTGGGGGCGACGAGACATTTGCGGCCCAGCGAGTCGATCTCTTTGGCAAGCGTTTCAAGATCGCCTTCGGTACGCGCCGCGACTGCGACGTCGGCACCCGCCGTTGCTAGACCCACCGCCGCGGCCCGGCCGATGCCCCGGGACGCTCCTGTTACGACTGCGACCTTGCCCTGCAAGGAGAACATTTCCCTGGTCACGGTGACTTCCTCCGCATCGCCGATTAGCTCATTGCGTTTAGCATGCTCGCATGTCCGAACTGCTCGCGCAGGCGCGCGATGCGCTGGTTGCTGCGGGAGTTACAGGACCACATCGATCCCACTCGCGCGGGAACGCGATCTCCAAGATCACTGCGGTCCTCGAAGGCGAAGGTGACGATGATTTTGGCCTGACGGGGTTTGAGAAGTATTCGGCTTCGGAGATCCTCGGCTTCGTTGCCGAACTGACCGGATGCTCCCCCGACATCGCCATGACGGACGGATACGACGAGATCGATCCTGACCTCACGATAGCGGGAATTGTTGGCGCCGCCCGGCGACTGCGAGACGAGGCAAGCCGTGGTTCGTCGCTGCTCGCCGCAACCGGCCATCCGACTGGGATGCTGGAGCTTTACATCCGCATCGTCGACGCCTACCGGCGCGCCGGAGGAAAGGTGCTCCGTCTACGCGAGGAGGAGACCCTGACCTCGCACTATGGCAGACACTTCGAAGTCCGTTACGTCGGCAACGTGGGTTGTCTGGCCGACTGGGGATCGCTCCAGCACACGCATTCAGCGCGCGCTATGGAAAGGGTGCTCGAGGGTGGGCCGTGGCCGGACATCGTGCTCGGCGATCACGGCTTCGCCGGCGGGGCCATCGCTCGCGGCATACCTACGATCGCGATCATGGATGTCAACGATCCGGCTCTGGCCGTCGCTTGGGCCGAGCGCAACGATGTCGTGATCGTTCCGCTCGACGATAACCGCGCCCCGCACACCTACGAGCCCGCGGCGTCGATCTTCGAGATCGTCCTATCGGGAGAAGACGTGTGAGCGACCTGGACACCGCGGTTCGTGTCGCCCTCGTCGAGTGCCTTGCCCTCAAGCCGGAAGAGAGTGTCCTTGTGCTCACGGATCCGCCTAAGCGCCCCATAGCAGAAGCTCTGGTCGAGCAGGCGCGTTTACTGGGCGCGGACGCGCTGCTGGTGGAGATGGTGGAGCGAGCAACGCACGGTACCGAGCCCCCCGCCGCCGTTGGAGCCGCCATGCTCGAGTGCGACGTCGTTGTCGCGCCGACTTCGAAGTCGATCTCCCATACGGACGCGCGCCATTCGGCATCGGCCGGAGGCGTCCGCATCGCCACTATGCCCGACGTCACCGAAGCCCTCCTGGTCAGGACGATGTCGGCGGACTACGGTCGCGTCAAGGAACGGTCGGAGGCGATCGCCGAGCTCCTGACCCAGGGGAGCGAGGTTCACGTCACGACCGACGCGGGTACAGACGTCACCTTTGTCATCGACGGGCGTGAGGGCATCGCCGATACCGGCGACCTGAGCGAGCCGGGCGCATTCGGTAATCTCCCGGCGGGTGAGGGATTTGTCGCCCCGATGGAGGGGGTGACGGTCGGTCGGGTCGTCTTCGACGGATCCATCTGGCCGGTAGGGCCGCTCCACGAACCCCTGCTCGTGTGAGCGCCTCGGCGCTCAATGAAATTGACAATCATTCTCATGTAGCTTAGCGTCGAGCGCATGGCTGAAGGAGCCGTCGCCGGCACGCTCGTATCCGTCGCCGTGGTCAGCCTCCTGTCGTTGGTGGGGGCCCTCGTTTTCGTTGTTAGCGAGCGCAGCCTGCGCACCGCGCTCGTGCTGCTGGTTCCCTTTGCCGCTGGGGCGCTGCTGGGGGACGCCTTCCTTCATCTGCTGCCGGAGGTCGCCGAGTCGGAGTCGGGCCTCGATCTGACGGCTTCGTTCTCGACGATGGGCGGGATTCTGTCTCTGTTCGTGCTAGAGAAGGTCCTTCACTGGCACCACGCCCACTTCCCACATGAGGACATGGTCCACCCGGTCGCAGTGTCCAACCTCATCGGGGACGGCCTCCACAATTTCGTCGACGGAGCCATCATCGCCGGCGCGTTCCTATTGGATCCCGCCGTCGGGGTTGCCACCGCGGTCGCAGTGGCCCTCCACGAGATCCCCCAGGAGCTCGGCGACTTTGCAATCCTGGTGCACGCCGGGATGGGACCTCGTCGAGCCGCGCTCTTCAACTTCGTCAGCGGGCTTGCGGCCGTCGCCGGAGGGGTCATCACCCTCGCTATCGGGTCGGCCGATGCGGCCGAGCGCGTGCTGGTTCCCTTTTCCGCGGGCGCGTTCGTCTACATCGCCAGCACGGATCTCATTCCGGAGCTCCACAAGGAGCCCGAGCCCCTCAAGTCGCTCGTCCAATTGGTCGCCCTGCTTGCAGGCGTGGGCGCCATGGCCGCCCTCCTGGTGATCGAATGAACGAACGCCCACCGAGAAAGGCGACGCGGCAGCGGGCCGCCATCGTCGCCGCGCTCGACAGCGCGCACCGATTCAAGAGCGCTCAGGAGCTCCACGACTCACTGCGTCGCTCCGGCTCGACCGTCGGCCTTGCGACCGTTTACCGCAACCTCCAAGCGCTCGCCCGTAATGGGGAGCTGGACGTCTTGGTGTCGAGTGACGGCGAGGCCCTCTACAGACGCTGCGACACCGATGACCACCACCATCACCTCGTGTGCCGGGTGTGTCACAAGACGGTTGAGATCGAAGCGGATGAGATCGAGGCCTGGGTCACACGAACCGGGGCATCGCACGGTTACGCGGCGGTCACGCACACAGTGGAGCTGTTCGGCGTGTGTCGGGAGTGCCGGACCCGCGTGGGATGAACGGGCCTTAAGGGCGCGGGAGACTCGGTCGGCGACGGTGACGGAGACGGCTCCGGCATGGGCGACTCCCCGTCCAAGGGTGTTGGTTTTCACAAACATCCCTCTACCTGCCAAAACCCGTCCTTGCTATACTGCGCCGGACATGAGTGACATCCCCGAGGGCTCGACCGAGACCCAGACGTTGTTGGGCAGACGTTTTCTTACCGTGGCCGAGGTTGCTCGACAGCTCCGCGTCTCGAATATGACTGTCTATCGCTTGATCAAAGCCGGCGACCTCCGGGCGGTCCGAGTCGGCCGAGGCTATCGGCTGCTCGAGGACGACGTCCGCAAGTATCTCGACCGCCGGTACATGGACGCCGGCTAAAGGTTTCGGCAGGGCGAGACGGCCAGGCGCCCGGCTCCCGACCGTCCTTGAGGGGACGGTTTTTTTGTTGTGGCGAGTCACGCGCAAAGGACTTGATTGGGCCATGGCTATTGGAATCGACAAGGCATACGAGCGACTGCTTGCGAATCCCGGCGTGGTTTTCTTGCTTGGAGGCATCGACACCGGCAAGACCACGTTTGGCATCGAGCTGGCGCGCCGGGCTACCGCCGCGCGCATCCCGACGGCGATAGTGGATGCGGACATCGTGCTGTCGACGGTTGGCCCCCCCACCACCGTGGGGCTCAAGATGTGTGGCGCCACCACCGAGCTGACCCGCGAGAGCCTGCGGGCCGCCGACGGCATGGGATTTGTCGGTTCGCTGGTCCCGAAGGGGCATTTGCTTCCCTTGGTTACGAGCACTGCGAAGTTGGTTTTCTCGGCTCGATCCCTGGGGGCCCAGATGGTGGTCGTCGACAGTTCGAGCCTCGTCTCCGGTCTCTACGGCCAGGTGCTCAAATTCTTCAAAATGGATCTCCTCGGGCCCGACTTCGTGGTCGCCTTCGAGCGAGGGGGCGAGCTCGAGCCCGTGATTGGGATCGCCCAAAGATTCACCCCGGCTGAAGTTCTGGAGCTGTCGGTTGCCCCCGAGACCATGGTGAGGTCCGTCGAAGACCGCATCACCTATCGCGAGGAGCAGTTTGCGGCTTACTTTGCCGGAGGCACGTCCCGCTGGCGCGTCAAGCCAACGGTTTTCATGCCGACGCTTCCCCCCGAGTTCGACCTCGCGCTGCTCGACTCTCTCGTCGTCGGAATGGAGGACGGCAAGGGCTCCTGTGTAGGCATCGGTGTGCTCGAATACGACGCGACCGAGGACATACTACGGATGGTCTCTCCGGTCACCGAGGGAGTACGAGGTCTTCGGCTTGGATCTATTCGAATGGATGTCACGGGCCGCTCTAAGGGTCCCGTGGACCTCCGTCAGCTCTTCGGAACCGAGTGAACTTGGATCGAAGGAGGAACTGAATGCCATCACTCATCAAGAAGCGTCGCAAGAAGATGCGCAAGAAGAAGCATCGCAAGATGCTCAAGAAGACACGTTGGCAGCGACGTCAGCAAGGTAAGTAGCCGGCGCAATACTGCAGACTAGGATGCGATCGTGAAGAAGCGCGAGATCGTCACGTTTCTTTCCGACTACGGCCTCGAGGACGAGTTCGTCGGTGTGTGCCACGGAGTGATATTGAGGATCGCTCCCCACGTTCGAGTCATCGACGTTCACCACAACATCCTTCGGCAAGACATCCGGCACGGCGCCATCGTTCTGGAGCAATCGATCCCCTATATGCCGGACTCCGTCCACCTCGCCGTCGTCGATCCCACCGTGGGGTCGGATCGCAAAGCCGTCGCGCTGGAGACCAAGTGGGGCGAGGTCTTCGTGGGGCCCGACAACGGCCTTCTGATCCCCGCCGCCGAAGGCGCGGGAGGGATCGTACGGGCCCACGAGGTAGTGGAGAAGTCGTTCCTGCTGCGACCGGTTTCGCGAACGTTCCAGGGGCGCGATATCTTCGCACCGGCCACGGCTCATATTGCGAACGGCGTGGATCTGGCCGAGCTCGGGCCGGAACTCGATCTCGGCGAGCTGAAACGCCTAGAGATCCCCGAGGCGTGGGTCCACGACGATCACCTGCACGCGGAGGTTCTGCAGGTCGACAGATTCGGTAACCTGCAGCTCAACTTCGCTTGCTGGCACCTGGAGGAGGTCGGTCTGCTCGATGGCGGACCGCTGGAGGTCCGGCTGGAGGGCCACCGATTGCAGGTCCCTCTGGAGAGCCATTTCGCGGATGTGGAACCCGGCGAGTTCGTGTTGATGGAGGATTCGTACATGTGCCTGTCGTTGGCAATTAACAAGGGTGACGCACGTCGTCGCCTGCGCGCGGGGGCGGGTTCAACCGTCATCGTGGGACCGATCCAGCGGTGAACTATGTCCGGTAAGCGAATCCTGATCACCGGCGTCGCTCGCTACCTGGGCTTGCGCCTGGCTCTTAGGCTCGCCGGTGAGGACGAGATCGATCAGTTGGTGGGCGTAGACCTCGACGACCCGCCACTGCCCATCGACGGCCTCGAGTTCATTCGCGCGGACATTCGCAAGCCGCTGATCGCCCGCGTGCTCGAGGCAACGAAGACCGACACCGTGATTCACACCAACATCGCGTCGACCCCGCGACTCATCGGTGGGCGTCTGCCTATGCGCGAGAACAACGTGATCGGAACGATGCAGTTGCTTGCCGCGGCACAACGGGCCGAGCGCGTCAGGCATGTGGTCCTGCGATCATCGACGGCCGTCTACGGGTCAAGCCCGGGGGAACCTTCCATCGTTCCCGAGGGCTTCGGAGCGCGCGAAACGGATCTGGCGGGATACGCGCGCGATTGCGCGGAGGCCGAGACGTATATGCGCGACTTCTCCCGCAGGCGGCCGGACGTGACGACGACGATATTGCGTACACAAGGGGTGATAGGCCCCACGGTCACCACCGTGATGACAGGCTACCTGGGCTTGCCCGTTGTACCGACGGCTCTGGGCTACGACCCCAGGCTCCAGCTTCTCCATGAGGCCGATGCGATCGAAGCACTGAGGCTTGCAACCTTGAAGACCGAGCGCGGGATCTTCAACATCGCGGCCGACGGCGTCGTCTACCTCTCGCAGGCGATTCGGCTCCTGGGGCGCGTGGAACTACCCCTCGTCCTACCGGTTGCGCAGATCGTTGCGACATTTCTGCGAGCCGTACGAACGGTTGATTTTCCGACCGATCAGCTGAATCTCTTGCTGTTTGGGCGGGTAGTCGATATCTCCCGGGCCCGCGAGGTGCTCGGCTTCGAGCCCTCGTTCTCAACACGCGAAGCCCTCGAGGATCTGCGAGATCGGCGACGAAGCGATTACGACGTCACATCCCGGCCGAACCTGGCTTGGGAACGGGAGCTCTTCGACTACCTGGAGCGCCGGAGCGGCGCGGAAAGCGAGCTCGTGTGACACCGGATGCCAAGGTGATCCCCATTCGTACCCAGTCGGGGGAGGAACGATCGCAGTGTGACGCGACAACAGCATCCGGCCGTCCGTGTCGCAACCTCGCCGTATCAGGTGAGTCTTATTGCCGCGTGCACTTACGCACTGCGGCACCTCGACCTCCGGTGGCGGCCGTCCAAGAAGCCGTAAAGCCCCCCAAGGGACTCGAGCAGGCGGCAGCATCGGTGGCCGACTACCTCCGCAGGCGACTCGGCGGTGACTATCCGATCGACGACTTCGGCTTCGATCCCGAACTGCGCGCGGTCCTCGCCAATCTTGCCGATCCTCTCTATCGCCACTACTTCCGAGTACGGGCGCTGGGGGTCAATCGCATCCCGGAGGAGGGGCCCGCCCTTGTCGTCGCCAACCACTCGGGAGCGATCGCTCTGGACTCCTTGATGGTGAATCATGCGGTCGCGACCGAACACCCTCGTCATCGCATCATCCGAAACATGGGTGCGGATCTCGTCTACCGGCTGCCCTTTGTCGGTCCGCTTGCTCGCAAGACAGGAAACGCCGTCGCGTGCGACGAGGACGCGCTTGAACTTCTCCGCCGCGGGGAATTGGTCGGTGTCTATCCCGAGGGGTTCAAGGGTGTCGGCAAAGGTTGGAGCGAGCGTTACCGGTTGCAGCGATTCGGGCGCGGCGGTTTCATCGAGATCGCATTGAAGGCGCGCGTCCCTATAGTCCCAGTCGCGATCGTGGGGGCCGAGGAGGCCTACCCAATGATCGCGAACGCCAGGCCCTTGGCGCGCGCCCTCGGTTTCCCGTACTTCCCGGTGACACCGACGTTTCCGTGGCTGGGCCCCCTCGGCTTGCTTCCCCTTCCGTCCAAATGGATCATCGAGTTCGGCGATCCCATCCCCATGGACGACTACCCAAGGGATGCAGTTGAGGATCCGATGCTGGTGTTCGAGCTCGCCGATTCGATCAGGGATCGAATCCAACAGATGTTGCTCCGCAATCTGAGGCTCAGGGGTGGCGCTTTCATCTAGATATTTTTGACCAGCGTGCGTTTGACCACGCATAGGCTGGTCAGGCGCACGCTCGACCGGTGGCCATCGGCTAGCCGCCGCCGATTCCGTAGATCCTCAGAACTCCGATGGTGCCGGCGATGGCGATCGCCGTCAGCAGGAGGATCAAAGCAAAAAGCGTGTTGCGACGCATCTAGCGAGGATACGGTGACGGGGCTGCGTCACACCAGGCGGCGGCACAGGTCGGTGATGTGGCGCTCGAGCTGGTGCAAACCTTCGACCTTCCCGATGCAGAGGGCGACACCGGCTTCCCGCGCCTCGACTTCCAGGTCGGCGTCCATGTAGGCCGTGTACAGGATGATCGCCTGATCGGGCATGGTGTTGCGAATGGCCCGTGCCGCGGCCAGTCCATCCATGCCCGGCATCTTGTAGTCCATGACGATGACATCGGGCTCTGCGCGTTGACTCATGTCGACTGCTTCCTCGCCGGACGCAGCCTGGCCCACGACGTCGAAGCCGTCCAGATCAAGCATGTCTGCAAGCATGTTGCGAACGTGCGCGGTGTCGTCGACGACGAGGACCTTGACGCTCGCGCGCGCGCCGTTGAGAGTCATCGAGGCAGTCCCTTCTCGACGCGTGCGGTCCCTGTGAGACGGGAGGACACGTACTCTTTGCTCCTGCGCAGCATCGCGACAAGCTCCTTGGGCTTTTCGATGAAGCGCGATATCGATAGCTCGAGCGACACTGCTCCGCCATAGTCGGTTCGACGCAACTCCCCCAAGAACCTGTCCAGCGGCAGGATTCCTCGGCCCACCTCGAGATGCCCGTCTCGTCCGTCCCCGGCGTTGTCGGAGAGGTGGATGTGGGCGAGCTTGGGTGCCAGTACCTCATATGCATCGAGAATGTCGGCGCGTGTGACGGCCAGGTGGCTCGTGTCCAGGACCACATGAGGAGCGGCGTGAGCGAGGGCGGCCGGTTCGAGCCATCGATAGGCACGCAGTCGCCGGCCGGCCACCCATTTCGGATACATGGTTTCGACAGCCACCGTCACGCCGCTGTCTCGAGAGTAGGAGCTGCTCTGCTCGCGGATCCAAGCGGCAAACTCCCGCTCCCACAGATACGGAGGATGAACGATGTAGGTGCCGGCGCCCAAGGCACGACACATCTCGATTCCGCGGTCGATCTTGCCCAGGGGATCCATCCCCCAGACGCTCTTGGTGATGACAAGGAATGGGCCGTGAACGGATGTGATCTGAAGCCCTCGCTCATCGGCATGCTGCTCGACGATCGCGGGATCCTGCGTTTTTGGATCGCGGGTCACCATCAGCTCTATTTCTGTAAAGCCCGCTTCGGCGATGAGATCCATCGCCTCGTCGAGATCGAGGGCCCAAAAGGGACCGGTTGAGCATTGGAGTGTCACTTTCTCGGCGCGCTTGTCGGGCATGGCGGTGCAATGGTAGCCAGGGTCAAGGAATGTGGCATGTGTTGTCTATCCCCCTCAAGCGGCGGAAAATGCCACGAATGGGGGAAAGCAAAAGCGCCCCCGTTGCCGGAGGCGCTTTCAGAGTCGATCGAAGGGGGGCCGGCGTGGGGGCGGGC
>JBOGXA010000016.1:0-93787 GCA_050694175.1 Actinomycetota bacterium
GGACTGCCTCCTCGAGATGAAGGATCGCGGCGGTGGCCTCGCGTTGCTTGCGTGGTGGCGTGGTGTCGAGCGGATCCTCCTCGGTCTTCACCGGTCCGCCGGTGCGCGCGTATAGGGCAGCGTTGCTCTGCGCCACGAACCGCTGTACCCCCACAGCCTGTCCGGCCGACAGCAGGTGATCCGTTCCTTCCCTCCGCAGGCGGTTGGTCATTTCGATGCGTTGCTTGAGGCCCCGGAAGCCCTTCCCCGCAAGAGCAGTCAGCTGATGGATGATTACGTCCGGCTTCGCCCTACCCACGGCGTCCGCGACCTGATCGGGATTAAGCGCGTCCGCCACCACCGGCACCGCGCCCAGCTCACGGAGCATTGCCTGCTTCGACTCGCTACGCGTCATGCCATGAACCTCATGACCATTGGCAACCAGACGTGGGACCAGCTGCCTTCCGATCGCCCCCGTCGCTCCTGCGACAAACACTCTCATCATCAACTCCTTTCATCGAGGATTCCTCTACTCGACAAAGACAAGATGGCGGGCCCGGCTGTGACAGCTCCGAGGGCCCGGACGCGGTCACGACGCCGGGTGGTAGGTGAGCAGCACTACCCCTGAGTCGAACCGCTTCACGTCGTCGAGCTCGAGTCGCACCGTTCCGCGGTCGCCGAGCACGTGGACGTTGCCGTCCCCCCAGACGAGCGGGTTCACGTAGACCTCGAACTCGTCGATCAGGCCTTTTTCTGCGAGCGCGTACGCGAACTCGCCGCTTCCGTGCATGAACAGGTCACCGCCGACCTCCTCCTTCAGCTTCGGGATCGAGTCCCCGAGGTCCCCCTCGAGGAGGGTTGCGTTCCACTCGAGATCGCCGGACAGGGTGTTGGACCCGACGTACTTCGGCATCGGGTTGACCATGTCCGCCCACTTGCCCGACTGGCTCGGCCAATATCCCGCCAGCCCCTCGTAGGTCTTCCGGCCCAGCACCAGCCCGCTGGATCTCTCCTGACGCTCGAACGAGTAGTCGCCGTGGTCTCCGTCCGCCTGCACCCACTCGCCAACGGGGTCTATTACACCGTCCACGGTGGCCTGAGTGGTCGCGATCAGCTTGCCCATCTCGGATCTCCTTTGCTCGCGGGCGCTCCCTCTCAGCGCCCTCTACCCATGAGGCGGACTGGGAGGATTCATCGTCTTTCGGACCCTATTGGCGCGAGCCCCGCGGCGCCGCACAGCGGGTTGTGGCCCCGACCGGGCGAGTGGAAGTAAGGCCTCGTGGGGCTAATACAAACGCGATTCTCGGGACCAATGGGGGACACGCTTGAAATTCGGGTCAGTTTCTACCGAAGCTGTGTCGATTTGGAGGTCGCCCGTCCGTAGTAAAGACGAGCGGCGGGACTAGCCCGCCAAGCACAGGAGGAATCCGCACATGGCGAAGTACCTGTTGTCACTCCACAGCGTCGAGGGCGAGGCGGGCCCATCGATGACCGACGAAGACATGCAGCAGTACATGAAGCAGATCAGCGTTCTCGAGGATGAGATGAGGTCTGCGGGCGCGTGGGTCTTCGGCGGTGCCTTGCACGGTCCCGACACAGCCACTGTTGTTCGTGAGTCCGGCGGCGAGGTGCTGACGACCGATGGCCCCTTCGCGGAGTCGCGGGAGCATCTCGGCGGGTTCTACCTAATTGAGGCTACGGATCTCGACGCGGCGCTCGCTTGGGCCTCGAAAGTCACGGCTATCGTCCGCAAGCCGATTGAGGTCCGGCCGTTCCGGGCGGTCTCGGGGGAGCACTAACGTTTGAGGGAGGGCGACGCGGTACCGCAGCTGAACGAGGCCGAGATATCGGAGATATTTCGTGAGGAGTACGGCCGATGCGTGGCCGGCCTGATCCGTGTCTTCGGTGACATCGACGTCGCCGAGGACGCGGTGCAGGAGGCGTTCGCGGTTGCCTTACGCAAATGGCCGGGGGAGGGCTTCCCTCCCAATCCGGGCGGCTGGATCACGACGACTGCGCGCAATCGTGCCATCGATCGTCTAAACCGCGAGTCGCGGGGACGGGAATTGCTCAGCGAGGCGGCGTTGATCTCGCGTGGCATCGAGGCTAATGACATGCCTGAGGAGGTGGAACCCATTCAGGATGATCGCCTTCGCCTCATCTTCACTTGCTGCAACCCCGCACTCTCTACGGAAGCGCAGGTGGCGCTGACTCTGCGCCTGCTCGGCGGTCTGTCGACCAGTGAGGTGGCCCGCGCCTTTCTCGTTGCGGAGCCCACCATGGCCCAACGCCTAGTGCGTGCGAAACACAAGATCAAGGCGGCTCGGATCCCCTACCGGGTGCCCGAGGATCACGAGCTGCCGGCCCGCCTCCGTCCCGTACTCGCCGTCGTTTACCTCGTTTACAACGCGGGGCTGAACGACTCAGACGATCCGGGTCTCAGCTCGGAAGCCATTCGATTAGCCCGCATTCTCGCGTCGCTCATGCCCGACGAACCGGAAGTTGCAGGATTGTTGGCTCTGTTACTTCTCACGGAATCCCGTCGGTCGTCGCGGACGCGATCTGATGCGTCCCTGGTGCTGCTCAGCGAGCAGGATCGGACGCAGTGGGATAGAGCCTTGATCGAGGAAGGCCAAGCGATAGTCCGACGATGCTTGCGTCGCAACCAACCGGGTCCGTATCAGCTCCAAGCGGCCATCAACGCTGTGCATGCCGACGCGCCTACATTCGCAGCGACGGATTGGTCGCAGATCGTCGCCCTGTACGACCAGTTGCTGGCGATCGCCCCGACTCCGGTCGTCGCCCTCAACCGCGCCGTCGCCATCGGCGAGATAAATGGCGCGGCGACTGCCTTGGCCTTGGTAGAAGAGTTGGACTTGGACGACTACTACCCATTCCACGCCGTACGAGCGGATCTGCTTCGACGAGTGGGCCGTGATAGCGAGGCCGCAGACGCTTATGAGCGGGCCGCTGCCTCGGCTTCGACCGAGGCCGAGCGAAAATTCCTGAGGAGCGGTGGACGTGCGTCACGCGGGACCGATCGGTAATGGCTTACGACGAGGAATTGGCCGCGCGAGTGAGGGAGATCCTCGAGGAACGAGTCGAGCCTGGCCAGAGAAAGATGTTTGGCGGGATCGCGTTCATGGTCAACGGCCACATGTGCTGTGGTGTCATCAAAGAGGATCTGGTCCTGCGTCTTAGCCCGGACGTAGCGGATAAGGCCCTAGAGGATCCGAACGTGCGTCCGATGGACTTCACGGGACGGCCCATGAAGGGCTTCGTGTTCGTCTCAGATGAGGGGACTAGGACCGAGGCCAGGCTGCGCCGTCACCTAAGGTCCGCACTCGAATTCGTGGAGACTCTGCCACCCAAGTAGGAAAGTCTTCCCTCGGCCCTGCCCCTTGGGTTCGAAGACTCCAGGTCAAGGAACATTCGCTGATTCTCGGGCAGGCGATCGTGCTTCTATTCAACCCGACATCCGCACTACGCGAAGGAGGCTGGATGCAGCCATCTCGAATCCACCACGTTGGCTTGCCGGTCTCAGATCTCGATCTCAGCGTCGCGTGGTACCGCGAGGCGCTCGGACTGACGCACGACTCCACCGAGCTGCTCTTCATCGAGCCCTTCGATTTTCCACAGGATGAGATCGCGTTGTGCGTCGAGGAATCCGTGGAGGGTCTCGACCTCAGGCGCTGCGACTGGCCGTTCCGCGATTATGCGGCTCGCTCCTTCCTGTACGCGGTCTGACTGTAATAATCCGTTGGTCGCTGGTTCGAGTCCAGCCAGCCTCACCGATGCAGGGGATTTTCGAATGAGAGCAGTCATCCAGGATCGTTACGGAGCTCCAGAGGACGCACTACACGTCGTCGACGACCTCGAACGACCGACAGCTAATGAGGACGAGGTCCTCGTCAAGGTCCACGCCTCGACCGTCACCCGCGGCGAAGCGATGGGCGTGCGCTTCAAGGAGTACCGCTTTACGCGCGTCTTCGTCGGCATCCGCCGCCCACGACGACCGATCTGCGGCATGGAGTTCGCGGGTCGCGTCGAGGAGGTCGGACCTGCCGTATCCGGATTCAAGGTCGGCGATAAGGTGTTCGGCATCGACAACGCTACGTGCGCCGAATACGGTGCCGTCGGTGAGAACCGGGCGATCCAACGCAAGCCCGCGGGTCTGAGCTTCGAAGAGGCAGCAGCGATTCCCGACGGAGCCCTGCTGGCGCTTACCTGTCTGAAGCCTGCATACCCGCTCGAGGGAAAGAGTGTCCTCGTCTACGGCGCCGCCGGCTCTGTTGGAACAGCGGCGGTCCAGCTGCTTACGCAGCACTTCAACGCCGCCTCTGTGACCGCGGTGTGCGACACGAAAGACGTCGAGCTCGTCAGGGGGCTGGGTGCCCACCACGTAATCGATCGTCTCAACGAAGACTTCACCAAGAATGGGAAGACCTACGACGTGATCTTCGACGCGGTGGGTAAGCACTCGTTCCGCCTTTGCCGCCATTCGTTGACACCCCGCGGCATCTACGTCTCGATGGATCTCGGCTACGGCTACCATCTGCCGTTCCTCGGTCTCATCACCAAGTTGTTTGGAAAGAAGCGCGCAGCAGTCGGCATCGGCCGCTATCGCAAAGAAGATCTGGGGCTCATTAAGGATTTGGTCGAAGCAGGAAAGTACCGACCGGTGATCGACTGCACGTACTCGATGGACGAGTACGTCGAAGCAGTGACTTACGTAGAGTCCGGCCAGAAGACCGGCAGTGTTGTCATCCGCGTTGCCGGCGTGGAACGGTTGGGCGGCCGATCTGAGCGGGCTCAACATTTTCGGCGGATGGGTGAAGGAGGGATCGGAGCATGCCTGGCTTCACGGATGCTTTGCGGGGATACGCCTTCCCCGTCCACAAGCGAGACAATTTCAAGTCTCGTTACTGCGGCCTCGACGGCAGGGTGTCCTTCGCGAACTGGAGCCGCCCTTACAACGCAGGGTCGGCGGTTCGAACCCGTCACCGCCCACAGCTTTACGGTCATTCCTGCTGACTAGCCGCCAGGTCTCCACCTGGCCCTTGCCTTTCACATCGACGAGCCCGAGCGGCTCGGTTACGAAGTCGTCGCGCAGCAGCTCCCAGGTCGAGCGCGTGATCTGGATCTGGTCCGACGTCCCGTGCGACTCCATGCGGCTCGCCATATTCACCGTGTCGCCCCAGAGGTCGTAGAGGAAGCGGCGGCGTCCGATCACGCCCGCCACGACCGGGCCGGAGCTGATCCCGATCCGGAGCCGGAGGTCGCTCTCCGGGAGGGCTGCGCGAGCGCAGTCTTGCAGTTTGAGCGCGAGATCGGCGAGCGCGTGCGCGTGGTCGGCCCGGGGCTGGGGAACTCCCGCCGCGACCATGTAGCAGTCGCCGATCGTCTTGATCTTTTCGACCTCGTAATGGTCGACGAGCTCGTCAAACGCCGTGAACAAACGATCGAGTATCCCCACCACATCGCGCGCCTCGAGTTGGCTTGCAAGCGGAGTGAAATCGACGACGTCCGCAAAGAGGATGCTGGCCTCGTCGAAGTCGTCTGCGATCGCGTAAGGCTCGGCCTGCAGGCGCTGGGCGATCTCCTCGGGAAGGATGTTCATCAGGAGCGCCTCGACGCGCGCCTGTGCAGCGTCTCGTTCCCGTGCGAAAGACACCAGCACCATCATCGCCACAAGCGACACCGCGACGATATTGAGGACGTCGAAGGTCCTCACGAAGCCTTCGGGCAGGTTGGCACCGTCCGGACGCACGACCTCGGAGAAAGCCAGCACGAGCACGACGGTGGAGACAAAGGCCGCGAACCACGGCCAGGCGCGCCCGGGTCGGTCGAAAGCGACCGCGCCGAACGGTGCGAGGAGCGACCACAGGACCACGGAGCTGGAGTCGTTGAGGCCGCCGAGCATGATCGTGCCGAGCGCGGGCGCGACGAGGATGAGAAGGAACTGCGCCGTCCGGAAGAATCCGAAGTTTCGGTTCCGGGCGAAGACGGCGAGGCTGATGATCGATCCGGTGACATAGGCCCACGGCGTGAGCGCGACCGCCTCCTCACCAACAAGCCAGTACAGGAATCCCCAAAGGAACCCGGCCGGGAGGATGAGGAGCGCGATCCCGACGAGCAGGCGTTTGCGAAAGCGCAGGTCCGACGAGTCGGCCTCGTCGGCCCCGATCGAAAGGAGATGGTCTCGCAGGTCCGCGATCATGACGGGCGAACGTAGTCGACGGAGCCATTCATGCTGACGATTTTCGCAGCGTCTGCGATGCGTTTGGTTCCCCCCCTGGTATTTATCCGGGTGCGGGGAACCGCGAGGGGACCGCGGACCGAAACAATTCAGGGCAATCGACGGCAATGTTGAGCGATTCGAATCAGGCGGCTGAACTGAACAAAATGTAGATTTCCCCTGGTCACGCGTTTGTGCGTGTCTTCTCTTACAACGCAGGGGTCGCTGGTTCGAACCCAGCACCGCCCACGTTGGGCTTGTTTCGCGAAGCACGTCGTGCCTCTCGGAGACACTTCTGGTGATGGTTCCTCAACGTTCTCCGGGAGGTTGACATCCGTGCATATATTTCTCCGCGATTGTCGCGGTTGCCGAGACGGCCGCTGAGGACTCGCACGTTGACTTGGAAAGAGGCCCCCTCATATATATAGGGCCACCCTTTGTGTACGGAGGTGCCATGGTCAGTGCTGCCCGCGTTGCCGTCGTTGGGGGATCGATGGGCGGGCTCACGGCGGCGTTGTGTCTACGAGAGTTGGGGCTCGACGTCACGGTCTACGAGCGTTCGGGCACGGAACTGCAACAGCGCGGCGCCGGGATCGGGTTGCTACCTGCCACCTACCGTTACTTGGTTGAGCGCGCCCACATCGACCTCGACGAAATCAGCACCTCCACCGCCTGTATCAATTATCTGGACCGCGAAGGCCGCGTAATCCATGAGCAGCCTCAGCCCTACCGCTTCAGCAACTGGAACACCATCTACCGGTCGCTGCTGCGCTCCTTTGGGCGGGACCGCTATTTGCTGGACCACGAGGTAACGGACATCCAGGAGCACGATGGCAAGGTCCACATCACCCTCGCCGACGGCAACGAAGTGGTGGCCGACCTCGTCGTTTGCGCAGACGGCATCGGGTCCCGCGCCCGCTCCCGCCTGCTGCCTGAGGTCACCTCCGCTTATGCCGGTTACGTGGCCTGGCGTGGTCTCGTGTCCGAGAAGGACCTCGGTCGAGAAGGGGACGCTCTGCTTGACGCAATCACCTACTACGTCTACGCGAACAGCCACATCCTCGTCTACCCGATCCCCGGGCTCGACGGCTCGGTCAACGCCGGAGATCGCCTGATTAACTTCGTCTGGTACAGAAACTACTTGGCCGGTAGCGATCGGGACAATCTCATGACCGATTGCGACGGCAACCTGCGCGAGGTGTCCCTGCCGCCCGGGGCCGTGCGTCCGGAGTACGTTTCCGAGCTGCGTGCGGTGGCAACCGCCCGCCTACCGGATCTCATCGCCAAGGTGGTCGTGGCGGCGAAAGAGCCGTTCGTCCAGACGATCCTCGACATCGAGGTGCCTCGGATGGCCTTCGGACGGGTGTGCCTGATCGGTGATGCAGCTTTTGCCGTCCGGCCTCACGCAGCGGCAGGCACTGCCAAGGCTGCCGCAGATGCCTGGGAGCTTGCCAGGGCGCTGGAGGAGCAGCCGGACATCGAGAGTGCGCTCCAAACCTGGGAACGACGACAGCTGGACCTCGGCCGGGAGCTGCTCGAGCGGACCCGTCGTATTGGGCGTCGCTCACAGGTCGACTGCAACTGGTCGCCGGGCGATCCCGAGCTCATCTTTGGCCTCCATGCACCGGGACGCTGAGGCTGTGACGGACGCCCGAACCCGAGCCGCCACTCGGATGGCGCACGCGGCGCAGAACTTCCTCGACAACCTCAACGAGGAGCAGCGCGGTGCTGCACAGTGGCCGTTCCCGGCCAACGAGGAGCGTCTTCGCTGGTACTACACGCCGACGGATCATGGCGGTCTCCCGCTGAGCGATATGCGTCCGAAGCAGCAGCAGCTCGCCCTCAAGGTGCTCGCGTCCGGACTGTCGCGGCCCGCCTACGTCACCGCGTGCACGATCATCGGTCTCGACAACATCCTCGATGAGCTCGAGGGCTGGAGCGCCACCTGGGGACGCGAGCGGGGACGCGACCCCGGTCTCTACTACCTGAGGGTGTTCGGGGAGCCGGGCGGCGACGGCGCCTGGTCGTGGCGTTTCGGTGGGCACCACATCTCGATCCACCACCTGGTGGCCGACGGCGCGGTGCGGGCCAGCACACCTCTCTTTCTGGGCGCCGATCCTGCTGCTTCTCCGTTTCTCGGCGGATACGAGCTTCGGCCACTTGGCAGCGCCGAGGACCTCGGAAGAGAACTCCTCACTTCTCTTGACAAGGAGAAGCGCGCTCCTGCCGTCATTTCGCCGGTTCCGCCCTTCGACCTGATCGGCGCCAACCGCGCCCACGTCCAGGGAGGCGAACTGCCATTGAGACTGCCCGAGGTGTGGCGCGGGCGCTTCGAAGGCGATCTCGGCGAACGGGTCGAAACACTTCAGCGACAGCTGGAGGAGGGCCTGGGGATCACCGACGAGCACCTCGAAGCTCTGCGCTTTACCCTGGCACCGAAGGGAATCTCGGCCGAGGATCTGAGCGGGCCGCAGCGACGACTGTTGCGCGACATCGTCGCCGTCTACGTGTCGCGGCTGCCCGATGATCTGGCAAATGCCGAATTGGAGAGGTACACAGAAGAGCACTTGAAGAGGCTCACGTTCGCCTGGGCGGGCGGCGCCGAAGTAGGCGTGCCACACTACTACCGGGTCCAGGGGCCTCGCCTGCTGATCGAGTACGACAACGCTCAGCGCGGCGGCAATCACGCTCACAGCGTCTGGCGCGACCCCGAAGCAGACTTTGGAATGGACATTCTGAGCGAGCATCACCTGGAGGGGCACCGCCTTTAGCCGGCAAGTTGAAGAGTGAGTGAGGAGGGTCGAATGAAGATCGGTTTTGCGCTTCCGCATCAGGGCCCGGTGGCCACCAAAGAGAACATGCGCCTAATCGCGACCGAGGCCGAGAAGATGGGCTACGACTCGCTGTGGACCAACGAACGACTCTTGGTGCCGGTCAACGCCAAGACGCCCTACCCGGGCAACGCCGAGGGAGTCCTCAACGAGGAGTACAAGACCCACCTCGACCACCTGACCTGCCTCACCTACGTCTCCGCGATCACAGAGCGAATCCGACTCGGGGTCAGCCTCATCAACATCCCCTGGTACAACCCGGTCTTGCTCGCCAAGCGACTGGCGGCGATGGATGTGCTGTCCGATGGCCGCCTGACCGTCGGGGTGGGACTGAGCTGGTCCGAGGACGAATGCGACGCCACCAACGTCGTCTACCGGGATCGGGGGCGGATCGGCGAGGAAGCGATCGAGTGCATGCTCGCAGTCTGGGGTCCCGACCCAGTCGAGTACCACGGCAACTACTTCAACCTGGAGCCGGCTTACATCGGGCCGAAGCCTGTGCAGAAGCCGCATCCACCTCTCCTGATCGGCGGCTTCATGCCCAAGGCACTCGACCGCGCCGGCCGAATGGCCGACGGCTTTACCGGGTGCTGCGCACCGGTTGACGCCCTTATTTCCATGATGAGCGCAGTGCTGAAAGCGGCGGAGGAGCGGGGCCGCGATTCGAGCAAGCTGCAGACCGTGATGCGCTGCCTGGTGGAACGGACCGACGAGCCACTAGACGACGCAACACGACCGGTCACCTGCGGTACATGGGACCAGATCGCCGAGGATGTCCGCAAGATGGAGGACGCCGGCGTTGACGAGGTGTTCTTCGACGTCGCCTTTCAGAAAGATGCTCAGAGCAGCGAAGCTCTGCTTGGCTACATGAGACGCTTCAAGGAGATGGTCAAAGCGTCCACCACCGTCTAGCTTGGCTGCGTCCAAGCGGCCTGCCGATCGCGTGGCGGAGGCCCAGGCGACCGAGACTCGCCCGGCCGAGCTATCGATTCTCAGGGCGATCCAGGAGGCGCTCTGGCTCGAGATGGAGCGCGACGAACGAGTCGTCGTTCTGGGCGAGGACGTTGGGACGCTTGGCGGCGTCTTCCGAGTGACGCGCGGGCTCCAGGAACGGTTCGGACCCGATCGCGTCTTCGATACCCCGCTCGCCGAGGCTTCGATCGTGGGCGCCTCGCTCGGTCTGGCGCTCGGCGGCATGGTGCCGGTCGCCGAGATCCAGTTTCTCGGCTTCATCCACCAGGCCTTCCATCAGCTCGGAGCGCAGCTTGGTCGCTATCGCTTCCGGTCGCGGGGACGCTTCCATGCCCAGGTAACGATCCGAGCTCCTTTCGGCGGGGGCAGTCGTACGCCGGAATTCCACCCGGACGCTCTCGAGGCTCAGTTCACCCAGATGCCAGGTATCAAGGTCGTCTGCCCGGCCTTCCCGGCCGACGCGAAGGGCCTCCTCCTGGGTGCAATCCGCGATCCCGACCCGGTCCTCTTCCTCGAGCCGGAGAAGCTCTACCGGTCGGTCAGCGGTCCGGTCCCTGAGGGCGACTACACGACGCCCTTTGGCTCAGCACGGCTCGTCCGGGAGGGATCCGATTTGACGCTCGTCGGCTGGAGTGCTGGCGTCCAACTGTGCCTGGCGGCCGCCGAGGCACTGGCCGCCGAAGGTGCATCCATCGCCGTCCTTGACCTCCGCTCGATCGTGCCAATCGACGTGGAGGGCCTGGTCGGTGCGGCGGTGGAGACCGGCAAAGTAATCGTCGTCCAGGAGGCGCCGCTCACCGGCGGCTTCGGCGCCGAGGTGGCTGCCACCATCCAGGAGGAGGCGTTCATATCTCTCGATGCGCCGGTCAGACGCATCGCTGCACCGGACACGCCGTACCCTCCGGGCGCGCTCGAAGACCACTATCTGCCGTCCCTGCAGCGCCTGCTCGAGGCCGCTCGGGAGATGCTCGGATACTGATGAAGCCCGAGCAGATCATCGAGGCGTTGCGACTGATGCTGATGTCCCGCGCCCTCGACGAGTTCTGCATCAAGCTCCAGCGGGTCAACCGGCTGGGCGTTTACGCGCCGGTCCAGGGGCAAGAAGCGGCTGTGGTCGGGTCGGCGATGGCGCTCGACCCTGTCCATGACTGGATGATTCCGGCGTCGCGCGAGCAGCCGGCGATGCTGCGTCATGGGCTTCCGCTAGAGAACCTCCTCGCCACCTACATGGGCCGGATCGACCATGGCCGCATCCCGAACGACGTGAACCTGCTGCTCCGCCAGCAGGCGATCGCCGCCCAGCTTCCCCAGGCCGTCGGCTTGGCATGGGCTCTTAAGCTCCGAAGGCTCCCGGCGGTAGCTCTCGTCTACTTCGGCGAGGGCGCCGCCTCTGAGGGCGACTTCCACGAAGCCGCCAACCTGGCGGGCGTTCAGAGCGTCCCGCTGGTCTTTGTCCTCATCAACAACCGTTGGGCCATCTCAACGCCCGTGGCCAAGCAAACGGCGGCGGAGGACCTTTCCGTGCGCGCCGCCGGCTACGGCTTCCGGGGTGTGAGAGTAGATGGCGACGACCTCTTTGCCGTGTACGAGGCGACCCGCGAGGCGGTCGCGCGCGGGCGAGCGGGTGGAGGTCCGACCCTCATCGAGGCCTGCACGTACCGCGTCGGCTTCCACAACACGTCCGATAACCCTCGTGAGTATCGCGACGAGGCCGAGGTCGCTGCCGCGGTGGCCAACGATCCGATCGAGCGGGTCCGCCGTTATGCGACGGACGCAGGGATCTGGTCCGCTGAGGAAGAAGCGAGGATCAGCCACGAGATTTCCGCCGAGCTGAACGCCGCCTATAAGAAGGTCGCCAGTCTTCCGCGGCCGGGGCCGGAGGCGATTTTCGAGCACGTGTACGGGGAGCTGCCGACGCGGGTCCGTCGTCAACGCGACAACTTGCTAAACGACTCCCGGGGGCGGGATGAGGTGAGGTGAAGGGTGCACAGATTCCCGTTGGTCACCTTAGCGGGGTAAGCCAGTAGGTGATCAGGGCTTCCCCTTGAAGAAAGTCCCTTCTGATGCTCGACGACCCCTACCCGGGCAGTACCTGGACTGGCCGCGACGGGAATATCAATCGAGAGTGCACGCATGGCTCGGAAACTTGCGCGTTGAGCACGCCTTGAGAAGACTGCTACCGTCCGCCTTCGCCGACGGCGGTATTCACGACTTAGCTTGTGCGCTCCAGGATGAGGATTATGTTGGCCTTGAAGGTCTTCCAGACACTCTGTGTTTGATAGCTGCTAACCAACCTCCATCCTTCGGCTGCATGGTCATTGAGCAGCTTCTCAATCTTTCCGGACTGAAAGTGCCCCGGATCGGTGCATCCCGCTCTGTCAAGAAGGCGCAATAGGGCCCTTCAACTGAGCGAGGGACCGCGTTCGACCCCGTCACCGCCCACAATGTGAAAGTCCAGGTCAAGAGCGGTTAACTTGTCCGGCTTCGAGCCGCGAAGTGCCCTCGCCTGCTCCGTGTTCCGCATATGTTACGCAAATTGATTAAGGCATGCTTCTCAGCTCTGTCTGAAACAAGGAGAGCCGATGAAGACCGCGAACGTAGTGAGAGGGAGCAGAGCTGGAGGTGCAACGTGAGCGAAGAGTCCCGGTACAGGATCCTCCGATCGGGCGAGCTGGAACGGAGCCCATTAGGAACGGTGGCTTTCGAGGGTAAGCCCTACGGCTCGGACGTATCGCTATTTCTCATTGATTACTTGCAACCGGGTGATGGTCCCGACCTGCACAAGCATCCATATCCGGAGACCTGGATCGTTCGGGACGGTAACGCGCGGTTCACAGTTGACGATCAGACGATCGAGGCTGGGTCCGGAGACATCCTCGTCTGTGCTGCGGAAACCCCCCATAAGTTCAAGAACATGGGGCCCGGCCACCTCGACATCATCTGCATTCACCCATCGCCCCGATTCATTCAAGTGAATTTGGAATAGAAAGGGCCTGCCACTCCAAGCCCTGAAACAGTGCCAATGCAGGTGGCTTAGTATCAATGCCTGCATTGTTGGCCGAAACTCGGGGGGTTCGGTGAAGAAGCTCAGGGTCGTGCTTGCTCTCGCGCTGGTTTCATCTCTTTTGGCGACGGCCGGTCCGTCCGACGCGCGCAGAAAGAACTCAGATTCGCTGAACATGTACACGGCTGTGGTGGAGGCAGACAACCTTGGTCTGCTCGTGGAGCGCGGCTTTGAAATTGCCGGACAGCGCGCGGTCGCAGGCGGCGTGGAGGTCGATCTGGTGCTCACGCGCCAGCAGCGCGCCGAGCTCGCACGGCGGGGCATCAATGCCAAGCTGATCCGCGTCAAGGGCGGTTTGACCGTGAAGCAGTTCGCGGCGGCGCAGGCCGAGAACGGCTTCCAGGTGTGGCGCTCCTACGACGAGCCGGGCGGCTTCCGTGACCAGATGTACCGGATCGCTCGCAACAACCCACAGATCACCAAGCTGGTCAAGCTCGGGACGACTCACCAGGGCCGCGAGATCCTCGCGATCAAGCTCACCCAGGGTGCCCGGGGCCAGCGCGACGGCAGCAGGCCCGCGGTTCTCTATAGCGCACTGCAGCATGCACGTGAGTGGATCGCCGGTGAGGTCGATCGGCGCCTGCTGCTCTGGTACATCGACCGCTGGCGTGCGAACGACAAGGAAATCAGGAACCTGCTCAGGAAGACTGAGCTGTGGTTCGTGCTGGTCGCCAACCCGGACGGCTATCAATACACGTTCGACGCCGAGCGACTGTGGCGCAAGAACCTGCGCGACAACAATGGTGACGGAACCATTACGATCGGCGACGGCGTCGACCCCAACCGCAACTACCCCAACCACTTCAAGTACGACGAGGAGGGCTCGTCATCGATCCCGTCGAGCGAAACGTATCGGGGCCCCGGCCCAGCGTCGGAGCCGGAGACTCGGGCGCTCAAGGGTCTCCTCGACCGAATCGGCTTCGCGTTCCAGGTCAACTACCACTCGGTTGGCGAGTGGCTCCTGTACGCGGAGGGCTGGCAGATCGCAACGCCGACGGCGGACGACCCGATCTATTACGCGCTCTCCGGCAACCTCGACGAGCCTGCGATCGAAGGGTTCCACCCAGGGCTGAGCTCGGACGTCCTATACGTCACGAACGGCGAGACGACGGACTACGCGCATGCGGCCACCGGCGCGCTGGCATGGACGCCGGAGCTCGGCGACGGTTGCCCGAACGCGGACTGCGGGTTTGTGTTCCCTGATGACGAGGCGGCCGTGCAGGAGGAGTTCGAGCGGAATCTTCCCTTCGCGCTGTCGGTCGCGAGGTCGGCAGACGACCCCGACGACCCCGACTCGGTCCTCGGCATCGAGACCAAGCCCTTCTACCTACAGAGTGATGACCCCTACAAAGAGGGGCTGCCGGGCGCGAACTTCGCGTTCGATTACTCCTACGGCGACCCTCAACCGGTGCAGGTGCTGGCGAAGCGAAGCCTCGGCAACGTCACGTTGAGGTACAGAATCAACGGCGGCCCCGCGCGAAGCGCGCCGACGTCGGAATGGAACGGCGGGGAGCGCTACCGGGGCGCCGATGTCTACTACCATCAGCTGCGCGGTGTAGTGACCGGCACTCAGCCGGGTGATTCGGTCGAGGTCTGGTTCGAAGGCGGCGGCGAGACCAGCGATTCGTTCACATATCAGGCCGTCTCCGAGTCGGGCAGCCAGGTGCTGGTCGTGGCGGCCGAGGACTACACGGGCGCGTCGCCGGTGCAGTCGCCGGGTCCTCATTACCTCGATTACTACCTCGACGCGTTGAGTGCCAACGGGGTTAACGCCGACGTCTACGACGTCGACGCGCGCGGCCGAATCGCGCCGGATCACATCGGCGTGCTCAACCACTACGACGCGGTCATCTGGTACACGGGAGACGACATCGTCACCCGCCGGGCAGGGTGGGGCGCAGGAAACGCCGACCGGCTCGCGATGGACGAGATCCTCGAGTTCAGGGCCTACATGAACGAGGGCGGCCGGGTCCTCTACACGGGCCAGCGGGCCGGCGAGCAGTACTCCGGTGCGGGCGTCGGCACCCAGCGCTACGACCCCAAGGGTGAGGGCCCCTGCATCCCGAATCCCACTTTCGACCCTCGCCGCTGTCTGCTGTTGCGCGGCTCGGGTGACCTGGTCAACGACGTGCTCGAGTACTGGTTCGGCGGCTATGTGCAGGTCGCGGACGACGGCACGAGGGACGAGGGCGGTCTGTACGACGTC
Source organism: Actinomycetota bacterium (assembly GCA_050694175.1). Classification (GTDB taxonomy): domain Bacteria; phylum Actinomycetota; class CADDZG01; order CADDZG01; family WHSQ01; genus JBOGXA01. The sequence continues at coordinate 15,291 of JBOGXA010000016.1, forward strand.
AACGGAATAGACGACCCGTTCACCGATCTTTCATGGGCATTCAACGGCCCCGACAGCGCAGACAATCAAGGCACCAGCTCGTCGTTCGTTGCCACCAGCGGAATCCTGCCGCCAGACGAATTCCCGCTGTTCAACAGCTGGGCCTCGTCCCGGTGGGACAAGCCGGGCGGGCCGTTCGATCCGCATACCGGTGAGTTTTACGTTTACTCGCAGATCGCGGATGTCTCCTACAAGCGGCTGACGCGCGAGATCGCGGTGCCGGCCGTCGGTGGCAGCCTTACGTTCTGGACGTCCTTCGACACCGAGGCCGCATGGGACCACGTCTTGGTGGAGGCCAGGACGGCCGGCGGCACCGACTGGACGACGCTGCCGGACGCGAACGGGCACACGTCGCAGGATACCGGCGAGAGCTGCCCCGCCGGCTGGCGCGATCTGCATCCGCACCTCGACCATTACCAGACGCTCTCCGAGGATCCAGCAGGCAACCCTGTGTGCACGCCGACAGGTACGACCGGCGAGTGGAACGCAGCCTCCGGCAATTCCGGTGGGTGGCAGGAGTGGTCGATCGACCTGTCCGAGTGGGCTGGCGACACAGTCGAGATCTCGATCGCTTACGCGAGCGACTGGTCCGTCCAGAACCTCGGCGCATTCGTGGACGACGTCACACTGCCGGACGGCACGAGCACGTCCTTCGAGACCGGCCTCGACGGCTGGGAGGTCACGGGCCCGCCAGAGGGCAGCGGCCCGAATGCGAACAACTGGATCCGGACGGACGCCACCGGCTTCCCCGTGGGTGCGTCGATCTCTACGGAGGACTCGATCGTGACGGGCTTCGGGTTCGAGGGCATCTCGACGCAGGGGGAGCGCAACGCGGTGATGGGAAGGGTGTTGGAGCACCTGCTTCCCTAGGTTTGAGGTTCTTCTAGCGCCGGGGCCCATCGGCCGCATGTTGGGTCCGATGGGGCCCGAGTAGGGGTCTGGGGGCGGGTCGATGCCCGCCCCCGGCCGTAGGGACGGCCCTGTAGGTGCCGAAAACTCAAATCGCCCCTTATCAAGTTCGCGCAGGCGCCCGGGCTGCCTCCAGCTTTTCGAGATCCGCTGCCGCGAGTCCTAGCTCGCGCGCGAGACGAACACGGATCGCGAGGAAGCGTGACGGGCTGGCCGAGAATGCTATTGCGCCCATGGATCCGGGAGCCCGGCGATCTCGTATCCGAGGACGTCAACGGTACGTATGGATGTCGGCAAGGCCAAGACAAAGCTCGCCCGGTAGCCCAGTTGCCGGTCACGGGTCTTGGGAAGATCCTACGGCACTGACGGCCTCGGACGCTAAGAGTTCTTGAAGAAGCTGACGCTGATGGTTGAAGTCCATTCTCTCGCGGTCGAGCGCTGAGAAGTACGAACGGGTCAGCCTCTAAAGAGATGCAGAGTCCGGGGATCGATGGTTCGACAAGGGATGGGAGGACCAGTGAGCGCGCCGAGGAAGAGGGCCGCCATAGCTCTCGTTCACGATGCCTCGCGGCGCTTGACGCTTCCCCGAACGATGAGTTCAAATGAATACCTCATTGCGGCCCCGGGCTGAAGGGAGAGCGGGTGACCGGGTGCCTTGTCGGTGTCCTTGCTAACCCCGCGTCGGGCAGGGACATCCGCCGGCTCGTCAGCGGCGCCTCCGTTTTCGACAACGCCGAGAAGGGCGCAATGATTCTCCGCTTGCTGACAGGCCTCGGTGCCGTCGGCGTGGGCCGGACGCTCCTCATGCCTGCGGGCGACGGCGTGGCCGAGAGCTTGCTTCGCCATATCCGTGGCCGGAGCGGTTCGCTCGCGGCGCAGCCGCTGCCCAAGGTGGAGTTCATCGATATGGCCTTGCGCGGAGACGCGGGTGACACCGCCGGCGCGGTGTCGGCGATGCTGGAACGGGGCGCGGCGGCGATTGTCGTTCTGGGTGGTGACGGTACGCACCGGATCGTGGCCAAGCACTGCCACGACGTCCCGCTCTGTGCGCTGTCGACGGGCACCAACAATGCCTTCCCCGAACTCCGGGAGGCAACCATCGCCGGCCTCGCCGCGGGCCTGGTGGCCACCGGGCGCGTGAGCGCCCAGCGATTCCTGCGGCGAGAGAAGCTGTTGCGCGTGGCGGCGGGTGGCCGGACCGATTGCGCGCTCGTGGATGTCGCCATGAGCTCGGATCGCTTCGTCGGCGCCCGGGCCCTGTGGCGACCCGAGGACCTGAGCGAGGCTTTTGTGACGTTCGCAGGTCCCTCCGCCGTCGGCCTGTCCGGGGTCGCGGCCCACCTCCACCCCGTCCCGCGGCGCGCGCCGTGGGGGTTGCACCTGCGCCTGGCCCCGCCGGAGCGGGCCGCGTCCGTGGTCATGGCCGCGCTCGCTCCCGGTCTCGTTGTTCCCGTGGGAGTCGACGAGGTGAGCCGCCTGTGGCCGGGGGAGGTCGTGGAAACGGCCATGCCGGGTGGCTGTGTGGCACTCGACGGCGAGCGGGAGATCGAGCTTTCTCAGGACGGCCGCGTTGTCGTCGCCCTCGGCGAGGGACCGCTTGTTATCGACATCGACGCGGTGATGGCGCAGGCAGCCGCGGAGCATTTGTTCAACGGGAGCAGGCTACGGAGATCAAAGGGCAGTGAAGAACCAGGCTAAGCCGATGGAAGGAGGCCAGCGGTGAGCACCACCGTCAACCGTGCGGACGAGGCGAGCGCAGAGAAGCTCGCCTCGTGGTACCGCACCATGCGAACGATCCGCGACTTCGAGGAGCGGCTCCACACGGAGTTCGCGACTGGGGAGATCCCCGGGTTCGTTCATCTGTATGCGGGTGAGGAGGCGATCGCCACCGGCGTCATGGCCCACCTGAACAAGGACGACTTCATCGCCTCGACACACCGCGGCCACGGTCATGCCATCGCCAAAGGCTGCGATGTGAAGGCCATGATGGCAGAGATCTACGGCAAACGGACCGGGCTGTGCCACGGCAAGGGCGGCTCCATGCACATCGCCGACCTCGAGACCGGAATGCTCGGCGCTAACGGCATCGTCGGCGGGGGACCGCCACTCATCTGCGGAGTGGGCCTGTCCGCGAAGGTCCGCGGCACGAAGCAGGTCGGCGTGTCGTTCACGGGAGACGGCGGCTCCAACCAGGGCACGACCCTCGAGAGCCTGAACCTTGCGGCTGCGTGGCACGTACCGTGCGTATTCGTCATCGAGAACAACGGTTATGCCGAGGCCACGTCGACAAGCTGGTCCATCCGGACCGACATTGCCAAGCGCGCCGACGGATTCGGGATGCCCGGCGTAGTCGTGGACGGCCATGACTTCTTCGCCGTGCACGAGGCCGCCAGCGAGGCGATCCTGCGTGCACGCGAGGGCGGCGGCCCGTCCTTGCTCGAGATGAAGGTGAACCGCTACTACGGACACTTCGAGGGCGACCAGCAAACCTACAGAGCGGAGGGTGAGGTGGATCAGATCCGCGCGACACGCGACTGCTTGGAAGGTTTCCGCACCCGCGTGCTGTCGGCGGGACTAGTGGAGCAAACCACGCTCGACACCATTGACTCCGAGGTTCGCAAGCTGATCGACGAGGCCGTCGACGAGGCCAAGTCTGCGCCCGATCCCGACGTGTCCGACCTACTGACCGACGTCTACGTCTCTTACTAAAGGAGGGCCGAAGATGGCACGCAAGATCACGTTCATGCAGGCGATCAACGAGGCACTCGACCAGGAGATGAGTCGCGACGAAACGGTCGTCGTGTTCGGTGAGGACGTCGTTGGAGGCACCGGATCACCCGGTGAGGACGACGCGTGGGGAGGGGTTCTCGGCGTCACCAAGGGTCTCAAGGCGAAACACCCGAACCAAATCCTTGACACACCCATAAGCGAATCGGCGTTCATCGGTGCGGCGGCGGGCGCAGCCTGTGCGGGGCTGCGACCGGTAGCCGAGCTCATGTTCGTGGACTTCTTTGGCGTCTGCTTCGACCAGATCTACAACCAGGCCGCCAAGTTTCGCTACATGTTCGGCGGCAAGGCAAGAACCCCGATGGTGATCCGCACGATGTGGGGGGCGGGGATTCGAGCGGCCAGCCAGCACAGTCAGAGTCTCTACCCGATCTTCACCCACGTCCCCGGCCTCAAAGTCGTGATCCCGTCGAATCCATACGACGCGAAGGGGCTGCTAATCGCCTCGATCCGTGACGACGACCCAGTGATTTTCTTCGAGAACAAGGTCCTTTACACGGTCGAGGGCGAGGTGCCGGAGGAGAGCTACATCGTGCCGTTCGGCGAGGCGAACGTCGTGCGAGAAGGTGGCGACGTCACGCTCGTGGCGATAGGCCGCATGGTGTCGCTCTCCGAGCAAGCCGCCGGAACTCTCGCAGGTGAAGGAATCGAAGTCGAGATCATCGACCCCCGAACGACATCCCCGCTCGATACGGACACGATCTTCGAGAGCATTGAGAACACCGGGCGACTGGTGGTCGTGGACGAGGCCAACCCTCGCTGCAGCCTGGCTGCGGACATCGTTGCGCAGGTCACGCAAGAGTGCTTCTCGGAGTTGAAGGCCGCGCCGAGGATGGTGACGGCTCCTCACACCCCGCCGCCGTTCTCTCCCGTGCTCGAGGACCGGTACGTGCCCAGCGCCGAGGGGATCGCCGATGCGGTGCGCGAAACGGTCGGCGGGAAGGTGGGCGCGCCGGCGTGAGCTCTTCGATCACCAAGGTCGGCATGCCCAAGTGGGGTCTGTCGATGACCGAGGGCGCGATCCTCGAGTGGCTCGTCGACGAAGGCTCTGAGGTCGACGCCGGGACCGAGATCGTCGAGATCGAGAGCGAGAAGATAGCGGGAGCCGTCGAGGCACCTGCGGCGGGCGTGCTTCGCCGGCGCATTGCCGCCGTCGGCGAGATGGTCCCCGTCGGAGGCCTCGTTGCCGTGATCGCCGCTGCAGACGTCCCGGACGACCAGATAGACACGTTCATCGCAGAGTTCCAGGCCACGTTCGTCCCGCCGGAAGAAGGCGAGGAGCCCGCTGAAGCCACCGAGTCGGTCGAAGTCGGGGGGCGCACGCTTCGCTATCTGCGAGTGGGTGAAGGTGAGCCGCCCCTCGTGTTGCTCCACGGTTTCGGAGGCGACCTCAACAACTGGCTGTTCAACTGGGAGGTTCTTGCCGAGCACAGGACGGTCTACGCGCTGGACCTGCCCGGGCACGGGGAGTCGTCCAAGCACGTGGGGGGATTCAAGGACATGGTCGATGCCCTCGGGGGGTTCCTGGACGACCGTGATGTAGCGCGTGCATGCCTCGCCGGCCACTCGATGGGCGGCGCGGTGGCGCTTCAGTTCGCGCTCGACAACCCCGACCGGGTGGCGTCGCTGGTCCTGATCGACAGCGCCGGACTGGGCGACGAGATCAACGCCGGGTACATCAACGGCTTCATCGAAGCCGGCAAGCGGCGGGAGCTTAAGGAGGTCCTGAAGCTGCTGTTCGCGGATCCGGAGGTCGTGTCGCGCCAGATGGTGGACGACGTGCTCCGCTACAAACGCCTCGACGGAGTGGACGCCGCGCTGCGCAGCCTGGCGGGCGACCTGTTCCCAGAGGGTCGGCAGTCGGTTGTGCTGGCGCCGCGCCTCCCCGAAGTGGCGGCGCCGGTGCTCGTGATCTGGGGCCGCGTCGACCAGATCCTCCCGGCGGCTCACGCCCAGGCGCTGCCGGACGACGTCCGCGTCGAAGTACTCGACGACGCGGGGCACTCGCCCCACATGGAGGCCGCCAACGACGTGAACCGCTTGGTAAAGCAGTTTCTAAGCGAGGAGGCTGCATGATGCTGGTTCCCAAGGAAATGGTCGTCGAGCGTCGCCGGCGTTGGGTGAACCGGATTCTCGTAACCTCCGGTAAGAAGTAGCCGGGCGAAAGCTCAGACGGGCCAGGTCTCGCGGCGCCAGGCGGCGTCCCAGAACATCCACTCGTAGCGGCTGGTGGTGACGAAGCGCTCGCGGACGTGACCCTCGTCGGGAGGAGACAGGTCGTCGCCCACGCGGTTGGTAAGCTCGAGAACGGCCTTGACGATGGCGGCGAACTCGTCGCCGCCGTAGGTCTCGATCCAGCGCTGGAACAATGGGTTCGGTGAGCCCGACGTGAGCAGGTGACGCCCGACCTCGGAGTAGATCCAGTAGCAGGGCAGCACTGCGCCGAGCGCCTCGGGGAACGAGCCCTCGTACACCGACGCCAGCAAGTAACTCGTATAGGCGCGGTTCGTGGGCGCCACAGGAGTGGTATCGACGTCGGCCTCCGACATCCCGAAGTCGGCGAAGAAGCTCGAGTGCAGTGCCCGTTCGACGGCGATGGCGCCGGCCGCGTGGTTGTTGAACATCGCGACATCGTCTGGGGTCGGCGCCTTTGCTCCGCAAACCGACAGGGCGCGGGCATAGTCGCGCAGATAGTGGGCGTCCTGGACGACGTAGAACCGGAATGTCTCGGGCGAGAGGCTCCCGTCGGTCAGGCCTTCGATAAACGGGTGGATCAGTATCGCGTCGTAGATGTCGGTAATCGAGTCCCAGAGTCGGTTCGAGAGCATCTCCTTGGTCCTCCGATCGGGTTGACAGGGCTCGACGATACCCCTGAGGCGAGAGTCCTCGAGAGGATGAGTGGGTGACCTCACGGCATCGACGAGTAGGTCGAGTAACACCTCCTCGTCGGATGGATAGTCGGTCGCCCTCACCAGCGCGCAGGGCAACCTCCCTCGTCACCTTCCGGCGCGATGCCCAGAACGCTCGGAACACGACGCCGAGTTCAACTAAGTATCGAAAGGCGAGTACCTTTGGCGAAACTGTCAACCAAGGGAGGGGCAAGCGGATGAGCGATGTACTGCAGTGTCCCTACTGCGCACTGCGTTTCTCAACGAGATCCGAGCTCGATCAACATAAGGCGCTGGATCATCCTCGGGAGCAGGAAGAGGATCCCACGCGAGTCGAGCCGGATCGCCCTACGGTTCAATCGGAAGAGCACGCGGAGGAGACCGATCGCGGCGCCGAGAAGCGGGGATTTCTGAGCCGCCTGTTCAAGCGATCATAGGTCCCCGACAGACTCCCTGATGATCGCCCGAGCTTCCTCCCGGAAGCGGATGGTCTCGATCAGCCTTTCACTGTCTGGCATAGTTCAGGGTACGTCGCCCACCCGACGTCATCCAGGGGGTGGTGCATGACTGCGAATATGCCGCCGGTCACCGGCACCAACTAACGCGCGGCTACACCTTTCGGCACACCTCTGACTTGAATCTCAGACACGGGAGAACACAGCCTCATCATGGAGTGAGCGGTCAGTCTGCGTCCCGGTCAAGGCAGGGACAAACCAGCGGCGCACAGACGCAGCCCTCCTCAACCGTGTGAGAGTGCCCCGGCCCGCACACTCCGCATTCACATCCGCACAGCCCCACTGCTTTCGCTTCCTCGTTGGCCTCGAAGCGCACATTCATCCCCGCCGGGACGTCATCGCCGTCGTAGCGCCAGATATGTCCGATGAAGTATTGCCATGTCGCTATGGTGCTCAACCTTCGACCGAGACGAAACACACCTTGAGCAGGCAATATCAACCAGAGAGTAAGGGCTGGTGGGGGTTCTTCCTCGGATTTGCAGGCAGACGTCCGGGGGCTCGGATGGTTTCCGAGCCCCCGGGCCCACTGCCGTCAAAAGTCGCTCCCCTCAGGCCTTGACCAGTCCGTGCGGGTTCAGCACGAACTTCCTGGAAGCCCCCTTGTCGAAGTCGCGGTAGCCCTCCGGTGCGTCGTCCAGCGGGATAACCGTGGCGTTTACGGCCTTGGCGATCTGGACCTTGTCTCGAAGGATCGCCTTCATGAGGCCCCGGTGGTATCTCATCACCGGGCACTGACCGGTCGTAAAGGTGTGGGACTTCGCCCAGCCGAGCCCGATTCGAATGCTCAGAGCCCCGACCTTGGCGGCCTCATCGACCCCTCCCGGGTCGCCGGTGACGTAGAGCCCCGGGATACCCAAGCTGGCCCCCGCGCGCGCGACGCCCATGATCGAGTTGAGCACGGTCGCCGGTGCTTCGTGGGTCGAGTCGGCACCGTGGCCACGCGCCTCGAAGCCCACGCAATCCACGGCGGCGTCGACTTCGGGTTCGCCGAGGATCTGCTCGATCTGTTCTGGCAGCGTTGCATCCTTCTTCAGATCGATGGTCTCGCAGCCGAAGCTCCTCGCCTGTGCAAGCCTCTCGTCGATGACGTCGCCGACGATCACGACCGAGGCACCAAGGAATTGTGCCGAGTGCGCGCACGCGAGCCCGACGGGCCCGCCTCCGGCAACGTACACGGTCGACCCGGGGCCGACGCCGGCGCTGTATGCGCCGTGGAAGCCGGTCGGAAAGATGTCGGAGAGCATGGTCAGGTCGCGGATCTTCTCCATCGCGTGATCCCTGTCCGGGAATTTCAGGAGGTTGAAGTCCGCGTACGGCACCATCACGTACTCGGCCTGACCACCGACCCAGCCGCCCATGTCGACATACCCATAGGCCGAGCCGGGCCGGTCCGGATTAACGTTCAGACAAATGCCGGTCTTACCTTCTTTGCAGTTGCTGCACCGCCCGCACGCGATGTTGAACGGAACCGAACAGAGGTCGCCCTTCTTGATGAACTCGACATCGCGACCGACTTCGATGACCTCACCCGTGATCTCGTGACCAAGCACGAGGTCTCTAGGAGCGGTCGTGCGGCCCCGGACCATATGCTGATCGCTTCCGCAAATGTTGGTTGACACGACCTTGAGAATGACGCCGTGCTCGCACTTGCGACCGACGTTTGCGGGGTTGACTCCGGGCCCATCTTTGAGGACGAGTCCCGGGTAGTCGATGGTCTGTACCTCGACCTTGCCCGGCTCGAGGTATGCGACTGCCTTGTTGCCTGACATAACTCCCTCCTTTGTTGCAACTTGGCGAGAACGAGCAAGTTGCTATTCCAAAGTCATCACCTCCCGCCGGCGCGTCGATGTATCGCCGATGACCTTTCCAGGAATTAGGATGCCAAGCGGCACCAATTACGCACCCATCCGCGCGCCGTCAACATGGCCCCTAATACCTCGAACATGGTTCCCCCGAGACGGCGCATCTACTTTCCTCTCTATTACCGTCCTATACCCACAGAGGGCGTCGTGTCCACAGGCACATCACGGCGTTTCATCCGAGCGCAGGCGGAGAGGCCGGATGTCGTCGCCATCAGCGGGCCATCGCCGGATTGGCACTGTCGATCGCTCAGCGTCTGCGTTGCGCGACCTCGAAGGAATAAGTCAGCGAGGGATATACATCGAGGAGTTTGGGCGAGCGTCGTCGCTGAACCGCAACCGTATTGTGGATTGCCGAGCTCCTTCGCCACTCTGAATTAGCCGCGCAGTCCCTTAGGGGTGACGAAGTGGACTAGCGAAGCTTCGCCGGGCCTGAATAGCTTCCACTCCTTGATCGGAGCATCGAACAGCGCCAGTGCGGCCGTGGGGAACTTCTTGCGAATCTCAAAGGATCTGGGGTCCTCGGAGGCGAGCGTGAGAACGAGATCCTGGATTGCGGGATTGTGGCCAATGATCAGAACAGAGGGTGCGGTTTGTGAGAGGCGACGGACTCGCGTCATCAGCTCTTTGCTGCCTGCGGAGTAAAGCCTCGATTCGATCTTCACGGTGGATGACTCGGGAATAGCCGGTCGAAGTAATTCGAGTGTTTGGCGTGCCCGCACCGCCGATGTGCACAACACGATCGCCGGCTCAAGACTCGAATCCTCTAGGTACTTGGCAATCCGGGTGGCGGCTTTACGGCCGCGGGCGGTTAGCGGTCGATCTATATCCGCGACGTTGGGATCCGTCCAGCTCGACTTCGCATGCCGCATGAGCAACAGTTGCTTCATGACCCGATTGTCATCCTTCGATTTGGCTGAGTCACGTGAACATTTGAGCGCGACAGAGTCGAGTGTGAGGATGAAGACCGGTCCGGACCACTCGCCATAGATCCCGTCAACTCCGTCGTATTCGCTCGTTGGCGGCGCCGTACCAGCGGCGGCCGGGCAAGATCGCGCCAGTGGCCTCCATGATTTCGTCGGCGATGGAATCGATTCGCCGTACTCGAAGAGCCAGTCCCATGGCGTCGTCAGGGCCGGTGATGAAGCCGTCCGGTGGCATCGTCACATGCCAGATGACCTTGCTCACCCTGAGCCCGCCTAATGCCAATTACTTCCATTGCATTGTGATTCCGAATGTTCAAACTTTGTAGCTAGAAGGGCGCAGCATGACGGCGCCGGGTGGGTCAGAAGTAACCGTGCGCGTCCCGACTCCGTCGTGGGGCAGCCCGCCGCAGTGGGTACGGGGTAGGGAGGTCTCAATGTACGAGAAAGATGGCGAGAAGTACTTCGTGGTCGACGGGCACATGCACTTTTGGGACGCGAGTCCGGAGAATACAAAGAACGAGTACGGCGAGGGCTGGATAAAGTGTTTCTACGACTACCACGCCAACCTCAGCCCCTGAGTACGTCTGGCCCTTCGAGAAGTATCGCAAGTATAGCGAAGAGGACCTGATGAAGGACCTATTCGAGGACGGCTACGTGGATGTCGCCGTCTTCTTGCCGACATACCTGACCGACTTCTACTACGAAGGATTTAACACCACGGCCCGGGATGCCATCCTCAAGGAAAAGTATCCGGAGAAGTTCATCCTGAACAGCGCCTGGGATCCGCGGGACGGTGCCAGAGGACTCGAGGAGTTCGAAGCCAAGGTCGAGAGGTACAACGTCAAGGGCGTGAAGCTTTACACCGCGGAGTGGAAGGACGGCTCGAAGGGCTGGAAACTCTCGGACGACGCGGCCTTTCAGTATCTCGACAAGTGCCGTGAGCTGGGCGTTACCAACATTCACGTGCACAAGGGCCCCACGATCTGGCCTCTCAATAGGGACGCCTTTGACGTTGCCGATGTCGACGTCGCCGCGACCGCCTTTCCGGAACTGATCTTCATCGTCGAGCACTGCGGGCTGCCTCGGCTCGAGGACTTCTGTTGGATCGCAGTCCAGGAAACCAACGTTTGGGGCGGCCTCTCGGTCGTCCTGCCTTTCATGCACACTCGGCCGCGTCAGTTCTGCAAGTGGCTAGGGGAGCTCCTGTACTGGGTCGGCGCCGACAATCTCACGTTCGCGAGTGACTACGCGCTGTGGCACCCGAAGTGGCTGGTGGAGCAGTTCGTGGATCTCCAGATGCCAGAGGATCTGGTTTCTGAGTACGGGGAGCTGACGCCGGACATCAAGCGCAAGATTCTGGGGCTGAACCTTGCGCGGCTCTACGACATCAAGGTTCCCGGCGAGATCCCACAGCCTGCAGTCGAGGCAACCGCTGAGGAGCAGGGACCTGCGGTACCTGCATGATCGACGAGGGGCATGTCGTCGAGGCGCTCTCCACAGTCCGCGATCCCGAGCTCGACGAGCCGATAACCGAGCTCGGCTTTGTCGAGCGCGCCGAGATTGACGGCGCAACGGTCTCCGTGAAGCTTGTGTTGCCCACGTTCTTCTGCGCGCCCAACTTCGCCTACATCATGGCGACCGACGCCAAGGCCGCTCTAGCGGGCGTCGAAGGGGTCAAGGGGGTGAAGGTCGTACTCGTCGACCACTTCGCGTCGAGCGAGATCAATGATGGGCTCGCCAACGACCGCGATTTCGAGGAGACGTTTCCAGGAGATGCAAACGGCGAAGGACTCTCGGACCTGCGCGACCTCTTTACCAGGAAGGCGTTCATCTCACGGCAGGAACGACTGTGCCGCTCGATGCTGGCTGCTGGAGGCGACGCCGACACTCTCACGCGCCTCGTGGTTCGGGACCTTCCCGAGACTCCGGAGACGCGTGCTTACCTCGCCCGGCGTGCAGAACTCGGCATCGACACTTCCGACGCCGCGCCGTTCCTGGTGACGCCGGCGGGAGAACCGATTCTGGATGGGGCATACAAGGAGCACATGAGGTTCGCGCGCACCGTGAGCGTGAGCATCGAGGGGAACTCGAGCTTTTGCAGAGGCCTGCTTGAGACAAGATACGGGAGAACTCGACCACAGGAGGCGAGGACGTGAAGGCGGCGAGGTTGCACAGCTATGACGACGACCACCTTCGTTTCGATGACATCGATGAACCGAGGCTCGAGGGGCCTCAGGACGTTATCGTCCGAATCGGCGGTGCGGGGCTGTGCCGCACCGACCTTCACATTATCGAGGGGATCTTGAAGGACACGTTCCCGGACCTGCGGCTTCCGTACACGCTCGGTCACGAAAACTCGGGATGGGTCGAGGAGGTCGGCTCGTCGGTCACGACGGTCAAGCCGGGCGACCCGGTCATCGTTCACCCCAAGCGGAGCTGCGGCGTGTGTCTGGCATGCCGGAGGGGTGAGGATATGTACTGCGACACCGGTCCCTTTCCCGGGCTCGACTCCGAGGGCGGTTTCGCCGAGTACCTGAATACGAGCGAGCGAGCTCTCGTCAAGCTCGACGAGAGCCTCGAGCCCAAGGACGTCGCCGCCCTCGCCGACGCGGGCATCACCGCCTATCGGGCCGCCCGGAAGGCCGCGGCAAGTCTGCTACCGGGCTCCAAGTGCGTGGTCATCGGGGTGGGGGGCCTCGGGCACATCGGCATCCAGGTCCTGAGGGCGCTGGGCGCGGCGGAGATCATCGCGGCCGACATCTCCGAGGAGGCGCGCAAGCTCGCCGAGCAGACGGGGGCGGATCACGTCATCGAGGCCGGTGACGGCCTGGTCGAGCGAGTTATGGATCTGACCGACGGTAAGGGGGCCGAGGGCGTGCTCGACTTCGTCGGGGAGCGAGGCGTTCCCGCGCAGGTCCCGGACATGTTGCGGCAGGGAGGGACCTATTACGTCGTTGGGTACGGGGAAAAGGTCAGCATCCCGAACTGGGATTTCGTGATACGCGAGATCAACGTCGTGGGCACGCTGGTGGGCAACTACACGGATCTCGCGGAGCTGATGGCACTGGCGGCTCGCGGCCTGGTCAAGCTCCATACGCAGATCTACTCGCTGGAGAACATCAACCAGGCGATCGACGACCTGAACTCGGGTCAGCTGGCGGGCCGGGGGATCCTGGTCCCGTAGCTGCAGGCCCGTCCATCTTTCCGGGGCGTCTCACGTGAGCCAGAAGCTTGTCGTTATCGCTATACCGTCCCGGATCGAGCGGGGCCACAGGTCACTTGCCCAACGACCCTGCCTCAGGCAACTCTCGCCCGGTCCGATAAGCTCACGGTCGTGGCTGTCGATTAGCCGTTTGGGATTATGAGGAGATGAGCCGCTGAACTGAAGCTAGCGCGTGAGCGGCGTTGGCGGCGGGGTCGGGAACCGGATACATGACCTCGCACAGCCGTCGCTCTCGGTCCACGATCACTGTGGCGCGCTTGATGCGGGGTGGATGGCCGGGGACCTGAAACAGCGGAAGCTGTAAAGCGTTGACCAAACGATGCTTCGAGTCGCTCAGCAACAGGTAATTGATGCGAGCGCGTTCGGCGAACTCTTGCTGTTCGGCCGCAGTTTGGGTGCTGACACCGTGAACGGTCGCGTCGACGCCGGCGAACTCTCCGACGAGGTCTCTATAACTGCATGACTCCGCAGTGCAGCCGAACGCCCCCGCCAGCTCCAGCCAACCGTCCGGCAGCGGATGCCCGGGGACGCCGGTCATCGGGTAGAGGAATACGACCGTAATCGCGGACGAAGCGACGACATCCACCGTCTCCCCGTTGGTCGCCGGCAAAATCACTTCAGGTACAACCATCCCCGGGCGCAGATGGTCGTACACACCATCATCGACTGTCTGTGCGGTTCCCTTCATGGATTCTCCCTCCAGTTTCGAGGCAGGGCTCTCGTGAAACCACGGACGGGTCGAGTCGCTCGTTAGCCCTCCAGCCACTCGTTGATCTGGACCGGCACGTCGAGAGACGAGAAGTCGCCCTCGTCGAGAATCTTCTCGGCAGCGTCAACCATCGCCCCGACCGCCACCCACGCCAGCGCGCCTCCGACGCTGATCCGACGGGCGCCCGCGTCGACGATCTCAGCGACCGACAAGCCCGCGTGGGCCAGCACATTGACCGGCCGTGAAACCGCGTCGCACACGTCTCGGATCTCAGCTCCACTCCGGAGTCCCGGCGCGTACAGAACGTCGGCGCCCGCCCTCTCGTAGGCCAGCAACCGGGTGATGGTGTCCTCGAGATCCGGGTTGCCCCGAATGTGGTTCTCGGCGCGCGCCGTGAGCATGAAGGGAAAGCTCAGCCGCATTGCCGCCTCGCTAGCCGCGGCTATTCGGTCGACCGCGTGATCGAGTCCGTAGATCTCGTTCTCGGGATCGTAATCCTCGATCGAAGCGCCCACGGCTCCGGCGTCGGCCGCGCACACGATGGCTGCCGCGGCATCTTCGGGATCCGGTCCGTGCCCATTCTCGAGATCGACCGACACCGGCAGGGACGTCGATCGATCCAGCAACCGGACGTGGTCGATCACCTCGTCGAGTGTGGCGCCACCGTCTAGACGTCCGAGTGTGAATGCAAAACCAGAGCTGGTCGTCGCGAGCGCCTTGAACCCGAGCGCCTCCAGGACCCTGGCCGAACCTGCGTCCCATGGGTTGGGGATGATGAACGCCCCGTTTTCGTGCAGCGAGCGGAAGTCCGCTCCTTCTGCTCCTGTGTCGGTTGCAAGACCACGTCCTCTCCGCGATATCGGGCTCGCTGGTGCCACCTCAGGCCGACTGGCTCGCGAATATTCTCCCAGCACCTGGTCCGGTCCGTCCGCCGGTTAGGGGCGAACGGGAATCGCTTTCTCGACAGGGCACAACAGGGTTCGAAGTTCGGACGGTTCGGCGGATGCCGTTGTTTCGAAGAGGCCGGCCAGGGGCAACTTACAAACGACCAGCGAGTGGATTGATGCGGAGGTAGAGAAGAATGATCGGTTTCATCGTGGCGGGACTCATCATTGGCGCCCTTGCCAGACTGATTCGCCCCGGAAGGCAGCATCTCAGTATCGTCGCCACTCTTCTTCTTGGGCTGGCGGGTTCGGTCATCGGCGGGCTGATCGCGAACGCGCTGGGGACGGGTGACATCTTCGAGTTGAACGTGCTTGGGTTTGTTGTTGCAGTCATCGCGGCTGTCTTGCTTATCGGAATCGCCGAGGGAATGATGGGCTCGCGCCGCGGGACCGGCTAAGCGCAGCTATCGAACCTGGTGATGGAAAAGGAAACGCCCAGCGCAAGCGGGATAGACCCGCACGCCGGCACCAGCAGCCGTCCCCACAGCAGCACACCGAATACACCGCGCCCCGATATCTGCGAGTCAGAGAAGCGCGTCGGCCAGGCGATCGATCTGATCGAGCTCCGAGATTGTCGGATCGAGAATCAATTCGTCGACTCCGATGTCCTCGAAGCTCTTCGTAACCCCCTTCAGCGCGTCGGGGGTTGTGGGAGCCGATTCTGCGATCCGGTCCGCCCATTCCCCAAGGAAGCCGTAATAGTCCTTGAGATATCTCGAGGCCCCTTCGTCTGCATTCGGGCCCAGGGCGAAGTAACTGAGCGCCACCAGGCGCGGCTCGCCCTCGCGCCCAGACTCGGTCCACGACTTCCGCACCTTCTCGGCGATGGCCGCCATCATGTCCGGTCCCCCGCCCCCGGCCGTGTAGCCGATACCGTATTTGACGGTGCGCTCCACCGCGTTTTCGGTTGCACCTCCGATCAGGATCGGCACCTCTCGCCCGGGAAGGGGCACGGACGGCTGACCGGTGTCCGAGAGGTGCTCGCCCCGCCACACCCTGCCCATGACCTCGATCTGGTGGTCAAGGCGCGAACCGCGAGTATGGAAGCCGTCGCCGACGGCGGCGAAGTCATCTTGGCGGCCACCGACCGCGACACCCAGCGTCAGTCGCCCGCCCGACAACCGGTCCACCGACGCCGCCTCCTTCGCCAGCAGGACTTCATCGCGCAACGGGGCTATCAGGATGTTGGTCGCCAGGCCGATACGCTCGGTCACGGCTGCGGCGGCGGCGAGCGAGATCAGAGAGTCGTAACTCGGGTACACGATTCGGTCGATGGTGGCCAAGGACGAGAAGCCGACCGCCTCGGCACGCCGGGCCCACTCAACGAGCGTGGTCCCCTCGGTATCCGGTACGGGGTTGGGAAGACCGATACCGATCTGCATGTCACCACTCCTTTGCTTGCCCGCTCCACGGGGACAACCGACGCCGCCGGGTTCGATTCCCACAGACCAGTGTGCCGAGAGGGCGCAGGGTTACGCAATTTGTAACTCAGCGCCCTCTCGGTCTCTAGTGGGGGCCCGGTCGATGCGCTCGTGAATGGCACCCGAGCTCGAGGCGGGCTTTGTCGGGGGAGAATCGGGGCAATGGGTCGTTCCCGCTTCGAAGCAGAGTTCGGCCGCTACGCGGCGTGGGTCGTCGATGCGATCCAGAGCATCGGTTTCGCCGACCGCGTACCTGCTGCCTGTCGAGGGACCGGAAACCCCTTTCTTCTCCAGCATCTTGCGGCGCCTCTCGGGATCGGCCACGGGTCTGCGGTGCTCGACGTCGGAGTGGGCCTCGGCGGGCCGGGAGCCTGGTTGCTTCGCCGGCACGCGTGCAGGGTGGTCGGCGTCGACATCATGATCGAGGAAGCTCGCGGCGCCCGGCGGCTGTTTCCGGAGATCAACGTCGCGGTTGCTTCCACGCGAGCGCTGCCCTTTAGGGATCGAAGCTTCGATGCCGCATGGGCCCTGGGCGTGATCGAAATGATCGCGGACAAGCGGCGCGCCTTTCAGGAGATCGTCCGGGTCTTGGTCCCGGGCGCCAGGGTGGTGCTCTACGATTTCGTGGCAACCGAATCGACCCTGAAAAATCCCCCTGCGGCGAGCCGCTTCGAGCCCGCGGGGGATATCGCCGGGAAACTTCAAGACTCGGGCCTGGATCTGCTACAGACCACTGCGGTCCCTGCGCTAACACCTGCCCCCGACGATTGGCGAGCCGCGATGAGGCGGGTGCGAGAACGCGTAGAGGAGGAACACGGCGGAGATCGGCGACTCAGCATGGCCGAGGAGGGGCGGAAGAGTTTTAATCGCCTGAGGCGCTCCGGATCCATCCAGGAGTGGGAGTTCATCGCCGAGAAACCCAGAGGATGACCGATCTCGACAAGGAGCATCCGCACGAGTATCCATCCGGCACCCCACCCATGTCGGACGACGAGGCGGCCGTTCTCGCGCGCCAGGTTCCCGGGTGGCGGCTTGACGATCGATCGCTCGTGCGGGACTTTGAGTTCCGCAACTTCCAGGAAGCCTTTTCGTTTCTGTGCCGCGTCGCTTTGCTCGCGGAAGCCAACAGCCACCATCCGGACATCCATAACTCGTGGAACAGCGTGACGTTGAAGTTCTTCACTCACACGGCTGAGGGGCTAACACGCAACGACTTCATCATGGCGGCCAAGATCAATCGTTTTGCGAGCTGAACCCCTGGGATCACCACTCCGACGGTAGGGTTCTTGCGTGTCCCGGTGCGGTGACGTCTACCAAAACAGCGTGACGGGCGAGTATTGCGTCGTCCTCCGAGGGACGGAGGATCGCGGTGACGGTCCGGGGATCGTCCACCTGGTTGCGAGGCCGGGGGCCGCGGTGGTGGGTGAGCACATCCATCCGATGATCGAGGAGCGATTCAAGGTGATCAGCGGCCACCTCTCTGCGACCGTCGGCAACGAGAAGTTCGAGCTCGAGGCAGGGGAGGAAGCAGTTGTTGCTGCCGGAGTGGCTCACGACTGGTGGAACGCGAGCGACACCGAGGAAGCCCATGTCGTGGTCGAGCTCCGCGAGACGGTCCCGGGATCGGATCCGGTTCGCTTCGAGCTCCTGATCGGCACGCTATTCGGGCTCGCCAACGATGGAAAGGTCGACCGCAAGGGGAGGCCGAAACCGCTACAGGCGGCCGTTATCGCCAAGGAGTTCGACGACGTCGTTCGTTTCACGAAACCCCCGCGGCCGGTTCAGCGCGTGCTCATCTCGCTTCTGGCACCGCTCGGAAGGCTGCGCGGATACCGCGGTGCTTACCCCGAGTACAGCCACCCCCACGCGCGCACGGAGCCCGACCCGCGGGCGCTCGCCGCCGCAGGGCTGGGCCCGGGCGACCGGAAGGGTTGACAAGAAGGGACAGCAGCCCCGTCTTGTCAACGAGTTCGGAGAACGAGAACGAGCGCCTCAACGTCCTCTTCGTTGTGCTCGCTGTCGAGCGAGAACCCACACTTCTCCAGAACGCGGATGGAGCCAACGTTGTGTTTGACGACGTACGCGTAGAGAGGCCGAGTCCTTTCGTACTCGAGAAACTCCGAGAGCGCAGCAGTGGCGATGCCCTTACCCCAGTGACTCTTGCCGATCCAGTAGCCGACCTCACGCCGGTCGTCTTGCTCCCAGCTAACGATGTTCCCGGCGATCCCTCCGTCGAAAAGGATCGTCTTCGTGACGACGGTTTGATCGGCCAGGATCTTGTGCCAGTGGGCCATGTGAGCGTCATTGTCGCGGGCGGGGAACGCGGCCATGCGGGTCGCGTCCGGATCGAGTTGCTGCTCGAAGAAGATCTGGAGGTCGCTCTCGGTCACATCCCTAAGCGATACCCCACTTGAAGCTCCGAGCGCCGATTCGGCCACTCTCACATCCTGCCTCATCACTAGATCTCGAGGCGCGAATCCTCCAAATCGAGATCGCGCTCGACGCGGTGCATCACGTCGTTGCTGATCGCACCCTCGTTTCGGAGCCGGACGATCGCGCGCCGTTGGGCCTCGAGCAGCTCGCGTATCACCCGCTGGTAGGCCAACGACCGCTCCTCGTAGCCGGCGTCCTCGACGAGACCGGCCCGCGCCGATAAACGCCGGCGTCGGAACTCGTACAGGCCTCGTAGGCGGTCGATCGTGTCCTCGCGGGTCCACTCCTCATGCCCAAGGTCCTCAAGCCGCGCCAGTGCCGCGTCCGTTGCTCCGAGGCGTGCCCGCAACTCCTCCTGTTCGTCGGCCTCGTCGCCGGGCACCCGAAGTCTGCGGATGAGCGTGGGCAGCGTAAGGCCCTGGACGACAAGGGTTGCAAAGATGACGGCAAAGGTGAGGAAGATGATGAGGTTACGCTCCGGGAAGGGTTCTCCCGACGTTGCTTCGAGGGGCAACGCCAGCGCGGCCGCGAGCGAGACCGCCCCGCGCATCCCGCTCCACCCCACGACCACGCGATCCCGCGCGCCGGCTCGGCGGGCGAGCTGCGCGGGGCGTCGATCGAGCGCTCTGACGATGTAAGGCACGGTGAACTGCCACGCGACGCGTACGCCGATCACCACGGCGACGACCACTAAGGCCAGGCCGAGAAGCGTGGCGAAGGACCGCTCGGTGACGCCGGTCAGGATGGGGTGGAGCTGCAGGCCGACGAGCATGAACAGCGATGCGTTGAGTAGGTAAGCGAGGACCTCCCAGAACGAGAACCCCAACAGCCGAGTCGCGGCCGAAGCAAGCTCGGGCGCCCGCCAGCCGACGTAGAGGCCGGCGGTCACGGCCGCGAGGACACCCGAGACCCCGGCCCCCTCCGCGGGCAGATAGGCCGCGTAGCCGGTCACGAGCGTGACAACGATCTCGATCGGCGGATCGTCCAGCCGGCGGCGGACCTCGGCGACGAGCCAGCCCACCACGAGGCCGATTGCCACGCCCCCAGCCGTGCTCGCAACGAATCGCAAACCCGCCTCCCACGCGACAAAGCCGCCCCCGACCACGGCGCCAACCGCGATTCGATAGGCGACCAACGCGGTGGCGTCGTTGACGAGAGACTCCCCCTCGAGAAGCATGACTATGCGGCGAGAAACGCCCAGCCGGCGCGCTATCGCGGTAGCGGCAAGTGGGTCTGTGGGGGAGACGATCGCTCCGAGCGCGAACGCCGCTGCCCAGGGGAGCCCGTCGATGAGGGTGTGCGCGGTAACTGCAACCCCGAACATTGTAGTTAGCACCAGCCCGATCGCCAGCAAGGAGATGGCGCGCAGGTCGGCGCGAAACTCGCGGGGCGAGGAGAAGAACGCGGTGTAGTACAGGAGGGGAGGAAGGAACAGGACGAGGACCAGGTCGGGAGGCAGCTCGAGCTCAGGGAGCCCGGGCACGAACCCGATCACCAAGCCCCCGAGCACGAGCAGGATCGGGTAGGGAACGTCAATCGCGCGCGCCACAACGCTGAGCGCGGCCACGACCACGACCAGCGCCAGGACCAGAAGCTCAACCTCGTGCACAGGTCACCCCGACTCCATTACCTCATGTAGAGCAGATGATAGGGATCGAGGTCCCGTCGTACCGGAGAGCCAGGAAAAGGAGGACGCCGTGGACGTGCAAACGGTGATCGGAGAAGCTCGAGAGGCCATGACCGTGAGGCGGGTCTTCGGGGAGCCGCTCGAGAGGAACGGGGTCACCGTGATCCCGGCCGCATTCGTAAGGGGCGGGGCCGGGGGCGGTGGCGGGGAAGAATCCGGCGGTGCCGGGCGAGGAGAGGGGAGTGGGTTTGGCTTGTCCGCCAGGCCGGTCGGTGCTTACGTCATAAAGGGGGAGGTCGTGCAGTGGCAGCCGGCCGTTGATGTGACCCGAATCGTTCTCGGCTCGCAGCTCGTAGCGATTGTCGCCCTGCTCACGGTGCGGGCGGTCGCCCGGGCTCGGCGCGGGAGGTAGCTCGGAAGCGCTGGCGCCCCGCGACCAGCGGGCCTATCGCTCGGGGCGGGGAACGATGTCCTTGATCTTCTTTGCCGGCACTCCTCCGACGATCGTGTGGCTCGGGACGTCCTTGGTAACCACGGAGTTCGCGCCGACTATGCACCGGTCGCCGATGGTCACCCCCGCCATGATGGCGACGTTGAAGCCGAGCAGGCAATCGGAACCAATCGCGACGGGCGCGAGTGTCCGCCCGGCGTGAAGGAGCGGCCTCGAGAAATCCCCGTAGTCGTGACCGTGGGTTTCGATAAGCGCGCCGGCGGCCACCATCGTGTAGTCGCCGATGGTGAGCGCCGTCCGGTCGTCGAGCATCACGTCTCGATTTATAAAGACTTCGTCGCCCAGCTCTATGTTGCGCCCGGAGCTGAACAAGACATTGTGATGAATGACGACATCCGCACCGCATCGCTTGAAAACGCGTTGGGCCAAGATTCGTCGGATCCTGATGGCAAAGTCCTGCATCATCGCGGCCGGGGTACGGTCGAACATGCGCCAGAACATCACATAGTAGAGATCTGACTCCTCGGCTAACTTCTGGTCGGTTCCCTTGAAGGGATCGTCGGCAAGCTGAAGCTCGCCCGAGCTCAGGAACCGCTGGCACATCCGAGCTACCTTGTCGAAGAACGCACCGCCCTGACCGACAAGCCGATCGGTCGCGACCAGGTCGGAAAACTCCTCGAGCAATTCGTCTTCCTGACTCGATGGCGTCACGGTCCCGCTCACCCCTTCCTACCGGTGCCAGCATGCTTCCCCTGTGGAGATCCGTCCGATCAATTCTTAGAAGTCGATGGCACCGACCCGCCGGCTTCTCTGAGCTCCACGGTCTTCTTGCGTATCGTCCCAAGGTACTGGGCCATAACCGAAAGCCGCCCCACAAAGGGGCCGCGATGCACGCCCATCTTTGAGGACCCCTCCAGGTAGACCCTCTGCACCGGCACCTCGATCACCCGGAGCCGCTGAATGGCTGCATCGAAGATCGCTTCCAGTTCACTCTGATAGCCGTTGCCCCGAAAGCGGACGTGATCGAGGGCCTCGCGACTGAAACATCGGTACCCACAGAAGGGATCGGTGTGCGGTGTATCGACAACTCGTTTGAGGTAGGCGACTACGGCCTCCTTAACAAGATAGCGGTTGAGGGGCGCAGCCCCGCGTGCACGATCGTTCGCGTAACGGCTCCCGAGGGCAATGTCGCAACTCCCCGCCATCACCGGGCCTACGAGGTGTGCAAGATCGACTGGATCATGCTGGCCGTCACCATCCATGGTCACGAGGTAGTCGAATCCGAGTTCGGCCGCATGCGCAAGGCCGGCTTTGAGGGCGGCCCCCTTGCCACGATTGACCGGCAAGGACACCACGATGGCGCCGCTCATTCGGGCGACGGTGACCGAGTCGTCGGTGGAGCCGTCATCCGCCACGATCGTCGTAACCGATAAACCGAGGACGTGTGTGGGGATGGAAGGGAGCAGGGCTCTCAGCCGAGAGGCCTCGTTGAAGACGGGAATGATGATTGTAATCATGGCCCGTGCGAACATGATCGTGCCTTCTCACCGACACCGCAAGGACCGAAGGGCAGCGGTTCAGGGACGCGGGCCCGGGGGTACCGTGATGAGCGCCAGACCCGCCACTTTGCTTCTCTCAGCGAACGGGACGCTGGAGGGTTCGACCGGCTGCCGGAAGCTGCGCGGCAAGTGGGTCGAGAGGGAGGCGCAGATCGTCGCTACGAGATTGACGGCGACGGGACATTGCCCTCAAGCAGAGAAACCCCAGGACGCTCATGTTGTTGGGGTTCTCGGCGACGGCTTTACCGCAGACGTCCAAGGTCGGGAACTCACGATCTTCAGTGCCCGCGGTGGTAGCGGCCTGACTATCGCGCTAGATAGAAGCGAATCACCAGCACCCTCTCGCTATGTAATGTGCTTTTGTGACAAGAGGATCGCCATCCAAGAAATCTTCCGGTGCGTTGCGCGATGCCCGAAAAAACCGGCGCGCCTGGGATGCGGATAGCGACGAATACCAGAATGAGCATGGGCGGCTCTTGGGCGGCAAGAACGCCCTTGCATGGGGGCTCTGGAGAATCCCGGAGCGAGACCTGAGAGTCCTCGGAAGCGTCAGAGGAAAGCGGATGCTCGAGCTTGGTTGCGGAGCCGCGCAGTGGTCGATTGCGCTCACCCGCCGCCGAGCGCAACCCATAGGAATGGATAACTCCTTGAAACAGCTCTTCCATGCCAGGGAATCGATCAACTCGTCGCGTGCCCGCGTTCCACTCGTGCAGGCCGTTGCGGAGTTCTTGCCTTTTAGGGATGAGTCTTTCGATGTCGTTTTCTGCGACTACGGTGCGATGAGTTTTGCAGACCCCGCCCTAACCGTTCCCGAGGCAGCACGGGTTCTTCGAAGCGACGGTCTATTCGCCTTTTCCACAACAACCCCGTTCTTGAACGCGTGCTGGCCGGATGGCTCGGATGAAGTCACCAGGACGTTGCACAACCCGTACTTCGGCATGCGCAGGTTGGAGTGGTCGGCCGACGAGACGGTGGATTTCCAGCTCCCCTACGGGGAGTGGATCCGATTGTTCAGAAGAAATGATTTGTCGATCGAGGATCTGATCGAAATCCGGCCGCCCCCACGTGCCCGCACTACCTTTCCGGGCCGCCCGTCGTCGTGGGCGAGGCGCTGGCCTGCCGAGATGATCTGGAAGGTCCGCAAAGACGCCTAATGCCCCATACCTGGTAGAAGAGGGCCTCTGACCCGTGCCCGGCGGACGGTCTGCAACCATCCAGGGCGATGGAGGATCTAACCCTCAATGGACACGATTCAACGGACACCTGATAGATCACGGCCGGCGCCGCGGGGGCCGGGAGGGCCCGCGCGCAGGCCACCGCGCCCACACCGGAGCCGGTCTCTCCGGCGGCGCAGGCTGGCGTTGGGTGCGGCGGTGCTCACTGCGATCATCGCGAGTGCCTTGCTGCTGCGGGGCGGCGAGCCCCCATCACCACGGCCCGCGGAGGTCAGGGGAACGCCGGCATGGGCGACGACGCACTACGGCGACCCCGAGAATCGCGGTTTCAGGAAGCGAAACATCGTCGAGATCGAGTTCCTCGGCCGCGCGATGTTCGTCCATCGAGGAGCAAGCCGGCACTTCTTGCGCCTCGAACGCCTTTTCGAGGCCCGGGCCCCCGAGTACGCGGCCGCCGTGGCCTTCGGTGAGCTTGACGACTGGAGTTACGAGGACCGGAACGTGCGCGGTGAAGACTTCAAGTCGACCCACGCGTTCGGCATCGCCGTCGACATAAACGCGCTCGCCAATCCCCTCGGAACACCCGGCGACATGCCCGAGGAGGTTGTGCGGCAATGGGAAGCCGAAGGGGGTGACTGGGGAGGTGATTGGAGCCGATCCGACCCCATGCACTTCGAAACCCATCTGACCCCCGAGGAGATACGCGCTCGCTACGCGGCCGACGGCACGCCCAAGCCGGGGTATCTCGAGCAACTCGTTGGCGATTGATCTGGGTCGAGTCTCAGAGTGACTCCAGCGCGGGCGGGGCGCATGTGATGCCTTACGCCACCCGAAGCCGCATGATGGTAGGGATGAGCGCTCAACGAGGTTGGCTCACGATCATCGTGGTCGGGCTTTCGCTTGCGGCGTGCGGTGTCGATAGCCCGCAAGCGAGAGATCCCGCTCCACCGCCGTCCGCCACTCCCACCGATGCCTCGGGGCGGAATCGAGACGGCTCTCACGAGCCGCCCGCAAACCCGGCCCCCGATTTCACCGTGACGACATTCGACGGCACTCGCTTTTCTCTGTCCCGGCAAAGTGGCTCACCGGTCGTGCTGAACTTCTGGGAGTCGTGGTGACCGCAATGCCAGGCGGAGCAGCCGCACCTCAACCAGTTGGCTGAGGAGTACGCACAAGAGGTCGTCTTCGTCGGAGTGTCCAACAACGACTCCGTCGCAGCCGGCACGGACTATGTGCGTGAATTCGACGTTCCTTATGCGATGGCCCACGCTCCACACGTTTGGGAGGCGTACGACGTTCCTTATCAACCGGTCACCATTGTCATCGATGCCCGCGGAGGGATCGTCGGCCGGATCGATGGCCCGGTTACCTATGAGGGCCTGAAAGACATCATCGAGAGCGCGACGTAAACGCCATTCGAGTACGGGACGACTTGCCGGACCTAGAACGGGGCCAAAGGGGGAAGGGGACGGACTCCGAAGCCACGGCGACCTGGCCCGTCGGTTACCTAGCCGCACTCACGGCGCGCCCCGGAGCTGGTTTCTGGAGCAACTCATCGGGGGTTGAGTCTTTTGCCCGTCGGGCGGGCCCTACTAAAGGTCTGTCCTCGGTGGGATTATGAAGACGTGCTATCCCGCGGTCGGTGTCGTTGACCAACTCGGCACCGTCCTACTAGCCCAGTCGAGGAAACTTCAGTGTTTCGTCCGGAGCCGTGGTCCCCCTCGGCCACGGTTGAAGAGAGCCCTTCCCAGCACCGGAGACAAAAGGATTAGCACGAGGAATCCCAGGCCCACACCTGGACTTTGATCGTTCGAAAGGTTGGTGTAGACAATCAGACCTGTACGGAAAAACAACAGAGCCCCTGCAACCAAGAGAGCCGTGGGTCCGGCTCCAGGGTAGCGTCGCGTGCGCAGACCCATCCAGCTCCCGACTGTGAGCCCCAGGCACAGACCCCACAGCAGGCCCTCAAAGCCGCGCTCGATCTGTACGTCGACCAATTCAGTCTTCCCCGAAAACCGGTCGTAGATCGGGTTGGCGATGACTGCACCGGCCACCGCAAGTGGGGCGCCGCAGAGCAAACCTCCCACTTGAGCGGCCACGTACCCTTGTTGACGCCTTCGATTCACGACAGCTCGACCTGTCTCATGCCCACTGCTTCTGCGTCGTATAACCCCGCGCGTGGTATCTCGAGCAACTGATCGGCGAGTGATCCGCTGAGACCTGATACCAAAAGCAATCAATCGCCCGCGAGCCTTCGGATGCGATCCGGCTCGTCGCGTAGCTTCTCGAGCTTCGCGATCGCCTTTTCGAACAGTTCATCGAACTTCTGCCGGCCGCGCTTTCGCTTGAAGGGATCGATGTTCGAGATGAGTTGGTATTGAAAGTACTGGTGCCAAACTCCCATGTCTTTGGCATGAGTGATCACGTCCTTGACCAGCGTGTTGGCCTCGAGTACCGACCCCGCCCTCTCCTCCCTCACCGTGCGGGCCTTTTCGACCGGTTGTCGCAGAAAGAAATCACACTTCTTCAATAGCGGTTCAAACGCGCTTCCCGCCAGCCGGCTGCCCTTTTCATAGGCAAACCCGAGTGTTACGTGATAGGCACGCTCGATCGAGTCCTCCACGTCGGGATCGGTTTCTTTGAGGTCTGGGTTGTTCGCCACGAACGTGCGGTAGATACCGAGGGAAACGGCGGCCTTCTCGCTGATGTTGAGATCCTTCTCGACGTTTAGATTCATCATCCGAGGCGCCAGTTTCCCGGGCACGACAAGCACGGGCAACTTGCGTATGCCAACCTCGCGGGCCGCAAGAAGGCGGTGCTGGCCATCGATCACGACGGTGCGCGTCTTGCCGTCCGTCTCCATTTCGACGGCAACCAGGGGGACGATGAACCCGATCCGCTCGATGGACGACACCAGATGTTCGATGTGGGCCGGGCGCGTCTTGCGTTGGTGCTCGACCACTTCGAGGCGATCGGTGGGCACCGTTTTCAAGGCAATGGTCTGACGCTTGTGGGGATCTCTAAACGTGAGCTCCTTCTCCATACGGCATAACCCTAGCGCTCGATGACTCGACCGATGTGGTCGCCGGGGGACTGCTACGTTGACGGGGGTCATGGGTGTTGCATTCCCGGGCAAGGAGGGGCGAGTGGCACAGCGAGGTGAGATCGTTCTGGTGCGGCACGGAGAGACCGAGTGGAGCCGCGCAGGGAAGCACACGGGAAGAACCGACATCCCGTTGACCAGCGGAGGACGCGATCAGGCGCGTCAACTCGGAGGCGCGCTTCGCAATCGGCGCTTTGCCCTCGTTCTCACGAGTCCCCTTCGTCGCGCATCCGAAACCTGCAGGCTTGCAGGCCTGGGAGATGCCGCCGAGGAATGCTCAGACCTGCGCGAATGGGACTACGGCGACTACGAGGGCAGGACAACCGCCGACATTCGCACCGAGGTCGACGGCTGGACCATCTGGACTCACGAGGTCCCCGGGGGTGAGACGGCGGCCAAAATAGCCCGTCGTGCCGACCGGGTCGTCGATTTGGTGCGGACGGTGGACGGGGACGTGGCTCTTTTTGGCCACGGTCACATACTGCGCGTGCTCGCGGCGCGCTGGTGTGGCCTTGACGCCGTCTGCGGCCGATTCCTTGCGCTGGATACAGGCACGCTGTCGATCCTGGGTTATGAGCGAGAGTCTCCCGTAATCCGGCTGTGGAACCGGATTCGTGAATGAAGGCGCAAGGAACAAAAAACAGGGGATTCACGTTCTCGCAATAAACCTGAGATCTACGACAGCTACCTTGGAGGTGTGCAGGGAAAGTGAAGAACCGAAGGGATGATTCTGTGCCTGAACGGAAGAGGATTGCTCTCGTCGCCCACGACAACAAGAAAGACGATCTGCTGGAGTGGGCGCGTTTCAACAAAGAGACTCTCGCCCGCCACGAATTGTGCGCGACCGGGACCACCGGTGCCGTTCTGGGCTCGGAACTTGGGCTCAGGATCGTCAAGCTTCAGAGCGGACCGCTCGGCGGGGATCAGCAAATCGGAGCGATGATCTCGCGCGGGGAGCTGGATGTCCTCGTTTTCTTCTGGGATCCCCTGGAATCGCAGCCCCACGATCCCGACGTCAAGGCTCTTCTGCGAATGTCGGTTGTTTGGAACATCCCGGTCGCGTGCAATCGGAGCACCGCGGACTTCATGATCGCCTCACCATTGATGTCGAGGCGGTACCGGCCCATCCTCCCGGATCACCCTACATACGCGCGCGAGCGCGTCGAGACCGTGTCGGAGGCGCTGGGTACTTCCACTAGGAGATGAGTCTTCTCCGCATCAATCGGATTGCGAGCGCGCTGCAAACCAGAAACATCGCGACCAGATAGGCAACGTCGAGGAGTTGCCCCACCTCCACATGGCCCGTCGTCAGTGCTCGCAGGAGCGACGCCGAGTGATACAACGGCGTGAGCAGGATCAGTGGACGGAGGAGCTCCGGGTACAGAGATACCGGAAAGAAGGTTCCGGAGAACAGGAAGAGCGGGAAGACGACAAGCGTCATCACTTTCTCGAGCGATGAGATCTCCTTGGTGATTGCCGTGAGGATCATCGCTCCCGAGGCGAGCGCGCCCCCCGACAGCATCACGGCGGGGAGCGCGAGCACGGCCCACGGGGAATGGATCAACCCCAACACAAGCATGACGGCCATGAAACCTGCCGAGTAGATCGTTCCGCGGATGAGCGCCCAGATCACCTCGCCCACCGCAATGTCGGAGACGTTGACCGGCGTGGTCATGATCCCGTCGTACGTCTTCATCCAGTTGAGCTTGAAGAACGGGCTGAAGAATCCGTCGAAGATCGCACCGTTGAGAGCCGAGGCCGCCAGCATGCCAGGGGCCAGGAAGGATGCGTATGAGATCTCGACCCCGCCGTAGTTGATCGTCTCTATGAAACGGCCGACCCCAAAGCCCACGGCGCCGAGGTAGAAGACCGGCTCGAAGAAACCGCTGATAAACGCCATCCAGTAGTGCTTATAGGCGAGGGAGTTGCGCTGCACGAGCTTCAAGGCGCGGCGCAGCGAAGGGAATGGATAGACGGGTGTTATCGCCGCCATCAGGTAATGAGCCTCTTCGTGAGATTGTGCAGCGCCAGCCATGTTCCAAGGGCCAGGAAAACCAAGAGATACACGAGGTGACCTGCGGCCGACGCCGCCGAGAATTCGAGAACCGTCAATTGACGAACGAGCTCTATTCCGTGATAGAGGGGGGTGAACTGGGCCACCGTCCGCGCCCAATCGGGCAACGAGTCCACGGGGAAGAAGGTCCCCGATAGGAGGAACAGAGGGGTCACGACGAATCGGAAGACCCACGTGTAGGCCTCGTCCCGTTCCAGAGTTGCGGTCAGAGCGCTCGTGACCGCGGCACATCCGAGCCCGGTGAGTATCGCAACGGGAACGGCGAGTACGGCCACGGGTGAATCGAAGATCCGGAAGAGCGAGATGGCGGCGAAGAACGGAATCGTCTGCTGCGCGAGCGAGAGCCCGATCCACGACAGCTCGCCGACGAGAATGTCGGTGACGGTCAGGGGCGTGGCGAGCATCGCCTCGTAGTTCCTCTGCCACATGATCTTGTTCAGCAGCGGATACGTCGCCGAGAATATGCCGCTCTGCATCGCGTTTGCGGCGAGCATTCCGGTCGAGAAGAACGCCAGATAGCCGACTCCCTTGAATGCGGCCGCATCGCTCTCAACCAGAGATCCCAATCCCAAGCCCATTGCGGTAAGGAACAGAACTGGAGATACGACACTGAGAAGAATCGAGCCCCGCCAGGCGCGCCAAAAAACCAGTGAGTTCCGGTGGACGACCTTCGCGGCGTTCACTCGATCAGAGATCGACCTGTGAGAATGAGAAAGACATCTTCGAGTGTCGACCTGCGGACAAGCGCTGTTTGGGTCTCGACACCTCGCGCATGGACTGCGGCGAGTGTGTCGTCTCCCGTCTGCGTGTAAAGGAGAACGCGATCCGGAAGCCACTCCGTCCGCTGGACGAGCCCGTCGAGCTGGTCAGTCAGAAGGTCGCGGTTCGCGTCCGAGAGTCGAAGCTCCAGAACCTCGCGCGTGCAGTATCTCTCGATAAGCTCGCGGGGCGACCCCTCTGCCACGATCTTCGCTTTATCCATGACGACGAGCCGATCGCACAACTGCTCGGCTTCGTCCATGTAGTGGGTTGTGATGATGAGGGTCGCGCCGCGCTGCTTGAGGCGATACAAGCGGTCCCACACGAGATGGCGCGCCTGGGGGTCCAGGCCGGTCGTGGGCTCGTCCAGGATGATCAGGTCCGGCTGATTCACGAGGCCGCGAGCGATCGTCAATCGCCGTTTCATCCCACCCGACAGTGGGTCGACCTTGCTGCTCGCCTTCTCCGCGAGCTGCACGAATTCAAGGAGCTCGTCGATACGTCGCTTGGCCTCACCGTGAGCGACGTCGAAGTAGCGCGCGTACATCTCGAGGTTCTCACGCACGGTGAGTTCGATATCGAGATTGTCGATCTGCGGCACTACTCCGATGCGGCGCTTTATCTCAGAGGCCTGAGCGATCGGATCCATGCCGATGACGGATAGAGTCCCATTGGTCGGGGGAGA
Organism: Actinomycetota bacterium; assembly: GCA_050694175.1. Classification (GTDB taxonomy): domain Bacteria; phylum Actinomycetota; class CADDZG01; order CADDZG01; family WHSQ01; genus JBOGXA01. Next base: position 45,377 of record JBOGXA010000016.1, read on the forward strand.
AGTGCAGCCGATCATCCGCATTGTCGATGTCTTCCCGGCGCCGTTGGGACCGAGGAATCCGAACGCCTCGGTGCGTCGCACCTCGAAATCGATCGCGTCGACGGCAACGAGGTCACCGAACCGCTTGGTGAGAGAGCGCGCAACAACCAGAGCGTCCATTGCAGAGAGCCTAATCAGAGGTTCCCGTCGGTTTTTCCGGCCGGTTCGGCCCCCAGAGAGCGGCCCTCGAGGAGACCGAGATTCTCGAGCGACATGGGAATGCCGGCGGGCTGCGAGAGGTTTGGAACCTGGGAAGCGGAAACCCTAACCGGAAGGGATTGTTGATGACCATTCAGGGTGGTCGGCGACGCAACGAGCCGGATGCTCGACCCCAGGAACCTCGACTGGCAGAGCCCGTCACATCGGACGATCGCATCATTGGCGCGGCCGAGGCGAGCGTCACCCTCCTCGAGTACGGAGAGTTCGAATGTCCTCACTGCGGACGGGCGTTCTTCCAGCTGAAGGCGTTGCGCGACCGCCTTTCCGAACTAGACGCTCGCTTCGTATTCCGGCATTATGCCCGTGACGAGGTTCACCCGTTCTCGGTTCGGGCGGCGCTGGCCGCAGAAGCGGCCGGTGCCCAGGGCCGCTTCTGGGAGATGCACGACCACCTCTTCGAAAACCAGCATTCGCTCGAGTACGCGGATCTCGAACGGCACGCCACTGCGGTGGGCCTGGATGTTGCTCGCTTCCTACGAGACATCGGGGATTCACGCCACCTCGACCTCGTTGACGCCCACGCGGAAGGTGCGATCGAGAGCGGGGTTTCGAGCACTCCGACGTTCTTCCTCAACGGGGCCGGCTATGCGGGCGGTTACGACCTCGACTCGCTGGTGGACGCCATCAGGCGGGAGACCGAGATCCTGAGAATCGACTGAGCGGCAGCGGGGAAGGGCCGTTACCCAATCGGGGAGATGCCTAGTTCTCTCGCGCCATGGCGAAAACCGCTCCCAGGCTTCTGGTCGAAACCACGCCGACGCGCTATAAGTGAGGGGGCACCCGGCGTTGGGAGGTAAGCCTTGAACAGTCAACCAGACGACATCGAGTACGAAAAGGATGTGCCCGTCGACGCCCCCGACGAGGACGACCTCGATTTGATCGATGAGGAGCCGCGCGCTCTCGAGCCGGACACCTCACCCGAAGCGACGGCCGAGGCCGGCATGTCCCACGGCGACGTCGACCTCAATCCGGATGAGGACGTCGAGTTCGAAGAGGACGAAAGCGAGGTCGCGACATGACCCTGCCACTGACATGGATGGCGGCCGCGTTTAGAAAGAATGGACTGAACGTCAAGGAAGTTTCTGGATGGAGGACGCGTGGACGCCCTTACAACTTTGCTCCTCGCGGCGTCATCTTTCACCACACCGCTTCCAACCCCGCGGGTGGGAGCGCGCCCGCTCTCAACACCGTCACGCACGGTCGCTCGGATCTGCCCGGCCCCCTGTGCAACGCGCTCGTCGGGCGGGATGGCACGGTCTATGTCATAGCGGCCGGGTACGCCAACCACGCCGGAACGGGCGGTCCCTTTAATGGCGTCCCCCAGGATTCCGGGAACGCATACTTGGCCGGGGTCGAGGTTGAGAACAATGGCCTCGGGGAGGCGTGGCCGAAGCGGCAGCTCGATGCATGCGACGTCGTCTTTGCGACGCTTCTCATCGGGATGCGACGCAAGGCGGTGTGGGTGTGCGGGCACAAGGAGTGGGCCCCCGGCCGCAAACCCGATCCGAACGGAATCGACATGAACCGCTATCGGGGGCGAGTCCGGGCTGAGATCAGAAGGATCGCAAGTGGTGGCAAGCCCAAGCCGAAGCCGAAGCCGAAGCCGCACGACGGTCGCACCTATGAAGTGGAGGCGGGAGACACGCTCTGGTCGATCGCACAGGAGTTCCGGATGTCGGTTGCGGAACTCAAAGACAGAAACAATCTCACCAGCGACACCATCCGCGTGGGCGACAAGCTCAAGGTCTGAAGAGGAGAGGCCGGTAACCGGCGGAGACTGGAGTGAGCCGCACACGCTCGCCTTCGTACTTCCAGGTCCCTGCGACCGCACCGTCGACAAGAAACGTCCGTACCGAATGTGGCGTTTTCGTGTCGAAGACCAGACCACGGAGGTCCTCGGGGAGGATCTGCGTGCGTCGCGCGTGCACGAGCAGCGTTGCATCTCATGTCGGCAGAAAGCGGACGGGAGCCGGAGTGTCATCGTCCGGCAAAGGAGCGCGGGGCACATCGAGTAGCTCTCCGCCCTCTTCGTCGCGGCAACGGCGAAAGCGCAGCCTCTCGACGACGGGCCGAAGCGCGGCTACGGACATGCCCGACCAGCTTGCGATGTCGTTCAGCGACGCCGGCCCGAAGCCGCGGAGATATCGGCGGACGACGTGCTCCAGGCCCTCGGCCTCCGACACGTTCGCCGGCTGCAGCCACTTCTCTGCGAGGCCGTACAGATCGGCGCGCCGCCGCTCCCACGTGCCGGACGGTGGGATCCTGACCATGTCGAGCCACAGCCCGGCCCCCGACCAGGCGGTGCGCGGAAACCCCTCGGCCTCGAGGATCTTGATCAGCTCGGGCCCCCGGCGAGGTCCGTCGGAGAGGAGCTTGCGCAGCAGGGCAGCCACCTCTTCCATATCGAGCCCCTCGACCTGATGCCGCAGGACGCGCAGCCACGATGCCCTGCGCCCGGTGCGGATCCCCTCGGAGAAGAGCCGGTAGTCGCCGGCGGAGACGATGTGGATCGTGGCGCGTATCAGGGTTGCCCGTACCGCCCGGCGCTCCTCCAGCGCCTTCGTCAACGAGCTGCGACGGAAATCGTGGAGGCGCGACCAGAGGCCTACGTACCCGGAGGGTGCGTACTGGGACTGAAGTCCGGCCACGGCCTCGAGCGCGCGGATGAGAGGAAGCCGCGACCGCTCGAGGAGTAGCTGGCGGGCCAGCAGCGCCCGGTTGAGCTCGCGAGTGGAGAGGATGCGCTCGGCCATCGCCAAGAGAGTTTCCCGCAGTTCACTCCGGAGCGGGCATCAGTCGTTCGGGCTCGTCGCAATCCCGCCGTAGTCTGACGACGGGTCGACGTAGCGACAGGCAGCGACAGAAGGAGCAGCGAATGAGAGAGCGAAGTTCGAAGCGCGGACGCGTGTTCAAGTTGGTGTGGTGGGGGCTTGCCGCGGCCGCGATCGCTCAGGAGCTCCGCAAGCCCGCCGAGGATCGCGAGTGGCACGGGACCGTGGCCGGCTTCGTGCCCTACGACTATCGGTTCCCGACTATGGAGCGGGCGAGGGATCGCCTCTGGAATCCAGACGGCCCCCTGCTCGGCCCCCAGGTGTTCGGCGTCGGCTGGAGTGTCAACTTCGGCCGGGTCGTGGAACTCGTGAGGGAGGCACGCGCCGCGTGACCGAGCATTTGCGTTCGCTGTACGGGATCTGAGGTAACTCGACCCGAAGAATCCTCCGCGGACTGTCGAACCGGGGTGCTTTCGTTCGTCCTAAGTCCGATGATGGAAGCTCCCTAGCGTGGGGAGCCGAGTGGAGGAGGAGCCATGCGTTACCTGTTGCTCATCTACGGGCCTCAATGGGACCCCAGCGGGCTGACGCCCGAGCAGATTCAGGCGTCGATGGACGAGTGGACCGACTACACCGCGGACCTGGTGAAGCGTGGAGTGATGGAAAGCGGGGAGGCCCTCGAGCCGACGCACACCGCGACCACCGTCCGCCTTCGGAACGGCGAAACGCTGACGACCGACGGTCCGTTCGCGGAGACGAACGAGGTCCTCGGCGGTTTCTACCTGCTCAACTGCAAGGACCTCGACGAGGTGATCGAGCTCGCGGCAGCGTGCCCGGGGGCCAGGAATGGATCGATCGAGCTCAGGCCCATCACCGACTTAGGCGAGGACTACCAGAAGGCGGTCCAGGAGCGTGCCGGCATCGCGAGTTCCTGACCCTCCGGCGGCAGTCGGCTTCGAGATCACGGCCGCCCGCCTCTACCACGACGTGTGGGGGCGAGCGGTCGCCGCTCTTATGCGTGTGCTCGGAGACCTCGATCTCGTCGAGGACGTCCTTCAGGAAGCCTGGCTCGTCGCGCTCGAGCGGTGGCGGCGGGATGGGATCCCCGAGGATCCGACTGGATGGCTCCTGACCACCGCCCGCAACAAGGCGATCGATCGGATGCGACGGGCAGTGAACCTGAGGTCAAAGGAACCCCTTCTGGTGACACCTGACTACACAGATCCTTTTGAGGAAGCGTTCGGTTCCTCGATCGAGGACGACAGGCTGCGACTGATGTTCACTTGTTGTCATCCGGCGCTTTCCGTGGAGGCGCGCGTCGCGCTCACGCTCAGGACTCTCGGTGGACTCACCACTGCCGAGATCGCACATGCGTTCCTTGCTACCGAATCGACAATGGGACAGCGGCTCTCGAGGGCCAAGCGCAAGATCAAAGTGGCCGGTATCCCGTACGAGGTTCCTCCCGACCACGCGCTGCCCGAGCGGCTCGGATCGGTACTCGCCGTCATCTATCTCGTGTTCACAGAGGGATACGCGGCATCCTCGGGAGATCGAATCGTTCGGCGCGAGCTCTGCGACGAGGCCATCAGGCTGGGTTGTCTTCTCGTCAAGCTGATGCCCGACGAATCCGAAGCGAGCGGGCTCCTCGCGCTCATGCTGCTCCAACACTCGCGGCGCGAAGCGCGCGTCAACCGCGCGGGCGAGATCGTGCTCCTCGAGGACCAGGACCGCACGAAATGGGATACGCAGATGATTGAGGAAGGCGCAGCTCTGGTGCGGCGCGGCCTGCTCCGTGGTACGCCGGGGCCATATTTGCTGCAGGCTGCGATCGCGGCGATCCATGCGGAAGCGCACCTGTTCGAAGAGACGGACTGGGCGGAAGTGGTCGCCCTCTACGACCTCTTACTCGCGCGTACCCCTTCACCGGTGATCGAGCTCAACCGCGCGGTCGCCGTGGCGATGCGCGACGGGCCCGGGGTGGGCCTGGAGTTGATCGATCAGTTGCTGGTCGACGGACGGCTCGAGCGCTTCCATCTCCTTCATTCGGCGCGGGCCGAGTTGCTGAGAAGGATGGGCCGGGCCGACGAAGCCGAGGCCGCGTACGCCCGGGCGCTCGTTCTTGAGCAGAGTGGTCCGGAACGACGTTTCTTGAAGCACCGACTTGCGGAGCTGCGGGCGACTCGTTGACTCCGCATTCGCGCCCAGGTAGGGACGCCCTTGGACACCCAGGTCGAAAACGATGTTTTCATTGGCGCGGCGTGGAGTTCGCGGAGTTCTTGCTGTCCCGTTTGCCGCCGCCTCCGGCCCGGGTGCTCGAGGTCGGGTGCGGCTCCGGCGATCTCGCGCGGGCGGTGGCGGAGAGCGGTTACGCGGTCGTTGCCATCGATCCCGAGGCTCCGGGGGGCGCGATGTTCCGGCGCGTCTCTCTCGAAGGCTTCTCCGATCCCGAGCCATTTCATGCCGTGGTGGCCGGCAGGTCCCTTCACCACATCGAGGATCTCGAGCGCGCCGTCGACACGATCCATGATCTTCTGCGGGGTACCGGATCCGTGATCCTCGACGAGTTTGCGTGGGACCGCATGGACGCAGCGACGGCTGCCTGGTATCTGGGCCACGTGAAAGAGCCGGGACCGAAGGATGCATCGCTGCTTCCGGGGAGCTTCCCGGACGCGTGGATCAAAGAGCACGACGACCTGCACGAGTCACAGGCAATGATCTCAGCCCTCTCCCGGCGCTTTCACGAGGAGTTCTTCGAATGGGTTCCGTACATCGCTCGCCATTACCTTGAGCGCCAGGACATCGAGGGCGAGGAGAAGGGATTGATCGATTCGGGAGCGATCCAGGCCATCGGATTCCGCTATGTCGGACGCCGGGACTAGCCGTCAGGATGCGGGACAGAGCGTCCATCCAATCGTGGAACGGCGATCCCCGCGCCGCCCTGTGGAATGATTTCGGAGTGTGACGGCCACCCGACTGTTCCCGACATCGCTGGTTGGTAGCTACCCACAGCCGGAGTGGTTGATCGACCGGGCCAAGCTCGCCGGGCGCTTGCCGCCGCGCGTCCGGGCTCGGGAGCTATGGCGCGTGGGTCCGGAACATCTCGTCGAGGCGCAGGCCGATGCGACGCTGCTTGCGATAAAGGCGCAGGAGGATGCCGGGCTCGACATCATCACGGACGGGGAGATCCGCAGGGAGAGCTACTCGAACCACTTCGCCACGGCTCTGGAGGGTGTCGACATCGACAATCCCGGCACGGCCCTGGATCGGAGCGGTCACCCGACTCCCGTTCCCCGCGTCGTCGGGCCGATCTCCCGACCCACTACGGTGGGGGTGGCCGACGTGCGGTTCTTGCGGGCGCAGACCGATCGCACGATCAAAATGACCGTGCCCGGCCCCTTTACGATGTCGCAGCAGGCTCAGAACGACCACTACCCGGACGATGAGTCGCTGGCGCTCGCCTACGCAGACGTCTGCAACGAAGAGATCAAAGACCTCTTCGCCGCGGGAGTTGACGTCGTCCAGCTTGACGAGCCGTACATGCAGGCGCGTCCGGAGGCGGCTCGACGTTACGGCATCGAAGTTCTCAACCGGGCGCTTGAGGGGGCGCGCGGTACCACCGCCGTGCACATCTGCTTTGGGTACGCCGCGATCATCCACGAGCGGCCGTCGGGGTACTCGTTCCTACCCGAGCTCGCCGCTTGCACGTGCAACCAGATCTCTATCGAAACCGCGCAGTCGGGCCTCGACCCCGGCGTGCTCGCCGACCTTGCGGGTAAGGCGATCATTCTCGGAGTCATTGATCTCTCCACGTCGGACGTCGAGAGCCCGGAGATTGTTGCCGGCCGTGTCAGGCGTGCGCTGCCGTTCGTCGGCGCGCATCGCGTCGTCGTGGCGACCGATTGCGGGATGAAGTACCTGCCGCGCGCATCAGCCGACGGCAAGATGAGAGCGATGGCCGCCGCCGCCAAGCAACTACGCAAGGAGGGCGAGGGAAGCTCCTAATGGATACCGATCTAGAGAAGCTCCGACTCCATTGCCTGGGGAGGCCCGGAGCAGTCGAAGGCCACCCGTTTGGCCCCGGTGCCCTTGTGATAAAGGTCGGAGGCAAGATATTCGCGATCATCGCCGAGGGGGCCGACCCGCTTCGAGTGAGTCTCAAGTGCGAGCCTGAGATTGCGGTCGCCGTCCGCAGAAGGTACGCGGCGGTTGAGCCCGGGTATCACCTGAACAAGAGGCACTGGAACACGGTCACGCTCGACGGAAGCGTGGACGACGAGCAGGTCCTCGAATGGGTGGACGACTCATACGACCTCGTCTTTCACAGCTTGCCCGCAAGCGTTCGCAACGACGTTGCCGCGGCTGAGACAAATTCCCACTAACCCGACGTCAGGGCCGTGACGAGCCGACGGACGGGGCTGGTGAGCCTGTACTGCTCCGCTACCTTCCACACTCGCTCGTCCGGGGACGTGCGAGGGCGTGTGAGATCGACGTCCGGCAGGGGAAGATCGGTCGGGATGGTGATCACTTTGACAGCGCGCTCGATGTAGTCGACCTGGCGCGCGACCTTGCCCAGGAGCATCCCGCTCGGCTCGGAGAGCGCGGCCTCAACGATCGCGTCGAGGCTTCCGTACTTTGTCAGCAGCGAACTGGCGCTCTTTTCCCCGATCCCCTTGACACCCGGAAGTCCATCGGATGGGTCGCCGCGTAACAGCGCGTAGTCCCGATAGGCGCGACCCGGGATCCCGAAACGCTTAGCGATGTAGGCTTCGTCGACGACCTCGAGGTTGCTCACGCCTCGCTTCGGATAGAGGACTCGGACACTTGGATCGCGCACCAGCTGGAAGAGGTCCCTATCTCCGGAGACGATGCCCACTCTGCCTTGGGAGCGTGCAGCCAGGGTTCCGATCACGTCTTCGGCTTCGTAGTCGGGTTGACCCACCACGGGGACGCCGCAGAGCTCGAGCACGGTCTGTATGACCGGCATCTGCGGCAGGAGGTGCTCCTCGGCCTCTTGCTGAGGACTTCCCTCTTCGGCCCGGTGGGATTTGTAGCTGCCGATCAACTCCACCCTCCACCGGGGCCGCCAGGCTTCATCCGTGGCGCATCCGAGGTACGCGGGGTCGTGATCGCGAACCAGCTGGGCAAGCATCCCAATGAACCCATATGCGGCATTGATCCGAGTCCCGTCCGGGGCCCGGACGGAATCCGGGATCGAAAAGAGGGCCCGATAGACGAGGCTTGATGTGTCCACCAGGAGCGTCAGGTCGTCGGGCACATCACGAGACTAGAAGACTCGCCAATAGAATGGGTCAACTGTCCGTCTGATTACAAGGAAAGAGGTGTCGCCGGACGACAAAGGGGTGAGTGCCGCCACCCCCTCTACAACGGAGGATCGTGCGCGCTCGCCGATCTTGTGGATTGCCGGATCGCTCCTCCCGCTGTTGCTCCTGGCGCTGGTCCGTCTTCGCCCGTCCCTCGATGCGCGGTGGGAGAGCCACCCCGCGCACTTCTGGTTGGTTCTAGCTGCGGCCGGAATCTCTGTCGTTCTTGGGTACTCCGTCAGCATCGCGGCGCAGCGCAGGCTCGATGCGCGACTGTTTTTCGTTTCGATGGCGTTCTTGACCACCGCGGGATTCCTCGGTCTTCACGCGCTGGCAACCCCGGGGGTACTCGTCGGACCGAACGCCGGGTTCGAGCTCGCGACTCCCGTCGGACTCCTCCTCGGGGGTGCGCTCGTCGCCGTCTCCGCGCTCGAGATGGGTCCGGCCGCGTCTCGCCGCGTTATCGCGCGCTCACGGTGGTTTCTGGCAGCACTCGTGATTCTCATGGTGGGCTGGGGAAGCCTCTCCCTGGCAGGAGCCGCGCCTCTCGACGATCCCCTTCCGGAGGAAGAGCTCTACGGCTGGCAGGATTCGCTCGGCGTCGTCGGTGTGGCCCTCTACGCAGCCGGGGCGTTCGGCTACTACGTTCTTTACCGGCGGCGGAAAGCGCGCTTTGTGTTCGCCGCAGTGTTCGCGTTCTCTCTTCTCGCAGAGGCGATGATTGTCATCGCTTTCGCAGTCAACTGGCAGCTCTCCTGGTGGGAGTGGCACGCGTTGATGCTGTGCTCGTTCACTATCATCGCCCTGACGGCGCGGGGTGAATGGCACGAAGAGAGATTCAGCGCCATCTACCTGGAACACACTCTTGCGGGCGCCAAGGATGTAACCGTTGTCTTTGCCGATCTACAAGGGTACACGAGCTACTCGGAGCGAACCAACCCCAGCGCCGTCGCTCACATGTTGAATGACTACTTCTCGCGCCTTGTTCCTCTGATGCAAGAGATGGGCGGAGAGGTTCACCAGTTGATCGGCGATGCGGTCATGGTCGTGTTCAACAAGGCGGGCGATCAACAAGAGCACGCCCTTCTCGCCGCGCGCGCTGGCCTGTCGTTCCAGCGAGAGGCGGCTTCCATCGCAGAGGATCACCCCGACTGGCCCCGATTCCGTGTGGGCATGAACAGCGGAGAAGTCCTCGTCGGAGTGCTCGGTGCAGAGAGCGGTCACCGCCAGCACGGACTGGTTGGAGACACGGTGAATCTTGCGGCCCGGCTGGAGGGCCAGGCTCCGGTTGGAGGGGTGGTGATCGGTGCCGGTACATTCGAGCGGTTGCCGGCGGGCTCGTCGGTCGAGCGGCTGGCCCCGCTGCACATCAAGGGGAAGAAAGAGACGGTAGAAGCGTATGTTCTCAAGAGTGTCCCCAACGGCAGTGAGTGAGCTGTGATGATGATCAAGCCCGTCATCCTGGCGGTTGACGACGAACAGCTTTCCCTGGTCAAGCTAGAAGAAGAACTCACGGATCGCTACGCGCGCCACTATGAGGTCATCTGCCTGGGCTCCCCCGAAGAGGGGATGAAGGTGTTGAGTGCGCTGCTCGAGGAAGGTCGGGAAGTGGCCCTGGTTCTCGCCGATCTCTGGATGCCGGACGCGACCGGCGTCGAGCTGCTGGCCGCGGCAAAGGGTCTGGACCCCACGATCAAGCGAGGTCTGCTCGTCCCCTGGGGCGCATGGGGAGAGGAGGAGACGGCGGAGGCGATCGTCGAGGCGATGACCCTCGGCACCATCGACTACTACGTGCTCAAACCGTGGCGAACATCAGACGAGCTGTTCCATAAGACCGTGACTGCCTTTCTTTACGAATGGGTGCGCACCCGATCGGAGGGTCCGGCGCGTATCTATCTAGTGGGGGACACGAGATGGCCACGCTCCCATGAAGTTAGAAACCTGCTGACGCGTCATCGTGTCGAGTATGCGTTTCATGCAGCCGACTCGGTCGAGGGCCAGAGCCTCCTCGAGCGGTTGAACGACGATGCCGGGAATCGATTGGTGGCAGTACTCCCCGACAGTCGCATCCTCGTAGACCCTTCCGACGCCGAGATCGCCGACGCCTGCGGGCTGACAACGCGGCTGGATGACGACGCGTCGTTCGATGTGGTTGTTGTGGGGGCCGGGCCCGCCGGACTGGCGGCCGCAGTTTACGGATCGTCGGAGGGGCTTAGAACGCTCGTTGTCGAACGCGGCGCGATCGGGGGCCAGGCCGGAAGCAGTTCGCTCATCCGCAACTACCTCGGGTTCGCGAGAGGCATTAGCGGCTCGGAGCTGGCGGCTCAGGCCTACCAGCAGGCGTGGGTCTTCGGCACGACATTCCTGATCACGCAGGCGGTGACCTCGATCGTTCGCGCGGGGAACGGTTTCGCGGTCGAGCTCTCCGAGGGTGGTCGGGTAGCGGCGGGTGCGATCGTGCTCGCAACCGGTGTCTCGTACCGGCGCCTGGGAGTGCCTGCCCTCGAGGAGCTCAATGGTGCGGGCGTCTACTACGGCTCGTCGACATCCGAGGCTCAGGCTCTGCAGGGACGAGATGTCTTCATCGTCGGGGGGGGCAACTCGGCCGGACAGGCGGCGATGCACCTCGCGAAGGCCTCGTCTTCGGTGACGCTGCTTGTGCGGGGGGGCTCGCTTGCCGAGAGCATGTCGGAGTATCTGATCAAGGAGATAGACAACGCTTCGAACGTTCATGTCAGATTCCGTGCGGAGGTGATCGACGGAGGAGGCGATGGGCATCTCGAGTACCTCGTGCTCAAGAGCCGCGAGTCGGGAGAACAGGAGAGTGTGCCCGCCGCAGCCCTTTTCATCATGATCGGAGCCACGCCGATGACGGATTGGCTCCCCCCTGCAGTCGAGCGGGACAGGTGGGGATTCGTTCTGACGGGCAGGGATCTGCCGGGTAACCACCGGTCCTCCGGCCGCTCTCACTTTCTGGAAACCAGCGTGCCGGGGGTTTTCGCGGCGGGCGATGTCAGACACGGCTCGATCAAGCGGGTTGCTTCGGCAGTGGGAGAGGGGTCGATTGCGATCCGCCTGGTGTTGGAGCATCTCGACGACGGCGTCGTTCGCTAGAGCTATGCCGCCAACCAGGTTCAACAAGAGGGGCGCCTTCAAGCCCCCTCGCCGGTGGATCTGTGGGGCTACTCGGAGCGGGCTCCGGTCACGTCTCGGAACTCCTCCCGCAGTGACGTCATCCGGGCCCGGATCTCGTCCCGCAGCTCCTTGCGGTCGTCTGCGATCTGGTGGCTGAGATTGCGCATCTGCTCCTGAAGGGCCCTTTGCTCGTCGCGCCATTTGTCGGCGAGTTCCTTCACGCGCCCCTGCAGCTCCTTCGTCTCGGCCTTTACCCGCCTGCTGAGATGATCGATCTGGTCGTGCATGACCTCGGTCCCTCCACCCTCATCGACTGACTTCCGAAATCTGGCCCACGCCGCTTGTCTGCTGGTTCCCGTCGCGGCTCCGACGTCGTCCCAGCTCGCTCCCTCAGCAACGGCCTCGCGGACGAGCTCCGTTTGCCACTTCGCCAGCCGGTCCTTGAGCTCAGAGAACGCCCGCAGCGCCGTTTTGGAGTCGGGGGCGTGAGTGGCCTCCTCCCACGCCCGCAGCAGGTCCTTCCGCGTCCCTTCGTCGCTCATGTCAAAGCATCATGACAGATAGGAGTGAGTTGAACAATAGTGTCAAGCTTATGTGACGGAATTTCCGGCCCTGGCCGAGTGGTGTTCCTGAGCGAGCCTTCTCAGCGCGACGAGAGCGGCCTCGAACACGACGGTCCCCACGATGACCCGCTCGATCGCATCGGAACGGGGGAGGTCGGGCGGTATCGTCGCCAGCTCGAGGGGGGCGAGGTAGTCGGCCGCGCGGGCGTAGGGGGCGAACACTGCGGGGTCGGCATCGCGTCCTAGACGCCGAAGGGCGACCAGGGCCCCCGCGAGGGCGCGCCGGGAGGGGGCGCCGGCCGAGACCCGCCACCCCAGTCGTTCGAGGTAGTCGTCGACATCCGCGCGCGCCCTTCTCACGTCGTCGGAAGGCGCATCTTCCTTGATGTCCGGGCCGAGGGCGTGATGGGCGATCCCCAGGAGGGAGTGGAGGGGGAGCTCGTCGTCACCCAGCGCCGCGACGACGGCCCGAGCCGACGCGACGCTTAGCTCGCCCAGTTCAAGCATCACGCGTACCAGCCGAAGGCGGCGGAGGTGCGATTCGTCGTAGTCGGCCTGATTGGGAGCCGTCGCACGGCCTGCGTGGAGGAGGTCCTCACGGATGTAGTACTTGATTGTGGCCACGGGCAGCCCGCTCGCCCGGCTCAATTCAGAGATCCGCACCGTGAGGTCCTCCGGGGTTGACAGGATCAATGGATAGTAGCACTATCCATAACGAGATACGGTTATCCCACACCCGAACGGAGGGAGGTCGGACATGGCCCGATCCCTGCAAACGGCCGGCGTCATCCTCATCACCGTTCCGGCGATCGAGTTCGGGGGACTCAGCCTCCTCAAGTTCCTCGCCGGGAGGACGCCGGGCTATATGGACAACCCGCTGCGACGGGGCCTGTTCCGGGCCGGCCATGCGCACGCCGGCGTGCTGGTGCTCCTGGCGCTGGTGGGGCTCATGTATCTCGATCAAGCATCGCTGGGCGACGGCGCCAAGAGCCTCGTGCGGCTGTGTCTCGTTGCCCCTCCCATCCTGATGCCGGCGGGCTTCTTCATGTCGATCGCGTCGCCCCGCGCGGAGCGCCCCAACAAGCTGATCGGGCTCGTCTATGTGGGCGCGCTCACCCTCGCGATCGCGGCAGTGACCCTCGGAGTCGGCCTGCTGCAAGCCGCGTAGCCTCGCCCTCGGCGGGTGGATTATCGAGTCTTCGTCTTGCGTGCGGCGCGCCGGGCCACGTACTTCTTCATCTTGGCCTCGCTCCCGCAGCCGTCCTCCATCGCGCACCAGCGCCGGCTGTGGTTCTTGCTCGCGTCACAGAAGAGCCATCTGCAGCCGGCGCAGACCTTCACTCTGCCGAGTGCCTCCGAGGTCGCAAGCTCGGTCGCGGTGTGAACTACGCGCCACAGCACCTCCCGCAGATCGCGGCCTTCGGACCAGCTCCATGTGAACCGTCCCCCGTCCTGGATCAGCTTGGCGTGGGCGAGGGCCTCGGCGTGAGCGTCGCCGAGGTGTCGAACGGCAGCCCGCGGAGGACTCCCCCGGGTGGCGATCGCACGGAATAGCCGGTCCAGGTCATCCCGGATGCGGAGGGCGCGGCGGAGGACCTGATCGGCTTCCGCCGGGCGCCGGCTCGCTTCGGCTATGAGCCCGTCGCCGGCGGCCTCGGTGACGATCCCGGCGCGGTGCGCCCACGCCACGAGGTCCTCATAGGTGCGCAGGCACTCGACGTACTCCGGGCCCCCCTCGCCGTCGCCCGAGTTCACGAAATCGAGGGCCGGGTGGCCTCCCAGGAGTCGCTGCTCGGCGATGTAGTCGGCTGTTTCCATCAAAAGCTATTTTAGCGGTTGACGGCGGCCCGTCAAGCTGTTACCCTCAAAACATTGATAGGAGGCAACATCCCTGAAGAAGGGAAGGAGAGGAGGCGACCCATGCTGGACTACCTCGCCTACATCTGGGCTCGGGACATCACCGAGGAGACCACCGGCGACCGGACCCGCTTGTTGTCGGAGGTCCTGGGCCACGGGCGCCCGCGCTCGGGCCGGGCGCGGAGAATGTCCGCGCGCGCCCTGCGAGCTCTGGCTAAGAGGCTCGAGCCGGCCGCGGGCAGGGCCCCCGAGGCGCGCCCAAACGCCTGAGCGATCGCTCCGGAGTACCGGCTTACTCCGAGGACCAGGGCTCGCGGAAGTCTGCGTAGATGGTGAGTCCGCCGTCAACGAAGAGAGTCTGGCCGGTGATGTAAGCGGCGTCGTCGCTGGCGAGAAAACAGGTTACCCCGGCCATTTCGTCTGCAGTGCCCGCGCGCACCATCGGGATATGGGACGTGACCTGATCACTCTTCACGGGATCATCGACCCAGGCCCGGTTGATCGGGGTGATCGTCGCGCCCGGCCCGATGCCGTTGACCCTGATGCCTCTCGCCGCGTACTCGAGAGCAAGGGTGGTCGTGAGGTTCTGCATCCCACCCTTGCTGACGGAGTACCCGAGGTAGTTGGGTTTCGGGATCCGTTGGTGCACGCTCGATACGTTGATGACGACTCCGGGCTTCTCCGTAGAGATGAAGTGCTTGATGGCTTCCCGCGCGCACAGGAACGCTCCCCGCAGGTTGACTGCCAGCACCTTGTCGAATTCGTCGGCGGACAGCTCGTGGGACGGCCGCGAGATCTGGATGCCGGCGTTGTTGACCAGGATGTCGATACCGCCGAGCTGCCGGACGGTCTCATCGACCATCTGCGCGACTTCGCCCTCCTTTGAAACATCACCCCGCACGAGGACGTCGCGTACCCCTTCCTCTTTCACCCTGCGAACGCAGGCATGGACTTGCGCTTCGGTTTCGTCGGCTTCATGTGCCCCCCGCAGGTAGTTGATTGCAACGTTGGCGCCGTACTCTGCGAACCGGACCGCGATGGCCTGGCCGATTCCGGAGGTGCCGCCCGTGACCAGGACGTTCTTCCCTTTGAGCCCTCGCATGAGCATCCCTCCTCGGTCGAGTGAACTGCCCGCCGCCGCAGGGAGCGCGAGTACCGCTCTCGGCATACGGGTGTCATCTGATGGGTATCGTCCGCGACCGACCCGATCCGTTACACACCGCTTTGTAACGCAACTGCCGGCTCCGGAACAGTAGATGGTGAACCCGAACCTCCATCGGGACGACCACGGAGATGACTAGGGAGGGATGATGAATACACCCATCGCCGACTACGGACTCATCTCCGACTGCCACTCGGCGGCGCTGGTGTCGCGCGCGGGAGGGATCGATTGGCTGTGTTTCCCGCGCTTCGACCGGCCTTCCACCTTTGCCCGCATCCTGGACGAAAGCGGAGGAAGCTGGTCGATAAGCCCGGTGGATGTAACCGAAACGAACCGCCGTTACGCCGACGACACAATGGTGCTCGAGACGATCTTTGTGACCCGGACCGGAACGGCGATCCTGCGGGACGCGCTGAGCAATGGGCGCCGGCGAGCACGGTCACGACCTCGGCACGCACAGCCCGCACCTGCTGATCAGAGAGATCACCTGCACCGACGGACGGGTCGAGTTCGAGACGAACTTCTCGCCCCGACCCGAATACGGACTGATATTCCCCGTGTTGACGGCGGTTGAAGGCGGAGTGGCCACCCGAGGAGGTGCCGACCTGTTGGTCCTATCGTCGCCCGTCGAACTCGCCATCGAAAACAGCGACGCATCCGGCCTCGATGCCCTCGAGAAGGGTGAGAGGAAGCGATTCGCACTGCACCACTCGCAGAGTTGGGAAGTACCACCCCGGGTCTGGTCGCAGGACGAGATAGCAGAGCGCATGGACGACACGCTCGAGGCGTGGCGCACGTGGTCGGAACTCCACCAGGCCTATGAGGGCCCGTGGCGCGACCTCGTTCGTCAGAGTGGCCGGGTGTTGCAGGCGCTCACCTATCGCCCCACGGGCGCAGTCGTCGCGGCGCCGACCACCTCGCTACCGGAGGAGGTCGGCGGCGAGCGCAACTGGGACTATCGCTACGCGTGGGTGCGGGACGCAAGCCTGACGCTCGAGGCACTCTGGGTCGCGGCATGCCCCGACGAGGCGACCGACTTCTTCTCGTACATGGCGGGCGCCGCGGCCGCGCAGCTGAACCGCGGCTCCGACCTCCAGATCATGTTTGGCGTGGGCGGTGAGCATGATCTCACCGAGCGCGAGCTCGCTCACCTGTCCGGGTGGCGGGACAGCCGGCCGGTGCGGGTCGGCAACGGTGCTTGGAACCAGCGACAGCTCGATGTTTATGGTGAGCTGCTCAACGCCGCTTACCGTTTGTCCGACCAATGGGAGGAGTTCGACGACGCCACCAACAGGTTCCTCATCGACGTGGCCGAAGCCGCGGCCGCCCGGTGGCGAGAATCCGATCAAGGTATCTGGGAGGTGCGCGGCGGAGCGCAGGAGTTCCTCTACTCCAAGCTGATGTGCTGGGTCGCCCTCGACTGCGCGATCAAGCTTGCAGACCGGCTCGGTGCCGCCGGTCGCGTGGACGGATGGGCGAAGACGCGCGAGGAGATCAAAGACGCGATCCTGCAGCGCGGGTGGAGCGAGCGGGCTCAGGCCTTTGCGCAGGCGTTCGGTTCCGATGAGCTGGATGCGTCCGTCCTCATGATGCCCATCGTCGGCTTCATTTTAGGGAACGACCCACGGATGCTGTCCACGATCAGGGCCATTGAGGAACGGCTCACCGACGAGCACGGCCTCGTGTTCAGGTACAAGGCACACGACGGGCTCGAAGGCGAGGAGGGCACGTTCCTGCTGTGCACGTTCTGGCTCGCGCAGGCGCAAGCCCTGGCCGGTGAGGTCCAGCGAGCCCGCGCAACGTTTGAACGTGCGGTGGCATTCGCCAACGATCTTGGGCTCCTCGCCGAGGAGGTCGACCCGGTCACGAAGGAGCTGCTCGGGAACTTCCCGCAGGCGTTCAGTCATATCGGGCTCGTCAACGCTGCGTGGGCGATCGCGCAGGCTGAGAGGGGTTTGACCCCCGGAGGATCTCCCCTGTGAGAACCGGGCCCGGCGGCCCCGCGTCCGGCGACGAGGGGCGACGCGCCGAGGTCGACGCAAAGCTGACGACGATTCGGGGGTGGCTGGACGAGCGAGACCTCGATGCGGTTCTGCTCGGCTCACAGGCGAACTTTGCGTGGATCACCGGGGGCGGGCACAGCCACATCTCGATTGGAGAGGAGGCGGGGATCGCGACGGTGCTCGTGACGAGACAGGAGGCCTTCGTCGTCACGACGAACATCGAGGCCGGCCGGCTCGCGGACGAGGAACTCGGCGGGCTCCCATTCGAGATCCACGCCTACCCGTGGCACGAGCCGGGCGCGCTCCGGGAGTTCGTGGGGGTAACGAGCGATCCGGCAAGAACGGTCGGGGACGGCGCAATAGGAGGATGGCCGGTGGCAGATCCGAGCTTCGCGTGCATGCGCTACGTCATGTCGGCGCCGGAGGTCGACCGGTACCGAGCTCTCGGACAAGACGCCGCGACCGCGGTTGAGACCGCGTGCCGCAGCGCCCGTCCCGGGATGTCGGAACTCGATGTTGCGGCGGTCGTTGCATCCGAGTGCGCCGCGCGCGGCATCGTAGCCCTCGTCGATCTCGTGGCGGCCGACGATCGCATCGCGGCGTACCGGCATCCGCTTCCGACATCCAGAACCGTCGCCAAAACGGTGCTTGTTGCTCTCACGGGCCGCCGTCACGGTCTGCACGCGTCGCTCACGCGCATGGTGACCTTCGGGGCACCCGACGACGACCTGCGTAGGCGCCACGAGGCGGTGACGCGGGTGGACGCGTGCGAGATCTATGAGAGCCGTCCCGGCCGCTCGCTCGGCACGGTGATGCGCAAGGGCGCGGACCGGTACGCGGCGGAGGGGTTCCGGGACGAGTGGAAGCTCCATCACCAAGGAGGTCTGACGGGTTATGCGGGCCGCGAGATCTTTGCGACGCCGTCCACCTCACACATCTTGGAGGCCGGAAACGTGACCGCGTGGAACCCCTTCGATCACCAGGGTCAAATCCGAGGACACCGTTCTGGTCACAGACGAGGACTTCGAGGTGTTGACACGCACGGGCGAATGGCCCGAGCGTGAGGTGCCGATGGATCGAGTCACCGTCACGCGCCCCCATCTTGCGCGCCGACTGATCTCTTCTGGCGGCATTTGACCGCGGGCCGCTATCTCGGATAGAAACGAGCTACTCATCATGAGGGGTCGAGGGAACCAGCCCTGAGAAACCCCGGCAACCCTCTCCGCTTCCGGCGGGGGTAAGGGTGCCACATCTGGCCCGGCTGAAGGCCCGGGGAAGATGGGTGGCGCTCCGGCGTCTCCTCGGGACAACCGAACCGAGGAGGCACGATGAGCGCAACCGGTACCGTCTCCACACACCCGTCCCTGGGCGTCTCGACTCTGTCGTGCCGGGAGTGTGGGCGCGCATTCGATGTCGGACCTCTCTACTACTGCGATGAGTGCTTCGGGCCGCTGCAGGCCGACTACGACTACGACGCCATCGCCCAGACGATCTCGGCCCCCGGCATCGCCGCCGGCCCTCCCTCGATCTGGCGCTATGCGCCCCTGTTGCCTGCGCCGCCCCCGCCCGAGAGGGTTGACATCGGTGCGGGCTTCACGCCGCTACGGCCGGCCCCCCGGCTGGCCGCCGAGCTCGGGCTGAGGCGGCTGTGGCTCAAGAACGACACGTTCAACCCGACCCACTCGTTCAAGGACCGCGTCGTCACGGTTGCGGTGAGCGCGGCTCGCCGTTTCGGTTTCGACACCATCGCGTGCGCGTCGACCGGAAACCTCGCGAACTCCGTCGCCGCGCACGCGGCCGCGACCGGCATGCGAAGCATCGTCTTCATCCCGGCGGGGCTCGAACGCGGGAAGGTGGTCTCGACCGCGGTCTTCGGAGGCGAGATCGTCGAGATCGACGGCACCTACGACGATGTCAACAGGGTGTGCGCGGAGCTGGCGGAATCGAAACCGTGGGCGTTCGTGAACGTAAATCTACGCACGTTCTATGCGGAGGGGTCGAAGACTCTCGGATTCGAGATCGCCGAGCAACTGGGATGGCGAGCGCCGGACGCGATCGTTGCGCCGGTCGCATCGGGGGCAATGCTCACGAAGGTCGCAAGGGGCCTTCGCGAGCTGGAGCGTGTCGAGCTGATCCCGGAGGTGAGGTCCCGCATCTTCGGTGCCCAGGCGGCCGGGTGCGCGCCCGTCGCCCGGGCGTTTGCCGAGGGGGCTCTCGAAGTGACGCCGGTGAAGCCCGACAGCGTCGCAAAATCGCTGGCTATCGGGGACCCGGCCGACGGGCGCTATCTCCTCGCCGAGGCGCGGGCCTCGGGTGGCGCCGTCACCGCAGTCCCTGAGGAATCCGTCGCCGAGGGCATCCGTCTCCTCGCCCGCTGCGAGGGTCTGTTCACGGAGGCGGCCGGCGGCGTGACGATCGCGGGCCTCGAGCGGCTCGTGGCGGAGGGGGCGATCTCGCCGGAAGACGAGACCGTCGTGTTGATCACCGGGGTGGGGCTCAAGACCCTCGAGACCCTGGGTCCCCGCACGGCGCGCCCTCCGGTCGCGCCGAACGTCGCCGCCGTGGACGAGGTGCTAGAGGAGGAGGGGTTCGGGGGAACCAAACAGGCGGGTCATCTCACCGTTCCCCCGACGGAGAGCGGGGAGCCCGCAGGGCAACCCGATCGTAGATTGAAGAAGGAGGGGCTTTGATGAGTGCGACTGTTCGGATCCCGACCCAGCTGCGCCCGCTGGTCGGAGACCACGACCAGGTGGACGCCATCGGCAACACGGTCAAAGAGGTGATCGCCGATCTGGGCTCCCGCCACCCGGGGCTCGCCGAGCGGCTGCTCGACGAGGGTGGGCAGCTTCGTCGCTTCATAAACGTCTACGTGAACGACGAGGACATCCGGTTCCTCCAGGGCCTCGACAGCCGCGTCGAGAGGGGGGCGCGGATCGCGATCATCCCTGCGGTCGCGGGCGGCACCTAGTTCGTCGAGAGTGCGGTTGATCGCGCATAACGCGATTGGGTGCACACTCGAGGCATGCCGGACGACCACGACGTCATCGTGATCGGCATGGGCGTGAGTGGCGAGGAGGTCGCCGGACGCCTCGCCGGCGCGGGATTGAACGTCCTCGCCGTCGAGAAAAAGCTCGTCGGCGGCGAGTGCCCGTACTGGGGCTGCATCCCATCGAAAATCATGGTCCGGGCGGGCAACAGCGTGGCCGAAGCCGCGCGCGCACTCGGATTGGCGGGGGAAGTCACGATCTCACCCCACTGGGCACCGGTGGCGGCACGAGTGCGCGAGGCCACTGCGGGGTGGGACGACTCCGCCGCAGTGAAGCGTCACGTAGAAAAAGGCGAGACCTTCGTCAGGGGCGAAGCGCACATCATCGGATCGGGCGCGGTCGAGGTCGACGGCCGCACGTTCCGGGCGCGCCGGGGAGTGGTAATCGCCACCGGGGGCGAGCCGGCTGCGCCTCCCATCGAGGGACTCGCCGGCGTCGACTACTGGACGAACCGTGACGCGATCGAAGCATCCGAGCTGCCGGCGTCGATGATCGTGCTCGGCGCGGGCCCGATCGGGTTGGAGCTGGCGCAGACGTTCCATCGGTTCGGAACCGAGATCACGATCGTTGAGCTCGCCGGTCACGCCCTACCGATGGAGGAGCCCGAGAACGGCGAGGCGCTGGGTGAGGTCCTGCGGTCGGAGGGGATCGCGCTTCTGACCGGCGCCCCCGCGACGCGCGTGCGCGCCGCCGAGACGGGGGTCGAGGTCGAGCTGGAGGGGGGCGAAAAGCTGGGTGCGGAGAGGCTTCTGGTTGCGACCGGACGCCGGCTCAACCTCAAATCGCTCGGCATAGAGAACATGGGACTCGATCCTGATGGGCGCTCGATCGAGACCGACGGCCATATGCGCGCGGGCGACGGCCTGTGGGCGGTCGGCGACATCACCGGAGTCGGAGCCTTTACCCACCTCGCCGTTTATCAGGGCCGGATCGCGGCGGCCGACCTGCTCGGAGCGGACCACCGGCCCGCCGATTACCGGGCGGTTCCGCGCGTCACCTTCACCGACCCCGAGGTTGCGAGCGTGGGTCTGTCGGAGGCGGGGGCCCGCGACCTGGGCATCAGCGTGCGCACCGGGATCGCGTCGACCTCGTCGTCCGCCCGCGGATGGATACACGGCCCGGGGGCCGAGCACGGGGTCACCAAGCTCGTCGCCGACGCGGATCAGGGCGTACTCGTCGGCGCCTCGACGATGGGCCCGGCCGCGGGGGAGGTGCTCGGGCTCCTGGTGCTGGCAGTCAAACAGAGGGTCCCGGTGCGCGTGTTACGCGATCTCATCTATCCGTACCCGACGTTCGTGCGAGGCCTGGAGGACGCTCTTCGCGACCTGGACGGGTGAGGCGCCCCACCCGCGGAGGGATTCTTCCAGTTATTTGATGCCCCCCTGCGATATAGGCATCCAGGGCTATTCCTATCCGGGGGTGAGTCGTGCCTAGATGAGCGAGTCCGGCCACTCGATTTGGGGAGGCGACGCAATGGCCGACGTGCAGCACTTCGACGCCGTCATCGTCGGTTCGGGGTTCGGGGGCTCCGTCGCCGCGTTCCGACTGGCCGCCGACGGACAACGAATCCTCGTTCTCGAGCGCGGCAAGGCATATCCGCCGGGCTCGTTCGCACGCACCCCACGAGAGATGCATGTCAACTTCTGGGATCCGAGCGCAGGTCTGCACGGCATGTTCGATCTGTGGTCGTTCAGGGGCCTCGAGGCGGTGGTCTCGAGCGGCCTCGGGGGCGGCTCGCTCATCTATGCAAACGTCTTGCTGAGAAAAGACGAGCGATGGTTCGTGGTGAAGGACCCGGTCCGCGGGGGCTACGAGACGTGGCCGATCACCCGCGCCGACCTCGAACCTCACTACGACGAAGTCGAGGCGATGCTGGGCGCGCAGCGGTTCCCGTTCGGCGAGAGTGGCTATGAGGCTGTCGCGAAAACTGCAGCGATGCAGGGGGCCGCTCGCGACCTCGGTCACGAATGGCAGCTTCCCCCCCTGGCCGTCTCCTTCTCGCCGTCGCCGGGGGAGAGGGCGGTTCCGGGCGAGCCGATCCGCGAGGCCGATTACCCGAACATCCACCGACGGTCGCGTCAGACGTGCAGGCTATGCGGAGAGTGCGATGTCGGTTGCAACTATGGGAGCAAGAACACTCTGGATCACACGTACTTGTCGGCGGCCGCCCATCACGGTGCTGAGATCCGGACGCGCTGCGAGGTCCGGAGCTTTGCACCACGCGCCGGCGGGGGCTACAGCGTCGGCTTCGTGGAGCATGCGGCCGAGCGCGAGGGTAAGAGGACCAATACGGGCAAACTGCCGATTACGACGGTCACCTGCGACCGCTTGATCCTCGCCGCGGGGACGCTCGGCTCTCCGTATCTCCTGTTGCGCAACCGAAGCGCATTCGCGGGCATAAGCCGGGCGCTGGGCACCCGCTTCTGCGGCAACGGGGATCTGCTTTCGTTTGCGCTGAAGGCCACGGACAGGAACGGGGGAGCCGGGCGCGTCCTCAATCCGTCCCGGGGACCGGTAATCACGAGTGCCATTCGGGTTCCGGACGCCGTCGACGGAGGCCGCGGGCGCGGCTTCTACATCCAGGACGCCGGCTACCCGGGCTTTGTTGACTGGATGCTAGAGGCCACCACCGTCGGAAGCACGGCGGTGCGGGTCGCCCGCTTCGCCCTGAGGCGACTGTGGGCGCGCCTTAGCCGCGATCCGAAGAGCATGTTGGGGGCCGAGATCTCGCAACTGATCGGTAACACGCATCTGTCGTCGGGGTCCCTTCCGCTGCTGGGAATGGGCCGCGACGTCCCCGATGGGGTGATGAGCCTGAGCAAGGGCTACCTCGCCATCGATTGGACGACTAAGACGTCACAGAAGTACTTCGACCGTGTCACGTCCACCATGGCCGACATCGCACACGCCATGGGGGGCCGCTTCGAGGAGAACCCACTCAGTCACCTCAAGCGCGTGATAACCGTGCACCCGCTGGGCGGATGCCCTATGGGCGACACCGACAAAGAGGGAGTCGTGGACGCCTACGGACAGGTGTTCGGATATCCGGACCTTTATGTCCTGGACGGATCCGTGATGCCGGGCCCGGTAGGCGCCAACCCGTCGCTCACCATTGCAGCATTTGCAGATCGCGCGGTGTGCCACATGATCGAGAGCCGGCCGCATGACAGGAAAGGACGCGTGAGGACATGAGCGCAGCGGAGCATCCGACCCTTGAGTTCACGGAGGAGATGAAGGGTTACGTCACGTTCGGTGAGGAGGACTACGAGCCGGGCTTCAAGCAAGGAAAGGCCAGCCAAACGTTCCTGATGTTCCACCTCACGATCTCGATCGACGACGTCGACCGGTTCGTGAGCGACCCCGATCACCGCGGCTCGGCCGCGGGGTGGGTCGAATGCGAGGAGCTCGGTGGGAAGCGGGCGGTGGAAAAGGGCGTATTCAATCTGTTCGTGGACTCCGAGGATGCGTCCCGAAAGCGCATGCTCTACCGGCTCTTCTTCGAAGACGGCGCCGGCCACCCGCTCACGTTGTCCGGGTTCAAGGACGTGAAGGACGATCCCGGCTTCGATGTCTGGCAGGACACCTCGACCCTCTTCACGAGGGTCCTGCGAGGCCACGTCGACGAAGGTGCGGACGCCGGCGCACAGATCGTGGCTGCCGGCATCATTAACATCTACATGCTCGACTTCCTTAAGCAGCTCACGACATTCAGAGTCGGGGGTCCGTCCCTTGGCGCTCGGAAGGATGCAATGGTCGGGTTCGGGAGGCTGTTTCTGGGCAAGCTGTGGGACGTCTACGGCCGCCAGCTCGAGGAGCGGGCGGGCAAGGCGTGACGGCGCGGCCGACAAGCGATCGTCCGGCTGAGCTCGGCTTCATCCGAAAGCCGATGGTTCAGTGGTTTTCACCGCGCGAGCTCACCGACACGGCTCTGCGTGTCGTCATCTCCGGCATCTTCGGCGCATACTCGGACAAGCGCGAGATCCAGGCCGCCCTGCCGGCGTCTCCTCCGTTTGACTACTCCGATCGATCGGAGCTGTGGCTCGACTACGTCGCGGACCTCGGCGACGGATTCGGTCCGACCTACAGCGTCGCCTCCCTGCTCGCGGAGGAGAAGCTCGAAGTCGGATCGGGGAGCCGATCGTGGCCGACGCAGCGCGGCAAGCTGCTGGTCATGGGAGGAGACCAGGTGTATCCGGCCGCCACCATCCGTAACTACGAGAACCGGCTCGTCGGTCCCTACCGCGCGGCTCTTCCCATGACGGCTTCCGATCACCCGCATCTGTTCGCGGTGCCGGGCAATCACGACTGGTACGACGGGCTGACCACGTTCATGCGCGTCTTCTGCCAGCAGAACTGGATCGGCGGCTGGCTAACGCAGCAGTCGCGCAGCTACTTCGCCGCAAAGCTGCCGCGCGGATGGTGGCTGTGGGCAATCGATATCCAGTTCGACGACTACATCGACCAACCCCAGCTCACCTATTTCTCAGAGAAGGTGGCGCCGGCGGTGCGACCCGGCGACTCGATCGTGTTGTGCTCGGCGAAACCGAGCTGGGTCCATGCGAATCGATCCGCGCCCGAGGCGTTCGTCAACCTCGACTACTTCGAGCGGAAGGTGGTCCGGCCCACCGGCGCAAGCATCCGACTGTCGCTGTCCGGTGACGCCCACCATTACGCGCGCTACGAAAGCACCGGCGGCGCCCACAAGATCACGTCGGGCGGCGGTGGAGCATATCTGTCGGCGACACATCGCCTGCCGAAGGAGCTCGAGCTTCCGCCGGACGAGTCACGGGCCCCGGGCAAGACGACCCCGCCCGCTCACTACGAGCTGGCTGCCCGTTATCCGGGACGCAAGGAGTCGCGGCACCTCAAGGCGAGAGTCTTTGCTCTGCCGGTGAAGAACTACGGCTTCTGGATTTTGATGGGTGTCGTGCACGCGCTGTTCGCGTTCACGGTTGCGGCCTCGCTGCGGGAGGAGGGCGAGGACTTCGTCGCCGCGATGACGGATCTCGGGGTCGGAGACGTTCTGCGCGGATTGCGCCGGAGTCCCCTCGCCATCGTACTTGCCCTCGTTCTGATGCGAGGTCTGGTGGGCCTGACGAAGAACAAGAAGGCGAAGGGTTACGCCGCCGGCCTGCTCCATGGGATCGCCCATCTGCTGGTGATCGCCGCAACGATCGCCGCCGCTTCTCAGGTCTTTGCGGATCTCTCAGGCGCAGCTTTTCGGGTGAGCTTCGTGGTGTCGGTGGGCGTGATCGGCGGGCTGCTCGGGTCTCTCGTGATGGCGGCGTACCTTTATCTCGCGGATGCCGCCGGGCTCAACACGAACGAGCTCTTCTCGGCGCACAGAAACGAGCACTTCAAGAACTTCCTCCGTCTGCGCGTCGACGAGGACGGGACGCTAACCGTCTACCCGATCGCCGTGCCGCGAACGACGGACAAATGGACGCTCAGTTCCTCCGGCGACGAGGGCGACCCCTGGTTCCAGCCCCCCGAACCAATCGCGGTCAGGCTGATCGAAGAGCCGATCCGCATCGAGCCGTCAGCCTAGGGCTCCCGCTGCGCAAGGGCCAGCTTGCGTAGCTTGGACAGAAGTGGGTGCATCGACGGCGGCGCGGTGACGTCCGTCATCTCCATCGTGCGGTGCTGCGGCCCGTCCTGCACCATCAGCCGGTAGGAGAACACGTCCGGGGGCCCGGAATCGGGATCGCCGCCCGGCTCCTCCAGGTCCCAGATGCGCGACGCCACCACCTCTCGCTCCAGATCGCGCGCCACGTCCGGAGGTAGTTGGTGGGTATCCGCGACGTACGAGAGATTGAGATTGGCGAAGCCGCCGGAGCATTCGAAAGAGATGCGCACGCGTGGCCTCCCGGTGGGTGGGTGTGTACGGGGGGCAGCCTAGCGCCACCCCCCGAACACGTGAATCACTTCGGTAGGCCCACCGACTTGAAAGCCATCCGAACCGCCTGGGTGGATCCAAGTGGCACTTTGTTGTCGCGGGTCAGACGCCGCGCCGCGTCCCCGATGACCTGTGTCGCCTCGTTGAAGTTCGTGGTCGGCCACAGGTTGAGCAGGGCTTCGTACCAGATGAGCGTCGCTTTGTCCGTGCCTATCTCCATGGCGACTCTATAGAACGCGCGATTGGGGATGCCGCTGTTGATGTGGACGCCCTGACGGTCCGCATTGCCGGCGTAGTAGTCGCGCATGTGCGCAGGCTGCGGATCCACTCCCAAAAACTCGTTGGCATACGCGGTCCCGGGCGCGCTCATCGATCGCAGGGCTTCGCCGTAGAGTTCCGGCCCCATGATCTCGTCGCCTATGAGCCAGTCGGCGTCGTCGGCGGATTGACCCGCGACCCACTGAGTGATGGCCGTGCCGAACACGTCTGAGAAGTGCTCATTGAGGGCCCCGGACTGGCTGCGGTAGCGAAGACCCGCCGTGAACTGGGTGACGCCGTGCGCGAGCTCGTGGGCGACAACGTCGAGCGAGCGAGAGAAGGTCGTGAAGATCTCACCGTCGCCATCACCGAAGGTCATCTCGTCCCCGTCCCAGAATGCGTTCATGTAATCGACGCCGAAGTGGACGTTGAGTATCAGATCCATACCGGTGCCGTTTATTGAATCGCGCGCCAGGACGTCTTTGAAGTAGGAGCGGACCGATCCCGCGTGGTCGAAGGCGTCGTCCGCGGCGTCATCGCCCGTTGCCGGCCCGTTCTCATCGCGCACGATGTTTTCGCGCTGGTTCCATGTGTGCTTGCAGTCGTAGACTTCTCGCTGCGCGGACCCTCGAGAAACGGCCACTGCAAGCCCCGCGACCTCTTCCGTTTTCGCCTGACGATTATCGCGAGCCTGCTTGCTCTTGTAGATGCTTCTTCTTGCCGGATCGCTCTTCCGAGCGAGTCGATTGAGCGGGGCGGGTGGAACAAAGCTACAAAGGCATCCGTGTGTGTGCATGCAGATCCTCCCTTTCAGTGTGAACGCTTCTCCGTCCATCAAGTCCCAATTGCGCGCTTGAGGGAATGGCCCGGCCGGGTCGTTATCGAACAGGCGAGAGTGACTACGCCCTCACTCGCTGGGTGTCCCTGTCGGCCTCGGATCGGTCGTTAGCGACCCTCAGCTGAGGAGGTATCCAGCGATGAATCCGGCGACCGCAGCGACTGCTACCCAACTCGAGGGCGATCGCCGCGAGCAGAAGGCCCCCTCCGAAGGCAGTGATCGCCGCCGCAAGCCGCTCGGGCAGTCTCACGCACCCCGCGATGACGGCGCCCGTCATGCCGTGGGAACATGGGGAGCGGGGTGATCGATTGAGCGCACGTCTTACCGACAGATTGGGTAGGCCGATCCGGGACCTTCGGATCTCGGTCACCGACCGCTGCAATTTTCGATGCGTCTACTGCATGCCTAAAGAGGTGTTCGGGGCCGACTACCGGTTCCTCGAACGAGCCGAGCTCCTCTCGTTCGAGGAGATCTACCGCTTGTCGGGACTCTTTGCCCGGCTCGGTGTCGAGAAGATCCGGCTCACAGGGGGAGAGCCCCTGGTGCGGCGCGACATTGAGCGGCTCGTCGCGATGCTCGGGGGCATTCCGGGGATCGACCTCGCTCTGACGACCAACGGGTCGATGCTCGCCAAAAAGGCTCGCGCCCTGAAGAAGGCCGGACTGGACCGCGTGACGATCAGCCTCGACTCTCTCGACGACGCGATCTTCAAGGCGATGAACGACGTCGACTTCCCCGTCCGGCGGGTACTGGACGGAATCGATGCGGCGGCGGATGCCGGACTGGCCCCGGTCAAGATCAACATGGTCGTCAAGCGGGGACTCAACGAAAGCAGCGTCGTCGACATGGCGCGGCACTTCAAGGGGACCGGCCACATCGTGCGGTTCATCGAGTACATGGACGTCGGTGCGACGAACGGCTGGCGACTCGACGATGTCGTACCGGCACGGGAGATCGTTGCCGCGATCGATGCCGAGATTCCGCTCGAGCCGGTGGCGCCCAACTACCGCGGTGAAGTTGCCAATCGATACCGCTACAAGGACGGCACGGGCGAGATCGGGATAGTGGCCTCCGTGACCCAGCCGTTCTGCGGCGACTGTACGCGGGCGCGTGTCTCGTCGGAGGGCCGGCTTTTCACGTGCCTGTTCGCGACCGATGGTCACGATCTGCGTGCGGCGCTCAGGGACGGGGCCTCCGACGACGATATTGCGGCGGGGATTGCAACGATCTGGAGCGGCAGAACCGACCGTTACTCGGAGATCCGGTCCTCGCAGACTACCGACCTGCCGAAGGTCGAGATGTCCTACATCGGGGGGTAGAGCCCGATTCCTTCCGTGATCCGCATGCTCCTGCCATGTCAAAGCGGGAAAGAATGACTTCGTGAACACTCTTCTGGCCGGTCCGATTCTGCGCCGAACCGAGGCCACCCGCGTTTGCATCTGGCTCGCAACCAGCACCGACGTGCGGGTTCGGGCCCATATCTTCGACGTCGAAGCATTCTCGGAGTCACAGCCGAAGGCGGTGGGGGCGGGGAGCGAGAGGGGCATCCAGCTCGGTGCCAACCTCTTCGTCCATCTCGTTGAGGCGACTCCCAAGGGCGACTCGTTTCCGCGCGACCGCTTGCTCGGATACGACATCGAACTCCTCGAGCGGGGAGCCCGGAAAGGTCGGCGGCTCGGCGATCTCGACCTGCTCGACGGGCTGCATCGGATTGCCTACGACGGCTTCCCACTTCCCACCTTCTACATTCGGAACGAGACGCCGAGATTGCGGCTGATGCACGGCTCGTGCCGGATGCTCCACGGAAAGGGCCACGATGCACTCAGCGTCGTGGACGAGGTGCTTGCACGCCATGCGCACGACGTGAACGAACGACCGAGTGCGCTGTTCCTGACAGGCGACCAGATCTACGGCGATGAAGTCGCGGGCCCGATGATCGATCACATCAGAAAACTCGCCACCGAGCTCATGGGCCCGGAGGACGAGAAGTCCGTGCCCGACTGGCCGGCGTTGACGGAAATACCGGTCAACGGGCGAGCCGAGCTCGCGCACGAAAGAGCGAAGCTGACGTCCGGCCACGCGGAGAACCACCTCATGAGTTTCGGGGAATTCGCGGCGACCTACGTCGTTGCCTGGAATCCGGACAACTGGCCCGATGAGTTCGCAGCTGCTGCCGATGCGATCCCCGACGATGAGCTCAAGAGCGGACTGCGCACGAGGGCAGAGCGACGTAAGTACGCGGTTCAGCGTGCCGATCTCTCCAGGACGCGCGCGACGATTCCTCGCGTCCGCCGCGCTCTAGCCAATATCCCTACCTACATGATCTTCGACGACCATGACTGCACCGACGACTGGAACCTCACCCTCGACTGGCACGAGAACGTCCGCGGCAGCGCCTCCGGCCGCCGGATGGTGGCCAATGCGCTGGCGTCCTATTGGGCGTTCCAGGGGTGGGGCAACCGCCCGGACTCCTTTGACGACACGTTCAAGAAGAAGATCTCTGCTTACATGTTGGATCAGAGCAGCGACGCGTCCGAATACGAGGACATGCTGTGGGACTTCAACGGTTGGTACTTCTGTACGCCGACCGATCCTCCGACGATATTCCTCGACTCACGCACGAACCGAACATTCGACAGTGGCGAAGGCGCCGCTCACCTTATCGGCGAGCTGGGCCGCAAGACTGCCCTCGCGACGCTGGAAGGCGCCGGTTACAAACCGGGGGACCCGTTGATCGTCGTCTCACCGGTGCCGATCTTCGGTCTGGAGTTGCAGGAGCGGCGGCAGAAGTTTCTCAAGGACAAGGTCGGGCCCTACGAGATCGATCTCGAGGCGTGGCACTCCAACCTCCAGGGTCTGGTCGAGTTCATGGAGTTCATCATGGAGGATCTCCAGTTGGAATCCTGCGTGTTCCTGTCGGGCGATGTCCACTACGGCATGAACCTCAAAGTGACGTTTCGCATGAACGGCAGGGAGTTGCGGATCTCGCAGATCGTCAGCAGCTCCTTCAAGCACAGCGGCGTTCTCAGCAAGGTAGCGCTGAACCTTCTGGGCAAGTCTGTGCGGAGGAAGCACGAGCGAGTCGGGTGGAAGTCGCCTCCGGAATCGGCGAGGACCGGGATCAGGGCCCTGGCGACCATGCGCCCGGCGAACACCGACGAGTGGTCGCCCGAAAGTCCGGTCATGCTGTCCCCACGGCGCGCCAAGCACCTTCACATCGAGGAAGAACCCGATTTCTCGGAGGAGCGCGAGTACATAGTCGTCTCGGGCGACGGTTCGCTCAAGATCGTCGGCGAGAACAACGTGGGCCTCGTGACGATCACACGCGACGAGGTCGTTCACGAGGTGCTCTGCCCGACCCGCCGCGGGCTGCGCGTCCACACGGCAAGGCTTCCTGCGATCTGATTGTCGTTACGAATGCGCCGGCTCCACTTGGCTGGTGCACGCGCTGCAGCGCGTCGCCTCGAGGGCAATCGGGATGAAGCAATAGGGGCATTCGCGCGTCCTGGGCGGCTCGGGAGGGGCACCTCTAGGCAACATGATCCTGTTCACGGCCCTGATGACGAGGAACAGGGCGAGAGCGACGAGCAGGAAGTTGACGAGCGACGTGAGGAAGAGCCCGTAGGTAATCGACGCCTCGCCCACCTCGAACGAGAGGTCGTTGAAGTCGGGCTGGCCAAAGATCGCGGCAACGACCGGCATCAGGACACCGTTTACCAACGCTTGCACCACCTGGTTGAACGCCAGTCCGAGAATAACGGCGACCGCCAGGTCGAGGAGGTTGCCCCGAAACGCAAACGCTTTGAACTCAGCAAAAATCCTTTTCACGGCTAGTCCCCCTGTTTCGAGTCCCGCGCCCTCCACCCGAGCGGCATCAGATACCAGATCACGACGAACACCGCCCCGACCCCAATGGTGAACAGTAGGGACTCGGGCCCGCCGTAGAGCACATCGGTGATGACGAACACGACGGCAGTAATCGCCACTGCGAGAAAGAGCGAGCCGACGATCGTGAGTCGGTTGGAGACCACCAGGAGGTTTTCTTTGTCCTCGGCTCGAAAGCGGAGCCGGTGCATGACGGAGGGGGCTATCAACAGGGCCGAGGCAAGCGCGGTGCAGATAAACGCCAAGAAGTAAGTGGATTCCTGCCCCGGATTGATGGTGGTAAAGCGTTGGGTGAAAGGCATCGTCAGTAGGAACGCGAACAGCACCTGGATGCCCGGAAGCGCGACCCGCAACTCATTGAGAAGCTCGATCAACTCACGGTCTCGTCGCTCCTTCTCGCTCTCCCGGCGGCCGCCGCCGTTCTTATCGTCGTCGCTCACGGACTGCTTCTTATCACGGCGAAGCCGCCGCGTCGGGTTCGTCTGGCGCCTCGGACTTGATCCGGCGGGTCATGAAATCGGGCAGCGACCCGACCATCCCGGACATCGTTTGGTCGAGGTGGACGGTTGCCTGCTCGATGCTGGCGAGCGAGGTCTCCAGGCGGTCGAATCGCTCGGCGAGCCCCTCCGTCTCTTTCAGCCGTGCGATCAGCTCGGCCTTGATCTCGTCGAGATCGGCGTGAAGCCGTTCGTCGAATTTCGCGATGCGCCTGCGGATGTCGTCGATGAGCTCCTCGCCGTCGGTCGACAGCGAGTCAAGGGTCGTCGCGGCCGAGCGCATCTCCTCGAGCGAGTCGAGTGTCGTGAGGATGCGCTTGTCGAGGGTCGTCAACAGCTCGACGAGGTTCCCGACTCGATCCGTCACGCGCGATAAGGGGCCGCCTCCGTCGCCTTCCACCCGATTACCCTACAGGGCGCTCGATCGACCGAAAGATGTCGGCTCCCGTGCCGTGCTCGAAGACGTTGCTACCGGCATCTCCCAGAGTCCCGAGAAACGCGTCCGTGGGGGTGGGTTGCCCGAGATGCTGGAGGATCTCGAGTGCGCGCGCCGCGTACCGGAGAATCTGGACAGACTCGATGCCGGAGATGTCGTTGAAGAACCACCCACAGCTGGTGAACATCGCCAGTGCCATGCGTTGCATTTCGAGCAGGTCGCGGATCGCAATCGTTGTCTCTTCGTCGAGGACACCGCTTGCCTCCGCGCGTGCGAACTCTTCAAGGGGCACGCTTCCGGTCAGGACACGGATGTATTGGTCGCGTGCACCCCAGGGATCCCTCAGCACCATGTGGCCGAGCCGGCCGAACGCCTCGTCGCACGCGTCGCGAACGAGCTCGAGCGCGGCGCGCAATGGGGCTCGCCATTTCTGGTCCCAGTCCGGCATACCGCCCGTCCTGCAGCCACAGTCTCGCTCCCACCTCCCGACGCCGTGGGAACAGGACCACGATGACCCCCGGCCCTGGGCGATCAGTACTTCTCGAGTTGGCGGGACCCTCTCGAGCGCAACGCCGTAGTTGGTCACTTCAATCGAGCGACGCTCCGCCTCAACGAACAGCGCGAATGCAAGCCCCACCTCGCCGAACTTGTGATGGTGGCCGTAGGTTTCACCGTCCGTGGCCGCGTGAGCGATGGGCCCAGGGCTCGATTCGAACATTGCGATGTACTCTTCCGCCGACGCCGTGGCTTGCTCGAACGCGATCCGGCGCGCGATGTCTGCGTTGTAGAAGAACACCGCCAGGTCGCGCCCCGAGCCATCGGGGTGCACGTACCTGTGCGGGAACCCGGGGTCGACAGGATGTGCCCGAGCGTCCAGCCACGGTCCATTCGGCTCTCGCCAGTTCGCCGCCTGCCACGGCGCCATGATCGTGAACCGCACACCGCAGTCGATGAGTGTTCCGAGCACGGCGTCGGAGGCGGCGGTCTCGGGAAGCCACATGCCTTCAGGCTCGCGACCGAAACGATGCTGGAAGTCCTCGATGCCCCACACGACCTCGGTTCTCATGTCGCGCGCGCTCGCCAGGGGCAGGATCGAATGGTGATACGCCTGCGCGAGCGCGTTGCCGTGTCCGGTCGCGGCCACCGCGGCCTTGTCGGCCTCCACGATGCGTGCGTAGGTCTCCGGCTGCTCGGCCTCCAACCACGATAGCAACGTCGGCCCAACATCGAACGAGACCTTCTCGAAGTTGTTGACGACTCTCGTCTCGCCGGGCAACTTGAGGGTGGCGAACGCGTTGGGCTCGTAGCATTCGGCGTGCACCCGCTGGTTCCAATTCGAAAAGGGGGCGGCGCTGGGCTGATCGTCGATCGTTCCCGTCCACGGGTTCTCCCTGGGAGGTTGGTAGAAGTGGCCGTGGACTACTACCTGCGGAGCCACACCACCCCCACGGGAGGGAGCGTTATCGGGGCCGAGTACCCAAGGCCATGCCACGGCCGCTCCTCAGCTTCCACCGCGCCCAGGTTGCCGACATTGGTGCCCCCATACATGTCGGCATCCGAATTCAGAACCTCGAAGTAGTCGCCCCCAGCGGGCAGGCCCACGCGATAGCCGTTCCTCGGAACGGGAGAGAAGTTGCATATGCAAACAAGGAACTCTCCCGAGGCACTCCGCCTGAAGAAGGACAGGACATTGTTGTCCGCGTCGTTCGCGTCGATCCAACGGAAGCCGATTGGATCCGAGTCCAGCTCCCATAGTGCGGGAGTCCCTTGGTAGACCTTGTTGAGATCGGCGACGAACTGCTGGATGCCCAGGTGCTCGTCGTAGTCGAGAAGATGCCAGTCGAGGCTCCGATCATGGTTCCACTCGCGGCTTTGCGCAAATTCCGCGCCCATGAAGATCAGCTGCTTGCCGGGATGTGCCCACATGTAGGCATAAAGCGCGCGCAGGTTGGCGAGTGCCTGCCACCTGTCGCCGGGCATCTTTCCTATGAGCGATCCCTTGCCGTGCACGACCTCATCGTGGGACAGGGGCAGGATGAAGTTCTCGGTGAAGGCGTACCACAGGCTGAACGTCAGCTGATTGTGATGGAAGCGACGATAGACGGGATCCTTCGTGAAGTAGGCGAGCGTGTCGTGCATCCAACCCAAGTTCCATTTCATGCCGAATCCGAGCCCACCGACATGAACGGGCTTGCTGACCCCCGGCCAAGCCGTCGACTCTTCGGCAACCATGAGGATTCCGGGATGCTCTGAGTGCACGACCGTATTGAGCTCCTTGAGGAACTCGATCGCTTCGATGTTCTCGCGACCGCCGAAGACATTGGGCAACCATTCGCCCTCCTCACGGCTGTAGTCGAGATACAGCATGGATGCCACGGCATCCACGCGCAGGCCATCGATGTGGAACTTCTCGATCCAGTAGAGGGCGTTGGCAATGAGGAAGTTGCGGACCTCGTTGCGTCCGTAGTTGAAGATTAGGGTCCCCCAGTCGGGATGATGTCCGCGGCGGGGATCCGCGTGCTCGTACAAAGCCGTGCCGTCGAACCGAGCCAGCGCCCATTCGTCGCGCGGGAAGTGTGCCGGCACCCAGTCCGCGATCACGCCGATACCTTCGGCGTGGAGCGCGTCGATCAGGTAGCGCAGATCGTCTGGGGAGCCGAACCGCGCTGTGGGGGCAAAGTAGTTGCTGACCTGATAGCCCCACGACCCCGCGAATGGGTGCTCCGCTAGGGGCATCAGCTGGACGTGTGTAAAGCCCATCTCCCGGCAGTAATCGGCGAGTTGATCGGCAATGTCCCGGTAACTAAGAGTTCCCCCTTCTGGGGTCCGGCGCCACGATCCGAGATGGACCTCGTAGATGGACACAGGTGAGCGGATGCTCTCGATCGACTCTCGTCGAGCCATCCATACATCGTCGTTCCACCGATACTCGGACCGGAACACCACGCTTGCCGTCTGGGGCGGGATCTCGGTCGCGGCCGCATAAGGATCGGCCTTGAGAACGTGCGAACCGTCGGCACCGGCCACTTCGTACTTGTACTTCGTTCCCGGGCCGACGCTCGGAACGAACAGCTCCCAGATCCCCGACGCCCCCATCGAACGCATGGGGTGGAGCCGCCCGTCCCATTCGTTGAAGTCGCCGTGGACGCGAACTCCCCTTGCAGCAGGGGCCCACACGGCGAACGCCACACCATCGATTCCACTATGTGTGGTTGCGTGCGCGCCGAGCTTCTCCCAGAGCCGCAGGTGGCGTCCTTCGCCGACGAGATGCAGGTCGATGTCGCCGAGCGTCGGCAGGAATGCGTACGGATCGCGCGCGGTGTACGTGTCGCCGTTGGGATAAACGACCTCTAACTCGTAATCCTCGGGGAGCGCGTCGACGATGGCTTCGAAGAGCCCAGCGGGATCGATCTGGTCGAGCTTGGCAACGACCCCACCCCCCGACACACAGGCCACGCTCTGCGCGTCTGGGCGGTACGCGCGCACCACGCTGCCCTCGGGCGCCGGGTGGGCGCCCAGCAGCGCGTGTGGATCGGCGAGTTCCCCGCGCACAAGCAGCTCGATCGTTCTGAGCCTCGACTTACTCATGATCCCCGGGCAAGAAGCTGCTCGATCCCTCGACGTGGGATCCATGCCCAGTGGGGTCGGTGGCCGCGTTCGTAGTCGAGCTCGTAAATAGCTTTGTCTATCTCGAAGAAATCGAGCATGATTCCCAGGATCTCGCGGTCGGCAGGTAGGAAGCGCCCCTCATGAGACC
Source organism: Actinomycetota bacterium (assembly GCA_050694175.1). Taxonomy (GTDB): domain Bacteria; phylum Actinomycetota; class CADDZG01; order CADDZG01; family WHSQ01; genus JBOGXA01. The sequence continues at coordinate 81,061 of JBOGXA010000016.1, forward strand.
GTCGCAGGTACGAGGCAAGGAATCGCTCCCTGGCGAGGTCCTCCCATGCTGTCGCCCACAGTTCCAGTCGGTCCCAGTCCGCCGTGCCCTTCTCCGCGCGCTCGAACACCGACACCATGGCGGCATACCCGAACGAGCGAAGCATTCCCGCAACGTCCTTGAGGGCACATTGCTTCCCGCGACGGACCTCGAGTGATCGGGTCGGCTCGCCCTCGAAGTCGATGATCATCCAGTTGCGCTTCCCGTACAGTGCTTGGCCCAGGTGATAGTCGCCATGAATTCGGATCTTGTGACCAAGGTCGCCGCTCAGCTGCGCAACAGAATTGATGCGCTCTTCGATGGCCGCGGCCGCACCGCCGAGGTCCTCGGCGGCGATGAGCCGCTCGAGCCTCTCCCGCGCACTCTCCGCCCATTCGTGAAGAGCGGACTCGTCGATGGGCTCGGGTACGAAGTCGGGACCGATCTCCTCGCGCGCCAGGGCGAGGTGCAACGATGCGGTCGCCTCGCCCAACTCGTCCAGGCAACGCAGAATGGGTTCGGCCCGCTGCTCGGTGAGAGCGCGCATATCCTCCGGAACGTCTTCGGCGTGCACCTCGTCGTAGAGGAGGTTGAGGTGATGTAACACCTCGGCCCAGCCCTCGCGTGCATTGGAGACAAAACGCTGGGCGATGCCGAGATCGATGCTCGTTTCGACGCCGTCGATCTCACCTTCGTAGAGGATCTCGCCAACCTGTGGAGGCACGTGCTCGAAGCCCTCGTTGGTCAGCAGGCGGTTGAGCTCCAGATCGGGATTCGTTCCCGATTCCACCCGCCTGAAGATCTTCACTATGACGTCCTCATCGAGCACCACGGAACTATTCGACTGCTCGGCATCCATCACACGAACGGATGACTTACCGGGAGGCGCCAGCGGATCGAGCCCTGGGCCCCCGAAGTGAAAGTTGCCGCTGTCGCCCTTGAGGGTATGGCCGTGGGCCATAAGCTCTCCGAGCACCCGCAGCCGATCTGGCTCGTCGATGGCGTCGCGAGCCGACCCGTCACTATCGATCAGAAGGACGGTGTGGTAGAGCCACACGTCGCCGCCACCCAGTCGCAGCGACAACAGAGCCACCACGAGGGCAGGTGGGCCGTCCTCGATGACGGTGCTGTCGATCACCGAGACGCCGGTAATCGTTCGGTCGCGCCCACCGAACCAGCGCCTGCCGGCGAGATCGGTGCCGAGGCGGGTCGTGTCGATTATCACGTCAGCCATCGTCCTCCAGTGGTAGCGGGTGTTGTCATTCTTCATCTTCGTCCTCGTTCACGAGCTGGAACCAATAGAAGCTGTGCGGCCCGAACGTCAGGAGGTAGGGAAGCTCTCCGATGCGCGGGAAGCGCTCCCGACCCAACAGCTCGATCGGATACATACCCTCATAGGGAGAGAGGTCTAACTCGGCGGCCTGGGCCCGGCCGGCGAGATTGTTGACGCATAAGACGAAGTCATCATTGTACTTGCGAACATAAGCGAAGATCGACGCATTCGTCGGGTGCAAGATTTCAAAGTTCCCGTGTCCGAAAACGGCATGTTGCTTACGAACCGCGAGTAACCGCCGAAACCACTGGAGGAAAGAGTTCGGATCGCGCTGCTCCGCCTCGACATTCGTGCGCTCGTAGCCGTACACGGGGTCCATTAGGAGCGGCAGATAGAGTTGGGCAAAGTCTGCTTTCGAAAACCCCGCGTTGCGGTCGGCGCTCCATTGCATCGGAGTCCGGACCCCATCGCGGTCGCCGAGGTAGATGTTGTCGCCCATCCCGATTTCGTCCCCGTAGTAGATGATTGGCGTCCCCGGCAAGGACAGCAACATCGCGTGGAAGAGCTCCACCTGATCACGTGAGTTCTCGAGAAGTGGGGCGAGACGCCTGCGGATCCCGAGATTGAGCTTCATGCGGGGATCCTTTGCGTACTCCGCGTACATGTAGTCGCGTTCTTCGTCGGTGACCATCTCCAGCGTCAGCTCGTCGTGGTTTCGCAAGAAGATGCCCCACTGGCAGTTGTCGGGGATCTGTGGCGTCTGTTCCAGGATCTCGACCATTGGATATCGGACCTGCCTGCGCGCGGCCATGAACATCCGGGGCATCAAGGGGAAGTGAAAGGCCATGTGGCACTCGTCTCCCTCACCGAAATAGTCGACGACATCAGAGGGCCACTGGTTCGCCTCGGCGAGCAAGACGATGTTCTCGAAGCTCTTGTCCACCTCGGCGCGCACGAGTTTCAAGAACTCGTGCGTCTCCTTGAGGTTCTCGCAGTTGGTTCCCTCGCGCTCGTAGAGGTAGGGAACGGCGTCGAGCCGGAACCCATCGAGCCCGAGATCGAGCCAGAAGCGGAGTGCAGCCAGCATCTGTTCCTGCACCTCGGGGTTGTCGTAGTTGAGATCGGGCTGATGAGAGAAGAAGCGGTGCCAGTAGAAAGCTCCTGCTTCCTCATCCCATGTCCAGTTGGACTTCTCGGTGTCGATGAAGATCACGCGGGCGTCTTCATACCTATCGTTCGAGTCGGACCACACGTACCAGTCGCGTTTGGGCGAGCCGACCTGACGAGACTCCTGAAACCACGGGTGCTCGTCGGACGTGTGGTTGATGACGAGATCGGCAACCACGCGGATGTTTCGTTCGTGCGCACCTTCCAGGAATGTCATGAAGTCGTTCAGGTTCCCGTACTCCGTAAGGATGGAGTAGAAGTCCGAGATGTCGTAGCCGCCGTCCTTCAACGGCGACTTGTAGTAGGGCAGAAGCCAGATGCAGTCGATACCCAGCCACTCGAGGTAATCGAGCTTGTCGGTCAGGCCCGGGAAGTCGCCGTACCCGTCGGCGTTCGAGTCGTAGAAGCTCCGCACGTACAACTCGTAGAAGACGGCCGTCTTGAACCAGTTGGGATCACCCTCGCGGGGAGCCATCTTTCTCAGATCCTCACTTCGAAGACGTGCGCCGGGTTCTCGGGGTCAAGGCGCACGTAATTGAACCGCCCATGCCACAGATAGGTCGAGTCGCCGAGTAGATCGTGTATTTCGAAGGGCCGCGCGAGGTCGGTTACCCCGAGGGCCTCGAGATCGAGCCCGATCGTTGCCTCCTCCCAGTGCCAGGGATTGAGGCTCACCACCGCGAGGATCGCGTTGCCGTCGGTCGCCTTGGAGAAAGCCATGACGTTGTCTTTATCGGCATGATGGAAGTGCAGGTTGCGAAACTCGGCGAGCGCCGGGTTCTTCTGGCGGATCTCGTTGACCCGTGTGATGTAGGGCATCAGATTGCCCTTCGCGTTGTAGTCGCGGTGTCTCACCTCGTACTTCTCAGAGTGGAGGTATTCCTCGCTCCCTTCGTGGAGCGGGACGTTCTCGTAAAGCTCGTACCCGGAATAGATGCCGTAGGTGGGCGATAGGAGGGCGGCGAGCACGAGCCGGATCTTGAAGGCCGGCGGCCCACCGGTCTGCAAGAACTCGTGCAAGATGTCGGGCGTGTTGGCGAAGAAGTTGGGTCGGAAATAGTCCGCCATCTCCGTCGTCGTGAGCTCCGTCAGGTAGTCGATCAGCTCCCACTTGGAATTGCGCCACGTGAAATACGTGTAGGACTGGGTGAAGCCCAGCTTCGCCAAGCCCTGCATCACCAGCGGACGCGTGAACGCTTCCGCCAGCAGGATGATTTCGGGGTGCTCGGTCTTCAGCTCGTTGATCATCCACTCCCAGAAAGGCAGCGCCTTGGTGTGCGGGTTGTCGACGCGGAAGACCTTTACGCCGTGACCAATCCAGAAGTCGAGGATGCTCTTAAGCTCGCGCCACAGACCCTCGCGATCCTCCGTGTCGAAGTTGATCGGATAGATGTCCTGATACTTCTTGGGAGGATTCTCCGCGTACTTGATCGAGCCATCGGGGCGATGGTGGAACCACTCGGGATGCTCGGTGACCCACGGATGATCGGGGGAGCACTGGATTGCATAGTCGAGACACACCTCGAGGCCAAGGCGTTCCGCGGTCGCGACGAAGTCGTCGAAATCGTCGATGGTCCCGAGCTGGGGATGAATTGCCGTGTGCCCACCCTCCTCGCTGCCGATGGCCCACGGAACGCCGACGTCGTCGGGCTTTGCACCGAGACTGTTGTTCCTCCCCTTGCGACCGGTTACCCCGATCGGATGGATCGGAGGAAGGTAGACGACGTCAAAGCCCATGGCTGCGATGCGCCCAAGCTCTTTCGCCGCAGTCTTGAAGGTGCCGTGCCGGCCCTGTGAGCCCGTTGAGCGGGGGAAGAACTCGTACCACGCTCCGAAGCGCGCCCTCTCACGATCAACCGTCAGTTCGAGGACCGGTTCCGAGGTCTGCGCCCCTGTGCGATCGGGATGGGCCCTCATGACCTCGAGCAGCTCCCCGTCGATGGCGGTCCGGACGCGCTCGTCGCCGGCGCCCCCGCCCGAGGCCGGCCCGCGGAGCTTGTCAGCTGCCGAGGACAGCAGCGCCCGCTTCTTGCCTCTCACCGCGCCCAGCCGATTCTCGACCAGCGTGGCGCCCTCTTCGAGCTCAACCTCGACGTCCTGCGCGGCGTCGACCTTGGCCACGAGATGGCGGCGCCACGTCCCGAACCGATCGGTCCACGCCTCGATCGCGTATCGGTAGACGCCCATGTCGGCCGGGACGAAGGAGCCCGCCCAGCGGTCGTTGCCGATAGGGTGCATCGGAGCCTCCGACCAGCGGCGGTCGCTGGGGCCGCGATAGCGCACGACCGCCTGGAGGAGGTCGGGTCCGTCCCGGTAGATGTCGGCCGAGACCTGGAAGGCATCGCCCACGACCGCCTTGGCGCGATAGCGGCCGCCGTCAAGCGCCGGCCAGATCCGCTCGATGACGACGTGACCTCTCCTCAGGTACTTCTTCACCATCGCTCCGATCCTCGTGCTGATGCAGGCGGCTCAGGCTAGCGCCCCCAGGTGGGTCCTCGCACGGCGTCCGCCCGCCTGTGCCTCTGTGCCGGGATTGCGTAGCCCTCAAGTCTCAAGGGCACACTGGAAAAATCCGACCATTTGGTATGAAGCGCCTGGTTGCGACCCTGGCGATGTGCCTGCTCGGCCTCGGGCTGATGCCCACGGTCGCGTCCGCCGCCAAGGGCAAGGGCGACGTGTACCTGATCAATCCGGCGGGGCTTCCCATGGTTCCCGGCCAGAGCGGATGGAACGGGGCGATCTGGAAAGCAGGCGACGACGATCTGACCGAGTTCTCCGTGACCGTCACCCCCCCGTCGGGATGGTCGGTCGTCTATCCGGAGAACCGCGGCAGCGACACCTCCTTGTACGACAACGACACCTTGTCCGCCGGTGAGTACGACTTCACCGCCTTTCGCCTCTCGGTTCCCGAAAACACGACTCTCGGCAGTTACCCGGTCGATCTCTACGTCTCATACTCGTACCTGAAGAACGGAAAGAAGGAAAAGGTCGTAAGCAAGCGCTTCACGCTGTCGGTTTCGGTTGTCGCACCCCGCGACCCCGCCTTCGACCAACTGACGACCTCGCTCGGCCAACTCGCCGCCGACTCGCAGTCGTGGGTGGACGTCTCCTACAGGGGCCGCGCTACGGCCTTCGACTTCAAGCTCTCGGTTACCGACGCGGGCGGCGCCTCCGTCACGTACCCGAACGATGGCTCGTTTACCTCGCTGAACGGAGACAGCGTCCTTGAGGTCGGCGAAACCGATCGCGCGTCCTTCCGAGTCGACACGACCGGGATGACGCCCGGCATGTACACCATGAAGACCAGCGTCTCGCACCGAGTCGCCACTCAGCCGAGGAGCGCGGCCGGCACGTTGACGTTCGAAGTCATCGCCGGTGCTCCCGCACCGTCGCGGCCGGCAGCCGGAGCGCAGATAGACATGCAGTCCGACTCGTCCACTCGCGGACGCGCACGCTCCGGGGCGACTCTGGTCGAGGTCGAGGCGAGGCGTCTCTGCGACGTCGCCAAGACGACCTTCTTCTCCACCGACGCCCTTGACGCCCAACTTGCGCAGCGGGTCACCGACGCCGGGCACTCACTTGAGCGGTACGAGGCGTGGCGTGCCCGTCTGAGTGATCGTCCGATGGGCATGGCGAAGGTCGCCAGCATGTACGGGCGCATGTGCGGTATCCAGAACCCCAACGACGACCGCAACGCGAGTTCCTAACCCTCCCGCTTCACTCCCTTGACGACTGCGGCTGCGTCCGCGTCTCGGTAGCCCGCAACGACCGCGGCCTCGTAGTCGGCCCGGGCGCACTCGACTGCTCGCATTGTGACCCCATGTTCGGCGGCGGCGGCGTGGGCAAGACCCAGGTCCTTGACGACGTGTTTGACGGGCCAGCCGGGCTCAAATCGCTCGTCGAGCGCGGCCGCCCCGCGGTTCTGAAGCAAGGCGCTGTTGAAGCCGCACTGCGCCATGACCTCGAGCATCTGGTGCCCATCGAGCCCGGCCGCGGTTCCGAACGCAAGAGCTTCTGCGACCAGCGCGGTCGTGCCGGCGCCGATCGAGTTACCGGCGAGCTTCATTGCCGACCCCGCGCCCACGGGCCCGAGATGCGTCACCTCACTTCCCAGACTCGCAAGGACGGGACGAGCGCGCTCGACGTCGGCGTCGGCACCCCCAACCACGACAATGAGACCGCCGGTGCGCGCCGGTTCGGTCGAGCCGAACACCGGCGCGTCCACGACGGCGATGTCTGTGCGAGCGGCCGCCTCCGCGAGGGCCGCCGTGGCCGTAATGGAGGTCGTCGACATCTCGATGATCAGTCCTCCGGGGGCCATGGCTGACAGGACACCGTCGTTTCCGAGGAAGACGTTCTCAAGGGCTTCGTCGTCCGCGACCATGCTGACGACGATGTCTGCCGTCGCGGCCAGCTCGGCGGGGGACGAGGCTTCCTTAGCTCCGGCCGCAACGAGCTCGCCGGCGTTTCCCGGCGAGCGGTTCCACACAACGAGATCCCAGCCCTCGTCGAGGAGCCGCGCGGCCATGCGGCTCCCCATCAGGCCCAGCCCTGCAAACCCAATTGTTTCCCCGGCCATTCGATCTCCCCTTCCCTCCGCTTCGATCGGGTTGTCCTTCGGACTTCCCGCTCTTCGTCGGGGGAACAGTGAGATGAGCCCGCCTCACTGGTTCCCCCGAACCCCCTCCTCCTCCTCAGGGATTGCTGCTGGTAGTCCCGCCGACAAGTTAACGTTGCCCACCATGAAAGCACTGCGTAGCTTTGCCGTGCGCGCCTCGCTGCTGCACTCCCTAAGGGGGTTGCTGGATATCGCCATGAACCTGCGCTGGACGTGGGTTCCGCAGGCCGTCGATCTGTTTCGGTGGGTCGACCCCGACGGATGGGAGCGGTCGGGGCATGACCCCGTGAAGATGATCGGGGCCGTATCACCCGAACGCTTCGAGGAGCTTGCGTCCGACGGACCGTTCATGTCGTTCCTGTCCGGGCTCGAGGAGGACTTCACCGACTACCTCAAGAAGCCCCGCTGGTATCAAAGCCACTCCGACGGGCGGAGGCTACGCGCGGTTGCCTACTTCTCTCCCGAGTTCGGGGTCGCCGAGGCGTTGCCGGTGTACTCGGGAGGTCTCGGGGTGCTGGCCGGCGACCACCTCAAAGCCGCGAGCGACCTCGGCCTCCCCCTGGTCGCCGTCGGCCTGTTGTACCGGCACGGCTACTTCCGCCAGGAATTGAACGCCGACGGCTGGCAGCAGGAGCGCTACCCGGCGCTCGATCCGCACGGGATGCCGCTCACATTGTTGTCGGACGGGGACGGCACGCCGCTGACGATCGAGGTCGACCTCGCCGGAGAGCGCTGCTGCGCGCAGGTGTGGCGCGCGCAGGTTGGCCGGGTGCCTCTTCTGTTGCTCGACTGCGACGTCGAGACCAACGAGCCGAGGGAACGCGCCGTTACCGACAGGCTGTACGGGGGTGGCGGGGGGAGCGAGCACCGGTTGCGCCAGGAGATCGTGCTGGGCATCGGCGGCGTGCGGGCACTCGACGCGGCCGGCTACGACGTCAACGTCTTTCACTCAAACGAAGGGCACGCGGGCTTCCTCAATCTCGAGCGCATCCGCAAGCTCGTGATGGGGTCGGAGGTCTCGTTCGACGAGGCGCTCGAAGTGGTGCGCGCGTCGACCGTGTTCACTACGCATACCCCCGTCCCGGCCGGCATCGACCTCTACGGGCCCGACCTCATGGAGCGATACTTCTCGTCGTTCGCCAAGGAGTGCGATGTTGCCTTCGATGAGCTGATGGCGATCGGGAGCAAGGGTCTTCCCCCAGGTTCCGACGAAGTCGCGTTCAACATGGCGATCATGGGACTGCGCCTCTCCGGGCGCGCCAACGCGGTGAGCAAACTGCACAGTGAAGTGTCACGTTCGATGTTCGCCGAGCTCTGGCCCGAGCTCCCTGTGGGTGAGGTCCCGATTCGGCCCATTACGAACGGTGTGCATGCGCCCACATGGGTCGGGCCCGAGATGGCCGAGGTTTACGATCGCCATCTGGCGCCTGGATGGGCGGAGAGCGGGACGGGACGGTGGGAGCGTGCCGCCGATATTCCCGATGCAGAGCTGTGGAGAGCGCGCGAACGGGCGCGCGAACGACTCGTCTACTTCCTGCGCGAGCGCCTCTACGCTCAGCAGATCGCCAAAGGCTCGTCGGCAACCGAGGCGGCGTGGGCGCAAGAGATCCTCGACCCTGCGTTCCTGACCGTTGGTTTTGCGCGCCGCTTCGCGCAATACAAACGAGCGACGCTGATGCTCGCCGACCTCGACCGTTTGAAGGCGATCCTGTTGTCGGTCGAGCGACCGATACAGGTCATCGTCTCCGGCAAGGCGCATCCGCTCGATGAGGGCGGTAAGGAGATGATCCGCAGCCTGTTCCATGCGTTCGGCGATCCCGAGCTGAGAGGCCGCCTGGTGTTCGTCGAGGACTACGACATGGAACTGGCGCGCGTGCTCGTCCAGGGCGTGGACGTATGGCTGAACAACCCGCGGCGCCCGCTGGAGGCGTGCGGCACCAGCGGCATGAAGGCCGCGCTCAACGGCGCAATCAACTGTTCGATCCTCGACGGGTGGTGGAATGAGTGCTACGACGGGCGCAACGGGTGGGCGATCGGGACGACCGACGTCAGCCCCGACGTTGATCACCAGGACCGGCTCGATGCCAATGCCCTGTACGACCTCCTCGATCGCGAGATCGCCCCGCGCTTCTACGACCGCACCGAGGGGGCGGTGCCGCGCCGGTGGGTGGATCGCATCAAGGGGTCGATAGCGGGGCTCGGCAACTTCGTGAGTGCCGATCGAATGGTGCGTGATTACGTGGAGCTTCTCTACGAGCCGGCCGCGCGGCAGGTCGAGGAGCTCGCGGCCGGCGGCCACGCGCGGGCTCGGGCCCTGGCCAAGTGGAAGTCAGAGATGCGCGCCGTATGGGACGCCGTGGCCGTCGTCGATGTCGAGGGCGACGTGCTGGCTGCGGATATCGGTGACACCAGGACGGTCCGGGCTACCGTCCGCATCGGCTCACTGGGCACCGACGACGTGTGCGTGCAGCTGGCGCACGGAGCCGTCGGCGCCAACGGCGAGCTGGTCGATCCGGAGATCGTCGACATGGGCGCTCTCGAGTGCCACGACGGAACTTGCACCTACGAGGGGACGTTCTCGGCCCGGGTGGCGGGCCTGTACGGCTTCGCGGTTCGGGTCATCCCCGCGCACCCAGATCTTACCAACGACATGGACCTGGGCCTGATCGCCTGGGCCTGAATCATTTCTCTTTCCGGGATTCACCTGCTCCTCCCATGTCAATCACGGAAGGAACGTCCCGGGCCGGACTAGAAGACCCTCAGGGCCTCGACGTCGTCGCGCTCGCGGCGGGTGAGTGCTCGCAGGATGGCGACCGGGCCGTGCCGCCGCCGCGCCACGTCCAGGAGATGGTCCAGGGCGATATCGAGCGCGTCTTCGGGCGGGGCCCGAGGCTCCAGGCCCACACTCACGGCGAGGTCCTCCGTATGCACGAGGGCTTCCACGATCCGTGTCTCGAGATAGTCGTCGAGCCTCATGACCACGTCGCCGAACACGCGCACCAGGCGGGCCGGTGATTCCACGGCAAACATTGCCTCCAGTCGCCGTGTGGCATCGTCGAAGCGGTCGACGAGCGCCTTGTGGCCTCCGGTCGCCGTGTCCTCCCCGCGCTCGCGCACGCCCATATGGACCGGGGAGTTCAGATCCGAGGTCGGCAGCACGCGGGTGAAGTAATCGCCGGGCTCAACGGGTTCTTGGTCGCGCGGCTCGTCCGCCTCCAGGTACTCCAGGCATCCGATCGCACACCGGGCGAGATGACCGGCGAGTCCGCGCACACTGAGATCGACCAGCGCGCTGGGGGAGTCCCAGCGTTCGGCCACCGGCTCGGAGGCGAGCACCGTGCGCGCGCCGTCGAGGGCCTCCATGAACGCAGCGCGCGTGTTCGCCATCGCCGCATCCTCCCGCGAAGAGCCTGCGTCCACAGCGGGTCCCGCGCGCAGCCCGCCGGCTCCGAGAAGCGATACGCTGCGGCCCGATGGACGTCGACGCCTCCCAACTGCAGCGGCTATTGGACCTCCAGGGCGAGGACGCGGCGATCCGAAGGCTCGAGCACCAGAGAGAGAGCCTGCCCGAGGCCCAGCGCCTTGCCGAGTTGACCGGCCAGCTCGGCGAACTCGATTCGGACATCGCCATCGCCCGAAAGCAGCACGACGAGACCGCGACCGAACAGGCGAGGCTCGAAGCGGAGATGGCGACGCGTGACGCGAAGATCGAGCGTGAAGAGGGCCGCCTGTACTCGGGCTCGGTGTCCAACCCGAAAGAGTTGAACGCGCTGAGAGCCGAAATCGAGATGCTCAAACGGCAACGCTCGGAGCTGGAGGAGGGACTCCTCGAGGCCATGGTCCAGCGCGACGGGCTCAAAGAGACACTGGATTCCCTCGAAAAAGAGCGGGCGGAGGTTTCGGATCGAGCCGACGAGCTGTCCGGCCAGGTGAGCGCCACGACCGGCGAGATCGACGCCGAACTCAAACAGCATACGGCGGCTCGCGGCGAGCTTATTGGAGGGATCCCCAAGGATCTTGTCGTTCTGTACGAGAAGGTCCGCGACGCGAAACACGGCGTCGGGGCCGCGCGCTTAGTCGACGGGATGTGCGAGGGCTGTCACACCAAGCTTCCGGCCAAGGAAGTCGAGCGATTGCGTGCCGAGCGCGGCCTGCAACGCTGTGACAACTGCCGGCGCATACTCGTTGTCGCCTAACCATGAAGGGCATCCTCAATACCGACGGGGGCGCGCGCGGCAATCCCGGCCCGGCCGGCATCGGTGTCGTCCTCAAGGACGCCGATGGAATCGTCGTCGATGAGATCGCGCGGCCGATCGGGCATACGACCAACAACGTCGCGGAGTACGAGGCCCTCATCGCCGGCTTGAGGCTCGCCCTCGATCACGGCCTCACGGAGCTCGACGTCTACCTGGACTCGGAACTCGTGGTTGCGCAGCTCAAGGGCAAATGGAAGATAAAGAACGATCGTCTGCGGGGCCTGGCCGTCACCGCCCGCGCGCTCTTGAGCCGGTTCGAGAAGACGTCGATCAGGCACGTGCGGCGAGCCCAGAACACCCATGCCGACCGCCTCGCAAACCGGGCCATGGACGCTGCGGAAGTCGTGAACGATGACCCCGGCCAGGGCTCTCTGTTGCAGTGAAGGTCGTTCTTAACCGCCTTCGCGTCGGTTGGCGACCCATAAGGCGGTTTAGAAGCACGTTTTCGAGGGCCAAGCCGGCGCGCTGATGCTCCTCTGGCACCTGGGCCTGGCGGCGGTGATCGTCTACGTGACGCTCGGCCGTAGGCGTATCGACTATCGCTTCGTCCTCGTCGGTGCGACCCTTCCGGACCTCGTCGACGGCGTTGGAGGCGTCTTCTTCTTCGATGGGCCGTCGGGGCGGTGGCTGGCGCACGCGCTGCTGGCCCCGATCGTCGTGACGGTCGCTGTTCTCGTGTTTCTTTCGGGGGAGCGCCGGCTGGCCGTGTTCGGCGTGGGTGTCGGCTGGCTGTTGCATCTCGTCGGCGACGGGATGTGGGCGGCCCCCGAGACGTTTTACTGGCCGGCCTTCGGGACCGACTTCGCCGCGTCCCCGCGTGAGCCCTACAGCCTCGACCTTCTGGCCCATCCGTGGGATCACCTCGGGACGTGGGCCGGAGAGGTGGCCGGCGTCGCCGCGCTTGCGTGGTTCTGGGTCGCGTTCCGCCTCGGCGAACAGAATCGATTCCGCCTTTTCTTGCGCGACGGCTATCTCCGGCCGTAGAGTGGCGAGGACAACCGAATAGCTGCCGGCCGCAGCAGGGGGAAGTCCGGTCGAAGTCCGGCGCTGTCCCGCAACTGTAGGTCCACCTCCGGTGGGCGAGCCAGAGCACCCTCTCGGTACGGAGTTCGATGCCTTCGAGGTAGGGGCTTAGAGCTGCGAGTCAACTCGATCTCAGACCCTCCTCGGAGGGTCTTTTTCAGCGCCTTGGAAAGGAGCTGCGAATGAGATCGAGAGTGCTCGGCATCGCGGCGGCGGCCGTGGCGGCATGCGTCGTCGCCGGGCCCGCGTCGGCGGTCACCACTCGGGCCCGTACGAGCGCGGCGGCCCGTTACCTGGTCGCCAGGCAAGCCGACGACGGCAGCTTCGAGGGATCGGTGAGCACCGTCGGCGGCGCCGCCGACGCCGTCGTTT
>JBOGXA010000017.1:0-91640 GCA_050694175.1 Actinomycetota bacterium
TGCGCGAGCGTGGATCGAGCCCGGTGGTGGGCTCGTCGAGGAACATCAGCCGTGGAGTGACCACGATGCTCGCGGCGATGTCGAGCCGACGTCGCATCCCGCCGGAGTAGTTCTTGACCAACTTCGCCGCGGCCTCGGCGAGACCGAACGCCTCGAGCAACTCTGTGGCCCGGGTCTTGGCCTGGGCCCGCTTAAGGCCGAGCAGGCGACCCACCAGGATGAGGTTCTCGCGACCGGTGAGGTCCTCGTCCACCGACGCCAGCTGGCCGGTGAGCGTGACGGCGCTTCGCACTGCGTCCGCCTCTTCGACAATGTCGTGCCCGAGGACGCGGGCCGTCCCCTCATCGGGGCGAAGCAGGGTCGCCAGCATCCGGATCGTCGTCGTCTTACCTGCGCCGTTGGGACCGAGTACGCCGTAGACCGACCCGCTCCGCACGGCCAGGTCCACGCCATCGGCGGCGCGCGTATCGCCGAAGACCTTGACCAGGCCGGTGGCCTCGATCGCGAGGGGAGATTCTGTCATGTGGTTCCCTCCGTAGATGTGGTTGTCGTGCGGGATCTTCATACATGAGACCGCAGTAGGTCCCCAAACTCATCGCGCGTCAACGCATCAGGCCACAGGTTCTTCCCAAAAGTTGCTGCGGGACACCACCTGGTCGTCGTTGAGGATCGTCTTCGAGGGCCCGCCGACCTCGTCGCCGCCCGCTCCACCCTCACCGGCGAGCACCTCGCGGCCTACGTCGGCACCTGACCGAGGCCCTCGCGGACACCCTGAACGAGTTCTCTCATCTGTTTTGACTCGTCCTACTTTGACTCCGACAAGGGATCATGCCGCGTACGGAATGGTTCAAACGTTCGAGTAAGGCCGGCAGAGGTAGATGAGCCTTGGGGCGAACGCGGCCTGCTATAGCGTCGCGACCGGGATCGCGCCGGCGACAGCGGTCGCCTTGTCGCTCGCATCATCTACTTGCGCGAGCAGGCGATATCGGATCTTGTCAGGGTCGGTCCCTAGACTGGCCGCGTCATCAGGCGAGAGGTGCTCAATTACCTGCTTCGACGCTAGTGTTTGGTGAGGATCGGCACACTCCTGGATGAGTGCGCATTCGTTGACTGCATCGCCCAATGCGGTGATATCGAGGCGACCGCCTGGTACCAACTGCCCTATGTACAACGAGCTGCCCCAGTGAACGCCGACACGCATCAGACACGAGCTCTCGAGAGTCGTCCCAAAGATGTCCTCGGACCTGTCGTGTATCGCTCGTGCAGTGCGAATCGCTGCTGATGCTGCGTGGGATGGGGATCCAAGATCATCGACAAGAAAGAACGCCGACGCGCCGTCCCCTGCGTGCTTGCCGACGATGCCCTGGTTGTAGGCGACCAGTGCATCTATCTCGGTCCACAGGCTTCTGATTAGCTTGAAGTACTCGGTCGTAGGCAGCGTGCGCGCCAGCTCCGTCGAACCCTCCAGGTCACAGAACAAGATCGCTCCCTCGTGCGATCGGGGCTCGACGAGCCTTGCCATCCGCTCGTACATGGCCTCGTCCCCTCGTGCCAGTAGTGACACGAGGCCAGGCCGAACGCTCATGTAGCACAAACCCAGGACACCGGTTGGCACTCCGCTCGCATCGCGCAGAGGGGCCATGAGCATGTTCACGCGAGAGACCGGAAGATCACTGTCCCTCCCGGGCTCGACATAGTCGATGGAGGTGCAGACAGCTCTAATGAACGGGCGGGGGTCGGTGTCGTCAAGCAAAGCGCGCAGGGATTCAGAGACATTCTCGATATTCACGCCCTCGAGGTCATCACTTACAACGAACGGCGCAAGGTCTTGCCAAAAACGGACCCGACTCTCGGGCGTCGTGATGCGACGCCACGCTTCGCGTGTGAAGGCTTCGACCACATGTAACCCGTAACCAAGCTCCTCTTCCGGCTGCGAGCCGAGAAAATGCTCGACTTCGGGCGAGGCCCATACGAGACGGAGGTCGCGATCGAGCAGGAATCCGGCCCAGCGGAGCTCCTCGATCAATGCCGCCCAATGCCCGAGGTCTGGATCCGACGGCCTGGTCACCACGAGGGACACCTGCGAACGGTCATTTAGATGACGCGTGTGACGCCTGTCAGCGCGTCGTCGGTGCTGTTTTCTGCGCTCATTCTGGCTGCCTCTCGCTGGTAGCAGCCGCTTTGGCCTGCGCCAGCATGTGGGCGCGCGAGAAGATCTTCCGGAGGCGCTTCGCAGCTTGCCCATCGCCCGCGATGGTCAGCGCGCCGGTGGCGGCTGCCGCCGAAGTCGTGGTTTTTCCGGAGACGATGTCGGCCCACGTGTCCTCGTCGGTCGTCCAGACGACACTGGGGTCTCCGGCCCGACCGTCACGAAGCTCGATCGAACCGTCGTCGACTATGAAGTGAAATGCGGAATCGCCGACGACGTACTGGTAGATCTCGCTGACGCCTTTGGCGGCTTCGCGATCAGCGAGACCTACCATCGCCACCGCCGGCCAGCGTGCACGAAAGTTTTCCCCTGGCCGACGTTCGCCGATGCGCCTCGAACCCCACGCGATCAGCGGGGCCATCGCGGTAGCCAGATCGCGGCCGTCCTGGGTGAGCTCGTAGACCTGCCGGGCGGCCGGAGGCGGAAGGTCTCTTCGCGCGATGACGCCGTCGCGTTCGAGATCGCGCAGCCGTTCGGTGAGGAGCTTCCGACTTATTCCCGGGAGACCGTCGACCAGATCGGTGAAGCGCCGCGGCCCCGGCCGAAGCTCGCGGACGATCAGCAGCGTCCACCGATCGCCGACCACGTCGAGCGCGCGGGCTAGGGCGCAGAACTGCTGATAGCGGTGCTCCGTCACTTGGTTCCGTTCATAAACTATATAATACAGTAAATAAACTATATGGGTCGTGATCTCAACCAAGGTGGAGGTAAAGGGGCAACTATGCGAGAGCTCGGTTCTGTTTACGAAGGAGTGCGCGGCCGCATCGGGGAGCTAGTCGCTTCTCTGGACGAGGCTGCGGCTGCACGTCCGGTGCCGGCGTGTCCTACGTGGTCTGTGCAAGATGTGATCGCACACGCGATGGGGATCTGCGCCGACATTGTGAACGGCAATATCGAGGGGGCCGCCACCGAGCCGTGGACCCAGGCTCAGGTCGAGGCTCGTCGCGAATGGAAGCTCGGCGATGTGCTTGCCGAATGGGATGACGTCGGCCCGAAAATCGCTGGGATGCTCGATGGCTTCTCCGGGCGATACGCGAATCAGATCATCGCTGACCTGACCGTCCACGAGCACGACATCCGCGGCGCGTTGAACGAACCCGGTCACCGCGATTCCGATGGAGTCGCGATCGGTACGGAATTCCTCGTCACGATGATGATTCACATGGGAGCGGTGGTCTCCGGAGCCGGCCCCCTTGAGATACGGGCCGGTGACAAGACTTGGATCGTCGGAACCGGGGAACCCGCGACCGGCGATCGGGACAGTTGGCGGGAGTTCGTGGCCGTCGGCGAGAGCGCATCCCCGCTGGAGAAAGCGATCGTCGGATCCGTTTCGACGAGCCAATTCGAGCTCTTCCGCGCGACCACCGGGCGGCGGAGCGCGGCGCAGATCTGCGGTTTCGACTGGACCGTGGATCCCGATCCCTTCCTTCCGATCTTCGGTTACGGGCCCTTCACGATCCGTCCGACGGATCTCGAGGAATGATCGGCTCTCGAACGCGCGGCTCCCGGAGGAGCGGCCAGCGCTCGAGTGAAGGCGCTTTCTCTTTTCCGTCCGACACTTTTGCCCGCCCGGATGCTCAACTCTTCGCGTCTGCAGCTGACATTCGGTCGCCGAGAACGTGGCGACAATTTGCCATTCTGCTGCCATTCCTTTTTCGAAACGAGAAGGGACCAAACGGAGTGATTAGGGATGAGCACGTGGTTTTCTGAGCGGGCAGGGACCGTTAGAGACGAACAGTGATCACACGGTAAGTTGTTTCGCGGTCTTGAAAACCGTTGTCCGAAAGGACTTGTGGGTTCGAGTCCCACGCCCTCCGCTCCAGGGGACGAGCAGGGGCAGGATGAGACGAGACCTTGTGCTTCACGCACAAGTTTCGGTTCACGAATGAACATTTTTGCCTTTCTTGCCATTCCGCCGATCAGGCAGAAGACTCGACTTACCCGATGAGTCGGAGGTAGCGATGGGTCGGCCAAGCCGGACGATTAATCAGGTATTCGACGAGTTCCTGGTCATTCAGAGAGCGCGTCTGAGCGAATCTGGCGCGCGGCGCTACGAAGAGGTTCTTGGCTACTTCCGATCTTGCATGGACGGATACGGCCATCAGTGGCTCTCCGGTAAAGAGGCTGAACTGTTCGACCGTGTGTACAGCCGTGATGAGGAAGCTGGATCATTCTGCAACTTCTTTGGCCCGGATAAGGTCCTCGAGAACCTGGACGATTTCGTGGGCTGGTTCTTGGTTCGCAAAACGTTCGCTTCGAAGTCGACGCTGCAAGCAACTCCCACGGTCCTGCGCAAGCTCGTTCAGTGGCTGGTTGAGGAAGGACATGTGGCCTCGGATGCCGCGGATGGTTTGGCGGAACTGCTCGATGACGCCGGCTCTTTGGCGAAGGCTGAGGAATTCTCAAGCCGCCTTCATAACCTCTTGGAAGCGGGTCCGATCGACTCGCTGATGGAGAGTCAGGACTGGGAAAGCCAGATGGCGGTCATAAGCCGCATCGATCGGGGGACGATCTGGTTACAAAACGAAGAGACCGGTTATGAGCTTCCCCTCGGCGTCCCGGACGATGTTGCCAAGTTGGCGGTACCAGGATGGAGAGTCAGCGCTCTTCATCTGGGACGAACTCCTGAAGGCTGGTGTCTGTTGGAGATGGGAAACGTCTACCCGGTTTAGCTCACAGAAACTAGATGAGGAGTCTCCTAGCGATCTCCACCAAGCGTGATGCGCTCTTTACTGCCGATTCAGCCTTCGAACGTGGGACGGTCCCAGGGTCGTACTCGGCCTTCGTCTTCAAGGGGATAAGGCGCGCCGGGTGCTTCGACGCGTCCTTGCCGTCCTTGCCACTGGCTTCAAGGAGATCCACCGCGCGGCCGTGATCGGCGTCTGAGGATCGCATCCCTCGGAGCGCGCCCGTGATCGCATCCGCGGCGTTGATACCGGCGTGTATGGCCGCACTGGTGGCTGCGTTGTAGCGGCCGCTATCAAACGCGTCCTCCGCAGCTTCCAGATATTCCACGGCCTTCGCCGCGTAGGCGCGAATGTCAGTTGCGTTCAGCGCCGCGGTTTTGGATCTCCTAGGCACTCTTCCGCGCCAGTTCATCCAGGGGCTTGCCGGCCAGCAGGACCCCTTGGGACCGGATGGCCTCCCACAGGCTTCGACGAGACCGCAGGAGCCGTCGGATGTCTCCCTCGTCCTCCTCCAGGGCATTCACCGGATTCCCCGAGAACTCTCGGATAAGAGCCGCCCACCTCGTGACCGCGGCCGTCCAGGCGTCGTCATCGGTAGCGTCCACCGGTCGTACGACGAGTACATCGATATCGCTACGGGTACGGGCTTCACCGGTTGCTGCCGACCCGAACAGCACCATGCTTGCCGGGGCAGGCCGGAGCCTGGCGGCGGTTCTTCGCAGTTCCTGGAGCAAAGCTCCGTGAGCGTCTGCGAGATCGCGGACCAGTTCAGCCGCGAAATTCCGCTTAGGAAGTTCGAATAGCGCTGAGGGGGGGACCTCTGTGCGCTGGACGACTCCCAGCTCTACCAGCCGCGGAAGAACGCGCGACGCTTGACCGGGACTGATTCCGGCAAGGCGCGCGATCGTGCGAAGGTTAAGTGGAGCGCCCGCTCGAGCCAGGACGCCCAGGATCCTCCCTTGGGCGCCGGGAATGAGCGCTTCCACCGGCTGCCTGTAGTCCATGAGGACAAGGTATCAGGATAGGCAACAAAAATGCAACACTTGTTGCATTAATGAGAGGAAGCGCCGGGCACAGTTTGCCATTCTCCTGCCATTCCTTTGCTGAGACGCAAAGAGATGGAGGGGGACAAGCAGGGGTGGGCCGACCGTTTCGCTCGTCGCGAAGGGATGCTGAGGGACAGCCGGGGACCGCGCGGGAGGAGGACCTGCGGGCTTGAAAACCGTTGCCCGAAAGGGCTTGTGGGTTCGAGTCCCACGCCCTCCGCCGCTGTGTCCTGACCCCACGCCTGCGGCTTCGTGTGGTGCTCTGCTCGTATCGAGTCGGCTTACCACGCTGATTGCCGCAAGTCTCCCAGTACCCGGCAACGCGGCCGAACCGAGACAGCGGCGACCGACCTTACCTCTCTCGCAGATGTGGGCGACGGCACTGGTCGACCGTGTTGCGCAATATCGAAAGCTTGCGGGCGGTCGCGATCTTGGGCCAGCCTTCCCGCCCGTGGACCTCGGCCCAGTCATGCACTGTGCGTGGGCAACGGTACGCGGTTCGACTGTTCACTCGACACCAACCGGCTTGACTTCGATCCCTGCGACCTTAAGTCCTTCTCGAATCAACCTCGCGAACTGCAGGGCGTGCGAGCCGTCTCCGTGAATGCAGATTGTGTCGGTCCGCACCTTGACGTCGGCCCCCTGCTGCGACCGAACTCGACCTTCTTTGGCGAGGCGGATCGTCTGCCGGACCGCCTGCTCGTGCTCATCGATAAGGGCATCCGGGCGGGTGCGTGGTGTGAGCGTCCCATCGTCTTGGTAGGTGCGGTCGGCGAACGCCTCGCTTGCGGTAGGCAATCCAACTGCCTCTCCCGCGGCTATGAGCTCGCTGCCCGACAGACCGACAAGAATCAACTCGGGATCGACGCTATGCACGGCACGCGCAATCGCGTCGGCGAGTTCTGCGTCGGCGGCCGCAGCGTTGTACAGCGCGCCGTGAGCCTTGACATGTCGCATCGTTCCACCCTCGGCGCGCACGAACGCGTTCAGCGCACCGACCTGATAGACAACCATGTCGCGGACTTCCGCCGGCGTGATGCTCATGAATCGACGTCCAAAACCCTGAAGGTCTCGATATCCGGGATGAGCTCCGATCGCCACCCCCCTAGCGAGCGCGAGAAGCACGGTCGCGCGCATCACGCTCGGATCTCCGGCGTGGTAGCCGCAGGCGATGTTTGCGGACGTCACGAAGTCCAGGATTTGTTCGTCATTGCCGAGCGTATAGTTGCCGAAGCTTTCACCCATGTCGCAATTAAGATCGATCCGGTACGTGGGTCACCACCTCCTTCTTGAAGCTCCTCAGTCTTCCCGCCTGTGACCGCAGTGCGGTCTGTGCCCACTCGATCGTCACTTCCTCGAACCGCACCTCGTCTCCGGGACGCAATTGCGCGACGAGCGGTAGGTCGGCGGTGGCCACGAGTCCAATCACGGGATAGCCGCCGGTTGTCTGTCGGTCTGCCATCAACACGATCGGTTCTCCGGACGGCGGTACTTGGACCGTACCGGAGAGAACGGCGCTCGAAATCAACTCGTCTCGCTTGCGCGAGTCAAGTGGAGGACCGGACAACCGGTAACCCATCCGGTCGGAGGAAGCGGATACCTCAAACGCCTCGTGGAGAAACAGACCACGGTCACGTTCATCAAAGAGCTCCCAATGGGGGCCGCGCAGGGCGCTAAGAGGTCTATCTCGCTCGTAGAACGCTAGGGCGTCCTCCGTGCGCAGAAGTCGTTCGGTAAGAGCGAACGGCAGAGGACCGCTCGTCCTGACTTGAAACGTGTCCGTGCGGTCGGATCCCACGGGAACGTCGGAACCGGCCTTCAGTGGACGACCATCAATCCCACCTATCGCCGCGCGCAGATATGTGCTCTTGCTGTTCATCACCTCCGGTACGGCGATTCCACCGGATACCGCTAGATATGCGCGACAACCCCACCGGTTGTCACCAAAGGCGAGAATCGAACCCTCCTTTACGGAGATCGCACACCAGTTTGGCAGCTTGAAGTCGGCGATCTTCGGCGACAGGTCGGCACCGCAGATCGCAATGAGGGAATCGTGAAGAAACTCAATCGTTGGACCCTTCAAGGTTATTTCGAGTCCCGCTTCGTGCTCCTCGTTGCCCACCAGGATGTTGGCGACGCGCAGTGCCAGCGGATCCATCGCTCCGCCGGAGGTGATTCCGTCCTTTTGGTATCCGAATCGGCCGAGGTCTTGCACGGTCGTCATCAGACCGGGATCCACGATTCTCACGGGCCCCCCTCGTGTGATCGATGCGTCTCGTACTCGTCGGGATCGATCGACTTGAATCGGACGCGATCTCCCGCTCTCAAAAGACTCGGTTCTTCATCTTCTGGTCGAAAGAGTCGCAGGGGCGTGCGGCCGATTAGCTGCCATCCACCCGGCGACTCTATCGAGTAGATACCCGTCTGCCGCCCGGCGATCCCCACCGACCCGGCGGGGATCCGCTGACGTGGAGAATCGCGTCTTCCGATTGCGATCCGCTCGGACATGCCTCCCATGTAGGGGAATCCCGGTGCAAACCCAATCATGTAAACGAGATACTCCGGTTGGCTGTGAACGGCGACCACCTCAGCCGGAGCCATGTTCTTGTGAGAGGAAACGGACTTGAGATCTGGTCCGAACTCGCCTCCGTAACAAACCGGAATCACGATGGACCGTGGTTCGACCGGTTCAAGTCCTTCTGAAGTCGATCGAAGCATCGCTTCAATCCGAGCCGCGAACTCGTCGTATGTCGCGTGGAGCGCGTCGTAGATGACGGTGACGTTGGTGAACGCAGGGATGAGCTCAATCATGGCGTCCGGCGGGTGGGACTCGAGCAAGTGAACCAACGCCCGCACCCGCGCGTGCGTTTCCTCACCGATCTCTTCACCCACGTGGATTACGAGCGCGGAATCACCCAGCGGTGAGATTTGAGGTTGTTCCAATAACAACGTAGCCTCCGCCGTGCCTCTCGCCTTGTGAGTTTGTAACATGGGGTTGTCACCCAGGTGATAGGGGATGATTCCTCTTGATGAAGCCTCTCTTCACAACTCCCGAGGAGCTTAGGGCCGAGATCCGGACCGGAAGTTGGACGGGAACGACGGCGGGACAGGCCCCCGGCTTTGCGCAGGCGAACCTGGTCGTGCTTCCACGGGATCTCGCCTTTGACTTTGTCGTGTTTTGCTTGCGCAATCCCAAGCCCTGTCCTGTGATGGAGGTGCTCGAACCCGGCGATCCGGTCCCCAGGCTGACGGCGTCGACCGCCGACATTAGGACCGACGTGCCGGCCTACCGGATCTACCGGCACGGCGAGCTCAAAGACGAGGTCACGGACATCGCCTCCGACTGGACCAGCGATTCGGTTGCGTTCTTGCTTGGATGCAGTTTCACCTTTGAGGACGAGCTCACAAAGGCCGGAATCCCGGTCCGCCATCAAGAACTCGGCTGCACGGTCCCGATGTTTCGCACTACCCTCCAGACCAACCCCGCCGGACCCTTCTGCGGACCGATGGTCGTCTCAATGCGCCCGATCTCGGCGGCCATGATCAGCCGCGCCGTTCAGATCACGGCCCGGCTGCCCGGTGCGCACGGAGCGCCCATCCACATCGGAGATCCGGCCGCCATAGGCATCCGGGACATTGATAGGCCGGAGTACGGGGATCCGGTGCCCATAAGGCGCGGTGAGCTGCCCGTGTTTTGGGGCTGTGGCGTGACGCCTCAGTCGGTTGGCCTCGAAGCGAGGCCGGAGTGGATGATCACGCATAGCCCAGGACGTATGTTCGTGACGGACGTCCCCAACCACGAGCTTGATGTGCTCGGGGGCGAAGCCTTAGGCTGACCATCCAATCGAATCGGGTCGACGTTCGGATAGGGGCAGAAGGAGCGTCTTTTAAGGGGGGTTGAGTCATGCGGCGGCTTTCCTGCTGCATCTTCGTTCTCATGGTTGTGGCAACGGCCGCGTGCGCACCCGGGGCAGACACAGGGGACGACGGGACCGACGGGACCGACGGAGGCACAGTCAGGATCGGTGCGATCTTCCCACTCACCGGTGCATCTGCTTCAACCGGTCAGCGGACTCTTGAGGGAGTGAAGCTGGCCGCCGAGATCGTCAACGAGGACGTCGATATTGATCTACCCCTCGCATCCGGAGAGGGTCTTCCGAACCTCGACGGCGCAACGATCGAGATTATCTCCGCCGATCACGAAGAGGACCCCGAAACGGGCGCCTCGGAGACCGAGCGGCTGATCACCAGCGAAAACGTCTCCGCCGTGATCGGTGCCTACTTCTCGTCCGTGACGCTAACTGCGTCCGAGCGAGCAGAGCGATTGGGGGTTCCGTTCGTCAACGGGTCCTCGTCATCCCCCGAGCTCACCGAGGGCCGGGACCTCCAGTTCTTCTGGCGGACGGGCCCTTCCGACCGCACTTTTGCGGAGTCATTCTTCGACTTCCTCGACGATCTCAACGCCGAGAAAAACGCCGGCGTCGAGAGCATTGCCATGCTTCACGAGAACACGGCCTACGGAACCGACGCGGCGGAGGTCACTGAAGAGGTTGCTAACGAGCGCGGTTATGAGATTGTGTCCACAGTTCCTCACGGCAACGGGGTCAACGACGTCACGCCGGAGGCATCCAGGATCAAGTCGGCGAACCCAGATGCGGTTTTCCAAGCCTCCTACACGCCGGAAGCGATCATCTTCACACAGACCTTTCGCCAGCTGGACTACGTTCCCAACATCCTCGCCTACGGCGCGGGGTACTCGGACTCGGCGTACTTTGAGGCCGTTGGAGATGACGGCAACTACACCATCTCGCGCGCCGCGTGGGCTCTCGACGCCGTCAAGGATCGCCCTGCCGCGGTTGAGGTGGCGGAGATGTTCGAGGAACGGTACGGGCACCCGATGGATGAGAACTCCGCCCGCGACTTCACCGCCGCGCTGACGCTTTTCCAGGCGATCGACCAGGCGGGTTCGACCGAGGCCGAGGCGATCCAGGAGGCCATGAACAACACCGACGTGGCGGCGGAGCAAACCATCATGCCGTGGGATGGAATCAGCTTCGACGACTCGGGCCAGAACGAGCTTGCCAGCGGCGTGATCCTGCAGTACATCGACGGTGAATACAAGCTGATCTGGCCCTTTGAGGACTCCACTGCCGACGTGGTGTGGCCGTTGCCGGAGTTCTCGAAGCGGTAGATACCGGTGGAGGCTTTTGCCCAGACCGTCGTCAGTGGCCTGCTCTTGGGCGCGGTACTCGCCCTGATCGCAGTCGGTTTGACTCTGATCTTCGGCGTGGTCGACATAGTGAACTTCGCACATGGCGAGTTCGTGATGGTCGGTATGTACGTTGCTTTCTTTTCGTGGAGCTTCGCCGGAATCGATCCGCTTCTTGCAGTTCCGCTCTCGGCCCTGGCGGTCGGGTTGTTGGGCGCGCTTGCGTACGCGACTTTCGTCCGGAAGGCGATGCGAGGCACCTTGCTTTCCCAGATATTTGTGACCTTCGGTCTGTTGATATTTCTCAGAGGAGCGGCACAAGCGCTCTTCACGTCTAACTTCCGGGGAATTCAGGGCACCGTACTGACGGATCTCGGCGGTTCCGTCGGTGGAGTCGCCATCCCCGGCCCTCAACTCGCCGCGGCGGTTGTAAGCCTGCTCGGAACGGGCGCAATCGGACTGTTCGTCTGGAAAACGCGAGCAGGGAAGGCACTCATGGCGACATCGCAAGACCGCGAGGCCGCCGCAATGCTTGGCATTAACCCACATCGCATGTTTGCGCTGGCGTGGTTTGTGGGGGGTCTCGCCACCGGCGTAGCTGCGGCGCTGGTCGCCAGCTACCAGCCGGTGCATCCGAACGCAGGTATCGCATACGGGCTCACGGCCTTCGTGATCGTGGCTCTGGGCGGCTTCGGATCCATTGGCGGAGCGCTTCTAGCCGCTCTTCTGGTCGGACTGATTCAGAACATAGCGGGCTTCTACCTGGCGGCCGAATACAAGGAGCTGTGGGTCTTCCTGTTGTTTCTAACTGTGATCCTCATACGACCGCAAGGTCTGCTGGGACGGAGATAGGTGGCCGGGGAGAACGGCGCCGACATCGCCGAAACGTCGCGATCCGAAGAAGGGTCCGGAGTTCGCCGAGCGGGGATCAAGCGTCGACGCGAACTGATTCCCTGGGTGGTGTTTCTGATCGTGTTCGGGCTGATGCCGGTCGTCTACAGTGCGTCCTTTCAGCACAACGTCGCGGTTCTGATCTGCATCACGGCGCTCATGGCAACCGGATGGAACCTCCTTGGAGGGTTCACCGGTCAGATCTCGCTAGGCCACGCGCTTTTCTTCGGTATCGGCGCGTACACAACGGCGATAGGCGGGATCAGGTATGACCTCAATCCGTGGCTGGGGCTGCTAATGGGTGCGCTACTTGCGGTAGCGATATCGGCGGTCATCGGCTTGCCGGTATTCAGGCTTCGGGGTCACTATTTCTCGATCGCAACGATTGCTGTCGGCGAGATCGCCGTTCTCGTCTTCTTGAACTGGCAGTTCGTCGGTGCAGCGCGCGGCCTTTCAATCCCAATCAAGGACGACAGCCTGCTCGAGCTGCAGTTCTCAGGACAGCAAAAGTGGGAGTACTATTACATCGCTGCAGTCATGCTGCTGCTTGCGCTGTTGGCGACGGCATGGATCCTTCGATCGCGCATCGGATACTACCTAGTCGCAATTCGAGAGGACCAAGAGGCTGCAGCGTCGGTCGGAATCCCGGTCGCCCGCTACAAGCAAATTGCCCTTTCTTTCTCGGCTCTGCTCGTCGGGGTGGCGGGTGGCTTCTTTGCCCAGTATCTGTTGTTCGTGGACCCCGACAGCATGTTCGGGCTGACCGTGTCGATTCAGATAACGATCGCTGCGGTGCTCGGCGGCGTGCGCAACATGTGGGGGCCGGTGATCGGCGCCACCGTGCTGCTGTCCGTGACCGAGTCGGCCCGGCTGTACTTGGGTGGTACGGGCGAGGCTCTCAACCTTGTCGCCTACGGTTTGCTGGTGATGGTGATCGCAGCCTTCGAGCCGAACGGTCTGATTGGGCTCGGAGGGCGTTTGAGGAATCTGCGGCGGGCGCGCTGATGGCTCTTCTTTCGGTTGAGAACCTCTCCAAGAGCTTCGGAGGTGTGCGAGCCAACCACGACATCTCGTTCGAGGTTAACGATGGGGAACTGGTCGGTATCATCGGCCCGAACGGCGCCGGAAAGACAACCTTGTTCGACCAGATCTCGGGGTTCCGGACACCCGACGGAGGCCGAGTGGTGTTCGGCGACCAGGAGATCACCCGCATGAGGCCCGATCGCATCTGCGCCGCGGGTATGGCTCGCACATTTCAGATCGTGCGCGTCTTTGGCGACCTGACTGTGCTACAGAACGTGGTGGTGGCGGCGTTGTTGCGCCACAAGGACACCGCGGGAGCGGAGAAGGTCGCCAGGCACACGCTGGAACGTGTGGGGCTCGGGGATTCTGTTGACGCCCTCGCAAGGGAGTTGCCGATGGCCGGCCGAAAGCGGGTTCAGCTGGCCCGTTCGCTTGCGACCGAACCGAAACTCTTAATGCTGGACGAAGCGATGGCGGGACTCAACAAGAAAGAGGCGGTCGATGCCGTCGAGCTTCTGAAATCGTTGCGCAACCAACTGACGATCGTAATGATCGAGCACGTGATGGAGATCGTGATGCCCCTTTCTGATCGCGTCGTTGTGCTCGTCGAAGGCGAAAAGTTGGTCGAAGGTCCGCCCGAAGAGATCAGTCGTGATCATCGAGTGGTCGCGGCCTACCTGGGGGAGAGGTTCGTTGCTTCGGATTGAGAACCTTTCGGTCGATTACTCGGGAGCCTTGGCGCTCGACGACGTCTCCCTCGAGGTCAACGCGGGAGAGGTCGTGGGCGTTATCGGCAACAACGGGGCGGGCAAGACCTCACTGCTTCGCGCGATCTCGGGGACCGTTTCTCGAAACGGGAGAATCACGATGGCAAATGAGGACATCTCAAGCCTTCCGCCACAAGATATTCCATCGCGCGGCATCGCCCATGTACCAGAGGGCCGCAGGCTGTTTCCGTATCTTAACGTCGAGGACAATCTCGAGTTGGGAGCGTATGCGCACGGCAAACCGACGCACGAAGACTTCGAGCGCGTTTACGAATTGTTCCCGCAGCTCGCCGACCGCAGAGGTCAGGCGGCGGGGACGCTCTCCGGTGGACAGCAACAAATGGCTGCGATCGGTCGGGCCTTGATGCTGCGTCCGAAGCTCTTGATGCTTGACGAGCCCTCACTAGGCCTCGCACCAAATCTTGTCGAAGGCATATACAAGACGGTCACCGAACTGCGCGAGCAAGGACAAACGATTCTGCTCGTCGAGCAAAATGTCGCCGAATGTTTGGAAGTCAGCAGCCGCGTCTACGTGCTCCAAACGGGTCGGATCATTCGTTCGGGATCGTCTGAGGAACTGCGCGCCAGCGAGGACGTGAGGGAAGCGTTTCTGGGAATTTAGTCTGTGCTTTTAGGCTCGAGCAACACGTCATACCTCCTGCATGTCAGGGCCCCAAGCGACATCTGCGAAAAATTGTTGCGATTCCCTTAGGACAACGTGCGATGTGAGAAGTGACATGGCGTGCAAGCTTCCGGCGAAAGAGAGAATGAAGGATGCTGACGACCTCGAGGCTTGAGACGTTTAGCGATGGCGTAATTGCCATCATCATCACGATCATCGCCGATCCTCTATCTTGGGGGCACCGCGCTGACGCACCCTAATCGCTGAGTATCGCTCGCTCTGTACGCAGTCATAGCCCTCATGTGGTTGGTCCCAGACCGCAGGATCGAAGCTGCACACCAGCGCGGCGGGTAGTAGCCTTCGAGGGCTCGAAGCCGGCAGCGGGATGCCCGTCACATTCTGAGTAAAGATCGTCCGCTCTCAGAGAGCAGGCGACGCGTAGGGAGTTTCGGTTCGTCATCGGACGGTCCTTCGGCTGCGTCCTCGGCCGAAGAAAAGCAGAACGCGTAAAGCGCCGAACTCAAGAAGCCCGGCTTTCAAGCTGTGCCTTTGTCGCGTTTGTTGTTGCAGGAACGAGTCGTTTCTGGCTATTGGGGTTGGGACAGGTGGGCTTTGGCTTCGTCATAGGTGGCATTGCCGGTCGATTCGGCAGGCCCATATACGAGGTCCAGCACACCTGTTTTGAGGGTCTCGGACGAGATGAGCGTCAGGGGGATCGGGCTCTCACCCTCGTCGAACAGCCGTATGCCCTTGCGGACAGCGATGGGGTGCACCAGCAGGTGTAGTTCGTCCAGGACCCCCGCGACCAGTAGCTGCCGCACCACGGAAGGCGAGCCGCTCATTGCGATGTGCGTGTCGCCCGGCTCATTCTTTAGAGCGATGACGGCCTCGATGAGTTCGCCCTGCAGCTGCTCGGAATTCCTCCAGGTGAACTCGAGCTGCTGGTTCGAGACGACGATTTTCCGTGCGTCTCCAAGCCTCTTGGCAAAATGGGCGTCTTCGCCTCCTGCGGCTTCCCGCTCGGGCCACGCTCCGGCGAAGCTGTCGTACGTCTCGCGACCAATGAGGAGGGTGTCGGCCGTGCCGATGACTCGATCAACCGCAGCGCCCATCTCGTCGTTGAAGTAGGGGAAGTGCCATTGGTCGGGCGCCTCGACGATGCCGTCGAGCGAGATGAACATGCTTGCGATGATCTTCCTCATGGTCCACCTCCGGAGAAGTAGTCGGTAAGTGCAACGCTATCCGTTTGGACGCCTGGGGGCCCACGAACTCATCGGCGGGCCGGGTTGGAGTCCCGCGCCCCTCCGCTAGCTCGGACCAGACCAGGCTTACTCGGGCCCCGACGCCGGAGAAACGTCGTCGGCCGACCCCAAAACGGCTTCTGCTTCGAACTCGACCTTCCAGCGATCGTTGAGGAACCCGGCGACTACGACCATCGTCGAGGCCGGACGCGCAGGCCCGAACACTTCGGCATGCGCTTTGGCTGCGGCCTCGCCATAGGATGCATCGGTAAGGTACGTGCGCGTTCTCACGACCTCTTCGGGAGAAGCTCCTGCTTCCCCTAGGGCCTGCACGATAATCTCGAGGCAACGCTTCGACTGGACATATGGGTCGGGGTCAACCGTCCCGTCCTCCCAGATTGGTGCAGTTCCGGATACGAGCACCCGATTGCCGACTCGCACCGCCCGGCTGAAGCCGATCTTGTCCTCGTACGGGGACCCCGACCGGACATGTCTCCTTGCAATCATCAGAACATTCTCTCCGAATCGAGCAGTAGCCACCGGCTGAAGGGGGCAAAGTGCGGCTCCGCTACAGCTTTGTGACGGGGATGGTGCCCGCGTCCCGGACCACCTTGTCCGCTTGGGGGGCAACCTCCTGCAGCAATCGGTAGGAGATTTTCTCGAGGTCGATCCCGACATCCGCGGCGTCGTCGGGCGTGAGTTGCTCGAGCAAAGGCTTGCTGGCGATCGTCTCGCCGGCCGCAGCCGCTTCCTGGATACGCGCGGTCTCGTTGACGGCGTCGCCGAGCGCGGTAACGTCGAGCCGGCTTCCGGGCACAAGCTGTCCCATGTAGAGGCTCCCATCCCAGTGCACGCCGACCCTCATGGGGCAGTCCCCCTCGACAACTCCGGACAAGATCTCTTTGGAGAGCCGGTGGCACTGCTCCGCGGTCCACAGGGCGGCAGCCGCGGCGCGCGACGGTGTGTCGAGGTCGTCCACGAGGAAGAAGGCGGCTGCTCCATCGCCGGCGTGCTTGCCGACGATTCCGGTGTTGTCCGCCACCGCCTGATCGACGCCTGTCCAGAGCTCGCGCATCAGACGGAAGTAAGTGATGCTGGGTAGCTGGCGCGATAGTCGTCCCGAGCTCTGCAGATCGCAGAACATGATCGCGGCCTGTCGTGAACGGGGATCGACGAGGCGCGCCATTCGCTCATACATCTCCTCGTCGCCGCGCGCGAGGAGGGCCACGAGATTAGGTCTCACGTCCATGAACATGAGGACGAGGATGCCGTGTGGCTCACCCCCTTCGCTCCGGACTCGCAAACCGGCGACGTTCACCGGATACGGGGGGAGCTCGGGGTCGGCCGGGTCCATCGCGAGAAAACGCGTCTCGAAAATATCGGGGATAGGGGCGGGCTCGACCCCCTCCAAGAGGCCGGCCATCTCCGACGGGATCACCTTGTCGACCCCCCACCCTCGACGCGCGAGATCGTCGAGTAGATACGGACCGAGGTCGCGGAACAACGACGGAAGGCTCTCTGGAGCGAGCGCCGATAGCCACGCGTCCCGCAGTAGGGCCTCGGCAACGTGGGTGCCGATGCCGAGATCGGTTTGATCCGACGCACGCAGGAACTCGCGGAGTTCGTCCGACACCCAGACGATTCGCCACTCCTCATCGCAGATCATGGCCGCCCACCGAAGGTCGGCAAACGTGCGCGCGTAGCCCGCGAGCCGCGGATGCTGATCGAGCAGGTTCACGACGATCCTTCCATCGTAGTCATGCCCGCAAAGCAACGTTGCACATACTCAGGATCGGCCACCCACCTCCTCTTCTGCATGGGGGCGGGCCGTTTCAGGCGAGCGAGAAGGGTGGGTAGCGATCGGTGACAAGGAGCAGCGCGTAGGCCTCAACCCGAAGGCCCCACCGTAAGACACCCTCTACGAAGTCAAAGATGCCGCGGGGATAGCGGCCCGTGAAGAGTATTGCGAACCAGGCGATGATCACGGCAACAACTGCTGCTATCGCAAGAAAGACGAGGACGACGAAGTGAGGAATGGCAAGCAGCCATTTCACTAACGGCAGCCAGCGGTTGAGATCCTGCTGCACGTTTGGATAGTCGACGTCCAGGTGAACCGACTGCTCCTCATCGGTCGACGGGTATCGATCCGACATTAGGGCAACGTAAGAAGTAACCCTGGTGGAGAACCGAGTTAGCTCTAGATTGAATGTGAACCACCACCGCGGATACTTTTTGCGGAACAGGATCATCAGGAGAACCGGCGCCACCAGAACCCCGCCGCCAAAAGCGCCGACGGCGGCTCCGTTCTCACCGAAACTGTCGCCAAATGTGGACCCGCCAACAAGACCCAGGACGATCACGATTGGGATGACATAGATGAGACGCAGGAACGTCGAGAGTCGGCCCCGGTCACGGTCTGGAAAGTCGATGTTCAATCGTGCCGGATAGGGTTGCTCAGTTGCAGCGGTCATGATCGGCTCCTTTCAATCTGCGCGGGTTTTCATACGGTGATAACGATCTTTCCTTGGGTTTGCCCCTCTTCCAGATAACGGATGGCCCGGGGAACCTCGCTCAATGGGTAGGTTCGGTCGATGACCGGTGTGATCTTTCCTGCCTCAATGAACTCCTTTAGGACGATCAGAGGATCTGTGGGTTCTTTGCGATTGCGAGGCGCCATCCGCTGGCTCACGAACGGTGATGACACGAGCGCTTTGAGAAAACGACCCAGGCTTCGTCCGATCCAACGAGCACCCGAATCCCGGAAACGTTCGTGGCCTATAAGCACATAAGTCCCTCTGGGAGTTAGCGCGCGACGGCAGGCTGACAAGGAGTGGTTGCCGGGAATGTCGAGGATGAGGTCATAGCGCTCACCACCTTTGGTGAAGTCCTCTTGCGTGTGGTCGATCACGTGGTCTGCGCCGATCGATTGGATCATGTCCAATTTCCTCGTGCTGTCCACGCCGGTGACGTCCGCTCCGTACGCTTTGGCGAGCTGCACGGCGAAGGTGCCCACACCACCACCCGCACCGTTGATGAGAACCTTCTGTCCTGCCCGCACCTGTCCCTGATAGCGAAGACCCTGGAACGCAATGATCCCCGAGGTGGGTACGGCGGCGGCTTGTTCAAAAGTCAGGTTGGCCGGCTTCAGCGCCAGCGACTCTTCGGGAGCAGCCACATACTCGGCATAAGCACCGCCGTTGTGCCACTGATGGCTTCTCAGGCTCTCGCCGAATACCTCATCACCTGGTAGAAGCTGTGTCACGTTCTTGCCCACCGACTCAACGTGACCTCCCACATCCGTTCCCGGCACACGATTCTTGGGTTTGAGCACACCGGCCCCCATGAGGCGCAGGATGTACGGGAGGCCTCTTACCGCGTGCCAGACATCGGGATGGACGGAAGCCGCGTGAACCCGCACCAGCACCTCATCATCCTTGACCACCGGCTTGTCGATCTCGCGAAGATCCAGGACGTCGGGCGAGCCGTACCTGTCCTGGACGATCGCCTTCATTCTCTTCCCCCCATCCGGCGCGGGCTCGATCCCGCCGCGGACGGCGGTCCCGGCGGCGCCGAAAGCGTTTCTTTCATGGCCTGCGATCATTCCGTCGCTCCTCTCGCCGCTACCGGGCCCTCACTTACGATGTAAGCAATGGTGTAAGCTTCACATACGCTGTAAGTTTGTCAAGGGGAACGGCTGCGACTCACCCCTGTACGTTGGAAGTCCGAGGGAAAGGTGGATGCGGATGGCTACTCAGGCCGACCCGAGCGTAGAGCCCCGCGCCCCCTTGAGCAGGGAGCGGGTATTGCGCGCGGCCATCGCCCTTGCCGATGAAGGCGGAATCGAGGCCCTCAGCATGCGCAAACTCGGCCAGGAGCTCGGGGTCGAGGCCATGTCGCTCTACAACCATGTGGCCAACAAGGAAGACCTCCTCGACGGCATGGTCGATGTCATTGTCAGTGAGATCGATGCGCCCCCCAGCGGGACCGACTGGCAGACGGCCATGCGCCAGAGGGTGCTCTCGGCCCGCAGGTCGCTCTTTCGCCACCCCTGGGCCTCCCGGGTGATCGAGTCGCGCACCAACGCGACTCCCACGATGCTCAAGTACATGGATTCGATGATTGGGATACTCCGGGCCGGCGGCTTCTCGATCGACCTTGCCCACCACGCGTTGCACGTCCTGGGCAGCCGCCTGCTGGGGTTCGCGCAGGAGCTCTACGACGACTCGGGGGACGATCTTGATCCAGAGGCGGAGAGGGTCATGCTCCAGCAGATTGCGACCGAGTACCCGAACATCGCCGAGATGGCCAGGGCCATCACCCACGACGAAGACACGATCGTAGGTAAAGGGTGCGATGACCAGTTCGAGTTCGAGTTCGCGCTCGATCTGATCCTCGACGGCCTCGAAAGGCTCCGCGACGGGGGCTGACTCCGGTCGCCGTCGGTGCGGCGCGGACGAATCGGTTTTCCATTGCGGTAGCCCTAGCGCCCTTCTCCCTTAACCAAGCGCAAATTTCCCCCCAGAGCTCCCTCTTGACAAGGCTTACGGTGTAAATGTAACTTACGCCATAAGCTTACAGCGTATGCACACGGCGTACGTCCGGAATGAAGGGAGAAGGGCCCCATGGCATCGTCCACCCAATCGCTGGCCCGGTCGGCAGGCCGCCATCCGTGGCGGACGCTCGTGGTCTGGGTCGTCGCACTGATAACCGCCGCCGTCCTGTCGGCGCAGTTGCTCGGCGACGCCCTGACGACCGACACCGACTTCACAAACGAGCCCGAAGCCAAGCGGGCCGCCGGCCTGTTGGAAGAACGGTTGAGGGGCCCCAACGAAGACGTTGAGTTCGTCGTGGTAACGGCAGAGTCAACGGTCACCGAACCCGAGTACAGGGCCTACGTCGGCGAACTGCAAACTTCGATCGCAGCCCTCGGCCCAGATGCCGTCCACCACGTCGGTAGCTACCTGACGAACGAGGGGCCGGTCTCCGAAACCGGCCGGTCGACTCTGCTGCCGGTGACACTGGCGGGCGTCGACCACACGGCGGCCGGCGAAAAGGCCGAGGTGCTGGTCGACACGGTGAAGAAGGTCGAAGCCCCAGAAGGCTTCGAGGCACTGGTCGCGGGTCCCGCCACACTTGAGAACGACTTCATCCGGCTCGCCGAGGAGGGCCTCGAGCAAGGGGAGACCATCGGCCTGGCTGTCGCCCTGGTAGTGCTGGTGTTCGTGTTCGGGGCGGTCGTCGCCGGCCTGATCCCGATCATCCTGGGTGTTATGGCGATTGCCATCGCTCTCGGTGCCGCCGCGCTGTTCGGCCTGGCCTTCGATCTGCCGTTCTTTATCGCCAACATCATCACGATGATCGGCCTCGCGGTTGGCATTGACTACTCACTTTTCATGGTCTCCCGCTACCGCGAGGAGCGCGCCAACGGTCTCGACAAGCTGGATGCGATCGCCCACACCGGCGCCACTGCGAGCAGAGCGGTGCTCTTCTCCGGCCTGACGGTCGTGGTGGCTCTCATGGGCATGCTGTTGTTGCCGAACACCATCTACCGCAGCATCGGCCTGGGTGCGATCCTCGTGGTGATCACCGCGGTCGCGGCGTCGTTGACCCTATTGCCCGCCGTGCTGGCGCTCATGGGTGACAAGATCAATGCGCTTCGGATCCGGGGCCGGCGGAAGGATGCCCGACAGAGTCAGGGCCGTTTCTGGGATCGGGTCACCGGTACCGTCATGCGCCGGCCCCTCGTCAGCGTGATCCTGGCTGCCGGCGTCCTGGTGCTGGCCGCGCTCCCGTACTTCAGCATCAACGAGGGGTTCTCGGGCGTGAGCACACTGCCCGACGAGGCGGAGTCTAAGAAGGCGTTCCTAATCCTGGAGAACGAGTTCTCCGGAGGCCTCGGCTCGCCGGTGGAGCTCGTCATCGATGGAGACATCACCCCGTCGGTGATGTCCTCGATCGATGACGTTCGGGGCAGGTTGGAAGCCGATCCATCATTCGGCCCGGCTGATGTCGAGGTGAACGAAGCGGCCGACCTGGCGTTGGTGTCAGTGCCTCTGTCCGGGGACATAGCCGGCAACGATGCGATGGATGCGGTCCGTGAGCTGCGCAGCGAGATTATCCCCGAGCTGTTCGATGAAGTGCCCGTCGACGTGCTCGTCGGAGGCGACACCGCTAACAACGTCGACTACCTGGACCAGACGGCGTTGTACACCCCCATTGTGTTCGTGTTCGTGCTCGGTCTGTCCTTCGTGCTCTTGACTGTGGCGTTCCGCTCGCTGGTCATCCCCGCGAAGGCGATCGCGATGAACCTGCTGTCTGTGGGAGCGGCCTACGGACTGCTCGTTCTGTTCTTCCAACAGGGCGTCGGGCCCGAGCTCTTCAAGAACATCGCGGGCTGGCTCGGCTTCGGCCAGGTCGAGTCGATCGAGGCAGGACTCCCGCTGTTCATGTTCAGCGTCCTGTTCGGGCTCTCGATGGACTACCACGTCTTCCTGCTCAGCAGGATCCGTGAGCGCTTCGATCACACAGGCGACAACAGCGAGTCGGTGGCCTACGCGCTCCGCACCACCGGTGCCCTGATCACAGGGGCGGCCGCCATCATGGTGGCGGTCTTCGGTGGCTTTGCAGCCGGCCCACTTGTCGGGTTGCAGCAGATGGGCTTTGGGCTGGCGGTCGCCGTGGCGCTCGACGCGACCATCGTTCGATCCATCCTGGTTCCCGCCACGATGAAGCTCCTCGGCGACCGCAACTGGTATCTGCCTTCCTGGCTCGAGTGGCTGCCGAAAGTCACCATCGAGGAAGGGAAAACGCCGGAGACCGTTCCCGAGCCCGCCGAGTCCGAGCCCGATCGGGAGCTCGTTCCGGTCGGCTGACCGGAAACTCGCCCGAGGGGACGCTAAGGCGTCCCCTCGGCTCGTGGGCTCCCGAAGGCGTCCCCTCGGCTCGTGGGCTCCGGAAGGCCGGCCAGAAACTGAACTCGCTAGCTACACGCGGGGATACCCCCGCGAGAAGCGGGGGATTGTCAGGGCCGTCTGCCGCCGCGATCTGGGTAGGTCTCAGGCGATGACGGGGGAATCTGAGCATGAGATAGGGCACGTAGGGTTATCCGCGGAAAGGAGAGACATGGCTGGACCGAGTAGCGTCGAGGACTACCTCTCTCAGGTTCCGGAGGAGGCGCGGGCTGTCCTCGAGAAGCTCCGCAAGACGATCAAGGCGGCTGCGCCCAACACAACCGAGACGATCAGCTACCAGATGCCGACGTTCAAGTATCAAGGACGAGCGCTTGTGGGGTACGCGGCATTCAAGAATCACTGCAGCTTGTTTCCGTATAGCACGAAGGTAATGGACTCGCTCAAAGAGGAACTGCAATCCTTCGACACCTCGGGGAAGGGGGCGACGATTCGCTTTCCGGTCGGCAAGCCCCTCCCTGCCGCTCTTGTCAGAAAGCTCGTGAAGGTGCGGATCGAGGAGATCGAGAGTCGCAACCCGTAGACGATGGCCGTCAGCCGGCACCGATGGACACGTTGGTAGGTGTTGATCGTGACGCGGGTTGGAGGGGCGGTGTCGATGAGATTCAGGTCGGTGGGGATGGTCCCATCAGCGAACAGGTAACGACTCCCAAGCCGCGCCTTCGCGGCCGGTTCCACCAAGTGGCGCTGATCGTTGCCGTCCCTGCAAGCGTTCGCCTGGTAAGTGCGGCGCCGCCGGGCTCGGTTCGAACAGCGATGATCATTTATGCCATGAGCTTGATCGGGCTCTTCGGCGCAAGCACCGCGTATCACCGCGTGACCTGGTCTCCAGCCGCCCTTCGCCGCGTAAAGAGCCTCGACCACAGCATGATCTTCTTACTCATCGCAGGGACTTACACGGCCTACGGAGTGCTGGCCCTCCATGGGCTCCTGAGGCTGCTCGTTCTCGCGGTCGTGTGGACGGGAGCTCTCGTGGGAATGACGCTCAAGCTGGTCAGGATCGACCAATTCTCCCGGGCGGGAGGGACTCTTTACATAGTCCTCGGATGGATCGGGATCGTAGCCCTTCCCCAGGTTCTGAGTGAATCGGAGACACCGCCGCTTGTTCTCACCGTCGCGGGAGGGGTCATGTACACAGTGGGGGCCGTAGTGTTGCTTCGGAACCGTCCCGATCCAAACCCGCTCGTTTTCGGCTATCACGAGATCTGGCACGCGCTGGTGGTAGGTGCAAGCGCTTGCCATTATACGGCCATCACGATGCTGCTACACACAGAAGGCTGACCGGGCGCGCATCGAATCTCAGACGATGTGAGATACGTGAGGGAGGAGCGGAGACGATGACCACCTACGTACTCATCCACGGTGCCGCGGACAGTGCCTGGTACTGGCACCTGCTGGCGGTGGGACTTCGAGAACGGGGCCGTGGTGTGGTGGCGGTTGACCTGCCCTGCGACGACGACTCGGCCGGGTTGTTGGAGTACGCCGACACGGTGGTCGATGCAATCGGGGATCGCGCCGACCTCGTCGTCGTGGCCCAGTCCTTCGGAGGGTTCACTGCACCGCTCGTATGCAGCCGGGTGCCGGTGCACCTCCTTGTGCTGGTCGCGGCGATGGTTCCTTCGCCGGGCGAGCCTCCCGGCGACTGGTGGGCCAATACCGGTTATGACCGGGCGATGGCCGAGTACGCCCAGCGTTACGGGCGCGCGACGGATGGGGACGAGGATGTGATCTCCACCTTCCTTCACGATGTCCCTCCGGACCTAGCGGCCGAGGCGATGAGGAGACAGCGGGACCAGTCCGCCACCCCGATGGAGGAGCCGTGGATGCTTGAAGCCTGGCCAGATGTTCCGACGAAGTTCCTGCTGTGCCGCGACGACCGCTTCTTTCCTGCCGAGTTCATGCGCCGCGTCACACGCGACCGATTGGGCATCACGCCCGACGAGATCGACGGCGGCCACTGCATTGCTCTAAGCCGCCCCCGGGAATTAGCCGAGCGTCTCGAGGCGTATCGGGATGAGCGCTAAGGGCCGCGCTCGTGCCGCGGATACGGCACCCGAAGGTGAAGTTCGTCCCGGGCGAGCGACAGTGCGAGAAGCTCGGCGTCTCCGGCGAGAAAGACGACCTCGTAATCACCCTCGGCCGTCGAGTCCCACCCACTCCGGGCCCGTCGTCCGGATTGAACCGTCGTTCAAGGTGGAGCTAGGATCGAGGAATCCCACGCTTCAACCCCGAGGAAGACGATGTCCACTCCGGCTCCGCTCCATCCTGACTCGCTGAGGCTATGCCTTGACCGCTTTCCCGAGGCGGCCCGGACCCTCCCCGCCGAGGCGTTTGCCTCGGACGAGGTGTTCGCTTGGGAGATGGAGAACTTCTTTACCGCCGCATGGGTCTGCGTTGGGCGCACGGACTCGGTCGCCGGCCCCGGCGACCAGGTGGCGGTGCGGGTCGGGACCGAGGGGGTGCTGGTGATCCGCGGCGAGGACGCAACGCTGCGCGGTTTCTTCAACGTGTGCCGCCACCGAGGTCATGAGCTTATGGAATGTGGAACAAATGCGATTAACCGCGCCGTCGTTCGCTGTCCGTACCACCGCTGGACGTACGCGCTCGACGGGACATTCAAGGGAGGCCCCGGCCTCGCGTCTGTCGCGGGATTCGATCGGAAGGACCCCTCGAACAATCTCGTTCCCGCGCCTGTACGGGAATGGCGCGGCTGGATCTTCGCCAACGTTTCCGGAGCACCCGACTTCTCCGTGCACATCGGAGAGCTCGATGCGTTGATTGCGGATTACGAAAGCGAGCGCCTGCTGATTGGCGCGTCGCACAGCTACGATATCGCTGCGAACTGGAAGGTGATCGCCGAGAACTTTCACGAGTGCTATCACTGCAGCGAGATCCATCCCGAGCTGTGTCGCGTGAGCTCTCCGAGCAGCGGCCAGGACTATGAACCATCGGGACTCGTGATCGGCGGATCGATGACCCTCAACGAGGGGGTCGAAACGATGTCACTGGACGGAACGAGCAAGGGAGTGCCCTTCCGGAGACTTTCGGGTCAGCGCCTAAGGGAGGTCTACTACCTGCAGGTGTGGCCGAATCTACTGCTAAGCATGCATCCCGATTACGTGATGACCCACATCCTTCAACCGACGGCGCCGGACCGGACGCGCGTTGAGTGCTCGTGGCTCTTCCCTCCCGAAACGATGTCGGCTCCGGATTTCGATGCCAGCTATGCCGCGGATTTCTGGGACGTCACGAATCGACAGGACTGGAGGGCATGCGAGGCCGTACAAAGGGGAGTCCACAGTCGTGCCTACCGGCAGGGACCACTGTCGGATCAAGAACGCGTTGTGCATCAAGCGATAACGCTCGTCGCTCGTGGCTACCTCGAGGGAGGTCCGCCGCAGCCCGTCGTCACGCGCGGGCGCGTGGCAGCGTCATAGGGACCCAAGGCGGATGTCCGTGGACAACAGAACCACGTGGACGGCGGCGCCGAGGGGGCTTCAAGCACTGGGGTCTTGGGAGGGGCTCGGCCCTAGGGGCATCGAAGGCATCTCGAGATCAATGACATGTACGTCACCTGGGTTAGTCGTGGTCGGCGGGCTGCGGGCCGGGACGCGACAGGGCGCCTGAGGCCGCCACCCCGGCAGTGGCTGCGAGCAGAAGTCCGAAGGATGCACGCAGGCCGATGTTGTCGGCCATCCACCCCATCGCAGGAGGGCCGACAACGAACCCCGCGTAGCCGACAGTCGTTATCGCCCCGATGGCCAGACCCGCGTCTCCTCCCGCGGTTTCGCTCATCCCGAACGCGGCGGGTGCCGCAGCCGAGAGACTGAAACCGAGCCCGAGAAACGCCGACCCAGCGATCCACGGATCCTGTGCAAGTACTGCGATCAGCCCGAACGCGAGGGACCCCACCCCGGATAGGAGGATCGTACGCCGGTAGCCGAGTTCGAAAAGCATCCGTGCTGCGAAGGTGCGACCGAGCGTGAGGGCCAGCGCAAACGCCGCGAGCCACCGGCCCCACCCATCACGGATGAGCCGAGTGTCTCGCGGAGAAAGAGAACCGACCACACGTCCATCGACCCCTCGATGAATAACGCGAAGAGCACGACGAGTGCCGGTGCGAGCAGGTGGGGACGAGTCGTGAAGACCGCTAGCGAAATGCGGCCGGGCCGGTGCGCCGTCTTCTTCATCGGCAGCGCGCGCGACTTCCAGGCCATCAGCGCGGCCACCCCCTGCCAGACAGCGGCCGCGATCAATGCGGTTTGGAAGGGTGCTCCGAGCGTGACGGCGACGCCGGTCATCAGAGATCCCACGAACCCCCCTGCTCCGTAGGCGGCGCGTCCGCTGGCAAGAGCGCGATGGCCCCGCTCCCGACGGCGTGGACAGTGAGCGCGACGCCGACGGTGGTGTTGCGACCGAGCGGTTCGAGGCGAGGTGCGAGGAACGTCATCAACAAAATGGCCACCACCGAAATCGCGGTGAATCCCGTGATCATCGCCGACCAGCTCTTCAAGCGGGACGTCACTGAACTTTCCTGAACCCGATGCCGGGAGGGGCACCCGCAATCCCCCTTGACGCTCGCTTCCCAGAAGGGTAATTTACCAGTTAGTTATTTAACTGGAGGGTTCAATGGCCACGGTGACTGATCGGTTGGATCGCACGTTCGCGGCCCTCGCGGATCCCACGCGCCGGGCGATTCTGACGCGGCTCGCATCGGGGGAGGCCTCCGTCACCGAGCTCGCCGAGCCGTTCGCAATGAGCCTGCCTGCGGTCTCGAAGCACCTGAAGGTGCTCGAGCGAGCGGGGCTCGTCGCACGCGGTCGGGAGCGGCAGTGGCGGCCCGCCCGGCTGGAGGCAAGGCCGCTCAAGGAGGTCGCCGAGTGGACCGAGCGGTACCGGCACTTCTGGGAGGAAAGGTACGACCGGCTCGACGAGTACCTGGACGAGCTCCAGGGGCGAGGAAAGGAGAAGGGTGATGGGCAGTAGCGGAAGCAACGCGCTCACGGTGACGACGCCGTCGGACCGGGAGATCGTCATGACCCGCGTCTTCGATGCACCACGCGACCTCGTGTTCGAGGCGCACTCCTCGTGCGAGCACCTGTCAAAGTGGTGGGGCCCGAGGGCTTACAGATCGCGAGCTGCGAGGTGGACTTCCGCCCGGGCGGCGCGTGGCGGATCACGCATCGGGGGCCCGACGGCGATGAGCACGTATTCAGCGGCGAGTACCGGGAGATCGTGCGCCCCGAGCGCATCGTCTGGACGTTCGAGTACGCGGGCTGGCCCGGTCACGTCTCCGTCGAGACCTTGCGTTGGAAGAGCACGACGGTAAGACCACTCTCACGGCCACCTCCGTCTACGACACGGTCGAGGACCGCGACGGGATGCTCGAATCCGGGATGGAGTCCGGTGCCGCCGAGACTATGGAACGACTTGACGAGTACCTCGAAGTCCTCAAAGGGCGCTCCGCCGGTTGACCAACTCGTCCGCGGGATCGGGCATTTTCCAAGAACGGCAACCCTGGCGTTAGTGCGTGACCTCGTCGGTTTGCTCGACGAGGGCGGTGGACTTGACACCCGCGCCAGGGGATGTAGAACGAAACCACGCAAGGAAGGGAGGAGACATGTTCGTACAGGTGATTCAGGGCAGGGCGAAGGACCCGGGGGGCCTCCGTAAGCAGTGGGAGAGGTGGGATCAGGAGCTCAAGCCGGCCGCACGTGGTTTCCTCGGCAGCACGGCCGGAGTTACCCCGGACGGGGAGTTCATCGCGCTGGCTCGCTTCGAGGACGAGGCTGCAGCTCGAGCGAACAGTGACAGTGCCGAGCAGACGGCGTGGTGGGATGAGACGTCACAGTATTTGGAAGCACCCTTGTTCCACGACTGCTCAGTGGTCGATTTGATGAACGAGGGAGGTTCCGACACCGCCGGCTTCGTCCAGGTGATCCAGGGCAAGGTGACCGACGTGGACAAGGCTCGCGAGCTCGACAACGCAACGCAGAGCCAGATGAAGGAGATGCGGCCGGATGTGATCGGGGGGATCGTGGCGTGGCACCCGCAGAACGGTCGCTTCACCAATGCCATCTACTTCACCTCCGAGGCCGAGGCACGCGCGAAGGAGAAGGAGTCATCGTCATCTCCCGAGTTCGAGAAGTTCATGAGCGAGTGGCAGGCCATCTCGGATGGGGAGCCCAAGTACCTCGACATCACAGAGCCGTGGTACTCGAGTAAGTAACGGCACAGGGGTTTCCGAGGCCCGGCGGGAGCCGGGCCTCGGAACGTTAGTCACTATGCAAAGTGGTTCTCCATCCACCTGACCGCGAAGGCGACGAGTTCTCGCGCTGGAAAGAGATACGAAAGCGCTTCACCGACCACGCCTTGTTCACCGACGCCGTCCGCAATCGCCGCCTCGGCGATCACATCGAAAGCGTCCCGCTCACCCACCACTTGCTCGTAGGGGAGGGCGCCTTCAGACGTATCGATGTCCTCGATCTCTAACCACTCGATGCCTCCGCGAGTGGCAACTGGTGCCCTGTAACGGACGATCTTCTTGTTCGGGACGTGGGCGAGTTCCTCCGCGTGGTGGAGCAGCGTGATTGTGTTGAGTGGCGCACCGAGAAGGAGAACCGAACCTTCTGTTTTCACCAGCTTCGCGAGTGGCGACTCCGACCCGTACGGATGATAGAGTGGTTGATCCTTAGTGATCCATTCGGCGCGTCGCCCAACAGCCACGAATCGTGCCTCTGGATGAGTGCTGGGGGCCGCCCCGGGCCACGTCCGGATCCGCTCGGGGAGCCTTCCGACGTCGCGCGCCGATTCCGACACGAAGGGGTCAAACCCCGGTGGGTCCGCCAGATAGGCGGAGCGGAGAGCCTCGGGCCATTCGAGGAGATCGTAGCTATCGTGATCCCAGCCCGCGAGAGCCATGAGCGTTCCGTTGGGCCCGACGGTATCCAGTAATCCGGCGACAACCGTATCGGCGCCGCCGACAACGTAGCCCATTGAGCTAAGGCTGCAATGCAGCATGACCGTGCTCTCAGGTGGGGTGCCGAGCGCTCTTGCATACTCGATAAGTTGTCTTCGGGTTAACGGCCTTCGGTTGCGCGGCTTGTCTGTCATACACGCCCGATTGTCGCCGGGGAATCCCAGTAATGCCACACTGTTGCTCCGCTCGCAAAGGTCGAGGCCTCGGGTTGAGGGCCCCCTCTGCCGGCCGGCGACCGATGAGTTTCGCGTCGCCGGCCCGTCTAATCTCAAGAACGAACGAGCGGGAGCGGGGAGAACCCGTCGGGTTTTCGTTGGCACCTGCACGGCAATGAGGAGGCGAGCGATGTTCAAAAACGCAGGGGCATTTAGCGGTTTCTCGGTCGACGACATCGAGCGTGCTAAAGACTTCTACGAGCGCACCCTGGGCCTGGAGGTCTCCGAGTCGAACGGAATGCTCGAGCTGCACCTCGGTAGCGGCGCCACGGTGCTCGTTTATCCCAAGGACAACCACGAGCCGGCGACCTTTACGATCCTCAATTTTCCTGTGGCCGACATCGACAAGGCCGTGGATGAACTGAAGGATCGTGGCGTGTCGTTCGAGACATACGACTTTCCCGGCCTGAAGACGGATGAGAGAGGAGTTTTCCGCGGGGAGGGACCCAACATCGCGTGGTTCAGGGACCCCGCGGGCAACATTCTGTCCGTGCTCGAGACATAGACTTTGCCGGCTATTCGGTCGCGATGGCGTCCAATACGTTCAGCTTCGCCGCTCGGCGCGCAGGCGGGATCGCGGCCAGCACCCCGGCTAAGACTGCGAGCACCACGTAGAAGATCAGCTGGCCGCCGGGGATTGAGAACGTCGTGATGCCTTCGCCGGAGAGCGCCCGGACTAAGGCCCACCCGAAGAAGATTCCAATGGCGACTCCAAGGATTCCTCCGATGATTACGATGATGACGGCCTCCCAGCGGATCATCGATTTTGTCTGCCTCCGCGACATTCCTACGGCGCGCAGAAGACCCAGCTCTCGGGTTCGCTCGTAAACCGAGAGCGCAAGCGTGTTCGTAATGCCGAGCAGCGCGATAAGAAGTGCGAGGGCAAGGAGGGCGGTCACGAGGCCCAGTAGCTGGTCGATCTGTGAGGCGTAAGTCGCCTTCGCTTCGGCCTGGTTCTCCACCTCGACGTTCGGGTAGCTCTCGGTTACGTCCTCGATGACTGCCCGTGCTTCGTCGATTGGCACATCGCCGGTGACCTTGACCAGGATGTTGGTATCGATACGCTCAGGGAAGTTTTCGTTGTAGGTGTCGATCGATACGAGGTAATCGGTCCCGACAAACGTCCTGTCGTCAAAGAGACCAACGACTTCTGCGTCCATCCGTCCGGTGGCGGCGAACTGCATCTCGTAGGTGTCTCCGACATCGAGGCCGAGGCCCTCGGCCGTCGGGTCGTAGAGGAACACGCCACCGTCTTGCAGGTTGTCAAGGTTACCCGCCACGATCCCGATGTCTGCGGTTTGCGCGAGGGAGGTCGGGTCGGTTGCCGAGACGAAAAGGCTGCTGCTGTTGTGCCGAAACTGCCCGAAGCGGAACGGCGTCACGGCCGCCAATTCGCTCTCTTGGCGGAGGTCCTCGGCCACCTTTGGACTTATCACCTGATTGGCAAAGGAGGTGCTCTGGATAAGAAAGTCGGCCTTCATCGCGGTGTCGAGCGTCTCGTTGATCGAGGCCTTGGACGAGTCGGCGAAGATGCCAACGAAGCCGACGAGAGCGAGCCCGATCATCAGGGCGGCGGCGGTCGAGGCGGTGCGTTTGGGGTTGCGAGTCGCGTTCTGCTGTGCGAGTCGTCCGGGCATGGCGAAGAGCTTGCGCAGTGGTGAGCCGATGGCGGCCGCCAGAGGCCGGGCAA
The DNA here is from genome assembly GCA_050694175.1 of Actinomycetota bacterium. GTDB lineage: Bacteria > Actinomycetota > CADDZG01 > CADDZG01 > WHSQ01 > JBOGXA01. Next base: position 31,548 of record JBOGXA010000017.1, read on the forward strand.
ACACCGGCGCCAGCGTCGCCATCCCGAAGAAGATGACGGCGGCTCCGGCCCCCACGTAGGAGATCTCCTGCGAAACCTCCGCAAACAGACCTATGAGCAGGACGATGATTCCTGCGATGGTCGTGAGGGCTCCGAGCACTACACGGGTCAGGGATGCTCTGTAGAAGGTCGGAGCGCTCTCGCGCAGCGCTTCCATCGGCGAGATGCGCGCGGCGCGGCGGGCCGGTATGACTGCCGAGAGCACGGTAACAACGACTCCAACAATGACGGACACGACGATCGTGCGCGGTTGGAGCTGCAACGACCCCTGAGGAAGATCTATCCCGAACGCCTCGAGGAGGCTGTTCAAACCCATAGCGATCAGGATGCCGGCAACGAGACCGACCGCGGCAGCAACTATGCCGACGATCATTGCTTCGATCACGACCGATCCCATCACCTGCCGGCCGCTGGCACCCAGTGCCCGCAGCAGGGCGAACTCGCGCGTTCGCTGCGCAACCGTGATCGAAAACGTGTTGAAGATGAGGAACGCTCCCACGAACAGAGCAACGCTGGCAAAGACGAGGAGAGCGGTGTTGAAGAATCCCAGGCCTTCCTGGATGGCCTTGGATTGCTCGTCGGTGACGTCGGCGGCCGTCGCCGCCTCCACGCCCTCCGGCAACGCGCTCTGGACCCGGTTGCGCAGTTCCCTCTCGCTTACACTCCCCGTCCCGGCGACCTCAATCGCGTCGAACTTGCCCTCTTTGTCGAAGAGTTCCTGAGCCGTGGGAGTGTCGAAGATCGCAATCGTCGCGCCTCCCAGGCTCTCCTCGCCACCGAAACTCGCGATGCCCGAGAGCGTGAACTCGCGAGGTTTTTGAAGCGTGATCACTTGCACGGCGTCGCCGACCCTGAAGTTGTGCTCATCCGCCGTGCTGGCATCGATCAGAACCTCACCATTCCCCTCCGGCGGTGACCCGTCGCGCAACTGCATCGGGTTGATTGGTTCGGGGGTCCAGTTGAACCCGAGTGTGGGTGCCCCTCCGGGGGTTATCGCCTCCCCTTTCTTATCGATCAGCTGCGCGTAGCCCTCCACGGATCCTGCCGCGACGTCCACTCCATCGACACCCCGAATTGTTTCGAGCACCCCGTCGTCTATCGGTTGCCTACTTCCTCCGAACTGAGCCTCGAAGTCGCTACCGTCGCGAACGTAGACGTCGATCCCACGAGCGGTGTTCTCGAAGAGATTGTCGAATGCCTCATTCATCGTGTCTGTCAGCACGTATGTGCCAGCGATGAAGCCGACGCCGAGCACCACAGCGAGCGTAGTTAGCACCAATCTGAGCTTGTGTGCCAACAGGCTTCGGATCGTTGCCTTGAGCATCGTTCAGGTCTCCAGGCTCTTGATCTTGTCGAGCACTTTCTCCACTGTGGGCCCCATCATCTCGTCGACGATCGCCCCGTCCTGCAGAAAGACGACGCGATCTGCGTAGGTCGCGGCGACGGGATCGTGCGTCACCATGACGATCGACTGACCGAATTCACGTACTGCTCTCTGCATGAACGACAAGACCTCGGCTCCCCTCAGCGAATCCAGGTTGCCGGTCGGCTCGTCCGCGAACACGATCTCCGGCCGGCTCGCGAGGGCGCGGGCAGCAGCGACGCGCTGCTGCTGTCCCCCCGACAACTCGGAAGGGTGATGGTGGAGTCGATCGGTAAGACCGATTGTCTCAGTGAGCCTGTCGAACCAGGCGCGGTCCGGATCGCGCCGAGCGAGGGCGAGGGGCAACAGGATGTTCTCCTCGGCCGTCAGCGTGGGTACGAGATTGAAGGACTGGGAATATGAACCCGACTTTGTCGCGGCGGATGAGCGTCTTGTGTTTCTCGTCGAGGGCAGTGATGTTCGTTTCACCGATGAACACCTCTCCCGAGGTGAGGTCATCGAGCCCGGCGAGACAGTGCAGAAGGGTGGATTTTCCCGAGCCAGAGGGCCCCATGATGGCTGTGAACCGGTGGGACGCGAACTCGACGTCGACATGGTTAAGGGCGGTCACCGCGGTGTGTCCCGAGCCGTAGATCTTGACTCCGTCTACGGCCCTCGAAGCAAACTCAAGCGCTGCCTCCGGCCGCTCCTCCGTCCTCGAAACCATGTGCGTTCTCCTTTTCAAGAGATGTCGTTGGTCGTAGAAAGGAACCCACCACGGGCGCGCTCATTCCAGGCTCCTGTGTTCGTGTCCAGCGTAGGAGCCTCATCGTTGCCAGGGGGTTTCGAAATGGTGAACGAGACGTCACCTGCCACAGGAAAAACCTGGATGGGAGGCGACCGGTATCCGTGCGGTCGCGTGACCGCCATGCCAGCTCCGCATCCTCGAGAATGGTCGGAGCTACCACTCCACGAGCTTCCAGATCTCGGGCTCCATCTCCTCCGGCGTTCCAATGTCGGAGAACATCCCGACAGCAATCTTCACCTCTGAGATCGCGTCGGGGAGCCGGCCGGCCTGCCGGAGCAGATCGGCGAGGTTGTTGTGCAACGCTGCCTCTCGGTGCCGATCGCCCAGAGCTGCACAAACAGCCAACCCCTCTCTTGTCATTTCGATTGCGCGGTCGACTGCACCCGACCGCCCAAAGAACAACGCCAGGTTATTGAGCGCCGCAACCCGGGCCTGATCGTCGGCCGCCTCCTGAGCGAGGTGAAGGCTCGTTTCGAGGTGACGCTGCGCCTCGTCGTTCCCCTCGTCACCATTGAGGATCCCGAGGATGTTGTGAGCTTGGGCCAAGGCTCGATTGTTGCCGGCCTCCTCGGCGAGCTCGAGGGCACGATCTGCGAAGCGGAATGATTCGGCAGTGCGACCGGCGGAGCGGGCCGTCAAGCTACGGTCGGCACTGATGCGAGCCGCAAGCTCGGGAAAGGCATCCCCGAGGGCATCGAGAGCGGATGCGTAGTGGTTCTCCGCCGCCTGCCAGTCACCCCGGCGATGATGCACCTGACCGAGCTTGTGCTCCAGAACCGAGAGTTGCTCGGAGTCTGGGGCGAGTGCCGCCGCACTCTGATATGAGCGCACGGCGTCTCGATAGCGACCGAGAAGCGTGCACGCGTCTCCGACCGATTCCCGAATTGAGGCCGCTTCAGGATGCCCCAGAGCGAGGGCGGATTCGAAGTGAGCGAGCGCCTCGACGTGCGCGAACACTGCCGCTGACTGCTCTCCCGCCATTTTGAAGTAGTGGGCGGCCTCCGACTCGGCTCCTCCCAGACGGTAATGGCGTGCGATCATCGCCGGTGACCCGGCGTCGCCGTGTGCCCCAGGTCTCTTGGCGAGGGCTTCCGCTACCCGTTTGTGCAGCAGACGTCGCCGCGCAAGCCCGGCTTGGTCGTAGACGAACGACCGCAGCCGTTCGTGACTGAAGTCGTACTCGGGACGCCCATCGTCCGAGCCGCCGACCTCGCGGACCAACCCCCCTCGCACCAACTCGTCGAGTGACGACACCGTCTCGTCGTCCCCGCGACCGCTTGATTCTCTCAGGGTGTCGAAGTCAAAGGACCGTCCAATGACCGCGCCGGCCGTCAGGACTTGACGAGAGAGCTCTCCTACCGAGGCGACGCGTGCCGCGAGCAGGTCGGCCGCGCCCGCGGGCAATTGCCAATCGATTTCATCGGGGCGCTGAGACCTGAGCGCGGTCAGATACTCGACAACAAAGAAAGGTAGCCCCTCGGTCTCCTCGTACAGACGCTCGGCGATGGCACTCGGAACATCGGTTTCGGGGAGGGCTTTAGCGACGATGTCGATCACCTCTGCAGGACCGAGCCGGTTCAAAGAAATGATCGTTCCGTTTCCGGCGGCGCGGACCTGTAGCGTCGCCCGCCGGAGTCGATGATCTCCGGGCATCAGCTCCGGCCGCCACGCAACCATGATGACGGCCCGGTGCGGCTCCAATCGGCGAATCGCATAGGTCAGCAGATCGATCGATGCCTCGTCGGCCCAGTGGACGTCGTCAATGAACAGGACTCCCGGGCGAGTGCCGGCGAGTCCGCTAAAGATCGTCTCCGTCACGCCATGGACGAAACGCCTCTGTGCGCCCGGGCCTCCGATGCGCGGCGGCTCTACCGCGGTGGGTGCGAGCTCGGGCACCAGGCGCGCCGCCTCGCTTAACGTCATCGCCCCAACGCGCTGACTCAAATCGATCTCGGTGGACAGCCCCCGCAAGGCTTCGGCGAGCGGAGAGAAGGCGAGATCGAGCTCGTCCTCGTAGCAGCGTGCGGACGCAATTCGCGATCCCTCCCGAGCCGCCGTCTGTAGATGATCCTCTACCAGTCGCGACTTTCCGACACCCGCCTCCCCTTCAATCACTAGGAGCTGCCCCGTGGCCGCCGCACGTCCAAGCACCTCACGAAGCGTGCGGAGTTCTGCATCTCGTCCGACGAGCGGGATAGCAAGAGCAGGCCCGAGTTCCGGCAGCGGGGGAGGCGATGCGGACGGCTCGAGAGGTGCAATGGTGTCGTTGAGGATCGCCTCATAGAGTTCGGTCGTTTCAGCGAGCGGTGCGACGCCTAGCTCCTCATCCAGCACGGATACGAGCTGCTGGAACTGCCGCAGGGCGTCCGAGCGCCGCCCCTGAAGTGCATAGATGTGCATCAATCGTCTATGTGCCGGCTCGTGCAGGAGGTCGAGCGAGAGCCACCGACGCGCATGGTCCGCGGCACGCGCGAGGTCTCCTTCGGCGGACAGGTTTTCAATGAGTCGCTCGAGAAGGTCGCCGAACGAGCGCTTGAATTCGTCGGCGCGCCGTAGCTGCCAGTCCTCGAACTCGGGGGAGTCGCGCAGCGAGAAGCCCTCCATGAACTCCCCGCGATAGAGACCGGCGGCGGCCTCGAGGACCGCGCGACAGTCCGCGCATGGTTCGTTCGTGTTGTGTTCATGGACCGTTACCGCGTGTGAGGTTCTGCTCAACTGGCCGATATCGCTCCAGACGGATTCAGTCTCGAGGGACACGGTCCCACGATCGACCGCAAGCCAGCGCCCTCCCAGGCCGGCCTTTAGCGATGAAAGCGTTCGCCGCAGCGCCCCTCTGGCATGCTCGGGCTCGTAGTCGGGCCACAGCAGGACCGCGAGTGCATCGCGCCGACAGGGACGCGCCTCGACGGCCAGATAGGCGAGCAACGCGATCGCCTTCCGGGTGTCGACCACGACTCTAAGGCCGTCGGCCTCAGCGACCGGCGCGCCGAGGAGTAAAATTCGCAAATCAGGCAAAACGGTCTCCTCCACTCTCCGATACGCCCCAAGTTTCGCAACGAATCGGTTTTTGGGCGAGCGCCCGTAACGATTTTCGGACATTCCGGAGGGAGGCTGGGGGCCACTTACCCCAGCGGCGTCGATCGGGCGTGAGCAACTTCGGCGCGAGAGGAAACGGAGTGCCGGAAGCGAGCAGCATGGGTGATCAAGGGAAGACCTCCCGGCGTGGACTCCCCGGGCGCGGCCCGGCCATCATCGCGTGGACGGCCTGCGCTGTCGCGCTCGGCGCGCTGATCGGGGGTGCCGTCCTCGAGGAAATCAACCGGCACACCGGTATCTCCGAGGGGGCCGCCGAGCATTTTGGTCTCCTGGTGGGATTCGGCGCCCTTCCCGCGATGGGGGCGTTGGTAGCGTCTCGACACCCGCGCAATCCGATCGGATGGATGTTCCTCGCGGTTGGCGTCGGCATCGGGATCCTGTTGCTCTCCGCGGAGTACGCGCACTGGGCCCTTGTCGAACGGTCCGGCTACCATCCGGGCGCAACGCTGGCGGCCTGGTTCGAGCAGTGGCTGTGGGCTCCGAGCATCGGTCTGATACCCACTCTGATCCTCCTCTTGTTCCCCAACGGCCGGCCGCCCTCGCCCCGGTGGCGCTGGCTCGTCTGGGCCAGCGCCGTGACGATCGGCGTCGTCGCGGTCGGGGGCATGATCGAGGCCAGGCTGGAGGGTCACGGCTACTCGATCGACAATCCGATCGGTATTCCGGGGGTGGGCGACGTCGAGGCGACGTTTGCGCCCGTATTTAACGTCTTTCTCGCGCTGGTCCCCTTGTGCGCAACTTCACTGGTCGTTCGCTTTCGCCGCGCGCGCGGAGACGAGCGCCAGCAGCTAAAGCTTCTGACTTTCTCGGCCTGTCTGATGGTGGTCGGCATCATCCTGGGCGACTTTCTCGGCGTACCCGGAACATTGGCTGTGTCTCTTCTTCTCGTGAGCGCGTCCGTGGCCGTTTCGATGCTCAAGTACCGGCTGTACGAGATCGACAGGGTCATCAACAAGACAATGGTCTATGGAGCTCTCACCGGCCTGCTGGTCGCCGGCTACGCGGGTGGGGTGCTGCTGTTGCAGACTGTGCTCCCCCTCCCAAACGATTCACCCGCTGCAGTCGCCGCCTCGACGCTCGCGATGGCTGCCCTGTTTCGTCCTCTTCGGAATCGTATCCAGACCTTGGTGGACAGGCGCTTCCATCGCGCTACGTACAACGCGGTCAGGATCATCGAGGTTTTTGCCGGCAACCTTCGCCGCCAGACCGATCTCGACAACCTCACCCAGGGCCTTGTGGCGGTCGTTCATCGGACAGTAAAGCCCCAACATGTGAGTGTGTGGCTCATGGAAGCGAAAGAAAAATCGTCGTGACGGAAGACGGTCGCACCAATGTCTGCAATGTGCTCGTCATCGGGGCCGGTGCCGCCGGACTACGTGCCGCGATCGCCGCGCATCAGGCCGGAACAGAGGTGGTCGTCCTGGCCAAGCGCCCCAACCGGGATGCGCACACAGTGCTTGCATCAGGAGGAATCAACGCAGCGCTCGCAACCGTCGACGCCGAAGACTCGTGGCAGCAGCACTTCGCCGACACGCTGAGGGAGGGATACTTCTTGTCCGATCCCAGGGTCGTGGAGATCTGCGCTCGCGAGGCGCCCGCGGCAACAAAGGAAGTTGACTCGTGGGGGAGCAACTTCGCTCGCACAAGCGATGGCGAGATCGATCAACGCTATTTCGGCGCACACAAATACCGCCGGACATGCTACGCGGGAGATTTCACGGGACGAGCGCTTCTGAACGCCCTTGCCGATCAAGTGGCCGAATTCAAGATCCCTGTGATTGACAACCAGTACGCGTCGCGGCTCTTGGTGACGCGCAACGCCTGTTTCGGGGCGCTGACGTTCGACCAGAATACGGGTGAGCGCACGGCCTTCATTGCCGACGCGGTGGTGCTTGCCACGGGTGGTCATACGCGCGTCTGGCGTCGGACTACCTCGCGACGCGACGAGAACAACGGCGACGGTATGTGGCTGGCGCTGCAGGCCGGATGCCGCCGACATGGAGCTCGTCCAGTTCCATCCGACGGGGATGGTTTGGCCGGAGGACATGGCCGGGACACTAGTCACCGAAGCCGTGCGTGGCGAGGGTGGCCGACTCCTGAATGCGGACGGCGAACGGTTCATGTCTCGTTACGATCCCGATCGTATGGAACTGTCCACGCGGGATCGTGTCGCGCTCGCCAACTACACCGAGATCATGGACGGACGCGGGGGACCGCACGGCGGTGTGCTCCTCGACATTTCGCACCGAGACAAGGAGTTCATCCTCAGGAAGCTGCCGCGCATGTATCGGCAGTTCATCGAGCTCCAACTCCTCGACATCTCCAAGGAACCGATGGAGGTCGCACCGACCGCGCATTACTCGATGGGTGGTGTCGTTATTGACCCGGAGACCCACGCAACCGACGTTGAGGGCCTGTACGCGGCCGGTGAGGTAACCGCCGGGCTTCACGGCGCCAACAGGCTCGGTGGCAACTCCCTGACCGAGACGCTGGTATTCGGACGGCGAGCGGGAGCCGCGGCCGCGGCTGCGTCGCGAGCGATGGACGCTCCACCGCGATCCAAAGAGGCACTGGAAGAAGCGATCGACGAGCTCGACGGATTCGTTCACGACGGATCAGAGATCGTGCGGCCGGTGCAGCGCGCCGTGAGAGACACGATGTGGGAGTGCTGCGGCGTCCTTCGTTCGGAAGAGAAGCTCAACGAAGGACTCAGCCGCATCTCCGAGCTCGAGGCGGCTCTGCCTTCAATCGATGTCCGTCCGACCGCCGAGGGCTACGGCGATCTTGCTCATGTCCTTGACCTCCGGGCCTCGCTGGCCACAGCCGAGGCGACCCTGCGGGGAGCCAGCGCGAGAAAGGAGACGCGCGGTTGTCACAACCGCTCGGACTACATCGACCTCGACCCGCAACTCACCGTCAACTTCCACGTAAGCCTGAGTGACGGTCGCATGGAACTGACCAGCACCCCTGTCCCCCCTGTCCCGAGTCATCTCGAGGCGTGGGCTGAGGCCGGAGCCGAGGTCGACGCGGCCGGGAGGCTACTCGAATGAAAGAAAATGGGAGCAGTTTCTTGAGCGCCACTCGTCTGGCGTGGTCCCTGTGGGCGGTCATCACCATGCTCATCGTCGTCGTTGGAGTCGGCGGGTTGTTGGAGGGCGGTGAGTTCGATGCGCTCTTCGTCGCGTTCATGATCTTTGTGGTCGCGTTCTCGACCGTCGGCGCGCTCGTATCGGCGCGGCTTCCGCGCAACCCGATCGGCTGGATCATGTCGGGAGCGGCGCTTGCCTACGTAATCGGGGGCCTCTCTCTCGTCTATGAGGACGCGGTCGCCCACAGCGCGCCCATCCCCTTGGCCGGGCGGTTGGTCGTGTGGGTGGGCTCGTGGACGTGGAGCGTGGGGCTCGGTTTGGCCGGGATCTATCTTCTTCTGCTGTTTCCGAGCGGCCACCCCGCGTCGCGCCGGTGGAGGATCGTCGGCTACACGGGTGCAGCGGGGTTGGTGCTGCTGATCGTCAGCATCGCGTTCAGTCCCAATTGGCAGGCCGAAGGCCTGCACGGAAACAACCCAATGGGGATACGCGGCGCCGAATCCGTGCTCATTGTTGCTGGGAATTTCGGTGGAACCCTCACGATCGGAAGCGTCGGAGCCGCTGCTATCTCCCTCGTTCAAAGGTTCCGCCGGTCGAAGGGGACCGAGCGCCAGCAGCTCAAATGGCTTGCTCTTGCGGCTGCCGTTATCGCCGCGTCGGTGGCATCGATTGCTCCGATCGAGGCGATCCTCGGATCGTCCGAGGACATAAGCAATCTCAGCAACTTCGTGGTCACGATGTCCTTCTCTCTGATGCCGATCGCCACCGGCATAGCGATCCTTCGCTACCGCCTCTACTCCATCGATCGCATCATCAACAAGACGCTGGTCTTCGGACTCCTCACCGCGATCCTCATCGGCGGATACGCGGGCGGTGTGCTTCTTTTGCAGTCGATCCTTCCGGTTCCGGACGACTCCGCCATCACGGTCGCGGGCTCGACGCTGACGATGGCAGCCGTGTTCAGTCCTCTGCGTAAGCGAATCCAAGACATGGTCGACAGACGCTTCTATCGAGCCCGTTACGACGCGACCCACACGGTAGAGAACTTCACTCTTCGACTAAGGAACGAAACCGATCTCGATTCGCTGAGCGCCGACCTCATCAGCGTTGTTGGACAAACCGTGCAGCCGGCTCATGCCTCGTTGTGGCTGCGCGCACCCCGCACGGTCGGACCGAGCGAGACGATCGGATGAAGGCGCCGTCACGGATCGCGTGGAGCCTGTGGGGGCTTTCTGTCATCCTTACCGTTTTCTTCATCGCGGTGATCGTTCTTCATTGGGGAGGGCCGGGCCCCCTCGGATACGAACAGGACGTCTGGGTCATTCCTATCCTCGTGCTCCTTTTCTTAGCGTTCCCCCACGATCGGCGCAATCGTTGCCAGTCGCCGGCCCGAGAACTTGATCGGCTGGCTGTTCTGCGGAGCGGGCATCTCAATGTCGGGTGGCTTCTCCGCCCAGGGCTACGCGGAGTATGCGCTGCTCGACAACATCGGCCTCGGGGGTGGAAATGCCGCGCTCTGGTTGTCGTCGTGGCTGGGGATAGTGGGCCTCTTCATTACACCGGTTTACCTGTTGTTCCTGTTCCCCACGGGACGTCCCGCATCGCCTCGATGGGCAAGGTTCCTGATCCTGTTTACGAGCATAGTTGCGATTGGAATTGTCGCCCTCATGCTGAAACCGGGCCCCGTCGAGCCCTTCGATATCCCGAACCCCTTGGGTGTTGGAGGGGCGCTGGGGGATGTCTTGGACGCTGTTAACTCGGTCTTCTCGATATGTCCTTCTGGTTCAGTCGGTGCTGCCCATCCCGGATGACTCGCCGGCAGGCGTTGCCGTGTCAACTCTGGCTATGGCGGCGCTGTTCCGCCCGCTGCGACGGCGGATTCAGGACCTCGTCGACCGCCGCTTCTATCGAGCGCGCTACAACGCCGAGCTGGCGATGGCGAGGTTCGGAGTAGATCTTCGCAACCAGACCGACCTTGAGTCGCTCACGACTAATCTCCTGGGTGTCGTCCGAAGCACCATTCAGCCGGCCCACGCCTCACTGTGGCTTCGGAGTTCCGGGCCCCCGGAGACGTCGAGATGACGAAGATTCAGGGAGAACAGGCAGAGTTCGTAACGATTTCGGGACGCTCGGCGGATAAAAGGAGAGCGCGATGAGCACTAGGTCGATCTCACTGCGGAGGCTGTGGCGGCGACGACCCCCGGAGGATGCGCTGGACTCTCGGGCCGCCGACGACCTCACGCGGGGAGCCGAAGTGATCGCCGTGGATATCTCCCCCAATGACCCAATCCTGGCCTACTTCCAGAGCGCCGGCGGAGCCGTCGATATCGAGAACCTGCAGCTCGCGTCGCCTGCGCTCGAGGAGCTTCGCGCGGCCGGTGTCAAGCTGGTCGTACCGCTCATAAGCCACGGGGAGCTGATCGGGGTGCTCAATCTGGGCCCCCGCCTCAGCGAGCAGGAGTACTCGGCCGACGATCGCAAGCTGTTGGACAGCCTCGCAGGACAGGCTGCCCCCGCGGTAAGGGTCGCTCAGCTGCTGCGTCAGCAGGAGAGTCAGGCTCGCGAGCGAGAGCGAGTCGAGCAGGAGCTCCGAGTGGCTCAACTGATCCAGCAGCAGTATCTCCCCCACGATCTCCCGAAGCTGTCCGGGTGGCACGTTTCCGCGTTCTATCGCCCGGCGCGCGAGGTCGGGGGCGATTTCTACGACTTCATCGAGCTCCCTGGTAACAAGGTCGGCATCGTGGTGGGCGACGTGACCGACAAGGGCGTGCCCGCCGCACTCGTGATGGCCACCACCCACAGCTTGCTCCGGGCGGAGGCCCCCCGCCTCGTCGAGCCCGCAAAGGTGCTCGAGCGCATAAACGAGCTGCTCGTCCCCGATATGCCCCCCAAGATGTTCGTCACCTGCCTTTACGCGGTTCTTGACTACGAGACGGGAAAGCTCCAGTTCGCGAATGCGGGCCACAACGTTCCGTACGTGAGCACCGAGTCTGGTGTCATCGAGTTGCGAGCGCGGGGTATGCCGCTTGGGCTCCTCGAAGGAATGTCCTACGAAGAAAAGGAAACCGTCCTCGAGCCCGGACAGAACGTCCTGCTGCACAGTGACGGGCTCGCGGAAGCGCACGATCCGACCGGGGACATGTTCGGGTTCCCGCGCCTCCAGGAGGCGATGGGAGCCGGAGAGAGCTACGAGCGCCTGATAGACGAGCTGCTAACGGAGCTCGATCAATTCACCGGAGCGGATTGGGAGCAGGAGGACGACATCACCCTGGTTACCCTGCATCGAGCGCCGTCGGCGGCCTCGGCCCTTTCTTCCTCCGGAACCGACGAACCCGGTGCAAAACGTCTCTTGGTCGAGTTCGAGATCCCCAGCGAGCCCGGCAACGAGAGGCTCGTGATGGACCGGGTTGCCGAGTTCGCCTCGGTCCTGGATCTCCCCGGGCCTCGCATGGAACGACTGAAGACTGCGGTCTCCGAGGCCGCGATGAATGCAATCGAGCACGGAAACAAGGGCCGCGCCGAGCTGCCGGTGTCGGTGCGGCTCGAGAGTTCGGACACGGTTCTGTCCGTGCAGATAAAGGACCAGGGAGGAAACAGCGAGATCGTGACGGGTGACCCTCCCGATCTCGAAGCCAAGCTGGCAGGTCTTCAGAGCCCCCGAGGCTGGGGATTGTTCCTGATCAAGAACATGGTCGACGAGATGAACGTGTCGAGCGACGGTTCCCATCACACGATCGAACTGATCCTCCACCTGAAAGGAGGCCGTGATGCCCACGACTCAAACTGAGGCTGTCGTTCGTCACAGAGATGGTGTCGCCGTAATCGATCTTTCCGGCAACATCGATGCCACCGCGGAGGGCGAACTGACGCGCGCGTATACCGAGGCCACCCAGAAGGGGGCAAAGGCAATTGTCCTCAACTTCACACGGGTCGGTTACATAAACAGCACCGGGATAGCTCTCATCGTCGGCATGATGGCCGGTGCCCGCAAGGATGGGCTGACGATGGCGGCGTGCGGTCTGTCCGATCACTACAAGGAGATCTTCGAGATAACCAGGCTTGCCGATTTCATGCCTGTGTTCGCCGACGAGGAAGCCGCACTAGGTACGCAATGAGGAGTGGAGGGAGTATGGGAGTGGAGCGAAGGAGGAGGACATGCCCGAACTGAACATCCGGACCGACGTTCGGACGCAAAATGGCTCGAGTGTCATAGACATCAAGGGGGATCTCACTGCCGCCTGTGAAGAGGTGTTAACCGAGGCCTTCAATCAGGCTTCGACCGACACGACTCGGGCCGTGGTGCTCAACTTCAGCGGACTCGAGTACATGAACAGTGGTGGCATTGGGCTGCTGGTGACGCTGCTGGTCCGTGCCAACAGGCAGCGCCAGAAGCTTCTGGCGTACGGGCTGACCGATCACTACAAGCAGATCTTTGAGCTCACCCGTCTCGACGAGGCCATTGCGATTCACGACGATGAGAACTCGGCCCTCGAGGCCGCCGGAGCCAGCGGATAAAGAAGGGAAAGGGGCAGGTCATGCCGGCACGCGAAGAACAGCAAACCTCCAGTCCACCCACCACTGAAACCGATGTGGAAGAGGCTGCCGCCAAGAAGAGCGATCTCGGCAACTGGGCAGCGATGGTGTCGACCCTGAAAGTCGGCGAGGTGCCGGAAGGCGCCATCAACCTCAACGTCGAAGGCCGCCGGCTGTCCTCCCCGCTTCAGGGTTTCGGAAAACTATGGCAGAAGTCATACCGAATCCCGCTCGGGAGTGACGTCACGCCCGAAAAGGTGATCTCTGAGTGGAAAGCGCACTTCCCCCAGTTCTGGCCGGAGGGGAATCGCTTCTTCGGATCTCTGACCGGCATCGCTCCCGGCGATGTCGCGGTCCTGAATCTTGCGGCTCCGGGAGGCATGAAGCTCTCCACAGGCATATTGGTTCTGTACGCGGACGAGCAGTCGTTCACGTTCATGAACCCGACCGGGCACATGTTTGCGGGTTTCATCACCTTCAGCGCCGAGAAGGTCGGTGATGAGACGACCGCTCACGTCCAGGCCCTCATTCGTGCGAGCGACCCGTTCTTCGAGATCGGGATGCCTCTGGTTATGGGCCGAATGGAGGACCGCTTCTGGGTACAGACACTGCAGAACCTTGCCGTTCATTTCGGCGTCCAGGGAGAGGTCGACCTCCAGGCCGTCTGTGTCGATCGGCGCCGGCAATGGAAGTACTGGAAGAACGTTCGGCACAACGCGGCGATCCGATCTGGGCTGTACACGCTGGCCGCGCCCGGACGGTGGGTCGTCAAGCCTTTCAAACGACGTCCTTAGCGGATCGCCCGCCGTATGCATGCCTTGCGTTGATATCCGCGGCCGGACCGCTGTGGAACGATTCCGGCCTTGACCTGGACGCGTTTTGTCGCTCTCGGTGACAGTCTCACCGAGGGGGTCGGAGATCCGATCGGTCACGGTGGACTGCGGGGGTGGGCCAGCCACCTGGCTGCCGGGCTGGCTGCGCTCAACCCACACCTCACGTTTTCCAACCTCGCCCGGCGAAGCCTGACCACCGCCGACGTGCTCGCCGGGCAGTTGCCGGTCGCCGTGGAGATGAACCCGGATCTTGCAAGCGCGTTGGTTGGGATGAACGACCTAATGCAACCGGATTTTGACGCCGGGAGATTCGAGCGTGAGCTCGACGAACTGGTGAGCGACCTGCAGGGTATCGGCGCAACCGTTCTTATGGCGAGCTTCCCCGACGTGAGCAGGTACCTCCTCGCACCCCGACGAGTTCGGGAGCCCATTCACAGGCGGCTCGCAGCTGCCACCGAAGTAACCCGGTCCGTAGCGGCGGCGCGGGGCGCGGTCTTCGTCGATGTGTGGTCGTTACCCGACGCTCAGGGCAGGGACATCCTCAGCATCGACCGAATGCACCCGAACGCCCGCGGTCACCTATTGCTCGCTCGTGCTTTTGCCGTTCTTCTCGGCGAAGAAGCGAATCACGCCATTGAGTTGCCGGTGCCTCGGGAAGCCAGAGGCTTCAGCCTCGAGAATGCGAGGCACCTGGGCTGGATAGCGCGAAACGCCAGAACTGAAGCGTTCCGCTTCCTCCGTCGTTATCTTTCCTTCCGGTGAGCCTCACGTTCTAATTCGACGTTACCCGTTTCTCAACGAGCCACCGCCGTGTCCCCCTCTGCGGGGTTACGGGAGAGATTCGACGACCGCTTTGAGAGTCAGGATCGATTCGTCGAGCGGGCGCCACGCATGCAGGGAAACCGCGTATGTGCTTCCTTCTTCCTCCCACCGGAAGACGAGATGGTCTCCGTCGATTCCTCCATAGGGGTACGACGGCGCCAGCACCAGAGACCCCCGGAGCCCACCCCACGTGGGGGTGCCCATAAGCAACGCTTCCTTTCGCTTGTCCTCGATTGGCGAGTCTTGCAAGGGGAGCTCGGTTGGCCACTTGAAAGGGAACATGTGCCGGTGCTCTGCGTGGACGACGAGGTGAGCTGACCTCGGCGGCGCGTTTCTTTCAGTCAGTTTTGGATACGGCGCGTTCCACTCGGCAGAGAAAACGGGCCATATTCGGCGGGGGGCCGTGACGTGTTGAAACGCTCCCGGCTTGACGCTGGGAACCTTGACGGGGCAGGCGCGTTTCAGCGCCTTCTTCCTCCGGCACTTCTCCACGATCGCCGAGGGCATCGTTACCAACCGGGGCTCGAACCCCGGTCCCGGAGAGGACGTCGGAGCGTCGGGCCCACAGGCGAGGCTCAGCGCCAGCGCCCCCGCGGCAGCGGCGACCGTAACGCGACGACGCCGGGTCATAAGTCGGATCTCGTCATGCTTATGGGACCGTAGGACATCTTCGGGAGTTCCCGATCACCCGAGCGATTCGCATGGGATGTGGCGAGGGGGCAACATCAATGGATGCACAGATCCAGCGGCTCATCGGGGGCCGGACGCACTAGGCCGCACGACGGGAACGTTATTCGGCGCCGGTGGTAGTAACACAGAGTGTCCCTACGAGACAGGGTGTGGTCGATCCTTCTCATATGCACCTTCGCTCTCGCCGCATGTAGCGAGGGCGACGCCGGAGACGCCGGCGATCGGCAGATGCTGCCCACCCTCTCGGAAACGGTGGAGATTCCAACCCCCGACGAGTCTCCGGCGCCCGCCCCCCCTGCCTTCCGACCGCGGAAGATCCGGGTGGAGACGAAGGTCGTGGCCCGCGGGTTCGAGGCTCCGTTACTGGTCACCCATGCGGGCGACTCGAGCGGCAGGCTCTTCGTTGTGGAGCAGGACGGCCGGATATGGGCGCTCCGTCGTGGCCGTGTGTTGCAGCCTCCCTTCCTCGACATCTCGGACATGACTGAAGGCGGAGGCGAGCAAGGCCTGCTCGGCCTCGCCTTCCACCCCGATTTCGAGGGCAACGGAAGGTTCTACGTCAACCACACGGACAACGCCGGCGACACGGTCGTGGCCGAGTACCACGCCGATCCCGCGTCGAACCGGGCCGAGTCCGACTCCGAGAGGGTCCTTTTGACCATCGACCAGCCGTTCCCCAACCACAACGGAGGGGCCCTCGAGTTCGGGCCCGACGGCTACCTGTACATCGGAACGGGTGATGGCGGCAGTGGAGGGGACCCTATGGGAAACGGGCAGAGTCTCTCGACCTTGCTCGGAAAACTGCTTCGCATCGACGTCGATTCGCGCACCCGCGACCTCCAGTATGGGATTCCCGACGACAACCCGTTTGCCCACAGAGAGGGCCGCGACGAGATCTGGGCTTACGGGCTGAGAAACCCATGGCGGTTGAGCTTCGACGGTGAGGTCATATGGATCGGCGACGTCGGGCAGAGCGCCCAGGAAGAGGTCGACCGGGCGCCGGCCGACCGGGCGGGTATCAACTACGGGTGGAATCTCATGGAGGGCACGGGCTGCTACGAGATCGAGCCGTGCAACGATGAGTCGTTGTGGGCGCCTGCCGCGACCTACTCGCACGATCAGGGGTGTTCGGTGACGGGTGGCCACGTGTATCGGGGCAGGTCTGTTCCCGAGCTGACGGGCGGATACTTCTTCGGTGACTACTGCTCCGGTCTGATCTGGGCGATGGCCGCGTCGGGACGGGGCCCGGCCGTCGTTGTCGCCGAGACGGAGCGGTCCATCAGCTCCTTCGGCGTGGACGAGAACGGAGAGCTCTATCTGACGGATCTCAACTCCGGCGAGATCTTGAGTCTCCGGGCCCGCTGATCGGACGACCACAAGGTCGTTCTGAACTGCGTTTTAGTCGCCCGGCGGGCCTGTTCGTTCCGGGGAGATCCTGGACACCCGTTCCGGACACATATCGGACACCGGCGGGCCAAAAGGTCGTTCAGAACGGCGTTTGCGCCGGACGCATCGCCACGGTGCTGAGATGCCCACTCGGCGGCCGGAGCCGTCAAGATGAGCCGGTGAACCTCGACGCTTGGGGCATCGACGAGGGGTACCGCGACATGCACGGGCGGTATCGGCGGGCTCCGGAGAGCACGATCGCCGCCCTGGTCGAATCCATGGGGGCCGAGACCGACGAGCCGGGCGGCCCGGGCGTGGACGTCGTCGAGCAGGGCGGCGTCTTCGAGGCCGCGACTCCCGCGAACCTCCTGCTCGAAGACGGGGGCTCGGTGTCGGTCGACGGCCTCCTCCCTCCCGATGTGCCGACCGGCTACCACCGTCTCGAGGACCGGGGATCGGGCGCCGTGCGTCCACTGATCGTGGTGCCTCGCTCCTGTTACTTGCCCCCCGACCTGTGGGCATGGGGCTGGGCGCTACAGCTTTACGCCCTGCGCTCGGGCGCCAGCTGGGGGATCGGCGACCTCGGCGACCTCCGCCGGTTCGGGAAGTGGGCCGCCGCCCGCGGCGCCGGGTTCTGCTTGATCAATCCGCTTCATTCGAGTGCGCCCCCGGAGCAGGCGAGCCCGTACTTTCCGGGAAGCCGCGTGTGGCGCAACCCCGACTACATCGACGTAGACGGCGTTCCCGGCGCCGGCCGACTCGACGAACTCGGCGAGGTGAGGGCTCGGGCCCGCAGGCTCAACGACGACAGGAGGATCGACCGGGCTCACGTCCACCGGCTCAAGGACGCCGCGTTGCGCAAGCTCTGGCGCGCGTTTCGTGGCGATGAGGACTTCGACAGGTTTTGTCGTGGGGACCCGACGCTCGACGCGTTTGCTGCGTTCGTCGTGCTTGCAGAGCTTCACGGCGATGATCCGCGGCACTGGCCCGTGGCCTACCGCCGAGGTGACCGCGGCAGCGTGGAACGTGTCCTTCGCGACCATCCTGATCGGTCGGGATTCGTGAAATGGCAGCAATGGCTGCTGCGGCGCCAGCTCCGGGACGCGTCCCAGACGATTGGTGTCGTCGGAGACCTCGCAGTCGGGGTCAACCGGGATGGATTTGACGCGTGGTACTGGCGGGACGCGTTTGCAGCGGATGTCACGGTGGGCGCGCCGCCCGACGATTTCAATCTCGACGGTCAGGGATGGGGCGTTCTGGCGTTTGACCCACACAAGTTGCGGGCGGTCGCGTATGAGCCCTTCATTCTGATGCTGCGCCGCGCGCTTGAATACGCAGGCGGAGTGCGGCTGGACCATGTCATGGGGTTGTGGCGATTGTTCTGGATCCCCGACGGTGAGTCGCCGGCGTCGGGCACCTATGTCCGCTATCCCGCGCGCGAGCTACTCGGCATCGTGGCGCTCGAGAGCCACAGGGCGCGGGCATTTGTGATCGGAGAAGACCTGGGAACGGTGGAGGGACACGTCAGGTCGGAGATGGTGGCGCGGGCACTGCTCTCGTATCGCCTCCTGTACTTCGAGGAAACTCCTCCGGCCGAGTATCCGGTCGAGGCGTTGGCCGCGGTGACGAACCACGACCTTCCAACTCTCGCAGGTCTGTGGAGCGGTGTGGACCTGCAGGCGCAGGCGGGGGCCGGAGTTGAGCCCAACGTCGACTTCGCCACGGGGGTCAAGGAACGCCTGTGTCGCCTGACCGAGTTGCAGCCGGACGCGGGCACCTCCGAGGCGATCCGAAGGGCCTATCTGCTTCTGGCTCGAGCCCCCAGCCGGCTGACCGCGGCCACTCTCGAGGACGCACTGGGCGTTGTTGAGAGACCCAACCAGCCGGGCACGGTAACCGGCTATCCGAACTGGTCGCTCGCCCTGCCGCACCCTCTCGAGGTCATCGAGCAGCATGACGGGCCGGAGGAGATCGCTCGGCTGCTTGGGAATCGACCCCGGGGGCAAGAACGTTAGTGTCGGTGTGAGTCGAGATCAGTGGGGGCAGACCCAGTGACGCAGAACAGACCGCAGGATTCCGAGGTAACGGTCATCCCCGGAGCTGCCGCGCGCCCGTCCGAGTCGCAGGATCGGAGCGAGGGCATTCCGCACCCGGCCAAGGTCATGCGCATCGGGAGCATGGTCCGGCAACTCCTCGAAGAGGTCCGCTCGGCGCCCCTCGACGAGGCGAGCCGGAGCCGGATGAAGGAGATCTACGAGCAGTCGGTCAGCGAGCTGGGCGAGGTGCTGTCGCCCGATCTGAGGGAGGAACTCGAGAGTCTCAGCCTGCCGTTCGCGGAGGGCCAGGTGCCATCGGAGTCCGAGCTACGGGTAGCACACGCCCAGCTCGTAGGCTGGCTCGAGGGCCTCTTCCAGGGTATTCAAGCAACACTGTTTGCGCAGCAGATGCAGAGCCGGGCCCAGCTCGAGGAGATGCGCCGGCGCAGCCTTCCAGCCCCCGATCAGGGTTCAGGACCCGGCCAGTACCTCTAGACCGTGTGTGCGCCCCAACCTCGGGCGCCGACTGTGGATGCGCGGGCTATGGGGATGTGAGGGTCACTAGAGCCGGCCGGGACGATCCCTTCTTAGCGCGGCACGATCCGGTACATCGCACCCGAGGTCAAGAAGTAGAGCCATCCGCCCGGCCCCTTCGATACATCGGTGATTCCGGCAGGCGCGTTGTGGATGATGCGATCTCCTCTCACGCGCGTTCCGCGGGAATTGATGAGGAGCCGATGAATCCGACCTTCGCTGAAATCCCCGACGTAGACATCGCCATTCAGCTTGCCCATTCGCCCCCGGTACCACCACGGATCGGTTGGGACGATGATGCTGCCCCAGCGGCGAAGGGGAGGTTTGGGGTTGGGCCCGACACCGGCAGTCCCACAGCCATATCCGCTACCCCATCCGTAGTTGCGACCCTTGACGATCCGGTTGAACTCATCATCGCAGTTCGGACCGTTCTCGGTTTCGAACAGTTGTTTCGTGCCCGGCTTGTGGGTCAGGCCGAACGGATTGCGGTGTCCGTAGCTCCACACAGGATTCCGATCTCCCGGTTGCGAGAACGGGTTGCCGGGGGGGATCGAGCCACCGGCGTTGACGCGCAACACCTTACCGAGTCGGTTGTCGGTGTTCTGTGCGGCAGCCGGTTGATGTTGTTCTCCGGTCGAGACGAACAGTTTGCCCTTGACAAACTCCAGCTGGCCACCATTGTGATAACCGCCACCCTGTGCACCGATCCCGCTAAGGATGTGGCGCGGACTTCGACAACGATTGTTGACGACCGTGAAGCGCGTCACCCTGTGCTGCAGAGGTGAGCGCTGGGTGTAGTAGACGTATAGCCAGTGGTTCTGGCTAAAGTTTGGATGAAGCACAATGCCGAGCGCTCCGCGCTCGCCCGAGTTCTCGACATCGAGATTGCGACACGCCGTGGCGCGCAGGTTCCTGCCGACCATCACACGGATCTTGCCCGTGTTCTTTTCGGTGAAGAAGATTTTGTTCGTACCTTGCGCCCATGCCATGTCGACGGGGAAGTTCAGCGATCCGCGATACCGCCTGACCACCGTCCCTTGCGGAAGGGCGAAGGCAGGAGTGACCATCACGACGGCAACGAAGGCAGCCGATAACAGCAGAAGCGTGCGACGCAAGATCTCTCCATTCCTGGAAGGAAACAGGCGTCAAGTATGACGGACTCCGAACGAAATACGGTGGAACGCCCGGTGATCCGGCTGACCCTCGTTGCACTGCTGTCGGGGGTCATCGCCGCGCTCGGGCTTCAGCTGGTCCCGGCAACGCGGCACGAGCTGGGGCCCACAACCGTCACCGCGTCGGCGGAGCTTGGTCTTGGAAGGACGACGGTTGTGGTGCCACCCCTCGGGACCATCGAAGCCGACACTCACTGGTGGCCGCTCGCGCTATCGATGACGGTTACCGAGATCGACCCGAACGCTCTGTCGCGCGCTGTGCAGAGTGAGTCCGGGCGCAGCGCACTGGCGGAAGAGGTCGAAGACGACTTGAAGGGGACGACCGCACGAATCGCTCGCCAGCTCCTGGTCGGCGCGGTGGCTATCGGCGTGGTCATCGCTGCGCTACTTCCGGGGCGCCGGTGGACCTACTTGATCGCGGGAGCCGGAGGAGGCGCGGGGGTAGTGGGCCTATTGCTCGCGATCACCGCGCTGACGTTCGAGGTCGCGGCATTCGAGGAGCCCCGCTTCACGGGCACGTTGGAACGGGCACCGGAGGTGATCGCAGCAGTCAATCAGCGGATCGAAGGGCTCGAAGAGCTCTCGTCCCGATACGAGCAGGCCGCCGCCCGGCTGTCCGATCTCCTCGCGTTGGTCTCGGAACCCGCTTCGGTCCCGGATGAGGAAAGTGTCGCGATCCTCCATGTGAGCGACATTCACTCCAATCCCATCGGTGTGCAGATCGTGAGGCGACTCGCGAACGAGTTCGACGTTGCGGCTGTCGTGGACACGGGAGATGTGACGTCGTTCGGAGCGCCGATCGAAGGTCGCATCGCGGGGTTGATCGAGCAGATTCCGGTCCCATACATCTTCGTTCCCGGCAATCACGACTCGATCGGAAACCGAGCGGCGCTCGCCACTGCCGATAACGTCACGATGCTGACCGATGATGTCGTCGACGTCGACGGCATCGAGATTCTTGGCTGGGCCGATCCAACGTTTACGGCTTCGAACGAGACGTCCACCGAGACCGCAAACGAGATCCGTCTGGCCGAGGCGGGAGAGGTCGCCGAGCGAGCGCGCAATCACCTTCCAGATGTGCTGGCGGTGCACGATTCCCGGCTGGCGCAAGAGGCGATCGGCGTCGTGCCGCTCGTGCTGGCGGGGCACACGCACGAGGCAGACTTGGTTGTCGAGGACGGTACAACCGTCATGACGGTCGGTTCGACCGGCGCCACGGGCCTCGGGTCGTTCATCGTTCAGTCGGAGGCCGAATACGAGGCGGAAGTTCTCTATTTCGAGGACGGACGGGCGATCGCATTCGACTACATCACGCTGAGCGGTTTCGGTGGTGACTTTACCGTCGAGCGCCGGACGCTAGGCGCTGAGGAATGAGAGGGCGGACCTCCGAATATGATGCCCTCGGAGGCGTGCCCGAGTGGCCGAAGGGAGCGCACTGCTAATGCGTTAAGGGGTTAACGCCCCTTCCGGGGTTCAAATCCCCGCGCCTCCGCACCGAGAGTGAGGGACGCGGCCCCGTACTGCAGCGCTCGTGATGGGGCTCGCGACGTCTGTGTAGAGGCGCGTTAGTCTCTTATCTCCGTATGCGCCCGTAGCTCAGCGGATTAGAGCGTCCGGCTACGGACCGGAAGGTCGGGGGTTCGAATCCCTCCGGGCGTACTGAGCGCGGAGCGCGGGCGAGCGGAGGGATCGGCCCATACGCACGCCCGTCCCGCATGTATCCCTCCGGGCGTACTGAGCGCGGAGCGCGAGCGAGCGGAGGGATCGGCCCACACGCACGCCCGTCCCGCATGTATCCCTCCGGGCGTACTGAGCGCGGGCCGCGGGGGGGTGAACCTTTGCGCGTCCCCCTTTCCTTATTCCTTGGGGGGACTAACCTTGCCCCATCGTCGGTTGTGACCTAAGGATCAAATGGCGACCCCCCTCACTCGATTCATACGGGAGCAGCGGAGCAAGCAAGTGCTGGCTCTGATCGACGCGCACCTCGACGAGGGCGAGGAGGTCGTGCGCTGGTGTCGAGTCAAGGATCCCCGCACCAAGGACAGGGGCTTCGTGTACCTAACCAGGGCTCGTTTCATCGTCGACTGGGGTGACGATCGGGCTCCCGGCTCGACCCGGTGGAGTGAGATTGCGGCGTGGGGAGTCAAGTCGGACACGCATGAAGGGCCCATCGTCGGAGTTGAGGATGCGAACGGCGCCCGATTCCTGCAGCTGCCCATCGTGTCGTCGGGGTCGGTGATCCGGGTAACCGATTTTCTGCGGAGGTGGGGTGACCTGGCTCCCGACGGCGCCAGCCGAAGCATCGACGGTCGCGATCTCGGCGTTTTCCACGGGCCCGAGTCCGCGGTGGACGTGGCCGGGCCGCGGGCAAACCTGGTGCGTCGCGTCCTTTATACGATCCTCGGCGTCCTGCTCATCATTGCGGCCATGCTCATCGGGTGGTTGCCGGGCCCAGGCGGCATTTTCCTTGCCATCGCTGGGCTGTGGGTGCTGGCCAAGGAGTATGACTGGGCCGAGGACGCGCTCGACTGGATGAAGGATAAGTACCGGGAAGCTAAGCACCGAATCGC
Organism: Actinomycetota bacterium; assembly: GCA_050694175.1. Classification (GTDB taxonomy): domain Bacteria; phylum Actinomycetota; class CADDZG01; order CADDZG01; family WHSQ01; genus JBOGXA01. The sequence continues at coordinate 54,519 of JBOGXA010000017.1, forward strand.
GGAACGCAGGGCGAGGAAGAGGGAGCGTAGGGCCGGGAAGGGCGCGTGACCGACGACGAGTTCATGCGGGCGGCGCTCGACGAGGCAGCCGGTGCCCCCGATCACGGTGACGTCCCCGTAGGTGCGGTTGTGGTGATGGGGGACCGCGTTGTCGCGTCCGCTCGCAACGAGCGCGAGCTTCGCGGGGACCCGATGGCCCACGCTGAGTTGCTGGCGTTGGGACAGGCCGCGGCCGCGATGGGCAGCCGGCGGCTCGACGGTTCAACGTTGTATGTGAGTCTCGAACCATGTGCGATGTGTGCTGGTGCGATGGTGCTGGCTCGTGTTCGTCGTCTCGTCTACGGACCGCTCGACCCGAAGGCGGGCGCCGCGTACTCCCTCTACAACATCCCTCAGGACCCGCGTTTGAACCATTTCATCGAGATAACGAGTGGTGTTCTGGCCGACGAGTGCGCGGCCCTGTTGCGGGGGTTCTTCGAGGGCCGGCGCGTGTAGGTCGCCCATATACTTCGAGACCGAGCCCGGACTAGGGCCCAGAGGTGGGGTACCGAAGCGGCCGAACGGGATCGCCTCGAAAGCGATTGAGGGTTCACGCCCTCCGTGGGTTCAAATCCCACCCCCACCGCCGTCATCTCCGTCTCGGATCACGCCGCGACCGGCCTTTACACTGCCCCCGGAGACGTGCGGGAGTGGACTAACCGGCACGCCTGGAGAGCGTGTGACCTCGTAAGAGGTCCAAGGGTTCGAATCCCTTCGTCTCCGCCAGCGTGGAGGCGATCGCCGATCCCATGAGCGGTCTGCCACGGAACCGTGGCGGCGCCCAATTCGTCCGAAGGCATCGCGATACCCTGGCGTGTGGCCGTGCTGGGCGGGGGGTTCGGGGTCCCCTGTATCGGAAACCCTCGACACGCCGGGCCGATCACCCGTCTGCGGCCGCCGAAGGACCGGGTAGCCCCCGGCAAGCAGCGTTGATGGTCGGGTCCTGCGCGACCCGGAGCCGTGAACCCGGTCAGGCCCGGAAGGGAGCAGCCGTAAGCGGTGTACCGGGAGTGCCGCAGGAGCACCCGGCCGGAGCCGGCTACCGGGCAAGCACCGGCTTTTTGGCGGTCCAGGACGGGGTGCACGGCCACCTTGGATCTGGAACGCGCTCCGTCCGGTGACGGATAAGAATCGGATTGCTTCCTGTCGCTGCTCGCACGGTGATGGAGTTCTCGTCGCGGCATCCGAATAGGATGCGGTCGATGGCCTACCTGTCTCTGTATCGCAAGTACCGTCCTCAGACTTTCGACGAGATCCTTGGGCAAGAACACGTTTCGAGAACCCTCGCAAACGCGATTGCCGAGGACCGGGTCGCTCATGCCTACCTCTTCACCGGACCCCGGGGCACGGGCAAGACAAGCACCGCCCGCATTCTCGCCAAGGCGCTCAACTGCGAGCAGGGGCCCACCCCCACTCCCTGCGGCAAGTGTGATTCATGCGTTGCGATCGCCGAAGGCTCGTCTCTCGACGTCATGGAGATGGACGCGGCTTCGCACTCGAAGGTGGACGAAACGCGCGAGATCCTTGCCGGAGTCGCCCTCGCTACTGCGGGGGGGCATCGAAAGGTATACGTGATCGACGAGGTTCACATGCTGTCGACGGGCTCATTCAACGCGCTCCTAAAAACGCTCGAGGAGCCTCCCGGCCACGTCGTCTTCGTCCTGGCGACCACGGAGGCTCACAAGGTTCTTCACACGATCGTTTCGCGCACCCAGCGATTCGACTTTCGTCCGGTCCCGACGGACGTGCTCCACAAGCTGCTGGCGGAGGTGGCGGCGAAGGAAGGCATCCAGATCGAAGACGCAGCCGCCGGGGTCATCGCCCGCCACGCCGACGGCAGCGCACGGGATGCATTGTCCGTGCTGGACCAATTGTCGACCTTTCAGGGTGAAGTCACGGCCGAGGACGCCGAGCGGTTGCTCGGACAGAGGGGTGAGGATGCCTTCCTCGGTCTTTTCGACGCGATTGCCTCCGGCGACCTGGGTGGCGTTTTCTGGTCGGTGCACTCTCTTGTCGCCCAGGGAACCGACGTAAGGCAGCTAGCAATAGGTGCACTGAGCCATGCTCGGTCGCTGTTGTTGTTGCTCACGGCCCCCGATGCCCAGGACCTGCTCGACGCTTCTGCAGAGGATCGCGCCGCCCTTGCGACTCAAGCCGAGCGCTTCACCCCGGCGCGCCTTATCTCGGCGATGGATCTCATTGGGAAATCACTCACCGAGATGCGCAATGCGCCCAATCACAGGTTGCTTCTGGAGGTGGCTCTGGTGCGCGCATGCGCCCCGGAAACGGATCCTGGTGCAACCGGACTGTTAAGCCGCATCGAGCGCATCGAGCGACGCATGGGGATCGAAGCGCCGCCCTCGGAGCCCCCCCCGGAACTCCCGGCACGGCCGCAACCCCGCGTCGAGATCGCAGCGAAGCCGGCTCCCGAGCAACCGCACGAGGGCGAGAAGCGTGGTGCGACTGCGGTCGTAGCCGGACCCGAGCCGGCGCCGACCGAGGAAGATGCCGGTTCTCCGGCACCTCCGGCTGAGGTCGGCTTTGGCCACATCAAGGATGCGTGGCAGGCGACGCTCAGAGAGGTGAACAAACGCAGCAAACGCGTGGCCGCTTTCCTGAATCCGTCGCGGCCGGTGCGCTTCGAGGGGGAACAACTCGTCGTGCAGGTGCAGTCTGACTTCCACGTCGGCGAAATGGGTGAGCCGCGCAACAGGGACATGCTGGTCGAAGCACTGCACGCGTCGCTGGGCATTCGTCCCCGACTCGCGTTTGTCATCCAGGGCGGCGAGCCGCAGCCTGTTTCCGATGAGGAGGAGCACGACGTCGCGGATGCGTCCTCCGATGATCGTGATCCAGTTGAGCTCGTCAAGGAGGGCTTGGGGGCTGAGGTCGTGGAGGAGCGATGAAAGATCTTCAGAAGATGATGAAGCAGGCCCAGAAGATGGCCGCTGACATGCAGAAGGCCCAGGAGGAGATCGCCGACGCGGAGGTTGAGGGCTCGGCGGGCGGAGGCGCCGTCGTCGTCGTTGCCACCGGAGACTTCCGCATCGTCCGGGTGAAGATCGATCGGGACGTGTTCGACGGCGCGCCCGACGACGACGATGTGGAGATGCTCGCCGACACCGTGACCGCAGCCGTGAACGAAGCCCTCGACAAGGCGCGCGACCTGCAGGCCGAAACGATGGGCCCCCTTGCCGGCGGGATGGGCGGCCTCGGCCTCCCCGGGCCTGCGTGAGGCTTGCTGTGGATGAGGGAGTGACTTGTACGCGGGCCCCGTTCAGGAACTGATCGACTCGCTCGCTCGCCTTCCCGGCATTGGCCCGAAGAGCGCGCAGCGCGTGGCCTTTCATCTGCTCAAGGCGACACCGGACGAAGCCAAGCGCCTGGCGCAAGCGATCGTCGAGGCGAAGGACAAGGTGCGCTTCTGCACCGTCTGTTTCAACGTCTCGGATCAAGAGCTGTGTGAGTACTGCCGCGACCCGCGCCGTGACCGCTCGATGGTTTGTGTGGTGCAGGAGGCGCCGGACATCGTTGCCGTCGAACGCACCCGTGAGTACCGAGGCCTCTACCACGTCCTGCAGGGGGCGATATCTCCTATCGAAGGCATCGGACCCGACGATCTGCGAGTTGCGGAGCTGCTCAGGCGCCTCGAGCGCGGAGAGGACGGTGCGACGGAGATCACCGAGGTGATCGTGGCGACGAATCCGAACGTCGAGGGCGACGCGACCGCGATGTACCTCGCTCGATTGCTGGCGCCGCTCGGCGTCAAGGTAACGCGGCTGGCCAGTGGGATGCCGGTCGGCGGAGACCTCGAGTACGCGGATGAAGTGACCCTCGGCCGTGCTCTGGAAGGTCGGCGCCGCCTGGAGGCGTGAGCCGTCAGGCGGATTGGGCGCGCCGGGGGAACCGGGTGCAGTAGGAGGGGACTGAGCTCATCGGCTGAAGCTCGACTATCTCAATGGTGGTGGCCCCAGAGAGATCTGACGCGTAGCAAGGCAGTTCGCATACCGACGATTGCTTCAGCCCGGCTCGGTCCAGCGCCACGGTCAGGATCGCGGCGGCTTGCAGGGCAAGTTTGTGCAACGGGTGATTTCGGTGACGCAATTCGCCCAGGTTTGTTTGCGCGAGAATGCTCGCTCCGAAACGATCGATGATGTCAATAAGGAGCGCGAACTCGATACCCCATCCTGCGACAAATGGCACGGAATCGAGTAATTCGCGCCGGCCGGCGGTTGCGCCGGCAAGCGGCTGAACGACATCTGAGATGTGAGGGAAGAGGTGCGCGATAAGCGGGCGAGCCACCAACTCCGTGACCCGGCCCCCGCCGATCGGATCGTCCCCCAGCGGCCGGGAGTAGAAGCCCTTAACGAACCCGACGTCGGAGTCGGTGAGCAAGGGGCCGAGTAGGCCCGAAACGAGGTGGGAACTGAAGTTGCGGATGTCTGCATCGATCCAGCACACGATGTCGCCAGAACTTTCGAACAGAGACTTCCACATGACGTTGCCCTTGCCGTCGCCGGCTCCCAGGTCGGGCAGGACATCGCCCACCGCGACGACTTGAGCGCCGGCGCGTTCCGCGGCTTCGGCCGTGCGATCCTCCGACCCGTCATCAAACACAATCACTTCGTCCACGACATGGTGCGCAAAAACCAACTCGCGGACAATCGTGGCGACCGCATTGCCGACGGTTGCCTCCTCATTGCGCGCCGGCAAACAAACCGAGACCGAAGCCCCAGTCCTTCGCTTGGCAGCTGCAAGCCGGCCAAGGGGGAAGTCACGATGATCGTGGGGCGGTCTAAGCGAGGCCGCCTCCTCTCATCGACGTGGCCATATCGCCCGAGGCTAAGGAGTGTTTGTGAACCGACCGCAAGGTCTGCTCGTCGCGATTGTGAACACGGCGGGTTCAGCCTTTACCCGCTAACGTAGCGCCAATGGCTTTGATTGTTCAGAAATACGGAGGAACCTCGGTGGCCGACGCCGAGCGCATAAAGCGGGTCGCACGGCGCATTGTCGCCGCGGTGGACTCCGGACAGCGTGTGTGCGTCGTTGTGTCCGCCATGGGGAACAACACGGATGAGCTGGTGGAACTCGCCGCACAGATTTCCCCGATGCCACATTCCCGGGAGCTCGACATGCTCCTGACCGCGGGCGAGCGGATATCGATGGCCCTGTTGTCCATGGCGATCATCGACTTGGGCCGTGAAGCGATCTCGTTTACGGGCTCCCAGGCCGGGATCGTCACCGATACAAGCCACGGAAAGGCTCGGATAGTAGAAGTCCGGGCACGCCGTGTCCTGGAGGCTCTGGAAGCGGGCCGAATAGCGATCGTGGCTGGGTTTCAGGGAGTGTCGACGGAATTCGACGTCACGACACTGGGTCGAGGGGGCTCGGACACCACCGCCGTTGCTCTGGCTGCCGCGCTGGGAGCGGACGTCTGCGAGATCTACACCGACGTCGACGGTGTCTTCACCGCCGACCCCAGGGTGATCCCAGAGGCTCGCAAACTCCACGCCGTGTCCTATGAGGAGATGCTGGAGCTGGCCGCCTGTGGCGCGAAGGTGCTGATGCTGCGGTGCGTCGAATACGCTCGCAACTACGGAGTGCTCATCCACGTGCGGTCTTCGTTCTCGGACGACGGGGGCACGTGGATAAAAGAGGAGGATGAGCGCATGGAACGGGCGATCATCTCCGGGATCGCGCACGACATCTCAGAGGCGAAGGTCACCATTTTCGGGGTTCCCGATCGACCGGGAATCGCTGCGCGCGTCTTTCGGCCACTGGCCGATGAAGGCGTGAACGTCGACATGATCGTCCAGAACATCTCGGCCGACGGGCGGACCGACATCTCGTTCACCTGTCCCAAGGAAGACCTGCAAAGACTGCAGACGGTGTTGCAGTCGGCGAGCAAGGAGGTCGGGGCGGCCCGAGTCGAGGCGGACGACGACGTTGCGAAGGTATCTCTAATCGGCGCAGGTATGAAGTCCCATCCAGGCGTCGCGGCGGACATGTTCGATGCTTTAGCCGAAGCCGGCATCAATATCGAGATCATCTCGACATCGTCGATTCGCATCTCGTGCGTCGTGCGAGCGGCGGATGTGGATCGGGCAGTGAAGGTGATCCACGACAGGTTCAGGCTGTCGGAGGACGTGGTCTATCGGGAAGCGCATCCTGCCACGATCAGCGATCAACTGCGGGCGGTGGCGCCCGACTCACCTCCGCGCGAAGGCGGTTCGAGATGAGGTTAGCCGTCGTCGGTGCGACCGGCGCGGTGGGCACCGCGATCCTGGGCATCCTCGAGGAGCGACGACTCGCCATCGATGAGCTACGGCCCGTCGCATCGGCTCGGTCCGCCGGCCGCAAGCTGACCTTTAGGCGGGAGATGGTCGAGGTGCTCGAGATCGCGCCGGAGGTATTCGACGACGTCGACGTCGCCCTCTTCGATGTTCCGGACGAGATCTCAACACAGTGGGTGCCGGTGGCCGCGGGCCGCGGTGCTGTGGTCATCGACAACTCGGCGGCGTGGCGCATGAACGCGCAAGTACCTCTCGTCGTGCCGGAGGTAAATCCCCAGGATGCAGACGATCGCCCACTCGGGATCATCGCCAGCCCCAACTGCACGATGCTCGCCCTGGTGCTCCCGCTTGCGGTGCTCCATCGACGAGGACGCGTGAAGCGTGTGATCGCGTCCTCGTATCAGTCGGCATCGGGTGCGGGCAAGCCGGGGGTCGATGAGCTCTGGGATCAGATCCAGCGCGCGGCTAAGGATCCCGAGACGGTAACGCGTGGCGCGGCCCGCGACGTACTCGATGCGGGGACCACCTTCTCCCACCCACTGGCGATGAACGTGATTCCCCGGGTGGGCTCGGCGAGGGACGACGGATACACGGGCGAAGAAGCCAAGGTCGCAGAAGAAACGCGCAAGGTCCTGGGCCTACCCGGACTGGCGTTCACGGCGACCTGTGTGCGCGTGCCGACCATGGTGGGCCACGGCGTCGCGGTGCACGCCGAGTTCGAGGAACCCATCGCCGCCGACGAGGCGCGCTCTCTTCTGAAGGCTGCTCCGGGTATTGAGGTCGTCGACGACCCCGGAAAGGGCGTCTACCCGACACCGCTCGAGGCGGCCGGCCGGGATCCCTGCTACGTGGGTCGCATCCGTCGGGATCCGACCGACGCTCGCGCCCTGGAGTGGTTCTGCGTCGCCGACAACCTCCGAAAGGGGGCCGCTTTGAACACGGTTCAGATTGCCGAGCTGGTGCTGGGCCCCCGGCGCGGCCCCGACGGGCAGGCTTAACAAGCCCCCGTTTGTCATCTTCCCCCGGCTCGGAGAGCATCATGCGGCATGCGTAGCTCAAGCGCCCACGGAGCCCGCCTTCGGAATGTTGGGTTACAACTACGTGCTTCGAGAATCAGGTGTTCGGTTGTGATGGCGAACTCGAACGCCATCGATCGGCCACCGTCCACAGGTCACCCGTCTCGGAGTCAAGGCGGTGCCCCGCCGGGTGAGCCCTTCCATACGTTCCTGACGAAGGGCCGCAGCTAACGCGGATCCCCTCAGCCGCCGGCCGCTGTGGTCGGGAAGGCGGGATTTGAACCCGCGACCTCAGCGTCCCGAACGCTGCGCGCTGCCAAACTGCGCCACTTCCCGAGGAATCGGTACCCAAGCATACGGGACGCCGAGGGGCCACCGGGGCGAGGTGAGCGGCCGCGTGAGTGAGCATCTGAGCGGGCTATACGGAACCTCAGGGACACTCGGCCCCGGGCGAAACCTGTTCATTTCGTGTTCATGAACAGGATGCCGGTCTGCAACCTGGCGTTGCTAGCTTGCGCGCGACCGCAGGGCAGGGGTCGCATGGATGCCTGCGGGCTGGAGGGGTCGAGGAATGCCTCGACTGAGTGGCAAGGGAGGAAACAAACACATGGCCCACCTTCGTGGGAAGCACTTGAGAATCATGGCAGCAATCGCGGCATTGGCGCTGATCGGAGCCGCCTGTGGCGGAGACGACAACGGTGACGGTGCGGGGGGTGAGGAGCTCAGCGGAGAGATCCTCGTATCCGGCTCCTCGACCGTTGAACCGATCAGCTCTCTCAACGCCGAAAAGTTCCAGGGGCAGAATCCGGGGGTGTCGATAGCTGTCGACGGCCCGGGCACGAGCGACGGCTTCGAACTCTTCTGCAACGGCGAGACGGACATCTCGGATGCCTCGCGCGCGATCGAGCAGGAAGAGATCGACGCCTGCGAGCAGAACGGAATCGAGTTCACCGAACTCAAGGTCGCGATCGACGGACTCTCGATCGTCACCTCGACCGAAAACAGCGAAGTCGAGTGCCTGGACTTCTTGGATGTATACGCGCTCCTCGGTCCCGAATCGGAGGGCTTTGGCAGCTGGTCCGATGCGAACGATCTGGGGGGAGAGCTCGAGGCGCCCAACGTTCCCTACCCGGACGCACCGCTGGAGGTCACCGCTCCCGGCGAGGAGTCGGGTACGTTCGACTCGTTCGTAGAGCTTGTCCTCGAAGGCATAGCGGAAGAGCGAGGGGTTCCAGAGGACGACTGGGCACCTCGCCCCGACTACACGGCGTCGGCAAACGACAACGTGATCATCGAAGGCGTCTCGGGAAGCCCAACCTCGCTGGGCTGGGTCGGCTACGCCTTCTATCAGAACAACACGGAGGCGGTGAAGGCCCTACAGGTCTCGAACGAGGCAGAAGGCGTGTCCTGCACCGAGCCCAACCCCGAGACGATTGCTTCGGGGGATTACCCGATCGCCCGCGACCTCTACATCTACGTGAAACGCGAGAGCGTAGAGCAGAAGCCGGAGGTCCAGGCGTTTGTCGACTTCTACCTCAGTGACGATGGCTTCACTTCGGTCGGTGAAGTCGGCTACGTGGATCTCGCCGATGAGGACAAGCAGGCGACTCTTGACAACTGGGAGTCGGGCGAGACTGGTCCGGTTCTCAGCCAGGGGTAACCTTCAAGTAGGCCAGAAGTAGGGTGCCCCCTCCCTCGGGGGTTCCCTACTTTTGGTTAAGGGTGAGGGCAGGTTAGAGAGGGGAATGGCACAGGCTACGACGGGACCCACCGGTCCGAGAATCGGGTTGCCCGATCTTCAAGGGAGCCGAAAGCGCGCTCGAAAAGAGCGCTTCGTTCGCACTCTCTTCTTTGCGTCGGCTGCCCTGTCCATTGTCATAAGCGCGGTGATAGTCCTGTCGCTGTTTGGTGAGGCACTTACGTTCCTCACCAATGTCGATTGGTCGACCCTTGTCGACCCGGTCAAGGGGTGGTTCCCCCGACGAGCGCGTTTCGATGTCCTGACCATCATCGCCGGAACGCTGACCGTCTCGATTATTGCGATAATTGTCGCGGCTCCACTGGGACTTGGTGCGGCGATGTATCTATCGGAGTACGCAAGCGCGCGCCTTCGCAAAGTCCTCAAACCGATACTCGAGATTCTGGCGGGGATTCCGAGCGTAGTCCTCGGTTACTTCGCCCTTACCTGGCTCAGTCCCAACCTCGTAAGGCCGATCTGCGCCGACCCGTCGACGTTCAACCTGGGCGCGGCTGGCATTGCCGTCGGGATCTTAATCACGCCGCTCGTTGCGTCGGTCGCCGAGGATTCGCTACGAGCTGTTCCCATGGCACTGCGAGAGGCGTCGTACGGAATGGGTGCCCGGAGGATGTCGACGACCCTGAACGTTGTGGTTCCGGCCGCTATTTCGGGCATCGTCGCCTCGCTAATCCTGGCCTTGTCGAGGGCGATAGGGGAGACCATGGTCGTGGCGGTCGCGGCGGGAGCGACCGGGGGCTCGGAGTTCACGATCAATCCGTGCGGGCCGGGGCAGACGATGACCGCCGCGATGACATCGCTGGCCATCGGAAGCGACCGGGTGCGGGGACAGGAAGGGACTTTCGAGAGCTTGTTCTTCGTCGGCCTCGTGCTGTTTTTCATGACACTGGCCTTGAACCTGCTGAGCCAGCGCTTTGTTAGGCGAGTGAGGCAGAAGTACTGATGGCGGACACCTCGGGAACTCTCACTACGACCGACGTCGTTCGGAGCCACCTTAGGGGTCACAGGGCCGATGTCCGCGGACTCGGCTTTCAGGTGCTTCTGTTGCTTTCGTTGCTCGTCTCTCTCCTCTTCCTCATCGTGCTTCTAAGCGACATTCTCATCAAGGCCATCCCGGTCTTTCAGGAGAGAGGCATCGATGTCGTTCGCGGCAACATCTCCTCCTTGCCGGAGCGGGCCGGGGTTGCTCAGGGTATTTCAGGCTCACTCCTGTTGATCTTGTTTGTCGTCGTCATCGCGTTCCCACTGGGGATCGGTGCCGCCGTGTATCTGGAGGAGTACGCAAGCGACACAAGGCTGAACCGGTTCATAAACGTGAACGTGCGGAATCTCGCCGGAGTTCCGTCGGTTGTGTTCGGGTTGCTCGGCCTCGCCATCTTCGTCAAACTGTTCGGGAATTTGACCGGAGGTCGCAGCGTGTTGTCGGCAGGGATCACGCTATCCCTCCTTGTTCTGCCGATTGTGATCATTACGGCCGCCGAGGCGCTGCGAGCGGTACCGAACAGCATTCGAGAAGCGGGTTATGGAGTAGGAGCTACAAAGTGGGAAGTTATTCGTTCCCACGTGCTTCCGTCCGCCGCACCGGGCATCTTAACGGGAACGGTCCTTTCCCTATCTCGCGCTATCGGGGAGACGGCCCCGCTCCTGATGGTTGGAGCCGTCAGCGGCTTCTTTGCGGTCAGCTCGGACAACCTCCTCGACAGGCTGCAGAGCCAGTTCACAGCGTTGCCGGTCATCGTCTACAACTGGGCGAGACTGCCGGATCCCGGATTCCGGGAGTTGACATCGGCGGCAATCGTCATACTCCTCCTTTTGACACTGACCGCCAACGCCGCGGCGATTATGCTTCGGAACCGCTATGACCGGAAGTGGTGAGACGATGAATGTGAAGACGGATACCGAGGTGGGAGGGCGAATGCCGCGGCAGGTAAGTATCGATGTGGCGCGCGGCGAAGAAGCCGCTCTCAGAGAAGTCGTCTTCGATATCGCGAATCTCAACGTGTACTACGGAGCCTTCAAGGCAGTTCGAGATGTGACTGTGGCGGTGTACAAGAACCAAATCAGCGCACTCATCGGCCCCTCAGGATGTGGCAAGACGACCGTCCTGCGATGCCTAAATCGAATGAACGACTTGATTGAGTCCGCTCGCGTCGAGGGAAAAGTCCTTTATCACGGGGTCGACCTATACGACAAGAAAGTTGACCCGGTTGAAGTGAGAAGGCGCATCGGCATGGTTTTCCAAAAACCCAACCCCTTTCCGAAATCCATCTACGACAACGTTGCCTTTGGGCCGAAGATTGCGGGCTTCAAGGGGGATATGGACGGGCTGGTAGAGCAGTCCCTCCAGAAGGGAGCCCTCTGGGACGAGGTCAAGGATCGCCTCAAAGAATCGGCGTGGTCTCTATCCGGAGGTCAACAGCAGAGACTGTGCATCGCCAGGTGTGTCGCCGTGTCCCCCGACGTCATCTTGATGGACGAGCCCTGCTCCGCTCTCGATCCGATTGCGACCGGCCGGATAGAGGACCTGATGCAGGATCTCAAGCAGGAGTACACGATTGTGATCGTGACGCATAACATGCAGCAGGCCGCGCGGGTCAGCGACATGACGGCGTTCTTCACCGCCGAGGTTCAGGAGGATCAGGACCGTCGGACCGGAGTGTTGGTCGAGTACGACAAGACCGAGCGAATTTTCACCAATCCCGCCGATGAAAGGACTGAGAACTACGTCACCGGACGATTTGGCTAATCCTCTTCAGACCGGCACCTCCGCCACAAGGCGCGAGCCTGCCGGGGCTTCTGCAGCCCCCATGCGCCATGCGTTTACCTCGGAGTTGGATCAGCTCAAGATCCAGGTCGAGCTGATGGGCCTTCGCGTGGAAGAGGCGATCAAGCACGCGACGAACGTGCTTCTCACGGGAGACGTGGACGTTGCCGAGGAGGTGATCGCCGGCGACGACGACATCGACAGCATGCTCGTTTCCGTGACCGAGCGTTGCTACGAGTTGCTCGGACGCCAGGGTCCGGTCGCTTCCGATCTTCGGCTCATCGTCTCGATCCTGCGCATCGTCAGCGATCTCGAGCGGGCCGGTGATCTGTGCCTTCGGATTGCGAAGCTGGCCCCCAAGCAGTATTGCATCGCCGCGAACGAGGAGACGTTCATGCTTCTCAAGAACATGGCGTACGAAGCGATGGAGCTCTTTCGAAACGCGGTTAGGTCGTGGGCGACCCAGGATCTGGGACTGGCGCGCTCGCTCGAGCAACGCGATGACTCCATGGATTCTCACAACGAGCGGCTGATGGAAGCGATCTTGCGGCTGCAGGGGCCTGATGCCGTTCCAATAGCAGTGAATACGCTTCTGGCCGGCCGGGCACTCGAGAGGATTGCAGACCATTCCGTGATGATCGGTGAGCGTATTCGCTACCTGCTCACGGGAGACGTCGAATCGATATCCAAAGAGATCGGGCCCTGACTTCTACCCCGAGACCTTGGGGGCCGGGAAGTACTCTCCGCTAAACAGGCTGTCACCATCGAAGAAGAGTGCCCACACGCTACCCTTCTTCGCTGCGGTGGGACCGGGCAGATCGAAATGGTCCTTCGCCGCTACTCTCTCGAGCAGGTCGGGGATCACATCTCCCTGGCTGCACACGACCGACGTCTTTAGCGATCGGGCGAAGTCGCGAAGAAGAGCGACGGCGGTTTCCTCGTTTCCTGGGTAGCCATCCTCGGCGAACGACCGTTCCTCCCGGATAGGGATTCCGGTCGCATCACTGAGGGGTTGAACGGTCTCCGTGCATCGCAGATAGTCCGCCGAGTAGATGCTTTCAACCTCGAAGCGGGAGAGCAGCCGCACCAACTCCTCGGCCTGGGCCCATCCCAGGTCGTCCAGAGGACGCATTCGATCGTTGCCCGACCATCCCGACCGGGACCCGGCGCTGCCGTGGCGAACGAGAAGAACGCATCCGTTTACCGTCGGTCCGCGCACAAAACGTTCGAGCAGCTCGCGATCGTGATCGTGAGTAAGCAGGTCGTGTGCTTCGGCGAGAGACATCCATCGAAGCTCGTCCACCTCGCGGTTGGGAAAGAACGCGCCCCCCTCCGCCTTCATCGACCAGTACCGGACGACCTTGGGTCGGAGCGAGCCTCCGCTTGCCTTCATGTAGCGGACGTCTCCCAGCGGTCGCCCGACCGCGACTCTGAAGCCTGTCTCCTCAAAGACCTCTCGTATCGCGCCTTCGAGTTCAGATTCGTTGGGAGCCAGCTTTCCCTTCGGCAGAGTCCAGTCGTCATAGCGCGGCCTGTGTATGACTGCGACCTCAACTCCCGCGTCCTTCGACGCCCCCCCGATCTCACGCCACACGATGCCTCCCGCGGCGCGGATCACCCCCTCGCGGTCAGCCATCCAGAAACCTTACGCCGCTCGAGCTTGCGCCACGCCTTAGACCAGCGGAGTCGCTGTTCGCGCGCTTCCTGCCCTTGCCGCTCGATCAAGCGCCCGGCCGCCAGGTTGAACGCACCGTCTTCCGGTCGCTGCTCGGCTACCTGAGTGATGGCATCGATCGTAACGATCGCGTCCTGATGGAGACCGAGGATGTCTTGGATCCGAGCGGCACCGGACGCGAACCTGGCGGCCGCGTCGCCGTCGTCGAGGAAGGGCGCGACGGCCTCGGCGGCGTACCGGGCACGCTTGGCGCGGATCCGCACCTTGTGGAGGCCCTCGTCGCTCGGATTTCGATCCAGACGTGCTACTTCCTTCTTCAGCTTTCGCCAGGTGTTCGCAACAAGCGGGGGAAGGACGGCGCGGCATGGCTGCTCGGCCTCGCCCGTAACGAGCGGTGTGGCCGCGGCATCAACCATGCGCTCAAGCAGCGCTCGGTAACGGTCGCTGGTCAGGGCGGCGTCAAGCGCGGTGCGCGCGGCGGTCATGCGTTCGGATATCCACTCGAAGAGGGGATCGAGGTCGTCTTCGATTCCGGATCGGTCGGCCTCGATGCGGGCGCGCAGCACATCCAGGTCTCGCACATCACCCAGCGCCCGCGCCACCCACCGGAGCTCCTCGGTGAGAGAACCCGCCCACGCCGGACTCACCAGCGGCGCGAACGTTCGGAGATCACTGCGGAGGCGCCTTGCCGCAACTCTCATCTGGTGCACTCCCTCAGGATCGCCCAGCCGCGCGCGCGAGTCGTTCATGACGAGCCGCCGCAGCGCGTTCGAGGCGGCCTCGGCGACTGCGAGCTTCGCGGGCTCGCCCGGAGACACCTCTCGGGACGGAGGGATATCGCTGGGTGCGGTGGCGCGCGGGCCCATGGCGCGAACGACTTTCGGGATTGGTTCGCTCGCGACTGCCCCGGTGCTACGCAGGGCAAAGGCGATGGCTTTCAGTTCCGCTTTCTTGGCGTTCGCGCTTTCGACTTCCAGCTCGCGGAATCGGGACACGACGCGCCGGCCCTCGACCACGGAGACCTGGTCGTCCGTCAGTACTGCCATTTCGCGCCCATCGGGTGCTACGAGCGACCACCTCTGTCGTTTCGTGCGCAGCGTCGCGACCGCTCGTAATGAAGCCGACCGAGCGTAGGCGACGACCAGGCCGGCGGCGGGGGGCGGTATCTCCCTCGGAGTGCCCTCGAAAAAGAGCTCCTCACGATCGAGAGTTTGGCCCTTGGTCGAGATCGGAAGCTTGACGCTCCAGCCCTCCGATTGGTCCTCACCGGCGCGGAACCGCAGTGTCGTCCCGCTCCGAGCCAGACGGAGATCGTCCGTGTCGTAGTACGTTGCGCGCAGGTCCTGAGAGGGAAGCTCGACAACGCCCGCCGTGGCTCCGTCACCGGTCAGAAAGGCGGAGGGGTCGAAGGGAGCCGAGAGGCCGAACTTCAGCTCGATCTCACGCACCTTCGGCGGCTCTCCTGGCAAGCTCCTTCTGCAGGTCGAGCCGGAGCTCCCCCTCGAGCGGCTCGACCCTCGTCCACTCCCCTTCACCTCCCAGTGTCCACGCCGAGCAGTTGTCCGACAGAGCCAGCGAGAGCAAGGACGTTATCCGCTCCTTCACCTCGGCCGATTTGATCCTGACGAGGGTCTCGACGCGTCTGTCGAGGTTGCGAGGCATCAGGTCTGCGCTTCCGATCAGAATCTGTTCATCGCCGGCATTGCGGAAGAAGAAGATTCTGGAGTGCTCGAGGAAACGGCCGAGAATGCTGCGCACTCCGATGTTCTCGCTCAAGCCGGCGACACCCGGTCGGAGTGAGCAGACACTGCGAACGATCAAGTCGATCTTCACTCCCGCCCGTGATGCTCCATAAAGAGCATCTATCACTGGAGCGTCGACCAGGTTATTGACCTTGATCATCACTCGGCCAGGATTCTCAGGGGTCGACATAGCGGCTTCGTTCTCGATCATCCGAAGGAGCTCTTCTCGCATTCGTTCCGGCGCGACCAGCAGCGATTCGTAGGCTTTCTGGCGAGAGTAGCCGGTGAGGAAGTTGTAGAGATCGCTCACGTCGGAGCCGATCGCGGGATCGGTAGTCAACACGCCCAGGTCCTCGTAGATGTTTGCCGTGATCGTGTTGTAGTTGCCCGTTCCGACATGAACATAGCGGCGGAGAGCATCCTCTTCCTGCCTCACCACCAAGCACTGCTTGCAGTGCGTCTTGAGCCCAACCAACCCGTACACAACGTGACATCCTGCGCGCTCCAAGGTGCGCGCCCAGGTGATGTTGGCTCGTTCGTCGAAGCGAGCCTTGACCTCTACCAGTACCACGACCTGCTTGCCCGCTTCGGCTGCGTCTATCAGCGCCTCCACTATCGGGCTCTCACCTGAGGTTCGGTACAGGGTCTGCTTGATCGCCAGCACGTTCGGGTCCGCGGCCGCCTGTTCAATGAAGCGCTGAACCGTCGCCGCAAACGATTCGTACGGATGGTGGACCAGGACGTCTTGTTCACGAATGATCGAGAAGACATCTGCGCTCTTGTCCGGGACCTCAGAGAAGCGTGCAGGCGTCACGGGCGTGAAGCCGTCGTCTTTGAGGTCTGGTCGATCGATCTCATACAGGTTCCATAGACCCGTCTGGTCAAGAGGTCCCTCGAGCGAATGAATGTCCGTGTCCCCGATCTCAAGCTCGTTCTTGAGAAGATCCAGGATCCATTCCGACATCGTGGACTCGACCTCGAGACGCACGGCCGGACTGAAACGACTAGTTCTTCGCAGCTCCTCCTCCAGAGCTCGGAGGAGATCCTCGGCCTCGTCGTCGCTGACTTCGAAGTCGGCGTTGCGAGTAACGCGAAAGGCATGATGTTCGAGAATGGTCATGCCGGGAAAGAGCTCGCCAAGGTTCGCCGCTATCGCGTCTTCCAGAGGAACGAAGACGGACTCTTCAGAGAGCGACAGGAAGCGCGGAAGAAGCGGTGGCACCTTGACACGAGCGAAGTGCTTGCGTCCCCCGGCTGGGTTCCGGACGAGCACAGCAAGGTTTAAGGATTGGTTGGAGATGTAAGGGAATGGGTGGCCCGGCCCAACCGCAAGCGGGGTGACCACCGGGAAGATCCGCTCCCTGAAGAGTTCGTCGAGTCGCTTGCGCTGCAGATCGCCCAGATCGCCCCAGCGGAGAACCTCGACCCCAGCTTCCCTCAACGCGGGCAGGACGTCATGCGTGAAGAGATGGGCGTGATGCTGTACGAGTGGAAGGGCCTTTGCCGCGATGGCGTCCAGTTGCTCGAGCGGGGTCAACCCTTCGGGTGAGCGATTCCTGAAACCGGCGGCATGCTGGCGTTTCAGGCCCGCGACTCGCACCATGTAGAACTCGTCGAGATTCTCGGCGAAGATTGCCAAGAACTTGGCCCTCTCGAGCAGCGGTGTCGTCGGATCCTCGGCCAGAGCCAGGACGCGGGCGTCAAAATCGAGCCACGACAGCTCTCTATTGATGTAGCGGTCCACCACCTCGACCGAGGTTTCAGTCATGGCGAGCAATGTAGAAGGAAAACGTGAACTTCACATGAACACCCATGTTAGGCGCTTTACGGGACGAACTTGTAGCCCAGCCCTCTGATCGTGATCAGGTGCTGCGGTTTGTGGGGATCTACCTCGCACTTTGCGCGCAGTCGTTTGATGTGAACATCGAGGGTTCGGGTGTCGCCGAAGTAATCGGAGCCCCAGATCTGGTCGATCAAGTTCTCACGGGTCAGCACACGCCCCGAGTTCTCCATAAGGAGCTCCAGGAGTTCGAACTCCTTCCTCGGAAGGTGAACGGGTTCACCGCGAACCGTCACCTCGAATCGTTCCGAGTCAAGCCTGATTCCCCCACCCTCGACGACCCCGTCCGACGTCGTGGCTTCGGCGACCGAGCGCCGAAGCACGGCCTTTATCCGAGCCAGCAGCTCGCGCGAGCTAAAAGGCTTCGTAACGTAGTCGTCGGCGCCCAACTCGAGCCCGACGACCTTGTCGATCTCTGCGTCCCGGGCGGTCAGCATGATGATGGGAACGTTCGACGATCGCCTGATCTCCTTGCATATGTCTTCGCCGGGCATTCCCGGGAGCATCAAGTCGAGTAGGACGAGATCGGCGCCGCTTGTCTTGAAGCGCTCGAGCCCGGCCGCCCCATCGGTGACGCGATCCACGTCGTAACCCTCGCGGCCTAGTTGGTACTCGAGGGCCTCGCCGAAACCGACCTCATCCTCGATGAGCAGAACCTTAGGCACTCATGCCTCCTTCATCTTCCTACCGCACCCGGCCGGTCATCCGGCCACCGATCGGAGCCGTTCGCGGCGTGGGGATTGAGCGGGAAGGCGAACGGTGAACGTCGATCCGCGCCCGACCTCGCTCTCCAGCTCTACATGGCCCTTGTGGGACTCCACGGCGTGCTTGACGATCGCCAATCCCAGGCCCGTGCCCCCGCGATCGCGAGAGCGCGCTCTATCCACCCGATAGAAGCGCTCGAAAACGCGGCTCTGGGACTCGAGAGGGATGCCCATTCCAGTGTCGGTGACGCTCAGAACCGCTTCGTCCTCCTCCTGCCGGACGGCCAGTAAAACCGATCCCGTCGATGTGTAGCGGACTGCGTTGTCGAGAAGGTTTCGAACGATCAACCCGATCTGCTGAGCATCTCCCTGTACCCACACGTCGTCTGAGATGTCAGCCGCGAGCTGAATGTCTTTTGACTCGGCCGCCCGCGTGAATGGCTCGAGTTCCCGACGCGAGCATTCGGACAGGTCGATGTTCTCGGAAGTCACGTCGTCCATGTCCTCGAGCCTCGACAGGTCCAGAAGGTCCGAGATCAGCCGGCCGAGTCTGTCCGCCTCAACCACGAGCCGCTCCGAGAAGCGTTGTGTGGCGGTCGGATCGTCGTCGGCCGCCTGCCTGACCGCCTCGGCAAGCGCCTGCATGCTCGCCACCGGGCTCTTGAGTTCATGGGACGCGTGCGCCACGAACTCCCTCCTGATCCGTTGCGTGCGGACCTCTTCAGTTATGTCCTGCAGTACGACTACGACGCCGTGGCGATCTGCGAGGGGAGTCGCCCGGACGCGGAGGCTTCGCCTCGCCGGCCACCACTGCTCCACGATCCGCTCGGCCCCCTCGTCGTCTGCGAATGCACCCCGGGCGACCGACGAGACCTCCTCCGAAGGGAGCTCATGGGGAAGAGAGACCTGTTGTAGACCGAGGAGACTGCGAGCTGCTCGGTTGGCCAGCACTGGTCTCAGGAGCTCGTCCACGACGAGCACGCCCTCCGCCATCCGCTCGAGGATCTCCTCGGCCCTTCGCTTGTCTCGCTCGAGTTCCGCCAGATCCGCGGTGACTCGATCGAGGACCCCGGCCTCGGCGGCAGCTTGACGGCGCGACGCCGCCCTCAGGCGGATCAGGAGAACCGCCGCAACGCCCAGCAGGCTGATGAGGGCGCCGACCCAGATGAAAGTTTCCACGTTCACAAAGTGTAGTTTGAGCAGGTGGCGGGCAATGTTTAGGGCGTAGCTCTGGATCCGCTAGTTCGTTCAGAGTTCGCGAGAAGTATTCTGTCCATTAACTTCAGAGGGCGGTAATCCAAAGGTGATTAGGCGCTTCTCAGTAGGGTCGACTTCCATGACACGAATCAGCTTCCACGAAGAACTCCAGTCGGCCGAAGGCGGGCTCATGAAGCAGGGCAAGCTCGTCAGCAGCCAGCTCAACACCGTACTCAGAGCCCTATCCGATCGCGACCCCGATCTCGCCGTGGCGGTCATCCTCAGGGACGATGACGTCGATGACGTCTATCTCGAGACGGAGACGAGGATTCTCAATCTGCTGGCTCTCCAGGCTCCCGTGGCGAAGGACCTTCGCTTGGTCAGCGCAATCCTGCACTCGAACATGCATGTGGAGCGGATGGGCGACCTCTGCGTGAACATCGCGAAGTTCGTCCAGAACCAGCAGCCCTACCCGCCGGACTCGCCGATGATGACCCGCATATCCGATATGGGGGTGCGGGCGGCCGAGATGCTCGAGGTCACGCTGGCAGCGTTCGCGCGCCGGAGCGTGGATCTTGCCGAGGAATTGCCCGAGAAGGACAACGCGCTCGATCGTTTGAACCGCGGGATGCTCGACGATCTAAAGGAGTATGTGGACGACGAGAGCAGCTTCGAGTGGGCAACGAACCTCGTTCTGGTGGCCCGCTACTTGGAGCGGTTCGGCGACCACTGTGTCGACGTCGCCGAGCAGGTGGCGTTCCTCGTCACCGGTGTCTTTCGCGAGTTCACCGACGCATCGCACCCGGAGCGCAACGCGGTCTAACTCGGCCCCCGCGCCGGGGGCCGAGTGTCCCTCACGTCCCGCATAGCCCGCTCAGATGCTCACTCGGCCCCGGGGGTCGGTCGGGAGCAGCTCCAGAACCGTCGCCTCCGGCGGGCACAAGAGCCTGATCGGGGCGAATTTGCTGGTGCCCAGACCCGCGCTCACATGCAAATGGCTCGACCCGATCATGTGCAGGCCCGATGCCAGCGCCGTGGGGAGCGTGCAGTTCGTCACCAGCGCTCCCACCCCCGGGAGCCGGACCTGTCCCCCGTGCGTGTGACCGGCCAGAATGAGGTCATAGCCTGCGAGGACCCACTCCGAGACCGCGCTCGGCGAGTGAACGAGGCCGATGGCCAGCGCGTCATCAGGCTCTCTGCGGATATGAGCCATGTCGTGGCGCTTGAGAAACGGATCGTCGAGCCCGGTCACGCGCACGGTGCCCCCGGGGGTCGAGATCGTGTCCGTCGTGTTCGCAAGGCTCTTCCACCCCAGCCCACCGAGCCCTTCCTCGAGTGACTCCGTGTCCGCCGGGCGGGAGGTAACCGGGTCGCGCCGGGCCGCGTACAGCTCGCTGATTCCGGCGACGAGTCCTCGAAGCGTCGACTGGAAGTAATCGTGAGAACCAAGCACGTAATAGCAGCCGAGCGGGGCTTCGAACCTGTTGAGGACGCCCACCGTCGGCTCGATTCCCGAGTTGTCGTCTATCAGATCCCCGGTCGCAACGGCGAGGTCGATCGGCCCGATTGCAGCGGGGAGGTTTTCGAGCCAGCCGACTAGCTTGCGGTTGCGGGCCGTGAGGTGGAGATCGGAGAGATGCAGCACGCGCAGGGCCGGAGCGGTGTGGGGAATGGGAACGGGGAGGGTCGTCACGCGGTACGAGCGTGCTTCGGCCACGGCGTAGGCGCCAATGGCAACTCCTGCCAGAGCAAGGTTCCGAAGGGGTCGCATCGGTCGAGGATACTGACGAGGTGAGGTTGTCCCTTCGCTGGAAGATCGTCGGCGGCTTCGGGATGTTGCTCGGGCTGATCGCGCTCCTCGGCTGGGTCACCGTGTCCTTGTTCGGCTCCCTGCGCAACGTCCAACGGGGGGTCTTCGACGAGGCGGTTCCCAGCCTTCTCGCCGTTGACGAAATCGTTCTCTCTTACACGGCCCAGTCGGCGGCCGTCAGGGGATCGCTGATCGGGAGCGGCGGGGGGCGCAGGCTGCTGGACGACTACGAAGTGGACGTGGTTCGCTCGACCGCGGCAGAGGAGAGGGCGCGAAGGCTCTTTCGTGACCCGGCCCAAAGGGAACGTCTGGACCTCCTCACCGAGGCGGGCAACGAGTTCCACGAGCTCGTTGAAGAGGAAGTGCTGCCCCTCTACATGGCCGGCAACCGGTCCCAAGCGTTTCGGGTGTTAGACGGTGAGGGCGCTCGCCTCATCCAGGAGGTGGAGCTTCAAGGAGAGCTGCTGAGAACCGAGCAGCAGGAACAGCTCCTCCGGTCCGAGCTGGCGGTGCGGTCGACAACGCGGCAGGCCCTGCTGATCTTGCTCTTCGTTTTCGTCGGTGTCCTGCTCGTTGGGATTGCGCTCGCCATCGTCCTTCCCCGCCGGCTATCGCGCGATCTGCTGGCCCTTGTCGAGGCGACGCGTGCGATCGGCCGTGGGGACTTCGACCAACGGTTGGAAGTGAGATCGGGGGACGAGGTCGAGGAACTCGCTCAGCGGTTCAACGAGATGCAGGCCGGGCTCAAGCGACTGCAGCAGCTGGCCCTTCAGGATCGGGAGCTCGAGATCGCAGCCTCGATCCAGCGCAACCTGTTGAGGAAGTCGATGCCGGCGATCCCGGGCGCAGAGGTGCTCCCCGTCCAGAGGCAGGCGAATCTCGTCGGCGGGGACTGGTACGACGTCGATCTCGTCGGCTACGAGCTGTCGGTGGTCGTGGGTGACGCGTCGGGGAAGGGCATTGCCGCGGCCCTCATGTCGACGATTGCGCTGTCATTTCTGCGAGCGGAGCGGGGCCTCGGATCGGATCCTCGACGTGTGGTTGCGCGCACCAACGACGCGTTGCTGGATGCCACCGATCCGGATTCCTTCACGACGCTCATCTACGCGGGTCTGAACCTTCACACGGGCGAGCTGAGATGGCTGAACATGGGTCATCCGGCGCCCTTCTGCATCCGGCGGAGCGGAGGGGACGGCCGCAGCCCGGAGGGCGCCTATCTGGAGGGACCACGCAATCGGGCGCTCGGCTGGTTCCAGGACCCGGGGCTGGCCGAGGGGGTGGCGACGCTCCATCCAAGGGATCGCTTGGTCTTCTTCACCGACGGCTGGCTCGACGCGAAATCGGCCGACGGCGAGGTTTTCGGTGAGCACCGCTTTGCGGAGGCGCTGCTACGGCTTGCTCCCGGGGGCACCGAGAATATGGAGGACATGCTGGTCGAGGAAGTGGAACGCTGGGCGGCCGGTAAGCTCGATGATGATCTCACTATGCTTGTCGTTGAGTTCGAAGGGGCGCCGGTCGTTGGCGGAGTGCCGGATCGCCAGTCAGGAGAGGAAGAGTGGCACAGCAGAAGGTAGAGATCGAGATCAGCAAGCAAGACGACTATCGGGTTCTGATCCCGAGAGGTGATCTCGACGTCTACACCGTGGGGTCGCTGCGCGACGCGATCGGTCAAATGATCGAAGAGCAGTCGACGAAGGTGGTGGTTGATCTCGACGGTGTGCCGTTCATGGACTCATCCGGGCTGGGTGCGTTGATGGGCGGTGTCCGTCGCCTCCGCGAAGCGGGAGGCGACCTCGCCATTGCGTGCACCCGCGAGCAGCATCTGAAGCTGTTCGCGATTACCGGATTCGGAGAAGGGGTTTCGATCGCGCCGACGGTGGAGGAAGCAGCCGAAGGCTTTCGAAGTTAGCGATCCGGCGTTTTCTTACGAGTGCGGTTTCTTGGGCCCAGTAGCCCGGCGTAGACCCACCCCCCGGCGGCTCCGATGAGGGCCGAAAGTCCCAGTGCCATGAGCAGGTCGGACGCCGGGATGTCCACGTCTACTCGTCCGCCTCATCGATCGAATCGTCCTCGCGCATCCGGGCGCGGCGGATCGTGGCAACGACGAGCATTGTGAAGACCGCCACGAGCGCGGACGTCACCGACACGAGGATGAGTTCGGCAGAGGTCATGGGAAACTCCTTGTGCTCCGGCCTTGCCCAGCTTTTTCTTGTCTCGCCAGAACCTCGCAAACATTACTGTCCGGAGCACTAGCCGCCTGCGCAGAGTATTCCAGGAAGGCCGATGAATATCGAGGAAGCCCTCAGACACGTCGCGTACCCACTCCTGCGGATGGCGGCCTACTGCGCCAACGCCCTCTTGTTCGGCCTGGCCCCGGTGATCCTCCTGGTCCTCCGGCCCGCGCTCGCCTCGTCACAGGCGCCGGCACCACCGGCCGGACGGCGGCGCCTCGGGCCCCGCCTCGAGGGACTCGTCCAGGCCGCGCTTGCGGCCTCGGCCGCGACGGCCGTGACCATTCTCGTTCTTCAGGCTGCTCTCGTCTCGGAGCTCACGGAAGGCGACGTCGGCCGGTCGTCGATGGCCGCCGTCTTCGAAACGGACTTCGGTCGCTGGTACGGCCTCAGGCTGTTGCTGCTGTGCGGGCTGGCCTTGCTGCTGGTGCGGAAGGTTGGCGAGCTATCGATGCCACGGACCAGCGATCGCGGAGCAGGCATCCTGTGGTGGACGACGTGGATCCTGATGGGGGCCGGCTTGCTGATGACGAGTTCCCTGTCGGGACATGCAGCCGCTACGGAGCCCGTTGCAGGAGCCATCGCAAACGACGCGGTGCACCTCATGGCGGGGTCGGTATGGTTCGCCGGCATCGTCGTGCTGACGGTTGTGCTTCCCGACGCCTGGACCGGACGATCGGCCCTTCAGCGATTGGCGATGCTGGCTCCTGCCGTCGACCGGTTCGCAGTCGTCGCCCTCGTGTCCATCTCCGTGGCCGCCGCAACCGGAGTGCTGAACTCGCTGCTGCATATCGGAGCCGTCAACGATCTCGTCGACACGGGTTATGGGCGCAGCCTCACGGTCAAGATCTGCCTCTTCACGGCGATCGTCGGGCTCGGCGCGATCAATCACTATTTCGTGCGCAAACGCCTGCTGAGTGCGCTGAAGGAGGGTCGACCGTCGACGGCCCGCCGTGTGTTCAGAAGAACGATCGCGATTGAATTGGTGGTGGCGCTAGCCATCATGGGCGCCACCGGAGTTCTGGCCGGATTGTCACCGACCAGGGCCGAGGCGGCCGCGCGTTCGGCCGCGGATGTGTGGGTCAGCCAAGACGGCTGAATCTCAGCAACACACCCCCCGCCGCACCAAAGCCCGCGGCCAGTCCGAGGGCCAGCACGAGATCGCCACCGGTTGCTTGAGGGACCACGGGCCCCGGGCCCTCGGCGGCCACCCCGTCGCCGTCGAATCCGGTGCCCGGCGACGTGTCACCGGTTCGAGTTGGTTGCCCGGGCTTGTCTTTCCGTCCCCGGTGGTGACCGCCCTTACGGTCTCGATCCGGATGAGAGTGCTTGCTCGTCCCGCTCGCGAGCGTGTGCTCGGACGGGTCGTGCTCCATATCGGAATGGGCCCCGTCGTGATCCGCCGCAGGACCGGTACCACCCGATCCATGATCTCCGTGGTCGCGATCTCCCCGGTCTCCGGGGTGCCCCCCGTGACCGTTTCCATTCCCGTCACCGCCGTCGCCGGGGTGGTGATTTCCGCCTCCACCGCCGGAGCCGTCGCAGTCGCGGCCCAGATGGACCCGGTAGGTGAAGCTCCCGGGGGTGGCCGGCGACGCCTCGTCCTCGCCGGCGGCGCTGTAGGTGACCGTGTGGATGCCCCGGGGCCCGGCGCTCAGCGCCACGCTCATCTGGTTGTCGTCGATCGTGACGCCACCGCCGTCGATCCGGCGACCGCACTCATCGGTTACCGCCATCGTCGATCCGGGCCCGAGTGGTTCGGAGAACGTGATGGAGACGGTGTCGGGGGCTTGGTGAACGAATTCCCCAGAGGAGGGCTCGGAGCCGACGTATCGGGGTCCCGAGGGGCTCTGTGCCGCGACGCCGCCTCCCCACAGAGTGGCGAGGGTAATGATGGCGAGCAGGGCAGCTGGTTTCCTCACCATTGAAGGGTCGCGCTTTTCGCCCTCTATTTCGACCGGCCCTGGGGAAGCCTCACATCGCTCCCGCTCCCCCGATCGGACTATCCCTTAGTCCGTTGGGAGGCCCCCGAACCTCCTAGCGGAGTGGTCACCATCTGACCCGCGAAAGGGTCTCAACGGGCTATCGGAATCTCGCTCTTGCACGACTAGTGTTCGCAAATCGAGTCTTTTCGCGGGCAGTAAGGAGACGACAAGAAGTGGCGGCAACACCCTTGCTTGAGGGCTTCTGCGCCGACCAAGACTGGCGAGCCTATGGCCACTGCGCTGAGATCGACCCCGAAGTGTGGTTCGCGGTCGGCGCCAGAGAGCACAAGACGGCCAAGAGGATCTGCCAGGGTTGCCCGGTTCGGGAGCGGTGCCTCGAGTACGCAATGGAGATCCCGGTGGACTACGGAGTCTGGGGCGGTCTCACTGAGCGAGAGCGAAGGCGTTTCCGCCGCCAAGCCGGCGACGACGGCTGGCGATCGCTGCTGAGCGCCTGACCGTCCCCTGTGCCCGAGTGTCCCTCACGTCCCGTATAGCCCGTTCAGATGCACAGTCACGCGTTAGGGGCGTCAGGTTCTGAGAGTCAGCTCGAGAATCACACACTGATCGCGCCACCGCCTGGCCGTTTCCTCGGGTAGACCGGGGATATTGAGTCGCTTCTCGGCGATCCGCTCCGCCAGCTCATCCCACTCGGGCCCGGGGGGCACGACACGCACCGACGAGGGCACTTCGGCGACGCGTACGTTTTTACCCTTCTGACGGAATATGAGGTCGCACTCCCGCATCCGATCCGCCCCCGGAAGTGTCTGCTGGCGCTCTCCGGAGAGGACGAACACTTTGCCCGATTTGTTGTCGAAGAGGTACCAGACCGGCATCGTGCGCTCGACGCCGTCGTCGATCCAGCGCAGCCACACGATGGTCGATTTCTTCAGTGCTTCCTGAATGGCCGCGCTGGTCGAAGTGCCGGCTCGGGCCCGGTGCCGGTCCGTCCACTGCAATCGATCCGACACGTGATAGACGACTTCGGACCAGTCCTTGCCGGTCGCAGTCAGCACGTACCACGATGCCAGCTTGAAGAAGCCGTCGACGGCGGCCTCCGGCGTCGGGTAATCGCGGTGGTACGCGAGCTGGATATCGCCGTCGGGCCGCTCGTGGAAACAAAGGACCCAGTTTGTCTGGCCCGGCGACAGATAACACTCCGCCCAATGAACCCTCGGGTCCGCGACCTCGAGATGAAGACTCACACAGCCACCTTCGATCTCGATCAGAAACGGTGTCCAGTAGACCTGGACGACGCGGTGTACTCCCTCTTCCAGCTCGACCCTAAGGATCGCCGGTCCTTCGGGGTCGCCCTCTCGGATTCCGTAGCGGCCGATGCCGCGCGCAACGTGCTCGAGGATGGGAGCAAGCCTGCTTTGAACTCGGTCCTCGGCGATCGACATCAGGCGAAGGGCGATGACTCGTAGGCGGAGCGGAGCATGAAGAACGCGGCGGGGGCGAACCCGCCCACGAACAAAACCAGTTCGACGTATGCAAACCCCTTCTGCCTCAACGCAAGCGTGGGCCAGAAGTCGAACAGGATGATGCGCAGCCCATTGAGGGCATGGAACAGCACGGCTCCGACGAGGGCTACCTCGAAGGGTTTGAACCACCACAACTGATACAGGCTGATTGTCTCGTCGTACAGCTCAGGCCCGAACCCGACGGCGAACGTATCGAGAATGTGCGCGTACAGAAACGCGATGACCCCGACCCCGGTGATGCGATGAGCAAGCCAGGACCATTGACCGATCCCGCCCTTGTAGGCCGGACCCTGTTGCCGGGAACGAAGACGCAGAATGTCCACCAAGAGAACCAGCGCAAACACGCCGGTCCCAATCGTCAGGAGCACGACCACACCCTCGATGAGCTTGGCTGCAAGCATGGCGTCCCGAATACTACCCGCGGCGCTTTCGGCTTCCCCGGCCCCCTGGGCACCGCAACCGCGGCCTCAAGCGAAGAGGTGCGAGGCGACTTCCGCGAGACCGCGGAAGTCGACCGCCTCGCGTTCGAGGTAGGGGACCCACACCCACCGGTGCCGGGGAATCTTGCGGGCGAGCGCATCGAGGTTCTGGGATTCCAGACGTACCACGCGGGCAAACGCCTCCTCGTTGTCCAGCAGCTTGGCCAGCAGGCGGCCAGAGGCATCCATCGCCTCCAGTTTGGCGAGCTGGCGCGGACGCACGTCTATCCCGTTGCCCAGCCGTGGATGGACCCGATTGACGACCACAGCCCCGAAGGGGAGGTCGGACTCGTTGAGACGCGATGCAAAGTACGTCGCCTCAGCCACTGAGTCCGCCGACGGCGAAGTCACGACCACGAACGACGTGATGTCGGATCGAAGCAACGACGCGACGTCGCGCGCTCGTTGTTTGAAGCCGTCGTACATCCCCTCGAGGTTGGCGAAGAACTCTGCGGTGTCTTCGAGCACGTCGGCTCCCACGATGCGCTTGACGACTCTGAGAAAGGTCGTCGCGGCGACGTTCGCGAGACGCATGATTCCGCCACCAGCCTTTACGTATGGGAACAGGAACCATCGCAGCACTCGGCTTTCGAAGAACTCGGTTAGGCGCCGGGGAGCATCGAGAAAGTCCAGTGCATTGCGCGTGGGGGGCGTGTCGATGACGATCAGGTCATAGTCGCCTTCGGTATACAGCTCGAAGAGCTTCTCCATGGCCATGTACTCCTGGGTCCCTGAGAGTGTCGACGAGATGTTGCGGTAGAAGCGGTTGGCAATGATCCGTTCCGCCTGCTCGCGAGAAGGCGCGTATTGCATTACCACCTTGTCGAATGTCGATTTCGTGTCCAGCATCAGGGCGTGGAGCTCGCCCCGCGGCTTTAGGCCGGCGGAGGAGAATTTTCTCGTATCCACCTTTCGGGGCTCGGACGAGAGCTCCTTGAGCCCGAGAGCCGACGCGAGCCGGCGTGCCGGATCGATGGTGAGCACGACGGTCTTCTTGCCGCGCACCGAACCCTCCACCGCGATTGCCGCGGCAGTGGTGGTTTTCCCGACCCCTCCCGAGCCGGCGCACACCACAATCTCGGTCGTGCGGAGGATTTGCCCCAGCGTGCTCACAGCTTCTCCACCTCTCGCTCGAGGACGTCCGCGAGCGTTTCGATGTCGGGCAGTTCCAGCCCCGACGAGAAAAGAAACGGGAGTGTGACGACCGGGTCGGGAATCTCCTTGGTGAGTGCGCGCAGATGACCGGCCTGAATCGCCCTGCGTGAGAGCAGGAATCGTGCGTAACCAACCAGGGCGCGCTTGTCCTCATCGTCGAGCTCTAAGCCGATCTCCTTCGCCGGCTTCGTTACGTCTTCCGGAAGCTCCTCGTTTTCTATGGAGCGGACGAATCGTTCTTCCTCACGAGTAAAGAGCGGCGAGTACACGGCGTTGGCGATGACGGCACCTGTGGGGATCTTGAACCTGGTGCTAAGCGCCTCCGCGGTCTCGAGCGTCTCGGAGACGGGCATCTCCTCGGCCAGGGTCACCAGGTGCACGCGCGCGCGCTTCGGGTTCCGCAGCATTTGAACGAGCCAGTCCGCCTGACGTCGGATCGGCCCCACCCGCACGGCATCAGAAAGCCCAAGTGGTGCCGATAGAAAAGTCAGCATGTGTCCGGCCGCCGGCGCGTCGACGATGATGGTGTCGAAGTCGTGCCGGGGGCCGCGCGAGCGTCCTTGCTCCAGGTACCAGATCTTTCCCAGGATGAGTATGTCTTTGAGTCCCGGCGCGGCGGTCGTTATGTAGTCGACGAAGTGACTGCTGGTGAACGCCTTAGAGATGCGGCGCATGTGATATTGAACTTCAAGGTACTCGGCAAGAGCGTTCTCCGGGACGATGTTCATCCCCCATACGCCCGGAGATAACTCTTTGGGTTCATAGTCCAGTTCGCCTCCCCCAAAGAGGTTGGCGAGCGTGCCCTTGCGGTCGACCTCGGCGACGCACACTTTGCGCCCCGCGCGTGCAGCCATTAGGGCCAGCGCTGCTGCGACTGTGGTCTTCCCTACCCCGCCCTTGCCCGAGACGATGAGAATGCGGGGGCCAAAGAACTCCTGGACGTGCATCCACCGTTTGTACCCCGACGCAACGGATTCCGCACGGAAGCCGACCGGTCGATTGGTGAGACGATGGCGTGATGACGCCTCGTGTCTCGTTGCGATCATGGCTCGCCCTCGCACTCCTGGTGGGCGGAGTTGTGCTGCAGGCTGCGTCGGCGCGCGCTCAGGGGGCTTCCCAGACGATAGATCTCATTCACCTGGAAGGACTGCTCGATCCGGCGAATGCCGACTATTTGAGCGATCGGCTTGCGGCCGCCCAGGAGGACGGTGTTCATGCCGCAGTCGTCCAGTTCGACTCTCCCGGTGCCCTTGATATTGAGCTCGACGAGCTCATCGACGACGTGCACGGATCGACCGTTCCCGTCATCGTGTGGGTGGCGCCGCGTGACGCGCGCGCGCCCTCGGCAGCCGTGTTGATCGCGTACGCGGCCGATCTCTTCTACATGTCCGATGGCACTGAAGCCGGGCCGGTTACGCCCGTAAGTCTCGAGAGCGAATTTGCCCCCTCTGCGCGGACGCTCGACACACTCGCCTTTTTGGCCCGGGAGAATGAAAGAAGTATCTGGACGAACCTCGACGAGGTGATGAACGCGGAGACCGCCGTCTCCCGGGGAGTTGCCGATGGATTCGCATCGACACACGCGCAGCTGCTCGAAGTGGTGGACGGGGAAGAGGTCCGAACCGGTGCCGGCGAATCGGTAACGCTGGAGACGTGGGACGAGGGTCCGACGGTCAGATACCGCTTTCAGGACTTGACGCTTCTGCAGCGCCTGCTGCACTTCGCAGTCGATCCAAAGATTGCCCTGTTCCTGATCACGATCGGATTGTGGGGCATCATCTTTGAGCTCTACAACCCCGGGATTGGACTGGCAGGGATGACCGGCGCGGCGTCCCTGGCCCTCGGCTTCTACGCGCTCTACGTCCTGCCGACGAACTGGATTGCCCTCGCGCTCGTTGTCCTGGCGATGCTGTTCATGCTGGTGGACCTTCAAACCGCCGGGTTCGGGGTGTGGACGCTGACGGGGGTTGCATCATTGGTCGCCGGGGGCCGCATGCTCTTCTCGGGCGCCGACCAGCTCCAGCTTGGTTGGTGGGTTGTTGCAGGAGCCGTCGTGGGTTCGCTTGTTTTCTTCGTCTCCGTAATGACTGCAGCCTTGCGTGTCCGGCTTCGACGTCCCGTCGACGACGACGAGGCGATCGTGGGCACGGTCGGCGAAGCGGTGACCGACATCGCGCCGGAGGGAACGGTTCAGTCCAACGGAACTCTGTGGCGAGGGCGGACGATGGAGACGGGCATCGCCGCAGGCTCAAAGGTCAAGATCATGGCCACCGAGGGACTTGTGCTTCTAGTGGAACCGCTTCACGATCAACCGGACGCCGGCGCCGAGTGAGAAGCACATGGGATTGTTCCGATGTTCTGCTCAGTCGAGTGAGAAGAGCTCGATGCCACGCGGCTCGACAACGGGCAGTACCACCCTGGTTTTCCCGCGCTCCCAGTTGATCCTTACAAGCGCGCAATTCGGGTCGGCGCAATTCGGATACGGCTTGGGGACAGACCAGTCTGCGATCTCCGTCTGGATATTGAGGCCGATCCGATGACCGGCCTTGAACGTGTAGTCCTGGGGCTTCGTCACGACGGTCATGCCGAAGGGACGACCAGGCTCGATCGGATGGGGAGCGCGCAGGTCCCGCCGGTACCGAGAATCTAGCCAGCCGCGTGTCGTGCTGACGAGCCCCGCGGGGTCCGTAACAATCCCCTCGGCGCGAGAGCCGGGGTCGACGTCGACGATGGTAGGCGTGAAAGTCACCCATTCACGGTTGACAGTCGAAAAGATGCGAACCTCGATATTTCCGAAAATGCGCGTGTCGCGCTGCAATGGCGGGGTTTCGAACCAGAACCAGTTGCTGTTGCTTCGATTGTGGGCGTTTGCGAACGTCTCGGTGTTCGCTCCCGTCGATGCGAACTCGGCCTCGGGCCCTCGTCTCCAAGGCCGCCGGGTCAGTAACTGCCACTCGTAGCCAGAGGCGCTGTCTACATGCTGGGGGAACAGCGTTACCCGGCGGGTCCTCGGCCAGTCCCCCGCGTACCAACCGGCAGGGCCGTTCGAGTCCGACATCTGACTCGTCACCGCGGCGAGACGGTCGGCTCCGTTGGCGACGGCTTTCAGGTAGTGAGCGAACCACCCTCGCACCGCGGCGTCGTAGTCGCCCCCCGGAGTGCCGTGGCCGTCCCACCTGGTGCCCAGATAGAGCCTGCGGTTGGGCGACTTATCGAGAGCCCGGTAGAGATTGATAGCTTCTTCCTGCTTGACGTTCCAGTCTCCCCAGTTGTGCGCGATCAGTACGGGAATGTCGATGTCTCCGGCGTCCTTGATGTAGTCGCGTTCAAGCCAGAATCGCCCGTAGTTCGGTGTGTCGAAGTCGTAGCCGTGCAGTGTGTGTTCGAGCTCTTCGCACGGCGTGATCGTCGATTCGACACGCTCGGCCCAGCCGGCTCCGCCGTCAAGTGGGGGCGGGATCGCAAACCCGAAGTCGAACGCGAGCGGAGTGTCGAATCCCTCGTCTGCTGCGGAGCCGGGGCCCTGGTGGCCCACCATCTCGTTCGTCCAGAAGTAGCGGATGCCGCCCGAGAACGCGTACTCGTACCAGCGCGAGATCGCCGCCTCCGGAACGATGGTCGTGAGGTGCGGAGGCCTCGTTACGGCGGTCGCGATTGCCGTTGTCCCGTTGTAGGAGCCGCCGATCATCCCTACCTTGCCGTTGGACCATTTGCGATCGGCAATCCATTCCACGATGTCGTAGCCGGTCTCCTTCTCGCGACGGCCTCCGTAGTCGTAACAGCCGCCCGAGTTGCCCGTTCCAACAACGTCGACCCACACCCGCGCGTAGCCGCGCGGCCACCACTCGTCTGCGTCGCCGTTTCGGCCGAGCACCGAGTAGGGAGACATGGTGAGAATCGCCGGCACTTGGAGGTCGCGGCCGTTGTTGGTGGGGCGGACGACCTCGACATACAGCTTGCCGTGACGGGTTGGAACTATGTATGTCTCTTCGAGCGGTTGCGACGTGGCTCCGCTCGCCGAGGCGTGTCCGGCCCCCGGCGTTCCGATTGCAGTCACCGACGGCAGGACCATCGCTATACAGATTAGGGTGATCCGACGGCAGGCGCGGCCAATCCCTTCCATGATCAATCGCTTCGACAGCCGCCCCCGCTAATCCTGCCCCCGTGGTGGACGGCCTAGGCTCTTGTCCGTGTCACACACGGGTTCTGAGCCGCCTCCCGACGAAGAGCCGCTGGTGCGCATAGCGGCGCGCCGCACGGCGAGACGGTGGCGAGCAGATGCGGCTACACCCGAGTTCGGAAGGCTGCTCCTGTACCAGGCGACCGGCGCCGCCGGCGATGCCCTGATCGCACTGGGACTAGCGGGATCGCTGTTCTTCGCGGTACCGGCGGCGGGCGCCCGCGATCGGGTTGCCCTTTACCTCCTTCTGACAATGGCTCCGTTCGCGATCGTGGCACCATTCCTGGCTGCCTTCTTGGACCGCCACCGCGGCGGGATGAAGATGCTGATGATCGTCGCGTCGCTCGGACGAGGATGCTTGGCATGGCTTCTGTCCACGCGAATCGACAGTCTCTACCTGTTCCCTCTTGCGTTCGGCATCCTCGTTCTGTCGCGTGCTGGACTTGTCGTCAGGGGCGCGATCCTTCCCCAGCTCATTCCCGAAGGCCGCTCGCTTGTTAACGCGAACGCGTTGCTCTCCAAGGTGAGTGCGATCGCCGGAATGGTCGTCGGGCTGCCGGGGGTGCTGTTGCTCAGATGGCCCGGCGAATCAACCGAGCTTCTCTTCGCGGCGGCCGTCTACTTCGTGGGTTTGATCCCGGCGATTGGGCTGCCCCGCGTGAGCGGACGGCGGGGGCTGGAGGACAGGATGGGGGCTCGTCGAGCGGTTCGATCCGCGGCGGTGCGTCAAGCCGTGCTTGCGACGACGGGCATCAGGTTCTTCGTCGGCTTTCTGGTCATGCACCTTGCCTTCGCGGTCAAGCGGGATGAATTCGGCGGCTCCATCGGACTGGGCCTGTTGATCGGTGCGGCCGCTACCGGAGGATTGTTCGGCGCTCTGCTGGCGCCGAGACTGCGTCGCCGACTCAAGGAGGAGGGCATCCTTGTCACATCGCTGGTCATCGCCGGGATCGCCGGCCTGGTGGTCGGCCGGTATTTCTCCCCGGTCACGGCGGGGGTGCTCGTGTTTGCGTTCGGGGTTGCGGCCGGGGCCGCCAAGGTCGCGTTCGATTCGATCGTGCAGAGGGAGACGCCCGAGGGGGCGAGAGGCTGGGCGTTCGCGCGCTTTGAGGCCGGACTCCAATTCGCGTGGGTGATCGGCGCGCTCATACCGATCCTGCCGTCGATTCCCGCCGGATCGGGTGTGTTCGCGGTCGGTATTGCTGCCAATACCCTGGCACTCATCTACATCGTGGGGAGACACCGGCTGCGGAGCCAGATGAGAACCGCCCGCCAAGCGAGGGATAGCATCTGAAGCAGCCGACTCCAAGGGGGGCTGCATGAACATCGTCTTCAGTGGGTCTGAACGTCCGACACTCGGCGTGGAGATCGAGGTCCAGGTCGTGGATCAGGCGGGGGCACTGGCTACGGACACCGCCGCGACGAAGATCCTGGCCGAGCTGGACGACCCAGCGGGATACAAGCACGAGCTCC
The DNA here is from genome assembly GCA_050694175.1 of Actinomycetota bacterium. Taxonomy (GTDB): domain Bacteria; phylum Actinomycetota; class CADDZG01; order CADDZG01; family WHSQ01; genus JBOGXA01. The sequence goes on from JBOGXA010000017.1 coordinate 88,342, forward strand.
TCGAGTGCACTGTCGAAGTCATCACCGACGTCTGCCCTACGGTCACGGCGGTCCGCAAGGACCTTGGGGACAAGGTCGAGCGGCTCATCGAGGTTGCCGACGGCCTCGGCTATCGCACAATCTGCACGGGCACACATCCGTTCTCTTCGTGGGTCGACCAGACGGTCTCCCCGGATCCTCGCTACCACCGTTTGATCGACGACTGCCAGTGGACTGCGCGACGCCTTTTGATCTTCGGAGTGCACACACATGTGGGCGTCGGATCGGGTGAAGAGGCGATCGCCGTTGCCAATAGCCTGGCTGCGTTCATCCCGCACTTCCTTGCGCTGTCGTCGTCGTCTCCATTCTGGCAAGGCCGCGACACCGGCCTTGCTTCGATTCGTTCGAAGGTGTTCGAATCGTTGCCGACCGCGGGTCTCCCCTACTACATGTCGAACTGGGGCGAGTTCCAGCGCTTCATGCGCACTCTCATCGGAGCCGGAACCATCCGCAGTATTCGCGAGGTGTGGTGGGATATTCGGCCGCATCCAGGCTTCGGGACGCTCGAGCTGCGGATTTGCGACGGTATCCCGACCATGGACGAGCTGTGCTCGATCGTCGCTCTGTCCCAATCACTGGTGGTGTGGCTCGCGGAGCGTTACAACGCGGGACTGGGACTCCCCACGCACCAGGCGTGGACGATCAGAGAGAACAAATGGAGGGCGGCCCGATGGGGGCTCGACGCAGAGATCATCCGTGACGAAGAGGGCAACCTGATGTCACTCCGTCGATCGATCGGAGATCTGGTTAACAGGCTCGAGCCCGTTGCGGAACGACTCGGGTGTCGGGACGAGCTGTTGGGGATCGAGGACATCCTCGAGAGGGGCACATCTTCGACCCGTCAGCGCGAAGTGTTCGCGCACACCCACGACCTCGCGCGCGTCGTTGACTCGCTCGTGGAGGAGATGAAGACCGGCTCCTTCAAACCGCTGCCGAACCGCGACCTGGTGGGAGGAACCCTGGTGCAAGGCCACCCCATCGCCGGCGAGTAATCAGGGCCTGCCGTCACGGATTGGGGCCGAGGATGCGGGTGTCGCCGCGCCTCAATGTTGCCCCCGTTTGATCCAACCATTCGCACAGCGGTATGGCGTACTTGCGCGATGTTCCCAGGAGGTCGCGGATCTCGGCGACGGTCAGCGGCCCCGACTTCTCGATGGCCGCGCGCACTCTGGCGCGAGCATCCCCTGCCCGTTCGGCAGTGAGGTAGAAGTCGCCGATCTTTACCAGTTCACCTGCCTGGGTCAGCGATGAGACGAGTGCGGGATCGGCGCTCAGATCCTTGGTTAGAGGCGGCGCGAAGCCACCGGCCTCAAGCATCTGAATCAGATGCGATCGCTCTCTCTTCTGTTCGGGGCTGAGCGAGATCTCGTGGGCGCGGAGCCGCACCACCGCCCCCGTGACGGTAACGTCGTCGAAATCGCGCAACAATGCGTCGAATGAGGGGGCGTCGAGAGACAATGACGCGCGCAGCAGTTCGCGAGACATCCCGTGCTCGAGCGGGTGGTGTCTGTGGAACTCCGACAACGTCGTCTGCAGTTGGTCGCGGAGTTCTTTGCGCCGGGCCTCCGATATCAGCAGGGCCCCCAGGGCGTGAACGCCGGCGGGAACGTTGGCGGTGCCTGTGCGCTTCAGGACGGTGGTCACATCGATCTGACCGGCGGCTTCGACGATGGCCGCGACGGCCCGCGCCTCATTTGCGTTCTCGAGATCGCGCATCAGGGCCAGGTGCCGCGAGTCGCCCCTGCGCGCATGATCGGGGAGCGCGTCGAGTACGCGGCCCCCGCCAAAAGTGACGACTCGACCCGCGTCACGCAAGACGAAGCGATCCCCGCGCCCAATCGGAAGGGCGTCTCGGAGGTAGAGCTGTGCGAACGCCGACTCACTCGGACCCAGCCGCTGCGTGGCGAGCAGCTTGAGGTCGACCGGTGTCTCAGCCGAGCCCACGTAAAGGAGATGAGCGCCCTTCTCGGTGAGCTCGTAGCTTTGTCCGGCTATTGACTCGTCGAGGACGTGGATCAGAGCGTCGATGCGATCGGTTGCCGCTATGAGGCCTGGGCGAACGACGGCGTCGCCCCGGTCCGCGGCGACACGTTCGAGCCCTGCGATGTTCAATGCGGTACGAACTCCCGGGGAGATCGTGTCGACCGCCTTCTTGTGGTTCTGGATCCCCCGGATCCGGCCGCGGCGAACTCGCCCGCCGGCCCCGACCACCTCGACGTCGTCGCCGGTTGCGAAACCCCCGCCGGCGAGAGTGCCGGTCACGACCGTGCCGCTGCCTGCGATGGTGAACACACGATCGACCCACAGCCGGGGTCGTCCGAGGTCGGGGGCCGGGGGGGCGCTCATGACCGCGCCGTCGAGGGCGGCAACGAGCTCGTCGAGCCCCACTCCTGTCGTCGCGGAGCACGGGATCACCGGCGCGTCAGCCAGGGTCGACGGCTCGAGGCGAGTCCGTATCTCTTCCGCCACGATCGCGACTGTGTCCTCGTCGACCAGGTCGCTCTTGGTAAGCGCCACCACCCCATGCTCGACTCCCAGGACGTGGAGAACCGACAGGTGCTCGGCGGACTGGGGCATCCACCCCTCGGTGGCGGCGACCACGAAGAGGCACACGGAGATGCCACCCGCCCCCGCCAGCATGTTCTTGATGAACCGCTCGTGCCCCGGCACGTCGACGATGCCGATCTCGCGACCCGAGGGCAACTCGACCCACGCAAAGCCAAGGTCGATCGTCAGCCCACGGCGTTTCTCTTCCTCGAAGCGGTCGGGGTCGATGCCGGTCAGGCGGTGGACGAGGCTCGACTTACCGTGATCGACGTGACCCGCGGTCCCGATGACGTGCATGTCCGCACCTTACGAGAGCCCGCCCGGGCATTCGGTGATCGCCCGCTCGCTCGCGTGGACGTGGTTCGCCCCGAATAGTCGGCCGTAGTCCTAAAGGACTAGTCCGGGCGTGCCGATAGCTCATGCGGAGTCAGCATCAGGTCTCCACGAGAAAGGCAAACCCGTCGTGAGGCGGGGGCGCAAAGCCAGGGGCCTCGCAAGGAGGCAGCCCAGCCGCCGAATGGAGGAAGCATGAAGTGCCTCAACGATGTAAGAGCTGTCCTCATCCTGTCGGTGTTGTTTGTGGTGGTCATGGGAGTAATCGGAGCGACCGGCGCGTTGTCTGCCGGGTCCTGATCACGAGGGCTGCCGGGGCCATCCCTCCCCCAGGCAGCCCGTACCGGAAAGAAAGAAGCGACCGTCGCCCCCGGTCGCGT
>JBOGXA010000018.1:0-79862 GCA_050694175.1 Actinomycetota bacterium
CTCTTTCTCCTCCGAGCGGATTGCCCTTCGGGCTCCCCGCTCTCCGTCGGGGGAACCCCGGCGGCCGAGCCCGCCTCACTGGTTCCCCCGAACCCCCTCCTCTTTCTCCTCCGAGCGGGTTGCCCTTCGGGCTCCCAGCTCTCCGTCGGGGGAACCCCGGCGGCCGAGCCCGCCTCACTGGTTCCCCCGAACCCCCTCCTCCTCACGCCGGCGACTCCGCCATCCGTCGGGCTTTCTTCTCGACCATCGACAGCCCCACTAGGTGGAGCACGAAGAACACGAACGTCCCCAGTGTGATGAAACGGGCGGGCACAAGCGGAGTGCCGGGGTCGTACTGCATCACCACGAGAAGTGTGCCGGGCGCGGTCGGGTCGACCTCGGGCACCTCGTTGCCCGTCTGCAACGGTCCGACCAGGACGGCGCCGTACTCCTCTCCCTCTTGCTCGAGGAGGCGCGAGCTCTCGAGAACGACCTGAGCCTCGTCGATGGCCTCGAAGGTGTCGATCTCGCCCTCGTTGATCGCGGTCTCGACGTAGTCGAGTGCCGCGTTCTCGAGCTCGGATGCTTTTGTCTGCTCGGCCTCATTCTCGGTGTCGGGCACGTGCCACGGGCCCTCCGGGTAGGACCCTGCGGCGGAGAAGTCGACATCGCCGCCCTCGGCGAGGGCGACCGGGTCGAAGGTGGGCAGCTCGCCGACCGGACCCAGGGGGTTGACCGCCGGCAGGGACCAGACGATCCCCATGATCAGCAGGAAGCCCAGCGTCACGGTCGCGACGATGAAGTACGCGAGCCGCCCTCCGGTCACCATCGACAGCACAAGCCACACGCCGCCGCAGAACACGATGAGTGATGCAATCACTGCGCCGAGGCCGGTGACGAAGATCTCCATCGGCTAGTGCTCCGGCCAGTGATGTTTGCGAGGTTCTGGCGAGCGAAAAACAAGCTGGGCAAGGCCGCAGGGAGCGTGCGTACCTTGAAGGTACGTGCGCGACCGAGAACGATGCCCAGCGAAGCTTTTTCGCCGCCAGAACACGGAGGATATTGCTGGCCGGGGCACCATCTAGAGGCTCCGCTCGTAGGCGACGACGGCCCGGATCTGGTTGTCCGTCAGCGGATATGGGGGAATCGGGATCCCCTGAGCCGGGGCCTCCGCGAAGGTCGGCATGAACTGGAATCTGCGCCCGTTGATCACCGTCGTGAGGTGCTGCTCCTCGGGGAGGTGGCGGACGTCGCCCTTCCACAGCGCCATGCCCTGGCGGTACGGCTCCTCCTCCTTGCCCTGGCCCTGCGGGCCGTGGCAGACGGCGCACCGCACCATGAAGATCTCCTCGCCGCAGCTCTCGAAGTTCGCGTCCTCGGGCCTGGGGTCCCTGCACTCTTCGGGCACCGTCAGCGGCTCCGCATTCGGAGCCGGCGTGTACGAAGGCTCCCGCTGGTTGCCCGGCAGCGTCTTCAGGTACTCCATCACATCGGTGACCATCTGGTCGGTCATCGAGCCCCCGAATTCGACGCCCCACGCCGGCATCGGGGTGCCGGGGCGTCCACGCTGGATCGTGAACTCCACTACCTCGTCGTCCCAGCGGGTGAAGACGGTGTTGAGGGGCGGAGCAACGTAGTCGACGACCTCCTCGGTGACCGGGTCGGTGAACCTCGGCTGGGCGAGGCCCCCGACACCCTCGCCCCCGTGGCAGTTGATGCACCCCTGGCCGAGGGCGATCTCCTCTTCGAGCTCTTTGAACCGGACCGCGTCGGCGTCCTCTTCGAGCACAGGCGGGGCGCTGTAGATGAGGCTCCCGCGATGCACCGCCTCCTCGTCGAAGCGTTCCTGGAATTTCTCCTGGCGGTCGGCTTCGGGGAACCAGTAGGCGACGACGAACCCGGCGAGGACGAACGAACTGAGCGCGCCGAAGAGCTGGATGCGCTGCAGACGTTTACCCTCGAGCACCTCGTCGGGCTGACCCGGCCGCATGGCCTGCGGGATCCCGAGCATCGATGCGGGCTTGCGCGGTCGGACGGAGCGGGTGATGAAGACCCCCCACAGCACGGCTGCGGGGATGAGGATGACGAGCGCGAGTATGACGACGTCGCTTGTCTCCACCTCTGCCCTTTCTCCTAACTCGTCAACCTGATCACCGCAGGACGCGGGCGGACTCACTACGTGGGGACACAGAACCCACCCTGCGGGCCCGCAAACTTCTGCCACGTGTTGATGCCGCGCGGCGGTCCGTCCTGGCGCGCTCCGGTGTCGACCATGACCTTGCCGTCGGAGACCTCGATCGGGAAGCGATCGAGGCCGCGGGGGGCCGGGCCCCCGTAGTACTCGCCGTTGAGCCTGTACTTTGATCCGTGGCACGGGCACTCGAACAGCATCGACTTCTCGCAGTGCGGCACCGAGCAGCCGAGGTGCACGCACTTGCGATACAGCGCCATCAATGGTTGGTCTTGGGATACCCCGATTAGCTCGTACACGGGCGCCTCGCCGGTCCCCTCGTAGTACACCAGCCAGAACCGGCCCTCGGCGATGAACTTGGGCTTGAACCCGACCTCGGGACCCACCTCTTTGACCAGGTCGTCAAAGTTGCCGGCGTTGATTACGGTCCCGAACCCTCCGGTCAGCTTCGGCCACAGAAATGACAGCGTCGACATGCCGAAGAGACCCAAGAATCCGGTAAACGAGGCCGTCCATGCGCGGTTGAGGAACTGCCGGCGCGACACGGCCATCTGGTCGGGCGTGAGCGGCTTGCGCGCCTTCTCCGGCACCTTTGTGACCGTCGTCTCGGCAGCCGGCTTCGCGGCGGGCTCGGACGTAGCCGTGGTCGTTCCCGATCGGGCGGTTGCGAGCGCGGGCTCCTTGCGATGCCGGCGGATTGTGATGTTGGCCATGAACAGGCCCCACGCGGCGATGCTTGCCGCCACCACTATCAGCGCGATCGTGCCCGGGCTCACGTGACTCCTTATAACTCGAAGAAGATTCCGTCGTTCCAGGGATAGGTGAAGTTGAAGCCTGGCCCCCGGAAGAACATTCCGATGATCGTCAGCACGGCGAAAGTGAGGACGAAGAACGAGAACAGCACGATCGCAAGCTTGCGATCGTCGGGCCGAGTCGACGGGTTGCGATCGATGAACGGCGCGGCGAACAACGCAATGATGATCACCGTCGGGATCGTCACGCCCGCGACCTGCGGGTGGAAGTAACGCAACAGCTCCTGTAGCCCCAGGAAGTACCACGGGGCCTTCGACGGGTTCGGCGTCTGGTTGAAGTTCGCCAGGCTACGCAGCGGCGCGTCGACAACCACTGAGAAGATCGTGATGACGACCGTGATCAACAGCAGCGAGATGAACTCCGCGGCCATCAGGTGCGGCCAGACGTTGATCCGGTCCATGGGTCGTCGCTCGACCTTCTGGATGGCCTCGGGTTTGACTACTGCCAGCAACCGCTGAACGCGCTCCGGGACGGCACCGGCCCCGTTGCCGACCGCGCGCTTGGCAGGTGCGCCGGTGGGCTTCGCTGCCGCAGGTTTCGCCGCAGTCGCCGCGGCGGCGGGTTTCGCCTCGGCCGCGGGCTTTTCCTCGGGCGTGGTCGTGGCCTCGTCCTCGCGCGGAGCGCGCGGCGCGGTCGACGGGTCGGGCTTAGACGGATCGGCCGCACCCCGCTGGGCGCGCACGCGCGCCGCTTTTGCCCGCGCCTGAGCGACGGCCGGCGACGAACCCTTCGCCTGCTCTTCGGCGAGTACCTGCTGGTAGACCTCGTCCGGTGTCGGCATCTGTAAGCTCCCGCCCTTACATCGGGCCCGAGATTCCTCCGTCCTTTCTAACGCGCCAGAAGTGGATCGAGATGAAGATCACGATGATGAACGGTAGGAACAGAACATGGAGCGTGTACCAGCGGATGAGCGTCTCGGGCCCGATGACCGGTCCTCCGAGAAGCGCGAACTGCACCTGGTCGCCGATCACCGGAGAGTTCTTCATCATCTCCGTGCCGACTGTGACGGCCCAGACGGCAAGCTGGTCCCACGGCAGGAGGTAACCGGTGAACGCAAGCAGGAGCGTGAGCAGGAGCAGGATGACGCCGACGATCCAGTTGAACTCACGCGGTGGCTTGTAGGCACCGGTGTAGAAGACGCGGGCCATGTGCAGGAACACGGTGATGACCATGAGGTGCGCGCCCCATCGGTGGAGGTTGCGTACAAGCAATCCGAACGACACCTGCGTGTGCAGCCTTTGCATGTCCCCGTACACCATGCTGACTTCGGGCCGGTAGAAGAACATCAAGTAGATGCCGGTGATGGTCAACAGGATGAACAAGAAGAACGTCAGCCCGCCGAGGCACAGAGTGTAGGAAAGCTTGATGCCGTGCCGCTTCACCTTCACAGGGTGGAGGTGATAGAGGAGCGAGTTCATGACAACGTAGGCGCGATTTCTCGGCGAGTCGGCATAGCCACGCCTGAAGATGGAGCCGGGACGGAAGATCGAGCGCCAGACCTGGCTGCCGTGCAGCTGATCCATGCGCTCGGCGACTTTCTCCCGTGGGTTCCACGCCCTGGCCACGACTCGGTTCCCTCCTACTCAGCCTTCTGGGACTCGGGCACTGCGCCGAGGGCCCGCGCCCCGCGTGTCTTCTTCTTGCCGCCGGTGACCTGGCTCTGGACCAACGCCCCGGTCGGGCAGCGCTCCACGCACAGGTTGCAGCGCGTGCAGGCGTTGTCATCGATCAAGAACAAGATGTCGTCGGCGTCCATCTGGGCCGCCAGCGCGACGTTGCCGGACTCGGCGACCGCCGCCGGATCGACCATATGGATGCAGTACCACGGGCAGATGTCGACGCATCCCTCGCACAAAATGCACTGCTCGGGGATGAAGTCGATGAAACTCTTGGGCTTGACCGCGCCCTTGAGCCACTCCTCGTCGACGAGCTCCATCTCGTAGTCGACGCGGAAGATCGGCTTTTCGATCGTCTCCATCTTCTGTGGCTTGGGAGGGCTGGGCATTAGACCATTCCTACTTCCCCGAGAGGTAGCCCTTGACGGGATCCTGCAATCCTTTGGCCCCCGTCCTCTTCTGCTTGCTCTTCTGCCAGAAATACGCGGCGCCGAGCATGACAACCAGGGCCCCCATCTGGACGCTGTTGGCAATGATGTCTCTTACGATCTTGATCTGGACGGTGTTGAGACCTTCGTTGCTCACGCCGGGGATCTCCTTCGAGAAGTCGGCCAGAGCCGCGATCTCGGCGTCGAACTTGTAGATGATCCACGAGGGCAACTGCCCGGTGAGCAGGATCGCGATGATCCAGATGATTGTTCCCAGCACGATTGCGCGGGTCCAGGTCATCGGTTTATCGGTGTAGCGGTAGACGCGTTCTCGCATCGCCATCGCGGCGACATACTACGGGCGGGCGACACCGTGGGCAACTAAGCGGGCGATCAGTTATGGGTGCTGACCTGCAACTTTGCGCGTTAGTGACCACGGCCCGATCGTCGCGACAGATCGTGGAGCCTGTGCTCGAGGCGACGCTGTCGCAGCGCGATCGATAGGAGGTACCCACCGATTCCGGCCCACACCGCCGACAGAGCAATGAACAGCCAGGTCAAGTCGCTCATGTGGTCGCCCCGACGTCTTGATGAGAGGGCTTCGGGGCCGTGCGCGCGTCGTCCTCGGCCGCCTCCAGCTCGGCAACGGCGTCCGCGATGCGTCCCATGCGGACCCGCATCGCCAGCAGCCACGAAAACAGCAGCGTGAAGCCTGCGAGGGCCGCGAAAAAGGCAAGGAGTTCCCCGCTCCCGAGACCCGAACCCGTCGACGGATCGGCCGGAGTCGGCCCCGACGGATGCAGTGTCCGCCACCACCGCACCGAGAAATGCACGATCGGGACATTTATGAAGCCCGCGATGCCGAGGATTGCGGCGGGCCGCCCCTCCGATCCCGGATCGGTCGCCAGCGACCGCAGCAGGAGATAGCCGGCGTAGGTCAGCCACAAGACGAGTGTGGAGGTGAGGCGAGCGTCCCACTGCCACCAGGTCCCCCACACGGGCCGGGCCCATATCGGACCGGTCACCAAGACGAGCGTGCAGAAGACGAGGCCTATCTCGGCCGCCGAGTGCGCCAGCAAGTCCCAGCGGCGCTCGTCCGTGCGGAGATAGGCGATCGAGGCCACGAACACGATCGTGAACGCGAGGTACGCGACCCAGGCGGCCGGGACGTGGAAGTAGAAGATGCGCTGAAGCTGGCCCCCCATGGCCTGAACCGCCTCGTCGGCCGCAAAAAAGACCAGGGTGAGCGCCACGGCGACCGCGGCCCACGCGGCGAGCCCGAGCCGAACGAGCGCGGGAGTTGCGGGGGGCATCGGTGATTGGGAGTTGCTCACAGCAATTCGAGACTACCGGGATTCATTCGATTGCGAACTCGAAGCCGAGCGCGCCGACGACTGAGAAGACAACGTCGAACGCGACGAGGATTCCGAACCAGCCCTTTTCGGTGACCGACGACAGGCCGCCACCCAAGAAGAGATCGGAGGTGAGCTCGACCGCGGCTATGAACACCGGCACGAGCGCAGGCAGTGCCAGTATCGGCAGGATCAGCTCCCGGCTGCGAGTGCGGGCCGCCAGAGATGCGAACAGTGTGCCGGTGGCCACGAAGCCGATGTTCACCAACAGCGCGACCAGGACGAGCGGCGCCAACGACGAGCCCAGATCGATTCCGAACAGCAGCGCGAACGCCGGTAGCAGCAGGAGCTCGACGAGCGCGATGTAGACGAGGTTGGCCGCCGCCTTAGCGACGAAGAGGCCCGAGCGGTCGAGGGGGGCGAGCAGCAAGACCTCGAGTGCACCGTCGCGACGCTCGCTTTCGAAGGTTCTCGCGAACCCGATAAGTCCCGCGAACAGGACGGTGACCCACAGAAAGCCGGCGAGGACGTCGGCGAGCCTCACGGTCCCGGCCGCCGGGACGGCGATGGGGCGGCTCAGCGGTCCGGGTGCCGGCAGAGCAAAGGACAGCAACAACGTAACGGCGAGAGCGAAGGCAAGCATCGAGGGCAGGGTGTCCCGGGCCCTCGCTTCGATGCGCAGATCCTTGCGCGCCAGCGCCAGCGTTTTTGCGACGAAGCCCGGTTCGCCGGTCACGGCTACCGTCATCTCGCCCTCTCCTCTACGCGGTGTTCTCCGTAGGACCCGCTTATCACGATCCGGCCGCGCTTTAGGATGACGCCGCCGTCGGCGAAGCGCTTAACGAGTTTGGCTCCGTGCGTCGCGATCACGCCGACGCGTCCGGGTGCGCGCCACGACTTGACCGTTTCGGAAACCATCTCGGCGGCGTCGTCGTCCAGGTTCGCGTACGGCTCGTCGAGCAACAGGACTTTCGGCTCGTGGAGAATCGCGCGGGCAACTGCCGCCCGCCGCGTGAGCCCGGCCGACAGCGCCCCGGCAGGAGCCTCCGCCCACTCGGCGAGGCCGACGCTCTCGATGAGGTTGCGAACGCGCGCTGGGTCCATGCCGTACAGACGCGCGAACAGGACCAGGTTCTCCGCGACCGTCAGATCCGGATAGAGGCCCGAGTCGTGCCCCGCGTAGCCGATCATCCGCCGCACCGATTCGGCGCGCGACCTCGGTACGTGTCCATCTACCGTCACTTCGCCCGAAGTCGGCCGCAGGAGTCCGGCGAAGACCTTGAGGAGAGTCGATTTGCCCGAGCCGTTGGGACCAAAGAGGCCGTGGATGCCTTCGTCGAGAGACAGGTCGATGCCGTCGAGCGCGCGGGTCCGGCCGAAGCTCACCCGGAGGTTGGCCGCAATGATCATTGAGTTGGCACGGTGCGACGCGACCGGGGATCATTGTCTTTGCCCGCGTCGCCGTCGTCCCCGCTCGCGTTTTTTCCCATGAGCTGTTCGCGGCGCGCCCTCCACTCGTCGTCGCCGAGGTCGCCCGCGTCGTGCTGGAGGTCGAGTTCGGCGACCGCCGCCACGAGCCGCTCGCGCGCCGTCGGTGCCGGGCGCGCCCCGGCCGGTCTCCTGTTCCTCATATAGGTCAGAGCGAACAACGCTCCGGCGAGTAGCGTGGCCACAACCAGGCCCCCCGTCAGCCACGGAGAGAAGCCGGCCCCCGCGGTGACACCAATCTGGATTGGCTCCCCCGCCTCGATCACGCCGGTCGATACCCATCGCCCGTAACCGATATCCCCGATGGTGACGTCTCCGGCGTCGTTGAGCCGGTTGCTGTCGACCGCCAGATCGCCGGTGGCGTGGACGGCGGTATTAAGCGTCGGATACAGCGCGGGACGCGTCAGGTCGTATGTTCCTGCAGTCCCCGGAAGCCGATACGCAAACATCACGCGCCACTCACCAGGGGGAATCGCTACTCGCAACCCGAATCCCGAGTCCGTTCCGGTAATCGGGGTGCCGAAGAAATCAGATTCCGGGAGCATGCGACCGTCGCGCGCACGGGCGGGGAGAGCGAATCCGAATGTGGCTTTGGCGACCTCGCGCCCGAGGGACCGGGCGCGGCCTATATAGGCGGCATCGGAGGTGTTGACGATGGTCAGCGACTCGATCACTCCGAGGCCGGCTTCGGCCTGATCGATGAAGACGTTGTGACGCTGAACGAGCACGGCGTCCGGGTCGGAGATCGTGTCCCATACTCGGAGCCGCGTGTCGACGACGGTGCGCGCCTTGGATACGCCCAGCTCGTCGATCGATTGTCCGGTGAAGAGGCCGCCCCTGTGCTCGACGCTCACTGCGTAGACACGATCGGAGCCGGTGGGAAGGTCTGAGAAGACGTAGCGACCCTTCCGATCGGTGCTGTCCGACAGCGAGAAGGGCTCACCTCCGCCCGGCAACGAGCTAACGAGGTCCACCGGGACACCGGCAACGGGAGCCCCGCTCGAGCCGTCGACGACCGTACCGCGAATCACCCCCGGGCCGCGGGGCCGGGCCGCGGCGGTTGCCCCCGGGACGACCAGCAAGACGATTGCGCACGCCAGCCACCGCTCCAGGCGGACGCTCACGCCACCGACCCGCAGGTCGGGCACGGCCGCCCCCGCACTCGGTGGGTGCCGCATTGAGGACAAGGTCGGCCTCCAAGCCGTTCCTTCATTGCGGCGATCTCCGCTTCCAGTTCGTTGTCGACTTCCTCGGTGAGCGTCGTGTCGAGCGAGCGCAGAGCGGCGAGTGCTTCGATCTCGTATTGCGCGCGCAGCTCCTCGAAGTCCTCTTCCGAGAGCTTTCCGACCTCGCGCTCCCGTTCGATGTCCACGAGCGCATCGAGGGCGGCATCCTTCTGAGCAGTCGCCTCGGCAAGGCGCTCGGACTCGGGGAGTCCGTCCCGTCGCGGTCCACGCCGGAGCGGCGCCATGACCCACACGAGCACGGCGGCGGCGAGCGCAGCAACGATCAGGGCGGGGATCACGATCGCTCCCGGGCGGCGGCGAGTTCCGCGTCCAGACGCGCTCGCTCTTCGGGGCTTGGTCCCACGCCGCCGCCGGAGAGCGGCGCCGGGGTCCGCCCGGCGAACCGGCGGGCGAGCGCGAACGCGACCGCGGCGCCGGCGACGACGGCCACGACCGGGAGCACCCACACCAATAGCCCCACTCCCGTCGGTTCGGGCACGCCCCGGATCCGCTCGCCGTAGCGGGTCACCAGCTCGTCGACGATCTCTTGGGAGGACATCCCTGCGCGCGCCATCTCGAGGATCTCGAAGCGCAATTCCTCGGATTGTTGCGACGGGCAGTCGTGAACCGTCAACCCATCGCAGAAGGGCGACATGACCTCCTGGGAAACGCGGTTCGCAACAGACGACGGATCGTCCGCCGACGCACTGGGCGCGACGAGCAGGAGCACGGCCGTGAGCGCGACTCCCCACCTCATCTCGTCACCACCGCCGGTTCCCGCACCCTTCCCGGTGACTTGCTGACCGCTCCCACCGGGGTTGGCGACGACAGGATGACGGCGATTCCCGCAGCCATTACGGCGGCCCCGGCCCAGATCCACCATGTCAGCGGGTTCACGAACGCGCGCAGGGCAATCGCGCCGTCGGGATCGACGGAGGTTACGACAAGGTAGAGATCCTCGATGGGCGTCGTCCTAATCGCGACCTCGGATTGTGGCTGTCTCTGCGCGAAGTGGAAATTGCGCTGCGGACGCATGGTTGTCGTGGGACTTCCGTCGCGGCGGACGCCGATCTCTGCGGCTGCGATCGTCTTCTCGGCGGTCTCCCCTCGATCGAGGGCCGAGTACTCGAGCGTGTAATCGCCCACTCGCATCGTTTCCCCGAGGCTCAGATGAGCTTGAGCCTCGGCCCGGAAAGCCGCTCCCGTGAATCCGATGACTATCAAAACGATGCCGAGATGCACGATGTATCCGCCGTAGCGACGCCGGTTGCGCGCGAGAGTCTGTTGCAAAGCAGTGCCCCATCCCGCGCCTCGAGCGCGGTAGGCCCGACTCCCTCGAACGAACTCGGATCCGATCGCGACCGATGTGAACGCACACAGACCGAAAGCGATCAGGGCTCCGAGACTTCGAACGCCGGCGAGCCACAGCACACCGGTGACAGACGCCGCGGCCACAACCGGCAGCCGTAGCAAGCGTGCCATTGCCCCTCGGCTCATTCGTCGCCACGCAATCAGCGGCCCTATACCGGTGAGCGCGATCAGCACCAGTCCCCACGGGACAAAGAAGGTATTGAATGTTGCAGGGCTTACCGCGACGCGCACACCGTCGATTGCCTCTTTGATGATCGGATACATCGTCACGATCAAGACACCAAATGCCGCGGCCACGAACATCACGTTGTTGAACAGAAATGCCGATTCACGTGAAAGCAAGCTGTCGAAGCGGTTGACGCTGCGAAGTTCATCGGCGCGCCACGCCACCACAGACAGCCCTCCGATCAGCATCACTCCCAGGAAGGGGAGGAACCACTTGCCGGTGTCACCCTCCGCGAAGGTGTGGATGCTGGACAGGATGCCCGAACGGGTGAGGAATGTGCCGAACACCGCGAAGAAGTACGTCAGCAGGATGAGGGTGACGTTCCACACTTTGAACATCCGTCGCTTCTCTTGAATGACGACCGAGTGTAGGAACGCCGTCGCCGTCAACCACGGCATGAACGATGCGTTCTCGACTGGGTCCCATGCCCAGTACCCGCCCCAGCCCAGTTCTGTGTAGGCCCACGCGCCGCCCAGCACGATCCCGACCGACAGTGCACTCCACGCAAACAGCGTCCACCGGCGGGTTGTGGTGAACCACGCATCGTCGAGCCGCTTGCTGAACAGCGCCGCCATTGCGAATGCAAACGGGATGGAGAAGCCGACGAACCCCGTATATAGGAGCGGCGGGTGCACGAGCATCGCGGGTGATTGCAGCAAGGGGTTCAGGCCACTGCCGTCGGCCGGTGTCCCCTCGGTGGGGGAGAACGGACTGGCGGGCAACAGCAACAAGGCCAGAAAGAAGATCGCGACGACCGCGAGAACGCCTCCCGCCCACGCGACCAACGGCGCCGTGCGCACGGGAGCGCGAGTGAGCGCAATTGCCGCAAACACGGTGAGAAGCAAGGTCCAGAACAGAAGCGACCCCTCCATCCCTCCCCACAGAGCGCCGAACGTGTAGGGGCCGGTCAGTGAGCGCGACGAGTAGTTCGCGACATATGAAACAGAGAAATCGTGTGCCCCCAGCGCGGTGACGAGCGCAACGATCGCGAGCCCGACAAAGCCGGCGACGGCCACCATGCACCGGACTCCGACGTCTGCAAGGTCGCGACGGTGCTTGACCGCGCCCGTCACGCAGAAGCCGGCGGCCGCGGTCGCAAAGACGAGAGCGGCTGTTAGTGATGGTGGGCCGATGCCGGCGAACGAGGGCACGGCGCGTTAGGCCTTGGCTTTGAATTTCGAGGGGCACTTCGCCAGCACCTGTGACGCGCTGAAGAGCCGGCCGTTGAATGTGCCCTGAGCAACCACCTCAGTGCGCGCATCATCGCGAAAGGCGTCGGGAAGCGGCTGATCGGTGGTGACCGTCAGATCAGTCTCGCCGTCGGTGATCGAGAAAGTGGTCGAGAGCCCGGCTCGCTCGACGCTGCCCGGAACGACGTTGCCGTTCACGCGGTATTCCTCTGCGACAGCCGGGGGCCCCTGCTTCACGAGCTCGGATGTCTTGAGGTAGAAGGGCGTCGCCCCTTGCCGGGTGAGCGCCCACACGATCAGCGCCGCGATGGCGACGACGACGATGGTGCCACCGACAATGAACTTGGTGTTCGGCGGCCGGTCTGCCTTGACCGCAGGCGATGCCGGCTCGGCTGAGGAAGAGTGATTCATCGAACCACCTAGCGTAATTGATGGCTGCGGTTGGAAGAGAGGCCCGGTCGAGTGAGCCCGAGGTCCCGTATGGCCCGTGCAAATGCACAGAGAGCGCAGGGACTCAGCGCTCGAGCATGCTCTCGATGGTCACCGTCAGTTCCTCCTCCGTGACGATCCCCAGCGTCGCGCCCGACCCCAGGATGTTTCCGTCCGAGTCCACGAAGAACGTTTCCGGGAGCCCTCTTACACCGAGTTTGGTCGCAAGTTCGTCGTTGTCGTCGACGACCAGTGGATAGGTCACGCCCAGCTCGCGAGCAAAGTCCCTCGCCCCTTCGGGATCGTCGTTGATGTTGACCCCCACGACCACGACCCCCCTATCCCTGTACCTCTGCCAGGCTGCTTCGAAGGTGGGCATCTCGGTTCGGCACGGCCCGCACCACGTCGCCCAGAAATTCAGGACGTAGGGCGAGCCGGCCATGTCTTCGCTCGACAAGCTCCCGCCCCCATCGAGTAACGGCAGCCTGAACGAAGGGGCGGAGTCACCGGAGGCGGCGGCTGCTTCCGAATCGGATTTTCCCGTGGGTTCGGGCGTGTCGACCGGCCTGAGCCCAAGCCACAAGCCGACGGCCGCGGCGGCAAGGAGGAGGAGCACCACGCCCGTCTTCAAGAGTCTGCGGCGGTCGACTTCGTGCATAAGTTCATGCTACGAGCGGAGCGCGGGTAAGGACGCCATTGCAGGTCGTCGTTTCCGGCAGGTCAATTATGCTCAGGCGCGTTGACTGCAGCGTGTCGGATGGAGAACGAGTGAGGGCACCGAGAAGTCGCAGCGCGCGCCCGGCAATCGTGCTTCTGATTGCTGTGCTTGCCGTATTGACCTCGGCATGCGCTAAGGACGCCCCGCAGGATGTCTTCCGGCCCGCCGGCCCCGCCGCGCAGAAGGCCGACGACCTCTGGAACATCGTGTTCCCGGTCGCCGTTGCGATCTTCTTCATCGTCGAGGGCCTGCTGCTGTTCGCTGTGATCCGCTTTCGGCACCGCCCCGGCCGTGAGGCCAAGCAGTTCCACGGCAACACCCGGCTCGAGGTACTTCTGACCGCCGTTCCGGCTTTGATCTTGGCCGGCGTCGCCGTGCCGACCGTCTCGACTATCTTTGATCTGGCGAAGGAACCTGAGGGGGCTCTCACGGTGGTGGTCGTCGCCCGCCAATTCTGGTGGGAGTACACGTACGAGGACATGGGCATCACGACCGCGAACGAGCTTCACATTCCGACGAACACACCGGTTCGGATCAAGCTCGAGGGCGGCATCACCGATCAGGTCGACGGGGGCGCCGAGGTCATACACAGCTTTTGGGTGCCACGACTCGGGGGCACCCAGGACATCGTCCCCGGCCGCACGAACCTCATCACCCTCGAAGCCGATAACCCCGGCACTTACCTGGGGCAGTGCAAGGAGTACTGCGGGCTTGGCCACGCGTACATGCAACTGAGAGTCATCGCCGAGACCCCCGAGGACTTCGAGGAGTGGGCTTCGGGACTGTCGGACGAGCCGGCCGAGTCGACGGAGGCCGGCGCCCGGCTGTTTGCGGAGGGCGCCGACAACATCTCCCAGCCATGCTCGACCTGTCACTCCGTTGAGGCAACCCAACCCCAGCCGGCGGCCGGCCCCAACCTGGAGGGCTTTGCCGGCCGGGATACGTTCGCCGCCGGCTATCTCGAGAACAACGACGAGAACCTGAGCGCATGGCTGGCGGGGCCGGCCGACGTGAAGCCGGGGGCCAAGATGCCCGATGTGGGCTTGACGCAGGACCAGATCGACGACCTGATCGCGTACCTTAGGACTCTGGAGTAAGGGAATGTCTGTGATTTCTTACGAGGGAGTGGATAGATCATGGCGACCGTAGCGGCCCCGCGGCGAGGGTTGTTCACCCGCCCGACCGCAACCACCGGATGGTGGAGTTGGGTGACGACCGTCGACCACAAGAAGATCGGGATTCTTTACGGCGTCACCGCGTTCATCTTCTTCATCATCGGCGGTCTGGAGGCCCTAGTCATCCGCCTTCAACTGTCGCGGCCCGACGCCGGCGTGATCAGCGCGGAGGTCTACAACCAGTTCTTCACCATGCACGGGCTCACGATGATCTTCCTGGTCATCATGCCCATGGGTGTGGCGATCATGAACTTCATGATCCCGTTGATGATCGGCGCTCGCGACGTCGCTTTTCCTCGCCTCAACGCGTTCAGCTACTGGGTGTTCTTGCTCGGTGGCATCTTCCTCTATTCGAGCTTCTTCCTCGGAGGGGCGCCGGACGGCGGCTGGTTCGGGTATGCGCCCCTCTCCACGGAACTGCCCGGAAACGGGATGACCTTTTATTCCCTCGGCTTGCAGATCCTCGGTGTGGCATCGCTCGCCGGAGCCGTCAACTTCATCGTGACGATCATCAACATGCGCGCCCCGGGCATGACTCTTATGCGCCTGCCGGTGTTCATCTGGATGTCGCTCGTCACCTCGTTCCTGCTGCTGTTTGCGATGCCGGTCATCGCAGTCGCGCTCTTCCAGCTAATGTTCGACCGGGTATTCGAGGCCAACTTCTTCAATCCCGCGCTGGGCGGCGACCCACTTCTGTGGCAGCACCTCTTCTGGCTGTTCGGCCATCCGGAGGTGTACATCCTTATCCTGCCGGCAATGGGCATCGTCTCGGATGTCCTGCCCACTTTCGCTCGCAAGCCCATCTTTGGCTACGCGGCGATCGTTTTTGCCGGGATCGCAATCGCGTTCATGGGTTGGGGAGTGTGGGCACACCACATGTTCGCCGCCGGGCTGGGACCGGTCGCGAACTCCGCCTTTGCGTTGTCGACGATGTTCATCGCGGTCCCAACGGGCGTAAAGATCTTCAACTGGATGGGCACACTCTGGGGTGGTTCAATTCGTGTCACGACACCGCTGCTGTTCGCGGTGGGCTTCGTCGCTATGTTCGTCATAGGGGGACTGTCTGGGGTGACGCATGCGCTCGTCCCTCATACCGCGCAGCAGACCGATACCTACTACATCGTGGCCCACTTCCACTATGTGTTATTTGGAGGCGCAATCTTTGGGATCTTCGCGGGGCTCTATTACTGGTGGCCCAAGTTCTTCGGACGGCTTCTGTCGGAGAGGCTGGGCAAGCTCCACTTTGCCCTGATGTTCATAGGTTTCAACCTCGCTTTTGCCCCCATGCACATCCTCGGACTCCAGGGTCAGCCGCGCCGGACCCACACATATCCTGAGGGCATGGGGTGGGACGCATGGAACATGGTTGCAACCATCGGCGGATTCATCATTGCGCTGTCCGCACTGGTCTTCATCGTGAATGCCGTCCGCACCCGAAGGCGGGGTGAAGAGGCGGGGGCGGATCCGTGGGACGGGCGCACGCTCGAGTGGAGTATTCCCTCCCCACCACCCGAGTACAACTTCCTCGATGTGCCCGTCGTGCGCGCTCGCGACGACTTCTGGCACACCAAGTACACGGAGGACACCGAGGGCCGCCCGGCGCGCGTGTTTGCGGGTGGTGCGCCGGTGCAGGAGGAAACCGGTGAGTCCGAGGGCCACGGGATCCATCTTCCCGGCCCCTCCTACTTCCCTCTCGTCGCGGCCGCCGGGATCCCCGTCGCCGGTTACGGGGTCGTCTACTACCAGCCGTTGTTGATCGCGCTCGGACTGCTCGTCGCGATCCTCGGGTTATTCGGCTGGGTACTCGAGCCGGCGGAGGCAGAGTAGATGAGCGCAGCCAAGCACGCGCACGAGCACCACACATCTACCGGCCTCGACAACGTCAAGCTCGCGATGTGGGCGTTCCTCGGCTCGGAGTGCCTCTTCTTCGGTTCGCTCATTTCGACTTATCTGCTCTACCGGAACCGCATCGTCCAGGGCCCCAGGCCGTCGGAGATCTACGACATCCCTTACACCTCGGTCAGCTCGTTCGTGCTTCTGATGTCGTCGCTGACGATGGTGCTCGCACTTGCCGCGCTCCAGCGTGGCGATCATCGTGGATTGCGGGCGTGGTTGATGGCTACGGCGACCCTCGGCATGGTGTTCATCGGGGGACAGATCTACGAGTTCACGACTTTCGTCGACGAGGGGCTGAAGCTGTCGACATCGACGTTTGGTAGCGCGTTCTTCGTGATGACGGGTTTCCACGGCGCGCACGTAACGGTTGGGATCTTCATGCTTCTGGGACTCTTTGGAATGTCGATGTTCGGCCGCCTGGACGCAGTCGACGGGCCTCGAAAGGTCGAACTGGTGGGTCTCTACTGGCACTTCGTGGACATCGTCTGGATCGTCATATTCACCGTCGTTTACCTGGTGCCGACTAACTGACGGAGCGAGTAACTATGGGCCATCCCGGAACGTACGAAACGCCGACCGACACAGAAGCCGACGAGCTCGCCCACCATCCGGGGCCTCGCGAGTACGTGAAGGTGGCGGTCGTTCTCGCCGTCGTAACCGCGCTCGAGGTCGCGATCTACTACGTCACCTCTCTGCAGGACCTCCTGGTCCCTCTCCTGCTGGCATTTGCCTTTATCAAGTTCTTTCTGGTCGCGACCTGGTTCATGCATCTGAGGTTCGACAGTCATCTGTTCCGCAGGCTGTTCCTGACCGGCCTTGTACTGGCGATGCTCGTGTTCGGCTTCGTGCTGTGGAACTTCTTTGCCCGCGGTGGGCCCGCGCCCAGCCTGCCGGGCTAGATAGGCTCAGGTGAGTGATGCCGGGTCCTGAGCAGGCAGCATCACTGCCCGCCCCTCACTTTCATCTCGAAGTGTGGGCCCTCGTGGTCGGTCTGAGTCTCGCCTACGTTCTGGCGATCACCTACCTCGGCCCCCGCAGAGCCCCTCCCGGAGCGCCTCCGGCCACAGGCGGCCAAAAGATCGCGTTCTTCCTGGGAGTCTTGAGTCTGTGGGCCGGCGAGGAGTGGCCCCTGCACGAACTTGCCGAGGACTACCTCTTCTCCGCGCACATGGTCCAGCATCTGCTGTTCGCGTTCGTCGCGCCGCCGTTGCTGCTTGTGGGGACCCCGCCGTGGCTATTGAGATCCCTGATCGGACGCGGGACCCGCTTTAGGGTCGTGCGCTTTCTGACCCGGCCAATTCCAGCGCTCCTGTTGTTCAACGCAGCCATCGCCGCGATGCACTGGAGCACGGTCGTCAATCTGCAGGTGCAGTCCGACGCTTTCCACGTAGCCTTTCACGGGGTGCTCATAGGAGCGGGGCTTCTGATGTGGGCGGTTGTCATCGCGCCGCTGCCGGAACTTCGCCGCCTCGCAGAACCGGCTCGGATGTTCTACCTGTTCCTCCAGTCGGTAGTGCCGACCGTGCCGGCGTCCTTTCTCACCTTTTCGTCCGGCGTTCTTTACACCGCGTACGCAGAGGCCCCGCGCATGTGGGGCATTGACGCGGTGACGGATCAGCGAATGGCCGGTTTGATTATGAAGCTGGGTGGCGGTTTGCTACTGTGGTCGGTCATTACGTACATGTTCTTCAAGTGGAACGCGAAGGAAGAGGCACAGCGCGAAGAAGAGGTGACGTGGGATGACTTCGAGCGTGAGCTCGAGGTGTGGGACATGAGGAAGTGATGAGTCAGAACCCGACACAACATGCCGGGGGACCGGGAGGTCCCGGCGATCCGATGCTGGGAGAGGTTCGTTTCCGAGTTCCGCTCCCGATTCTGATCCCGGTCGCTGCACTCGTTGCGATCGCAATCGCGACGATCGGTTTTTCGCAGGTGTTGCTGTCGATCCCCAAGGAGGCTGCTACCGCGATCGCCATCGCCATGTCGGTGAACATTCTGATCGCGTGCGCCGTGGTGGCCTTGCGTCCGCGCCTTTCGCAGGCCGCAATGATCGAGCTTGCGATCGTCGTCATCTATCCGATCCTGATCGGCGTCGTCATCGCCGTTCTGAACATCGGCGAGGGGGAAGAGGCCCACGGCGAGGCCGGGACCGCCGCCATCCCTCCCGGCGCGGTGGCGGCAGCCGAGAACCAGTTCAGCTCCGACGAGCTCACCTACAAGGCGGGTGAGTCCGTGTCGATCGAGTTCATCAATCAAGACTCGATCGCCCATAACCTGGCGATCTACGCGAGTGCAGCCGACGCCGAGGCACAGGAGAATCCCCTGGCCGACGGCCGGGAGATCACCGGTGGCAGCACCACGGTTGAGTTCAAGGCGCCGCAAGAGCCCGGTGAGTATCCGTTCCAGTGTGACCTCCACCCGACCTCGATGGTCGGGACCGTGATCGTCGAGAAGTAGCGCCCGGCCCCGGTCGAGTGTCCCTCACGTCCCGCATAGGCCGCTCAAACGCTCACTCACGCGCGGGCCCCGGTCGAGTGTCCCTCACGT
Source organism: Actinomycetota bacterium (assembly GCA_050694175.1). Lineage (GTDB taxonomy): Bacteria > Actinomycetota > CADDZG01 > CADDZG01 > WHSQ01 > JBOGXA01. The sequence goes on from JBOGXA010000018.1 coordinate 18,646, forward strand.
CCCGCATAGGCCGCTCAAACGCTCACTCACGCCCTGGCCCCGAGCGGGGAGGGCGAGCGTGTGCGCTGCTTTGGTGACGGCGATCCCCTGTACAGCGAGTATCACGACCGGGAATGGGGCCGCCCGGTCGTCGACGAGCGCGGCCTCTACGAGCGTCTCTGCCTGGAGTCGTTCCAGTCGGGGCTCTCGTGGGCCATCGTGTTGCGCAAGCGAGCATCGATCCGTGCTGGATTCCGAGATTTCGATCCCGACCGGGTTGCTCGCTTCGGCGCGGAGGACATCGCGCGGTTGCTTGCAGATCCCGGAGTGATCCGAAACCGCGCCAAAATCGAGGCCGCGATTGCGAACGCCCGGGCGACCCGTGACCTTCGCGACGGGGACACACCGTTGGAAGCCCTCGTGTGGTCGTTTAGGCCCCCCCGGCGGAGGGCGCCGCGAAGTTTCGAGGGGGTGGCACCGTTCACGCCCGAATCGAAGGCGCTCTCAGCCGCGCTCAAGAAGGCGGGTTTCAGGTTTGTGGGACCGACAACCGCCTACGCGACCATGCAGGCGGCCGGACTCGTGAACGACCACCTTGCCCAGTGCATCGTCCGCGCAGAGGTTGAGCGAGAGCAGGCGGCCGTTACGCGTTGATGAGCTGGTCGGCGGCGGCGGCCGAGAACAGCAGCGCCAGATAGTAGATGGAGTACTTGAACAGGCTCCATGCGATGCGCACCTCGGGTCTCCGGTACAGCTTGACGGCGAGGGCAATGAAGCCCGCGTTCAACGCCAGAGCCGAGGCCAGGTAAAGGAAGCCCATGCGCGCCACCGAGAAGAACGCCAGACACATTGCCAGCAGCAGCAGCGAGTACAGGAGGATGTGCCGCGTGGTCTCTTTTCTCCCGTAGACAACGGGCATCATCGGCACCCCTGCCGCCGCGTAGTCGCGCTCGTACCGCAGGGAAAGCGCCCAGAAGTGAGGAGGCGTCCAGTAGAAGACGATTGCGAACAGCACAAGCGCGGAAAGCTCAATGGTTTCGGTCACGGCCGCCCACCCGACCAGGACCGGCATGGCTCCGGCCGCCCCTCCGATCACGATGTTCTGCGGCGTCGTTCTCTTGAGCGCCAGGGTGTAGACGAAGACGTAGAAGAGAAGCGCCGAGGCGGATAGGACGGCTGCGAGGGGATTGACTGTGAACCACAGTTGAAGGAAGGCGGCGCACCCGAGCGTGATGCCGAATATCAGCGCGTTCGTGGGCTCCACACGATGGGAGGGGAGAGGGCGCCGTCGCGTGCGGACCATCACCTCATCGATGTCGCGGTCGATGTAGCAGTTGATGGCATTGGCGCCGCCCGCCGACAGCGTGCCGCCCACCAGGGTAAGCAGAATGAGAGAAAGGGACGGCAGGCCGCGCTCGGCAACGATCATTGCCGGCACCGTCGTGATCAGGAGCAGCTCGATGATGCGCGGCTTAGTCAACGCGATGTAAGCCACGATCCTGTCTTTGAGCCCGAGCTCTGTGCCTGTTTCTTCGCCCCGGACCTCGAGCCGCGGGAGGGCCTCGACAACGTCGTCGACTTCGATAGCGCCGGTGCCTTCTGAGATCACCATGCGTCTCATCACCGGCCACCCTCCACCGCCACGCGCGCCGGCGCGACCGCCCTTTCGAGGCTGGTGTCCCTCAATTTCGGTTCGGTAACAAGTGCCATCGCGACCAAGCTCGTCCAGATCGACGCGCCGACAACGAGATGGGCGAACACAAGCATCTCGTTGAGGTCCGTCCACACGTTAAGAGCACCGATAAGGACCTCGAGTGCAAACAGTCCAACCGCGGCCCCGGCGAGCCGGGCGGCGGCCGGAAACTCGCGACGGCGGCGGATGAATCCCCAGGCGACGACCGCCACGATCACGCCCACTACGGCCGCCAGAACACGGTGAGTGAAATGGATGGCCGACAGTTCCGCCAGTGCGGACCCGGCGCCCCCGAAGTCGGGTACAGCCCGGCCGTTCATGAGCGGCCAGTCGGGGAACACGGCACCTGCGTCCCTGCCCGTGACGTACGAACCAACCAGCATCAAGAGAAAGATCGCGCCCGCGCCGATTCGGGCTGATCGAGCCAACGAGGCATCGGCAACTCCCTCGATCCGCCGGTCGGCGCCGGCTGCCGCGACGGCGCCGTATGAGAGCAGGGCGAGCAGAGCAAGTGCCAGGCCCAGGTGGAGCGCGACCGAGAGCGCCTCGAGGTGCAGTTTCACGACGAGCATCCCCACCACCGCCTGACCCAGAACCAGCACCAGGGCCGCGGTGGTTGCCCGCACGATCTTGCGGGAGTCGCGGTGCTCCTTGAACGCGCGCACGGCGAGCGCCGCCACGAGCACTATGACCGCCGCAGCCGCGAGGCGATGCGAGTACTCGATGATTACCGGTCTCCCGTTGAGCACGGGGACGATCTCACCATTGCACGCCGGCCAGTCGTCTCCACACCCGAGACCGGATTTAGTGGCGCGTACCAACCCGCCGATTGCTATGAGCAGGAAGGTCGCGACCGTCGAAAGTATCGATAGCCTGCGATACGAACCCATTGGCGCGTCGATGTTACCGGCTCTCGGTAACTCCAGACTCCCGGTAGCCTCAGACGATGAATATGGGATATCTACGACCTTTGCGCCTGGCCGTCGCGATAGTAGCGATCGCCTTCCCGGCGGCTGCCTGCGGGGACGATGGGAACGGCGCGACATCGACGAGGAGCTCCAGCTCGAGCTTTGGCCAGCCGCTGAAGGACGCGGAGGTCTATCCGGTGCTCGCCTCCTCGGAGGTAGTCGTCGGGCGCAATCGCCTTGTTTTCGGTCTGCTGGATGGGAACGACGCCCCCATCGGCTCGCCTCGGATCGATGTGGGCGTCCGCTTCTTCGACTTGTCGTCCGATGAACCCGAGCCGGCCGGAGGGTCAGACACCCGTTTCGTGTGGTCGGTTGAAGGAGAGCGCGGTGTCTACGTCACAGACACATCCTTCGAGCATGAGGGGCAGTGGGGAGCGGAGGTGACGATCCGTGGCGATGAAGTCGACGAAACCGTTCGAATCAGTTTCGACGTCGCCGCGCGCCCCCAATCCGTCCCGGTGGGTGAAGTTCCGCCGCCCTCCGACACACCGACGGTGGACGAGGTCACGAAACTCTCGGAGATAACAACCGATCCACACCCCGATCCCGCCTTCTACCGGCTGTCGATAGCGGAGGCCCTTGAGGCGAAGCGGCCGTTTGTCGCGGTCTTCGCGACGCCGGAGTTCTGTTCGTCCGCTGTGTGCGGACCGACTCTGGACATCGTGCAAACGGTCGCCGATGACTTCCCGGACGTGAACTTCATCCACGTCGAGGTGTTCGAGAATCTCGACGACCCCTCCAATCTGAAACCCGTGCAGGCGGTCCGAGAATGGGGTCTGCCGAGCGAGCCCTGGGTATTCGTCGTCGGAGCCGACGACAAGGTCACCGCTAAATACGAGGGAGTCGTCGGAGCGGGCGAGCTACGCGACCACCTCTCGACCCTTCGTTAGGCATCGACAATCGATTGAGCGTAAAGATCACCGTCGCGCTCGAGCAGCTCTACACGCACCGGATCCCCGCTGAGCCTGTGTTCGTTGAGATGGTCGAGTGGGAATCCGTAGTCGACATGGGGGTCGATAAGAATCTCGTAGGTCCGGTCCTCACTCTTGACGATGAACGATCGCACATCTCCCAGACCCTCGGACTCGATACCGACGACGGGCCCGGTGACCTCGTTGGGAGTCTTCCCCTGCGCCGGAGGTGATGGGTCGTCGTTCCCGCAAGCCGAGATCGCCAGGCAGGCAACAGCCACCATCACGACGACCGATCGAGATCCCATGCGGCGACTTACATTAACGGTCATGGAATCGTTCCGTCCGTCGCTCACCGAACTGCGATCGTTGGTTGATGAGGCGCTGACCGAATTTCTTCAGGCGCGATCTCAGGCGGTACCGGAATCCGAAGAGCTCATGGTCGAATTGCAACGCCTGGTTGCGGCGGGCGGTAAGCGACTCCGTCCCTCTTTCTGCTATTGGGGCTTCCGGGCCGGTGGCGGTCGGCATGGCGTCGAGGCCGTGCGGGCCGCGGCGAGCCTCGAGCTGCTGCACACCTTCGCCATCGTGCACGACGACATCATGGACGACTCGGATGAACGGCGAGGCGAGTCAACGCTCCATGTTCGTCGCGGCCTCGGCTTCGCAATACTTGCCGGCGACCTGGCCCTGGTCCTTGCCGATGCCCTGTTTACCTCGACCGGTTTTCCAGCCGAGGTTGCAGTGGATGCCTTCGACACGTACTCGTTGATGCGACAGGAGGTAATCGCGGGGCAGTATCTCGACGTTGCTGCGGGGGAGCAGAGAACGATCTCGGAGGAGAGGGCGCGCCGGATTGCGATATTGAAGTCGGGCCGATACTCGATCCAAAAACCACTTGTCATCGGCGCCCGGCTTTCAGGCGCACCCCACGACCTCGTCTCTCGGCTCGCGGCCTTCGGAGATCCGGTCGGGGAAGCGTTCCAGTTACGCGACGATCTGCTCGGAACGTTCGGGAGCCGAGAGCAGATCGGCAAACCGGTGGATTCGGACATACGCGAGGGCAAACGGAACGTGCTGTTTGCCAAGACACTCGCCGCGCTCCGCGGGGACGAGCGTGACTTCTTCGTGCAACGCTGGGGGAGCCGAGGGGATCTGACCGAAGACGACGTTGAGCGGCTCCGCGCCCTGGTGGTGGAGTCGGGCGCCCGCGCCCAAACCGAAGCGCTGCTGGCCGAGCGCGCCGCCCGAGCAGAGGCGGAGCTGGAACGGCTGACGATCGATGAGGAGTCGCGCGCGGCGCTGGCGGTCCTGGTGAGGCTCGCGATCGATCGAACGGCCTAGATGCGACACTCGGCGGGGAGTTGATGAGATTAGGCTTCGCTCCAGGTACATTTCCCTCGTTCGAGTCGCCTAGTGGAGTAAGAGGACTTGGAACCCGAACAGCTCTACCAAGAGGTTTTGAAAGAGGAGCAGCAAAAGGGAAGCTCTCCGGCGGTCGCCGAAGGGCGCGCCAAGGCCGCTCGCCAGCGGGCTATCGAAGGATCTCCTCACCCCAAGGAACCGAAGTGGTGGCCGGGCTCGCAGCCGCAGTTCGAGGGCGACGGGGCCGCACCGGCTGAAGCCGAGGCCGAAGAGGCTCCGGCCGAAGCCGAAGAAGAAGCGGCCCCGGCCGAAGAAGAAGCGGCCCCGCCTGCGGCCCAAGAGGAACCGGCCCCGGCCGAAGAAGAAGCGGCCCCGCCTGCGGCCCAAGAGGAATCGGCCCCCGCCCAAGCACCCGCGGCAGAGGCGCCGGCCCAAGCACCCGCGGCAGAGCCGCCCGCCCAAGCACCCGCGGCAGAGCCGCCCGCCCAAGCACCCGCGGCCCAGGCACCCGCGGCCCAGGCCCCGGCCCAGGCACCGGCGGCCCAGTCGGAGCCCGCCGCGGTGGCGACCGCGCCGGCAACGCCCGCCGATGCCCCCCCCGATGCTCGACCTCCGGGTGTCAGCCATGGGGTGCCGACCGGAACCCGTCTCCGGCCGGAGGACGCGGTCTCCACCGAGGCTCAGTTCGACGGCCAGCGGGCGATGGAGCAGAGGCGCAAGCTCATCGACGAGCTGGTTCGGACGGGAGTTCCGGCCGTAACCGCGTCCCAGACCGCGGGAGAGCGGTCGCCGTGGCTGTCGCTCATGTTCTTGATCATCCCGATCGCGGCCGTCGCGATCCTCGTTCTTGCGCAGGACGAGCTGGGTGCCGGCGCGGGTGGTGAGGAGCCCGGCGGTGGCGGACCCGCCGGAGACATCGTCGCCCTTGACACCCAGTTCAACGTCGACGAGCTCACGTTCACCGCGGGCGAGGACGCGTCCGTCGTGTTCGTCAACCAGGACCCGCTTGCCCACAACTGGGCCCTGTACGCCGACGCGGCCGACGCGGAGGCGCAGGAGAATGCGATTGCCGACGGCCGGGAGATAACCGAAGGCTCCGACACCATCGAGTTCACGGCTCCCGAAGAACCGGGTGAGTACCCGTTCCAGTGCGACCTCCACCCATCGATGACCGGGGTCGCCATCGTCGAGCCGCCGTCTGGAGGCGGAGAGGGCGGCGACGGCGGCTCGGGTGACGGCGGTGGTGACGGCGGTGGTGACGGCGGTGGCGACGGCGGTGGCGGATAGCCGGCGCCCTCGGCCGGACGCGGTAGAGCTCGCCGGGTAGACCCCGGCTCCTACCCGGCGCCGTCGGTACTAGACTGGCGAGGGTCCCTCGTGAAAGTTTTCACAAGCGACCCAACCCGCCGGTCACGCGAGTCGAAAGATGGAGGTCACGGCGTGTCACTCGAGGTTGACGTCGTCGTCGTCGGCGGCGGCCCATCCGGCTCCGCGACGGCCCACTACCTGGCCGCGCGTGGGCACTCGGTCATCGTCTGCGAGAAGAAGTCGTTCCCACGCGAGAAGACGTGCGGGGACGGTCTCACTCCCCGCGCCGTGAAGGTGCTGGAGGAGATGGGGCTCGGCGACGAGCTGGGGAGCTGGGAGCGGGTGCATGGTCTCCGTGTGCACGCTGCGGGGCGAACCCTCGAACTCCCGTTTCCCGACCTCGACGATTTCTGCAACTTCGGCCTCGTGAAGCCTCGCAAGGACCTCGACCAGATCGTGCTGAGCAACGCGGAGACGGCCGGCGCCAAGGTGCTTTACGAGACTCACGTGGTGGAACCCATCTACGAAAAGGGTGTCGTCTCAGGTGTACGGGCGAAACGCGACGGGGCCGATGAAGAGATCCGCGCGTCTTGGGTTGTGTGCGCGGAGGGATCCGGTACGAAGTTCGGGCGCGCGCTCGGCCGCGATCGCAAGGAGAGCTATCCGATGGGGTTTGCGATCAGGCAGTACTTCCGCTCGCCGATGGAGCACTCGGGCTGGTTCGAGGCCTTCCTTGACATCCGAATAGGACCCGACGCGGTCCCGGGCTACGGCTGGGTCTTTCCGGTGGGCGACGGAACGGTGAACGCAGGGGTCGGCCTACTGTCAACCTACGGCGGATGGCGCGATGTCAACCTCCATCATCTTCAGACGGGTTTTGTTGCCGCGCTGCCGGCCCCGTGGGAGGTCGGTCCGCTCACCGTCTCATCGAAGCCTCGGGCCGGACGGTTGTTCATGGGTGGAAGTGTGTGGCCGCCGCACGGACCGGGGTTCCTGCTCGTCGGCGATGCCGCCGGAATGGTCAATCCGTGCAACGGCGAAGGGATCGCGTACGGATACGAGACCGGTCGAATCGCCGGTCGGCACATCGATGAGGCTCTGCGCAGCGGGCGCACTCCAAGCTTGTCCGACTATACGGACCAGCTGACCGAGACATACGGCCCCTACTACAGGCTGGGCCGAAGGTTCGTGAAGTTGATCGGACATCCAACACTCATGGAGAGGCTCGTGTCGTTGGGCATGCGTTCCAAGAGCGTCATGAGTTTTGCGCTTACCCTTCTTGCCAATCTCGAAGACGAACGTGGTCGTGGCGTAGGGCAGAGGGGACTCAAGTTCCTTAAGAAACTTGCGGAAGTGAAACCGTGAGCCTTCCCGCCTACCTGCCCATCCTCTTCCTCGTCATCCTCTCCACCCTGTTCGCGGGGTTGTCGATGCTCGTCTCATCAAGACTGTCGCCCCGGAGATGGACGCGCGCAAAGCTGGAACCCTACGAATGCGGAATCGTCCCCGAAGACACCGATTCCCTAGAGCGCGAGCGCTTCCCGGTGAAGTTCTATCTCGTCGCGATGCTATTCATCATCTTCGACATCGAAACGGCATTTCTGTATCCGTGGGCCGTCGCGTACGAGGAACTGAAGCTCTTCGGCCTTTTCGAGATGCTGGTCTTCATCGCGATCCTCATGACTGCGTACGTGTACGTCTGGAAGCGGGGAGGGCTCGAATGGGCGGAGTGAGCGATGCGATTGGGGCAAACTTCCTGACCGCTCGGCTGGACAAACTGGTCAACTGGGCGCGCCGGTCCTCATTGTGGCCGGCGACCTTTGGGCTGGCGTGCTGCGCGATCGAAATGATGTCCTCGACAATGCCGAGGCACGATCTTGCTCGCTTCGGGATGGAAGCGTTCCGGGCGTCGCCCCGTCAAGCGGATCTCATGATCGTTGCAGGACGCGTGTCTCAAAAGATGGCACCAGTGCTGCGACAGATCTACGACCAGATGACGGAGCCAAAGTGGGTCATCTCGATGGGTGCGTGCGCATCGACCGGAGGCGTGTTCAACAACTACGCGCTGGTGCAGGGCGTCGATCAAATCGTGCCGGTTGACATCTATGTACCCGGGTGCCCGCCACGCCCGGAGATGCTGATCGACGGAATCATGCTTCTCCACGAGCGGATCTCGAAAGGCGAGTATCGAGCCGACCGCGTTAAGGGTGGCGCGCTGGGTCCCGCGGACGGTTCGAACCGACGAGTGTCCGTTTGATGGAAACAACGTGGCTCGGCACCGGCGAGTGGCCCGAACGCGCTCGTGCCCTGAAGGAGGATGGGTGGTGGCTGGTCGATCTGGCCGGTCTCGACACGCTCGGGCTCGAAGGCCTCGAGCAACGCTTTGAGATCGTCGTCCACCTGGTTCATCGGGAGCGAAAGGAGCGTGCCTCCTTTCACATTGCGACGGACGAGGAGCCACCGGTCATCCCGTCGGTCGTCGACGTGTGGCCCGCGGCCAACTTCATGGAACGAGAAGCCTTCGACATGTTCGGGATCGTTTTCGACGGACACCCGAATCTCACCCGCATCCTCATGCCCGATGAGTGGGAGGGCTATCCGCTTCGCAAGGACTACGGGCTCGGAAAGGTGCCCGTGGAGTTCACGCCTCAACCCTTCTTGCAGATCGAGAGCCCGGGCCAGGCCCCGAGCTCCCACGACGCCCGTACCGAAGTCGACGCCCTCGGCCAAAGCGTGTCCGCGCATGGGGATGCCGATGAGTAAGGCTCAGAAGGTCGTCGATGACTTCGAGGCGGGCGGCCACGGAGCGTTCGTTGAGTCGTTCGACGAATCCGACCAGCGCATGGTCATCAATATGGGGCCGGTGCACCCTGCGACCCACGGTGTGCTTCGCCTTCTCCTCGAATTGCAGGGCGAAACGGTTCTCAGATGCCTGCCCATCATCGGGTACTTGCATACCGGGATGGAAAAGGAGTGCGAGGACCAGAACTGGCGCGGCGCCGTCACGATCGTGACACGCATGGATTACCTTGCATCGTTCTTCAATGAGCATGCCTACTCGATTGCCGTGGAGAACCTGCTGGACATCGATGTTCCGCTCCGCGGCCGGTACATCCGCATATTCATGTCGGAACTGAACCGGATCTCATCGCATCTCGTGTGGTTTGGCACCCAGGGGCTCGACATGGGTGCGATGTCGGCGATGTTCTACGGCTTTCGCGAGCGGGAGCTCATCCTCGATTTCTACGAGATGGTGACCGGGCTGCGAATGAACCACAACTACATCATCCCGGGCGGAGTGTGGGAGGACCTACCCGAGGATTGGCAGGACCAGTTCGAAGCATTGATGGATGTTCTGCCCGGGCGCATCGAGGAGTACGAGGAGCTGTTGACCCTCAACCCCATTTTTCTCGAGCGAACGAAGGGCGTCGGCGCGATCACCGCAGACGAAGCGATCGCCCTGGGCGCCACCGGACCGATACTGCGGGCGACCGGCGTTTCGTGGGACTTGCGGCGCGACCTTCCCTACGAGCTGTACGACGAGATGGAGTTTGACGTTCCGACTGAAACCGACGGCGATGTCTACGCGCGCTACAGAGTGCGCATGCAGGAAATGCGGGAGTCGCTCAAGATTCTGCGGCAGGTTGTGGACGACATGCCGGAAGGAGACTTCAAGAACACGGATCCGAAGCTGACACCCCCGTCGCGTACCGAGCTCAACCGGTCGATGGAAGCGGTCATCCACCACTTCAAGCTGGTGACACAGGGATACACGGTTCAGGCGGGCGAAACCTATGCGGCGGTTGAATCGCCGCGCGGTGAGCTCGGCGTGTACGCGGTGTCGGACGGAGGAACGTCCCCCTATCGACTGCATGTGCGCGATCCGTCGTTTGTCAATCTGCAATCCCTTCCCGTCATGGTGGAGGGAGGCCTGGTCGCAGATCTGATCGCGTCGATCGCATCTATCGATCCGATTCTGGGAGGGGTCGATAGGTGAGCTTGCGCGACGATGCGACCGAAGCGGTATTCGACGGCGAGTCGCGCGCGATCGCGGAGCAGATCGTGGCCAAGTACCCCAACCAGCGGTCGGCGGTCCTCCCGCTTCTCTTTCTGGCCCAGTCCATCGAGGGTTACGTGACGGAGGCGGGCATGCGCGCGGTTGCAGACATGCTCGAGCTGACTCCGGCAGAGGTTCTGGCGACCGCCAGCTTCTACACCATGCTCAAGAAGCGTCCGCAGGGCGACTACCTGATCTCCATATGTCGCAACATCTCGTGCACGCATCTCGGGGCGCGCAAGCTCATCGACGCGATCGAGAATCACCTGGGGATCGAGGTCGGAGGGACAACCGACGACGGAAGGTTCTCACTCGAGGCGGCAGAGTGCCTCGCGACCTGCGACGGGGCGCCGGCCGCCCAGATCAACTACGAGGACTTCTACCGGGTTACGGGTGACGAGGCCATCGAGTTGGTCGACAACCTTGCACACGGCAACGAGGTTCTGAGCGCTCGAGGGGAGAAGGTCAGGACCGCGAGAGAGATTGCTCACGAGATCGCGACCGCAGGCCTTCACATCCCAACGGGGCCACCTACTACGGGCCGAACGGTCGGCGGCGAATCGCCGCGCCCCGACACGGCTCCGGGCTTCCGTCCGAAGGAGCGGGGAACCGATGGCTGAGCAGTTGTTAATGGTGAACAAGCGCATGCGTGAGCACCCGGGCAACTCGTGGACGCTCGACCGCGCTCTCGAAACCGGTGCCTACGACGCGATCAGGAAGGCAATCAAGGAACTCACGCCGGACGAGACCATCGAGCTGGTAAAGGCCTCCGGCCTGCGTGGCAAGGGCGGGGCAGGCTTCCCTACCGGTATGAAATGGTCGTTCGTTCCGGTGGACGTCTTTCCGAAATACGTCGTCATCAATCACGACGAGGGAGAGCCCGGAACCTTCAAGGACCGGGAGATCGCCGAGCGGGACCCGCATCAGCTCATCGAGGGCATCGCCATCACCGCCTGGGCGGTGCAGGCGAGCATGGCGTTTATCTATTGCCGCGGGGAGTTCGCGTTGGGGTCCAGGCGCATGGATCAGGCGATCCGGGAGGCGTACGCCAGGGGTTTTCTCGGCCGCGGCATCCTCGGCAGCAAGTTCGATCTCGACATCGTGCTTCATCGGGGTGCGGGTGCGTACATCTGCGGGGAGGAGTCTGCCCTCCTGGACTCACTGGAAGGGTTCCGGGGGCAGCCTCGCCTGAAGCCGCCGTTTCCCGCCATCAAGGGCCTCTACGGACAGCCGACCGTCATAAACAACACCGAGACCGTCTCGACGTTGCCCCACATCGTCAACAACGGCGTCGATTGGTTCCGGCAGTGGGGGACGGAGCAATCAGCCGGAACGAAGGTGTTCTCCGTTTCGGGTCACGTCACCGCGCCGGGGAACTACGAGGTCCCGTACGGAACGACCCTCGAGGAGCTGCTCGAGATCGCGGGGGGCATGAGGAACGGGGCACCCCTGAAAGCAATCATTCCCGGTGGGGCCAGCGCACCGCTTCTGACGTCAGCCGAGCACGCTCTCGATTTCGAGTCGTTGAAGGAGGCAGGCACCATGCTCGGTTCGGGAGCAGTCGTCTACATGGACGATTCGACCTGCATGGTCCGCAACGCGCTCGTCACAACCGAGTTCTTTGCGCACGAGTCGTGCGGCAAGTGCACGCCGTGCCGTGAGGGAACGTGGTGGGCGGTCAAGGTGCTCGAGCGCATCGAGCACGGCGAGGGACGCGCCGAGGACATGGATCTGTTGCTGGACATCAGCGACGGCATGGATGGGCGTTCCTTCTGTCCGCTTGGTGACGCTGCTGCGTGGGCTCTCCGATCCAACGTGAAGCTCTTCCGGGAGGAGTTCGATGAGCACGTCGCCGAAGGTCGCTGCCCGTTCGAGGGCGAGCACAGGATGCTCGTCGGCGCGCGCAGCGGAGCCTCCGAGATGACGGCCACCGGGCCCGGCGACGCCGGCGTTTCTCCCCGGCCGTCCTCCGGAAACGCAGTCGACGAACGAGGCTACTCGTGAGAGACAGAGACCTCGCAGGGATCGTCATCAATGGGCGGGAGATGGTCGCCGAAGAGGGGCGCCTACTTATCGACGTCGCCGAGGAGATGAACATCTTCGTCCCACGCTTCTGCTACCACCCCGGCATGAAATCGGTGGCGGTGTGTCGGATGTGCCTGGTCAGGATCGAGGGGATGCCAAAGCTCGCCCCGGCGTGCGCCACTCCCGTTACCGACGGCATGGTCGTGAATACGGTCGACGAGGAAGCAGTCGGAGCCCAGGAGGGGATGCTCGAGTTCCTGCTCATCAATCACCCACTCGACTGCCCCATATGCGATCGGGGAGGCGAATGCCCGCTGCAGGACCAAACATACCGGCACGGTCCGGGGTCGACTCGATACGTCGAACCCAAGAGGACCTACGAGAAGGCGCTCGACATCTCCGATCTAGTTGTTCTCGATCGAGAGCGTTGTGTGCTGTGCTGGAGGTGCGTGCGGTTCTCGGACGAGATAGCGGGTGACCGCTTCATTCAGCTCGTGGATCGGGGGGCCGGGACTCAGATCCTCACCTTCAGTGATGAACCTTTTAACAGCTACTTCTCCGGAAACACGATCCAGATCTGCCCGGTCGGAGCGCTGACCGCAAGCACATACCGGTTCGTGTCGCGACCTTGGGACCTGAAGACCGCCCCCAGTGTCTGCAGCTACTGCTCGGTCGGCTGTCCGACTACGAACGAGGCCCGGGCCGACAACCTGGTTCGTGTCCAGGCGCTTCCGAATGAGAACGTCAACGATTTCTGGATGTGCGACAAGGGCCGCTTCGGCTTCCACTACGTCGAGTCGGGGGATCGCTTGACCACTCCACTCGTGAGGGGAGACGACGAAGAGTTTGCGCCCGCGTCGTGGGGAACGGCGCTCGAGCGCGTTGCCGAGGGAGTCCGCAACGCCGCTGCGATCGGAGTGATTGCGGGGGGTCATCTCACGACCGAGGATGCGTTCGCTGTCGCGCGCCTCGCGCGCAAGGTCCTCGACACGCCGAACATCGACTCCCGCCTGCAGGATGCGGGCGCGCCGTATGAGAAGGCGCTCGAGATCTCAGAGGTGGCGGGTTCGTCTGCGACCCTGAACGACGTCGAGACCGCGCGCACCATTGTGTGGGCGGGACCCGATCCCAAAGAGACGTTGCCTGTGCTGTATCTGCGGCTGCGCAAGGCAGTGCTCGACCACGGCGCGAAACTCATCGTCGTCTCACCCCGCGCCGTTTCGCTCGATGCGATTGCAGCGCACGTCGTCCGCTGCGAGCCCGGCGGGGAGGCGAAGTGCCTCGAGGCGTTGCCGCCGGACGTGAAACGTGACATCGGTGAACCTTTCGTGGCGTGCTGGGGGCCCAGCTCTCCGGGACGGGACGAAGCACCAGTGTTGCGCGGCGTTCTCGACCTGCTTGCCGAAACGCGCGGGAAACTTCTGTTGTGTCCGCCCCATGCGGGGTCGCAGGGAATGATCGACATGGGTGTCCTGCCGATGCTTGAGGGCGGCTATCAAGAGGTGTCGGCACGCGGCATGGACACGGGGGAGATGCTCGGCGCCGCAGCCGACGGCGAGCTCGACGCGCTGCTGTTGATCGGTGCGGACCCCATCGCCGACTTCCCCGACGCGGCCTTGGCCAGGCGGGCACTCGAGCGGTGCGGTTTCACGGTCGCCGTCGAGTTGTTCGCCACCGAGAGCGCCCGACTCGCCGACGTCCTACTTCCGAGCACCGCGATCCCCGAACGCGCCGGAACGTTAACAAACCTCGAGAGGCGTCTTCAGAAGGTTGAGGCGCTCGTCGCGCCGCCGGGTGCATCGCGCGCTCCGTGGCGGATCCTGTCCGGCATCGCGCGGACGCTCGGACAAACGTGGGGGTGGGACTCAATCCAAGATGTCTGGGCCGATATCCGCGCCGAGGTCCCAACGCATGCCGACGTTGATCTCGACAGGATCAGCCAGAAGTCTCCGCCCACGACGCTGCAGTACGAGTCGGGTTTCGAGGAGGAACGCGGCGTTGAAGCCGCCGTCGTCGCCGGACCGGGAGCCGGGTACCCCAAGGGCTACCGGTCGGGCGCGCCATTCCAGACGGGACAGAATTGGCCTCTTTCGTGGGAGCTGCGCGCATTCGAAGCCGGGCAGCGGCCGGGCCTCATTCCCGTGCGGGCGGAGACACGAGAATTCCGCACTCGCAGTTCGTCTGCATCCGGGCTTCATCCGCGCGCTGTGAAGTCGCCGTCGTTCGTTCTGTACACGGGCCGGATGCTCTACGACGCCGGAACCATGGTGTCTAAGACGGCCGCACTGCGCGGCCTCTCTCGTCACCCCTTTGTCGAGCTGAGCGACATCGACGCCACCGAGCTCGGCCTGTCAGACGGTGACGAGGTGATCGTCGCGTCAAACGGGTTCGAGGCGCGGGCGAACCTGAGGATTGCAGACATCGCTCGCGGTGCGGCCTTTATCCCCTTCGACCAAGAGGGTCTGAAGGCGAACCGCTTGATTACCGGGATCAATCCGACGGTGGAGGTGAGGCCGGCGTGATCGACAGCATTGATCCCGTCCTCCTTGCGGCCCTCAAGGTGGTAATCGCGTTTGTCGCTCTGCTGGTCGTCACGATGTTGGTCGTGTGGGCCGAGCGGAAGGTCATCGCGGACATGCAAGCTCGCGTTGGACCGAACCGGTGGGGGCCATTCGGGATTCTTCAGACCCTGGCGGACGGCATCAAGTTGTTCTTCAAGGAGGACCTGCGTCCGAGGGATGCCGACCGATGGACTTACGCCCTGGCCCCGATCGCAGCGATGGTTCCTTCCTTCCTTGCCTTCGCAGTCGTGCCAATCGGGGATCACGTTACGGTCGGAGACGACCGGGTGGACTTCATAGTCGGCGATCTCAACATCGGGATCCTGTATTTCCTGGCGATGGGCTCGCTCGGCGTTTACGGTGTTGTGCTCGCGGGATGGGCGTCGGGCTCGAAGTATCCGCTCTTGGGGGGGATTCGTTCCAGCGCGCAGATGATCTCGTACGAGATCGCTCTCGGACTCTCTCTCGTTCCCATCGTGCTTGCAGCCGGGAGCCTTTCCACAGTAGAAATCGTCGCGGCGCAGGCCGACACGGTCCGAAACGTTGACTTCTTTGACGGGATTCCAGTCCTCGAGCAGATCTCCACGCTCTTTCGCTTCGTTCCGAACTGGTACATCTGGTCACAGTGGCCGGCATTCCTGATCTTTCTCATTGCCGGGATCGCCGAAACCAACCGTGCGCCGTTCGATCTTCCCGAAGCAGAGACGGAGCTGATCGCCGGGTACCACACCGAGTACTCGGGCATCCGCTTCGCCATGTTCTTTCTGGGTGAGTACATCCACGTGGTCGTCATTTCGGCAATGGCGGTAACGCTTTTCTTCGGTGGATGGAACGGACCCAGCCCAGGCTTCGTCGAGTGGCTGTGGCCAATGGTGTGGTTCGTCGTAAAGACAAGTCTGTTCGTCTACCTGTTCGTGTGGTTGCGGGCCACACTACCGAGGTTGCGTTACGACCGTCTCATGTGGCTCGGCTGGAAGCGACTGATCCCGGCGGCGCTTGTGTGGATCATGGTCACCGCCGTGGTCAACACCGACGAGGTGTCGCGCACCTGGAGACTCGCCGTGTTCGGCGTCCTGTTCGTGCTCGTACTCATCTGGGTGGGTCGCGGCGACCCGCGCTTGAAGCAGGCCGCGGCTCCCGCGAGGAGGGTGCGCAGTGGCGTTGCCTGAGATCCTGACCGGGCTGAAGGTCGTCATCCGCAACGTCTTCCGCAAGAAGGAGACGGTGAGCTACCCGGAGGTTCGCCGCCAGCCGTGGCCCCGGTTCAAGGGTCGCCACATTCTGGACCGCCATCCGGACGGGCTCGAGAAGTGCATCGGCTGCGAACTGTGCGCGGGCGCCTGTCCTGCGGACGCGATCTATGTGGTCGGGGCCGAGAACACTCCCGAGCAACGGTTCTCGCCGGGCGAACGATATGCGCAGATCTACCAGATCAACTATCTGAGGTGCATCTTCTGTGGACTCTGTGTCGAGGCATGTCCGACGGAGGCCCTTCTGATGACGACCGAGTACGAGATCTCCGGATCGTCGCGCGAGGCGCTGATCTACACGAAGGATCAGTTGATCGTCGATGCTCCGATCGAGCGTCATTGGGACACGAAGATCGAATACTCCCCCGACCGGAGCGAGAAAGCCAAGCCGGAGGAAGGCGGGCGGATACGAGATGCGCGCTATCCCGAAGACTTCCTACCTCCCACGGGACGTCAAACGTGAGCATCGAGGTCGTCGTCTTCGGCGTTTCTTTTGTGGTCGCATTGGGAGCGGCTATTGCCATGCTTTTTGCCCCCAATGCCGTACACGTGGCGCTCTTCCTGGTCGCCACGCAGATTGCTCTGGCGCTGACCTTTCTGCTTCAGGGCGCCCACTTCATCGCGGCGGTCCAGATCATTGTGTACGCCGGAGCGATCATGGTTCTGTTCCTGTTCGTCATCATGCTCCTCGGAGTGGATCGCCGGGAGGTCCTGGTTGAGCCTCTAAAGGGACAGCGACCCCTTGCGGCCGGTCTCGGGGCGTTGCTGGTAGCCGAGATCGGTTACGTCGCGTGGCGCGGCTTCGATTTCGTTGCTGGTGGCCGGGGCGAGTCCGCTCTGCAGGCCCTCAACCAGGATCCCGGAAACGTCAAGGCAATCGCCCGCGCCCTGTTCAATCGTTACCTGCTTCCCTTCGAGATCACGTCGGTGCTGCTGGTTGTGGCGATTGTCGGCGTAATGGTGCTTGCGCGTCGAATCGGGTCGGCGGCCGCGCCGGCGCGCGATGCGGAGGCCGGAAAAGGACAGGCGGCGTGACGAGCGTCGACCCCGGTTACTACCTCGCGCTCGCCGGCCTGCTTTTCACCGTGGGCGTGGTCGGTGCGCTTGTGCGTCGCAATGCGATCGTCATCTTCATGTTCATCGAGCTAATGCTCAATGCCGTCAACCTCGCGTTCGTGACATTCGCACGAATGCGTGGAAGCGTCGACGGCCAGGTTCTCGTCTTCTTTGTCCTGGTTGTTGCCGCCGCCGAGGCTGTCGTCGGACTGGCGATCATCCTCTCAATCTTCCGCCGGCGTCACAGCGGCAACGTCGACGACATGAGCCTGTTGAAGTGGTGAGGCAGTGATCTTCGCGGGATTCAGCCCAGGCCTCGCGCCGTACATCATCCTGTTCCCACTGATCGGATCGATTGTGCTGCTGCTGGCCGGGAAGCGCCTCGGCCGCCTCAGTGGTCCGCTTGCCACCGCCGCCGTCGGTCTGTCCTTTCTCGCCGGAGTCGTGCAGTTCCTCAGGGTGGTCGGCATATCGGCCGGGCACGGCGAGGGGAACACGCGCGAAGCCACCTACCGCTGGTTCGAATGGATCGCGGCCGGCGACTTCCGGTTTTCGGCAGACTTGCTCGTCGATCAGCTCTCGATGCTGATGGTGCTGGTGGTGACGGGCGTGGGGACGCTCATACACGTGTATTCGATCGGATACATGCACGGCGACCCGCGCTATCCGAGGTACTTCGCCTACCTCAATCTCTTTGCCGCCTCCATGCTGCTACTCGTGCTGGCCGACAACCTGCTACTCATGTTCGTCGGTTGGGAGGGCGTCGGCCTCTGCTCGTACTTGTTAATCGGATTCTGGTTCGAGAGGGATGTCGCGGCCAACGCCGCCAAGAAGGCATTCATTGTCAACCGAATCGGGGACTTCTCGTTCATGCTCGGGATCTTTCTGCTTGCCGGCACGGTCGGGAGCCTTGCATTCGGCGAGATAAACGCGCTCGCTCGAGGTGGAATGAGCGCAGGCATCGCGACGATTGCAGCACTGCTCCTGTTCGGTGGAGCGACGGGGAAGAGCGCCCAGATACCGCTTTACATCTGGTTGCCGGATGCGATGGAGGGCCCGACACCCGTGTCTGCGCTCATACACGCGGCGACGATGGTGACCGCGGGTGTGTACATGGTCGCTCGTCTGAGCCCGCTTTTCGAAGCGTCGGGCGACGCGTTGATGGTGGTTGCCTGGATCGGGGCAATTACCGCGCTGTGGGCCGCGCTGATGGCCTGCGCCGAATACGACATCAAGAAGATTCTGGCGTACTCGACCATCTCGCAGCTCGGGTACATGTTCCTGGCTCATGGCGTGGGGGCGTATTCGGCCGGTATGTTCCACCTCGTCACGCATGCGTTCTTCAAGGCGCTGATGTTCCTGGGGGCGGGGGCCGTCATGCACGGGCTTGCCGGCGAGACCGACATTCGCAAGATGAGCGGTTTGCGTAAGCAAATGCCGGTCACCGGATGGACGTTCGCGGCGGGATGGCTGGCGATCTGCGGGATCGTGCCGTTCTCAGGTTTCTTCTCGAAGGACGCCATCCTTGCAGGGGCGTGGGCGCAGGGAGAGTACGTCCTGTGGACGATCGGCGTCGGAACCGCGCTGCTGACGGCGTTCTACATGTCGCGGCTTTACTTCCGCGTTTTCGAGGGGCCGGTGCGGACCCCGCAAGGTACGCACGCGCACGACGCCGGCGGGACGATGAAGGCCGCCCTCATTCCGCTTGCGGCCACCGCCGTGATCGGCGGCATCATCAACCTGCCCGGCCCAATCACGCTCGAGCACTTCCTCGAGCCCGTGGTCGGTGAATCGGAACTGCCTACGGGCATCGTCCCATGGCTTCTTGGGGCCGCCGCTCTACTAGTAGCGGTTGCCGGCATTGCGGTAGCTCGCTCTCTGTATCTGCTGCCCGGAGCAGAGGAGCGGCGCGCTCACGTTCAACGTCCCATTGCACCTCTGGTGGCCGGGGCTCGGAACAAGTTCTACGTCGACGTCGTCTATGGACGGGCGCTAGTGCTTCCGGGCAAGGCCTTTGCAGCGTTCTGCGCCGACTTCTTCGATCGCAAGGTGATCGACGGAGCGGTCAACGGGAGCGCGTGGCTGGTGGGATGGTTGTCGCAGGGACTGAGGCGGGTTCAAACGGGCTATGTGCGCAACTACGCCGCCGTTTTCCTCCTCGGAGTTGTGGTGGTGTTCTCCTTATTGATCCTGCGGGTGGGTATTTCGTGAGCGAGTGGCCCCTCGTCGACATCGTGATCTTCATGCCCCTTGCAGGTGCGGTTCTTCTCGGCCTGTTCCCCAGCACACGCGTCGGGGCGATTCGCGCCTGGGCTCTGGTTGTGTCTCTTCTCACATTCGTGTTCTCGCTGGGCATCCTGATTGAGTTCGATGCATCGGCGAGCGTCCGCTTCCAGCTCGGGACCTCCGCGGAATGGATTCCAAACTGGGGAATTGGTTACATCACCGGCGTCGATGGGATCAGCCTGTGGTTGGTGATCCTGACGGCGTTCTTGATGCCGCTCGCGGTTCTGGCATCGTGGAACGTGGAGAAGAAGGTAAAGCCGTTCTTTGTCTTCCTTCTGGCGCTAGAGACCGGAATGATCGGCGTCTTCTCTTCGCTCGACATGTTCCTCTTCTACCTGTTCTGGGAGGCGACACTGGTCCCGATGTACTTCCTCATCGGGATCTGGGGATACGGACGGCGAACCTACGCGGCCCTCAAGTTCTTCCTTTTCACTCTGATTGGCTCCTTGTTGATGCTCGTTGCCATCCTTGCGCTGTATTTCACCGGTGGGGACGACCCCACGTTTGGCTATGAGGCGTTATTGAACACACCGCTTGCCCTGGACACCCAGCGGCTGCTGTTCCTCGCTTTCTTCGCGAGCTTCGCCGTGAAGATACCCCTGGTTCCGCTGCACACCTGGCTTCCGGACGCTCACACCGAAGCACCGACGGCGGGTTCGGTCATGCTGGCCGCAGTCCTGCTGAAGATGGGTGCTTACGGACTGATTCGGTTCGGCATCCCGCTGTTCCCGGACGCCGCGCGCGATTTCGTGCCGTTGATCATCGGACTGTCCATCGCGGGGATTCTCTATGGAGCCCTTGTGGCGGCCATGCAGCGGGATCTCAAACGGCTAATTGCGTACTCGTCTGTGGCACACCTGGGTTTTGTGACTCTCGGGCTCTTTGTCGGTTCGGTGGAGGGCATGAGTGGGGGAATCCTGCAGATGGTCAGCCACGGACTGTCCACAGGCGCTCTATTCATGCTCGTCGGCGCGCTCTACGACCGCCGTCACACGCGCTTGATCGCCGACTTCGGCGGACTTGCAAAGTCGGTCCCGATCCTCGCGGGCGTTTTCTTGGTCGTGGCCCTGTCGTCTCTCGGGCTCCCCGGCCTCAACGGATTCGTCGGTGAGTTCCTGGTGCTTCTCGGAACATTTCTGACGTATCGGTGGTGGGTCATACCGGCGGCGTTCGGTGTTGTCCTTGCCGCGGTTTACCTGTTGTGGGCGTACCAGCGTGTGTTCCACGGTGAGTTGACGAGCCCAGAGAATCGCAACGTTAGCGACCTCAACCCACGCGAGGTGGTCATGTTCGCTCCCCTCGTTGCCCTGATCGTGATCATCGGTGTGTACCCCAAGCCCTTCCTCGAGCGCATCGAGCCGGCCGCGCAGATCGTGGTCGAATCGCTCACCGAGGGCTCCACTCTTCCCGGCGCGCCCGGGGTTGCGGAGGCCCCCTGATGTCACCCGAGGTCAGGCTCGCGGGGATCGCGCCCGAGATCGCCCTCACGGTCGCCGCCTTCGTTGTCTTGCTGGTCGACGCATTCGTCGGCGAGCGGCGGAACCGGTGGTTTCTTCCTCTGCTCGCAACGATCGGGCTCGGAGCATCCGTTTACTTCGCAGTGGATGCCTGGGGGGCCAACGAGTTACAGCTCGCGCGGATGGTCGCGGTCGACGGCTTCGCCACGTTTGCGAAAGTGACTCTCGCAACCTTCGGACTACTCACGGTGTGGCTGTCGCACGACTATCTACGCCGGCGTGACATCGAGGAATCGGAGTACTACGCCCTGGTTCTGTTCGCTGTCGCGGGGATGATGTTGATGGCGAGTGCCGCAGACCTGATTGTGATGTTCATCGCTCTCGAGACCTTCTCCATTTCCCTCTATGTGCTGGTCGGCTTTCGACGACACAGTCTCTTCGGTCAGGAAAGCGCGATGAAGTACTTCCTGTTGGGCGCGTTCTCATCCGCATTCTTCTTGCTCGGCATCGCGTTCGCGTATGGGGCCGTGGGGTCGACAAACCTCTACGGGAACCTCTCGTCGCTTGATTGTGCGACACCAGGCCTCGCGCGGGTCGTTGAGTGCGCCTCGGGATCGAGTGCCGGGCTCCTCGTTCTCGGCATCGGCTTGCTGATAGTGGGTCTCGGTTTCAAGATCGCAGCCGTTCCGTTCCACATGTGGACCCCCGACGCGTACCAGGGGGCGCCCGCGCCCGTCACGGGATTCATGGCCGCCGGTTCCAAGCTGGCAGGCTTCGCCGCGCTCATTCGGCTGCTTGACGTGGGGCTCTTTTCGTTTCGCGCCGATTGGCGTCCCCTCGTAATCGGAATAGCGGTCCTCACCATGATCGTTGGGTCGGTTCTGGCCGTCGTTCAGGAGGACCTCAAACGGCTGCTTGCGTACTCGTCCATTGCGCACGCAGGGTTCGTTTTGACCGGCATCGTTGCGGCGAACGATCGAGGCGTGGCCGGAACACTCTTCTATCTGGCAACATACGGCGTGACCATCCTCGGCGCGTTCGCGATCATTTCCGTCCTAAGCGATTCGGATGAGCGGCGGGTCAGGATCTCGGACTATCGGGGTCTGTTCGACGATCACCCGATGTTGACCGGTGCTCTTACCCTCTTTCTACTCTCTCTGGCGGGAGTGCCGCTCACCTCCGGCTTCGTCGGGAAGCTGGTCGTTTTTGGAGCCGCGGTGGAGGCGGGCTACGAATGGCTCGTCGTCGTGGGCGTAATCGCCAGCGCCATCGCCGCCTTCTTCTATCTGAAAGTGATGGCTGCGATGTACATGCAGGAGCGCGTGGGCGAAGGTGTTACGCGCCGGCGAACCCCGCTAGGGGTCGCCGTGGTGGCGCTGGCCGCACTGGCGACCGTCTTCTTCGGTCTTCTGTGGACGCCGCTTATAGAGGCGGCGGAAAAGGCGACGTTCTTCGCCGGAGGCTAGCAGCAGGCTCCCTGCTTGGCTGCGGTGATTTCGCAGCACCGGGACTTCTCGTCACAGGCCATCTCTCCCGCGTCGGCCAGGACCGTGTAAACCTCCCACGGTGCGCCGTCGGGGTCGTCGACCCACACCTTGTCCTGGACCGCGTAGCAGCAGGTGACGTTGTCCTCGGTCGTCGTCTCGAGGCCGCGATCCGCCAGGCGATCCGTAGCTGCGGCCACCTCGTCGGCCGTTTCGACCTCCACCCCGAGATGGTTCAGCGTTCCACCGGCTGGGGACTCGATGAGGACGAGTTTGAGCGCGGGCTCGGCGATCGCGAAGTTCGCGTAGCCCGGCCGCCGCTTCGCGGGCGGTGTGCCGAAGAGCTTCGTGTAGAAGTCGACGGCGGAATCGACGTCGGTGACGTTCAGGGCAAGCTGCACACGGCTCATGTTCCTCGCCTCCAATATCGATGGTTGTCTATATCGACCGATGTCTATATACTCCAACTCATAGATCGCTGTCAATATGCCCAGCTGGAGGGGTCAGAATGGTGACGATGAAAGAACTCGAGGTGCTGGGGGCCGATTGCTGCGCCCCATTGCTCGACAGTGCACTCGACGATCGGGAGGCCGACGCGCTCGCACGGGCGTTCAAGGTTCTCGCCGACCCGGCCCGGCTGCGGCTGCTGAGCGCGATCGCCGGTCGCCCCAATCGGGAGGCATGCGTCTGCGAGCTACTGCCTTTTCTGGAGGTATCCCAGCCGACCGTGAGCCACCATCTCAAGGTGTTGCACGAATCGGGCCTTCTTTGGCGGGAGCGACGGGGTAGTTGGGTGTACTACGGGGTCCGGGTCGAGGCCCTCGAACCGCTGCGGGCGGTGCTGGCTCCCGGCGCGTCCGCCACCGTCTAGCGCGTCGCGGTATCACCGGCGGGACGCCCGATGCGCGGGGAAGTCGTGACGGCGCGGGGTCGGACGCAGACAACAACATGGCAGGCAGCTCGCCCAGTCACGCCCAGGTAAGCGACCGCGTCGACGGTGCGTTTGACCCGCGTAAGTGGTCGGGTGAACGCTCGAGCGGCACCCTTTTCACGAAAGAACGAACTCGAGGTAAGCGCCCCCCTGCGTGTTAGTTTTTGCCCGGTATCCAGGACATTCACAACAATGTGCGATGTCGATGTGCTCCTGGAACCCCGGATCAAGAGGATGAAAAGCTCAACGCGACCAGGGGAGCGGCACTAGTGCCCGAAGGATATTTCGGTCAGTACGCCACGATCGGGGTGTTCGCTCTGGTCGGCGTTGCGCTGGTGTTCGTGACGCTTCAGCTGGCCCGCCTCGTGCGGCCCAACGTGCCGCATCCGGAGAAGTACACGACCTACGAGTCGGGCATCGATCCAATCGGGTCCGGATGGCAGCACACCAACGTCCGCTACTACATCTTTGCCCTGCTCTTCGTCGTCTTCGAGGTCGAGGCGGTGTTCCTGTTTCCCTGGGCCATCGTGTTCGAGAGGTTAGGGACGCAAGCGTTCGTGGAGATGGTCATCTTTATCGGGATCCTCGCTCTCGCGTTGCTCTACGCAATCAAGAAAAGGGTGCTCGAGTGGCTGTAATAGAGAAGGTCAGGCTGCCCGGCCCGGTGTCGTGGCTTTTGAACTGGAGCCGGAAGTACTCACTGTGGATGATGCAATTCGGGCTCGCTTGCTGTGGCATCGAGATGGGCGCTGCGATCGCCAGCAAGTTCGACATCATTCGATTTGGTGTGATCCCCTTTCCGGCCTCGCCACGCCAGGCCGACCTGCTCGTGGTCGCCGGCACCGTAACGGACAAGATGGCGGCGCCGATCAAGCGTGTCTACGACCAGATGCCCGAGCCCAAGTACGTGATCTCGATGGGTTCGTGTGCGAACTGCGGCGGGCCTTACTGGGACTCCTACTCGGTGACCAAGGGAGTCGACCAGATCATCCCCGTCGACGTCTACGTTCCCGGGTGCCCGCCCCGCCCAGAGGCGCTCCTGCAGGGGGTCATCAGGCTCCAGCAGAAGATCGCGGCCGAGGATCCCCGCACCAAGTGGAGTGGCCACCGCGCGGAGATCCCCCACATCCCCGAGCCGGGTCTGGCGGGAGGTATCTAGGCATGAGAACGGTGGTATCAACGGAGGAGGCGCTCGCGCGACTCGAAGAGACGATCTGGCCCAAGATCCGCAATGCACACATCACTCACGGGCAACTGGATATCACCTGCGACCCGAACAATCTTCTCGAGGTAATGGAGACGCTGCGTGACGACGAGAAGCTCTCATGCAAGTTCTTCACATTCTTGTCGGGCGTCGACCGGTCGACCTTTGCGGATAACCCCGGCGGCCTCGAGGTTCTGATCCATGTCTACTCGCCTGAACATGTTGTTCACGTCACCGTCCATGTTCCTGTGGACGACGCCGCTCCCGCGTGCCCGTCGATAAGCGGGCTGTACGCGGGCGCGCTCTGGCACGAGCGCGAGACCTACGAGATGTTCGGGGTGGTGTTCGCGGGGCACCCCAATCTCGTCAATCTGTACCTTCCCGAGGACTTCGAGGGTCATCCGCTTCTGAAGTCGTTCAAGCTGCCCGGGCGCCACGTCAAGGAGTGGCCGGGCGCGAAGGATCCCGAAGAGGCAGCGGCGGGCGGTAGATGAGCGATCGCGGGGATAACAGGAGATGAGCGTCGACGGACGGGCCATCAGGGACTCCTCCGAGGTCGCGCTCGAGGCGTCTACCGGCCGCCTCGAAACCGAGGAGATGATTCTCAACGTCGGCCCCCAGCACCCGGCGACGCACGGAGTCTTCCGGTTGCTGGCAAGGCTCGACGGCGAAAAGCTCGTCGAGGCGGAGCCGATCATCGGGTACATGCATCGCGGATACGAGAAGCTCGTCGAGCAGCGCGACTACCGGCAGATCACGAATCTCGTTTCGCGCATGGACTGGCTGTCGGGGATCAACAACGAGCTTCCGCTCGCTCTCGCAGTCGAGACGCTAATGGAGATCGAGGTTCCGCCGCGCGCGCAGTATCTACGCGTCGCGATGTGCGAGATGAACCGCATTCTCAATCACCTGATGTTCTTCGCGTCGTTCGGTGCCGAGCTGGGCGCCATCACGCCCACGTTCTATGCGTTCCGTGAGCGAGAGGACATCCAGCACGCTCTCGAGATGACGACTGGAGGCCGGATGCACTTCGGCTACTTCCGACCCGGTGGTCTGAAGGAAGACGTCCCGGCGGGCTTCTTCGAAGCTGCGCTGAAGGGCGTGCGTCAGACGATCGAACGAATGCCCGACTACGAGAATCTCCTGGTCGGTAACGAGATCTTCAAGCAACGCACAATCGGGGTGGGAATCCTCGAGAAGGATGTCTGTTACTCATTTGGCGTGTCGGGGCCGATCGCGCGCGGATCGGACATCGACTTCGATGTACGGAAGGATGAGCCGTACTCCTCCTACGACCGCTTCGACTTCGACGTTCACTCGGCCCCCAACGGCGATTGCTTCGACCGTTTCTGGGTGCTCCTGCACGAGGTTTACGAGTCGGCGCGCATCGTCGAGCAAGCAATCGAGGGCATGCCTTCCGGATCCATCATGGGGAAGGTGCCGCGTGTGGTCCAGGCTCCCGCCGGCGAGGTGTACGTCCGGTGCGAGAACCCACTGGGCGAACTGGGCATGTACTTGATCTCCGACGGCGACCGGCGCCCATACCGGCTCAAGATTCGCACGCCCTCGTACTCGAACGTCTCTGCGCTGTCGCACGTGCTTGCCGGCAGTTATGTCGCCGACATGATCGCGATCCTGGGCTCGTTCTTCTTCGTGCTGGGGGACATCGATCGCTGATGCCGGAACTCCACCTGACCGACTGGCAGATCCTCATCGTGAAGGTGATCGTGATCCTGACGGTCGTACCGGTCGGCGCCCTCGTCGGAGGGTACGCGGAGCACAAGGTGATGGCTCACCTGCAGCACCGTCTCGGGCCCATGTACCCCGGGGGCTTTCACGGGTGGGCGACGACCCTCGCGGACGGGATCAAGTTCCTCTACAAGGAGGACATCATCCCCGCCGCCGCGGACAAACCTGTCTTCAGTCTCGCTCCGGCCGCGATCATGGTTCCCGTCATCATGACCTACCTCGTCATTCCGATAGACGAGACGCTGATCGTGGAGGACCTGGACGTCGGCATCTTCTATCTGCTCGCGATCTCGTCGGTATCGACGATCGGGGTGTTGATGGCGGGGTGGTCGAGCGCGAACAAGTACGCACTTATCGGGGCCCTTAGGTCTGCGGCGCAACTCATCGCTTACGAGCTGCCGATCGTATTCGCCGCGGCCGTCGTCGCGATGCTCGCCGGCTCGCTGTCGCTCGTAGAGATCGTCGAGGCGCAGGACTGGCCCTTTGCCTTCTGGCCGATCGGTATCGGACAGGCAGCGTTCCTGATCTTCACCATTGGGGCCGTAGCCGAGATGACGCGCGTGCCCTTCGACATGCCGGTTGCCGAGTCGGAGATCATCACGGGCCCGTTCACCGAGTACACCGGGATGCGCTACATCTTTTCCCACATGTTCGCCGAGATGGGTCACATGGTGGCCTTCGGCGGCATCGGGGCCACCCTCTTCCTGGGCGGCTATCGACCAATCGTCCCCTGGGAGCCGTTAGAGGTCATTCCCGGCATCGTGTGGTTCTCCGTGAAGCTGTTCTTCATGATCTTCCTGTTTCTGTGGATCCGCCCAACGTTTCCGCGCGTTCGCGAGGATCAGTTGCAGAAGTTCGCATGGAAGTACCTGATCCCGGCAGCCCTTGTTCTCATCTTGGCGACGGGTGCATGGCTCCTCTACGTATAGGGATGTTGTTATGGCGATAGACGAGATGCGTACAACCGAATCGGCGCCCGAATCTAACGGGCGACCGGCCGACCCACGTTTAACCAAGGCGCGCCGCCGTGGCTTCGGCATCGGTCTACTCAAAGGTCTCGCGGTCACACTCAAGCATCTCTTCAAGCACAACACCGTTATCGAGTATCCCGACGAGAAGCAAGATTTACCATCACGGACACGCGGCGTTATCGCACTGAAGGAAGAGAACTGCACCGTGTGCATGCTCTGCGCGCGCGAATGCCCCGACTGGTGCATCTACATCGATTCCCACAAGGAGACGCTCCCGCCAAAACGTCAGGGTGGTCGGCAGCGCAAGCGCAATGTGCTCGACCGCTTTGCAATCGATTACGCGCTGTGCATGTACTGCGGAATCTGTGTCGAGGTCTGCCCTTACGACGCGCTGTTCTGGAGCCGCGAGTTTGAGTATGCGGAGTACGACATCCGAGAGCTCACTCACGAAAAGGAAAAACTGTCCGACTGGATGGAGACGGTTCTTCCGCCTCCTGCGCTCGAAGAGGGTGCAGGCGAGGCGGACGAGGGGGCGCCTGCGGCGGCGCGAACCACCACCGCCGCGACGGGTGCGCGACCGGCGACCGAGACGACGAGTGCAGTCACCGAGCGCCCGGCCCAAGCGGCTGCGGCACCGGCCGAGGGCACCGCGGCGCCAACGGCTGCGAGGCCCAAGGAATCGGAGCCCGGCGTCCGGCCCGAGCGTGGGGCTGCGGCTGAGGCCGCGCCCACGGCGGAGGCAGCGCCGGCCACGGCACCGACCGAGGAGAAGGCGCCGGGGCCGACGGAGAAGCGCGAGGGCAAGCCGGCGCCGGAACTCGAGGCAGAAGCCGCCACGGAGGCCGGCGCTCCCGCGGGTCGGGAATCCCCGCCACAAGAGGAGGCACCGCCCCCCGACGACGCCCCTGCTCCCCTGAAACCGGGCGAGGGGCCGACCATCGCTCAGGTGGAGGTGCCCCACGAGGAGCCGCATCCGGTGACACTCGCGCCCGCTGAGGATCCGGACGCGGTCTATCAGACGGTGCTCAAGCAGCAGCTCGACAAGGGTTCCTCCCCTCAAGTCGCCGAGGCTCGGGCGAAGGTCGCGCGGGTCAAGGCGGAGCGGGGAATCCCGCGGGCGCCCACCCCAGTCGAGACCGAGAAGCGGGTCCCGAGCGCGCCGACCAAGGCCGAGCAGGCCGCCGAAGGCAAGTCACCAGACGACGAGGGCAAGACCCCAGACGACGAGGACAAAGAGTCCTGATGGCGGAGACCTGGCAGGTTGTCGTCTTCTGGGTGCTCGCCATCGTAATGACGGGCGCTGCGGTCCGCGTCGTCACAGCCGGGAACGTCGTTCACGCGGCGCTTTATCTCGTCGGCACGCTCTTGGGCGCGGCCGCGCTCTACGTGCTGCTCCTTGCCGAGTTTGTGGCGTGGGTGCAGGTGCTCGTCTATGTCGGCGCGATCGTCGTCCTCATGCTCTTCGGTCTCATGCTGACCCGCGCCCCGATTGGCCGATCCAACCTCGACAACAATCAGCGCCTGCTCGCCGCGTTGTGTGCGGGGGCGATCTTCATCGTGACGAGCGCGGTGTTGATCGACGCGTTCAAGGACGAGAGAGTCATCCTCGACGTCGCAGAGGGCACCCGCACAAGCGAGGTCGGTGATCTGATCTTTACGGCGTTTGTATTGCCGTTCGAGCTCGTTTCGGTTCTGCTTCTGGCCGCGTTGATCGGGGCGATCGTGATGGCAAGGAGGGACGATGCCGGCTAGCTTCTTCCTTGTTCTCGCGGCGCTGATTTTTTCAATCGGCGTGTACGGCGTTCTGGCGCGCCAGAATGCCGTGCTGGTGCTGCTATCCATCGAGTTGATGTTGAATGCCGTCAACATCAACCTTGTGACGTTCGCCGCTCTCCTCGAAGAAACCACCGGTCAGATCTTTGCTCTGTTCGTGATCACGGTGGCGGCGGCGGAAGTGGGAATCGGCCTCGCGATCGTGATCCTCATCTTTCGAAACCGGCAGAGCGTGGCCGTCGATGAGATGTCATTGATGAAATGGTGATGCCGTGAGCGCGCTCCTTGTAGCCGAGAGCGGCGTCCATGAGCAGGGATTCTTCACGGAGCTTCAATGGCTCGTGCCCCTGCTGCCGTTCATGGCCTTCTTTGTGATCCTGTCCTTCGGGAAGAGGCTGCCCGGAAAGGGACACAGCGCCGGGATCCTTGCCACCGGTATCGCGTTCGCTCTGTCGATGGCCGGGTTCTTCGAGCTGGCGACGGGACTCGCCCCCGTCGAGAAGAGCTGGACGTGGTTCGAGTTCGCCGAGGGCGCGAGCTTTGAGCTCGAGTTCGGGATGCGCTACGACTTCCTGACCGCGGTGATGTTCATCGTGGTCACGACGGTCTCGCTGCTCGTCCAGATCTACTCCATCGGCTACATGCACGACGACAAGCGCTACACGTGGTTCTACGCGGCTCTCTCCCTGTTTACCGCCTCGATGCTCCTTCTCGTGATCGCCAACAACCTTCTCCTACTCCTGGTCGGATGGGAAGGAGTCGGCGTCTGCTCTTACTTCCTGATCGGTCACTACTGGGAGGAGAAGGAGTACTCGTCGGCGGCAATCAAGGCATTCATCACGACCCGCATAGGGGATGTCGGGTTCATGTTCGGCATCTTTGCGATGTTCGTCCTGGGGAGCACCTTCAACATCACCGAACTCAATCACTTGGCCGAGGAGGGCGAGATCGGCGGCACGGCGCTGACGATTGCTTGTCTTCTGCTGTTCTGTGGCGCGGTCGGCAAGTCGGCGCAGTTCCCGCTGCACGTGTGGCTGCCCGACGCTATGGCGGGTCCAACTCCGGTGTCGGCTCTGATCCACGCGGCGACGATGGTCGTCGCCGGCATCTACCTGGTGGCGCGGATGTTCCCGACCTTCGAGCATGCCGGCGCCGCTCTCGATGTGGTTGCGATCATCGCCTGCATCACAATGCTGATCGCGGCCGTTCTAGCGCTGGTGCAGGACGACATCAAGAAGGTTCTTGCTTACTCCACGATCTCGCAGCTCGCCTACATGATGGCCGCGCTGGGTGTGGGCGCGTACACAGCCGGAGTCTTTCACCTGTTCACGCACGCGTTCTTCAAGGCCCTGCTGTTCCTCGGCGCCGGATCGCTGATCCATGCGGTCCACTCGAACAACATGAGCGATATGGGTGGCCTGCGAAAACACATGCCCCACACGTTCCGTACCTTCATCATCGGTTCGTTGGGACTCGCCGGGATCTTCCCGCTGGCCGGGTTCTTCTCCAAGGACGAGATCATCGGAAGTGCCCTGCGCGCCGCCAACGAAGAGACCCAGATAACGGCGTGGATTGTGCTGATCACCGCCCTGGTGGTCGCATTCCTCACCGCGCTCTACATGACGCGCGCGTGTGTCAAGACGTTTTGGGGCGATTATCGGGGGCACGGGCAGCCTCACGAGAGCCCGGGCTCGATGGTGACGCCGCTGTGGATCCTGGCCCTTGCCACGTGCACCGTCGGTCTGCTGGGACTTCCCGTCATCGGGCCGTTCCAGGACTGGATCACCGTTCCCGGCCACGAGCATCACGGTTTTTCGACCGTCTACAACATCATCCTTCCCGTCGCCTCGCTGGCGATCGCCGGGGCCGCCATTTGGCTCGGATACCGGCTCTTCCACGTGGGCCGTCCTCGATACGACATGTTGGAAGGGCCGTTCGCCTGGGCCTACGGGTTCGTCCAGAACAAGTACTACCTCG
This sequence comes from Actinomycetota bacterium, assembly GCA_050694175.1. Taxonomy (GTDB): domain Bacteria; phylum Actinomycetota; class CADDZG01; order CADDZG01; family WHSQ01; genus JBOGXA01. The sequence continues at coordinate 49,651 of JBOGXA010000018.1, forward strand.
ATGACATCTATATGGGCGGCGTCGTCAGACCAATCCAGTACCCCATTTCGCGCGCGGCGTACTGGACCAATCAGCACATCCTCGACGGCATAGTGAACGGGACTGCGAAGGGAACACTGGTGATGTCGCGTCATACCTACGACACGATCGATCAAAAGGGTGTCGACTTCATGGTCAACGGCGCCGCCGGGATCACCGGATGGTCGGGAGGTATCTTGCGCTACATCCAGTCCGGAAACGTTCAGAGGTATGCCGCGGTCTTGTTTGGTGCGGTGGCGGTGTTCGTAGCATTGTTCGCGTTTATTTAAGGAGGCTGTCAGTAGATGGAATGGTTTGACGACTGGGGAGTGAGTCTGGCGACCTTTCTTCCGGTCGTCGGTACCGTCGTTCTGCTGTTCATACCGGGCGCAATGGAGCGCATCATCAAGATCGGTGGCTTGTTCTTCGGGGGTCTTGCGCTCATTGCCGGGATCATCGTTGCGCTTCGCTTCGATTACGGGGCGAGCGAGTCGATTCAGTTCGATGTCAATAACGAGTGGATCCCCGAGATCGGTGCCAACTATCACGTGGGCCTGGACGGGATGTCCCTTCCGCTGTTCTTGCTTTCGTTGCTGGTCTCCTTTCTCTGCCTTGTCTACATCTGGTTCAACGTTCCCGAGCCCGGGAAGACAAAAGCCTTCATCGCTCTGGTCTTGCTGCTAGAGACGGGCATGACGGGAACGTTCGTCGCGCTCGACCTGGTGCTGTTCTTCATCTTCTGGGAGATTGTGCTGGTGCCCATGTACTTCATGATCGGCATCTGGGGCGGTCCCAATCGCGAGTACGCGGCAGTGAAGTTCTTCCTCTATACGCTGTTCGGCTCTATCTTCATGCTGCTGGGATTCCTGGCTCTATGGATCAACTCCGATCCGCAGACCTTCGACATCGTCGAGTTGCAGCGTCAAGGAGTGACGGGTTCAACCATGTATCAGAACCTTGTTTTCTTGGGGCTGTTCTTAGGCTTTGCGATCAAGGTGCCGATGTGGCCGTTCCACACCTGGTTGCCGGATGCGCACACCGAAGCGCCCACCGTCGGCTCGGTATTGCTTGCAGCGATCCTGCTGAAGATGGGGACGTATGGATTCATTCGGATCGCGTTCCCAATTCTTCCCGACGCGGCGGTCACGTACGCGCCCATCATCGGGATTCTGGCAGTGATCGCCATCATCTACGGCGCATTGTGTTGCTTCGCGCAAACGGATCTCAAACGCCTGATCGCGTTTTCGTCGGTGGGCCATATGGGTTTCGTAATGCTGGGGCTCGCAACGCTTACGGATCGAGGTATCAACGGCGCCATCTTTGGGATGGTCGCGCACGGGCTCATCACCGGCATGCTGTTCTTTCTCGCCGGGTCGATCCACGAGCGCTACCACACGCGCGAGATCGCCGATCTCGGCGGGATGCTTCAACAGATCCCGAGGTTCGGAACCGTGTTTACCTACACGGCCATAGCGTCGCTCGGCCTTCCGGGGCTTGCGGGTTTCTGGGGCGAGGTCCTGGCGCTGCTGGGCAGCTATCAGCCGGGAGCCGGTCTATCCGAAGAGCTGTTCCGCGTGCTCATGGTCGGGGGTGGGATCGGCACCGTGCTGACCGCGGGATACCTGTTGTGGACCGTGCAGCGTGTGAACCTTGGGCAAGTCCCCGACAAGTTCGCCACCGCCGGGGGCATCTTCGACGTCCATCGAATCGAGTGGGCCGCGTGGACGCCGCTGCTGGTGCTGATCCTGGTCGCCGGACTCTATCCCAAGCTCGTCCTCGGTGTCACCGACGGGGCGGTTCAGGGACTGATCAACCTGTTGCCCACATGAGGCCCTGATGGATGTCCTCAATACCCCCATCGACTGGCACGCGTTCGCGCCGGAGCTTGTGCTGACGGCGGCCGCGGCAGTAGTGCTGGTGGCCGATCTGTGGCTTCCTCAGGAGGGGAAGTGGATCGCAATGCCGCTGTCCGCGGCAGGGATCATCGGCACCCTGGCAGCGATCGTCTCGTTGATCGGCGACGAGCGTGTGACTCTCGGCGGGGCATTCGAAATCGACAACTTTGCGCTTTTTTTCAAGGGGCTCTTCTGCGTCATCGGCTTGATCGTGCTGGCGATCTCGTTCAACTACTTCCGGGGGGGTAGGTACTACCAGGGCGAGTACTACTTCTTGATGCTGTGCTCGCTTCTCGGTGGGATCGTGATGGCCAGCGCCCGGGACCTCGTGTCGATCTTCATCGCGCTCGAGCTGATCAGCGTTCCCGCGTTCGTCATGACCGGTCTTCGCAAGCGAGACACGAAGTCAAACGAGGCCGCGCTCAAGTTTTTCCTGTTCGGCGTGCTATCGACCGCCGTGATGTTGTACGGGATGTCGATCATCTACGGCGTCACGGGCGGACAAGTGCTGGTCGACTCGATCCGTGAAGCTTTGGCCGGCCGCGCCGACGAGCCGATTGTGACGCTAGGAGTGTTCTTCGTCGTCGTGGGTTTTGCGTTCAAGATCTCGGCGGTGCCGTTCCACTTCTGGGCCCCCGACACCTACGAGGGCGCGCCGTCGCCCGTGGCCGCCTTTCTGTCGACCGCGTCGAAGATCGGTGGGTTCGTCGGCCTGCTTGTGCTGTTGTTCCGGGCGTTCCCCGCAGTCGCGGACTCGTGGCGGCCGGTGTTCGCGATCCTGGCCGTGTTGACGATGACGGTCGGCAACTTCATCGCTCTCAAGCAGCGGCACATCATCCGTTTGCTTGCGTACTCGGGGATCGCTCAATCGGGCTACGTGCTCGTGGCCCTTGCGCTCATCGGCTCTGATCCCGAGACGAACGCGCAGGCGTTCCGGGCCGCCCTTGTCTACCTGGCCATCTACGGGGTGATGGACCTCGGGGCGTTCGCCGCCGCAGTAGCGTTCGCCCGGCGTGGGGGAACGTACTTCATCGACGATTATTCGGGGCTGTGGCAGCGGAGTCCCGCGCTGGCCCTATTGCTGTCGGGATTCCTGGTCTCGCTAGCGGGAGCGCCGCCGATGGCCGGGGTGTGGGCGAAGTTCTTCGTGTTCTCCGCCGCGATCAACGCGCAGGTGTACTGGCTCGCCGTGGTCATGGGCGTCAACGCGGTCGTGGCGGCGTGGTACTACCTGGCGGTCGTCAAACGGATGTTCTTCGACGCCCCCGCGGTGGCCGAGCCGGTGGAGGTGCCGTACATGTTGCAGGCGGCGATGGGAGTCACGGCCCTGGCCCTCGTAGCAGCCTTTGTGTACCCGCGGATCATCACCCATCTGGCCGAGGCCTCCACCGCCCTGCCCTAAGGGCTCTTCGGTGCGTGACTGAGCATTTGAGCGGCCTATGCGGGACGTGAGGGAAACTCGGCCCCGGGCCCGCACGTGAGTGAGCATTTGAGCGGCCTAGGCGGGACGTGAGGGACACTCGGCCCGGGGGCGGCGCGAGTGACTCCGTAACCGCAGCATGGCGATGACTCCGAGGGCCGGGCCCGGTGCAAGAAACGCGAACGCCCACCTCCACCCAAATGCGTCCTCCCACACGGGGATGAGCCAGATCGTCGCGACCGTAAGCGTGAAGCCGATCGCGAGCTGGACCGTCAGCGCCGTCCCGACATACGCCTGATCGGCGAACTCCGTTACGAGCGCAGAGAACTGAGCGGAGTCGGCGACAACGCTGAATCCCCACACGAGACCGACGGCGAGCACGAGCCATTCGGGGCCTTCGACGAGTAGCCCGATCGTCAGGGCGCAGGCACCGGACAGCACCATCATCGTCGCCGCCGCCTCGGCGCGGCCCCGGCGATCGCTCAAGATACCGCCGACCCAGCACCCGAGGCCGCCGGCCGCGATGACGGCAAAGGTTGCGTACGCCGCCGTCGCTCGCGACGTGCCCACGCCGTCGGAGAAGAAGACGACGAACCAGGCCCACATCGCGAACAGTTCCCACATGTGTCCGAAATAGCCTAAGGAGGCCAGCCGTACCTGTCGGTTGGCGAAGGCTCTTCCCGCCTGACGGATGTCGAAGGTGGCGGGAGGGAAGGGAAAGGGGCCCTCGCGTACGGCAAACGCAATGATGCCCCCGCATGCCGTGAGCAACGACGTAACGTAGACGACGTTCGTCCATTCGAGGCCACCCAGACCGTTCACGAGGTGCGGTCCCGCAGAGCCGACGGAGACTGCGCCGACGAGCACTCCAAGGGCAAGGCCGCGGCCCTGCCGGAACCACGTCGACATGAGCTTCAGCGTCGGCGGGTAGACGCCGGCCAGAAAGAAGCCAGTCATGAAGCGAGCCGGGATTGCCACGCCTGCACCGCCGGCCCCGACCAGCACCGTGTTCACGATCGCGGCCCCCGCGGCGCCGCCCACCACGACCACTCGCGGGGACACGATGTCCGACAGGTTGAAGAGGCTCGAGATGAGTGCTCCCGCCACAAACCCGAGTTGAACGGCAATCGTGAGCCACGCCGATTCCCCGTCGGACAGATTCCATTCGGCCCGGAGCTGGGGCACCACGGCCGATGCCGAGAACCACGTCGTCATGGAGAGGACGAGAGCGGTCGCCAGCAGGGCGAGGGCCCGCCACCGACCGCCCGCAGGGCGGGCCCCGGCGTCTGCGATCATCGCCTCCAATTACAGCGGTTCCGTGTAGACGAGGGCGGTTCCGTCCAAGACCACGACACCGTCCTGGTTCGTGATCGTCGTGAGGAGCTTTGTTATCGGCTTGTCCGCGCGCGCCTCCAGTACCTCGACCTTCGCGGTGATCTGGTCTCCGGGCCGGACCGGAGCCCTGAACGACCAGTCGACGTGCAGAAACACACTCCCCGGGCCCGGAAGATCCTCGGCGACAACGGCGTTGAGCAGGCCCGAGGTCACCCCTCCTTGCACGATCAGCCCGCCGAAGCGGGAGCGGGCCGCGAGCTCCTCGTCGTAGTGAAGCGGGTTCCGGTCGCCGGTCATCTCGGTGAACAGCTCGATGTCACGCGCCGCGACGATGCGAGTGCGACTGGCAGATTCGCCCACTTCAGCCACAGCGCCTCCAGGTTCGATGGCGGAATCCGACAGAGTGATCCTAGTAGCAGCCCTCGTACGGCAGGAGTTGCTTGCCGCACCGTTGGGTAAGAGACTCAGGGATGCAAGCGACTTAGTGATTCCTGGGGGTGGTCGATCGTGTCGCAGTTCCGTAGTTTCCGACCTGGTTCGTACGAAGAGATGGTGGCCGCGTTCTCGTGGGAGGTGCCGGCCCGGTACAACATCGCCACCGATACCGTCGACAAGCACGAGCCCGACCGGGTGGCGATGCTATGGGAGGACTACAAGGGCAACGAACGGCGCGTAACGTTCGGCGAGATAAAGGAGACGTCGAACCGCATCGCTAACGTGCTGTCGGGCCTTGGAGTGTCCAGAGGGGACCGCGTGGCAGTGCTTCTGCCCTCATTGCCGGAAACGGCAGCGGCCTTCATAGCCGCATACAAGATGGGGGCGATTCTTCTGTCGTTGTCCCAGCTCTATGGAGACGATGGGATCGCCCACAGATTGAGCGATTCGGAGGCCAAGGTCCTCCTTACGGACGGCAACAACCGACCCCGCCTGGAAGGCATGCGCGACCGAGTCGATTCTCTCGAGCGAGTCCTCGTGCTCAATCCGGGGGACTCTCTCATCGAAGGCGATATCGATCTCGAGAGCGCCATGAAGGATGCCTCGCCCGACTTTTCGGTCGTCGACACTGCCGCCGACGATCCCGCTCAGCTCTACTACTCGAGCGGGACGACGGGTCAGGCAAAGGGCATCTTGCATGCACACCGATACCTGCTCGCGCACAACGAGTACGAGTTGTGCCACGACGTCCGCGACGATGAAGTGTTCCACTCGACCGGCGAGTGGGCATGGATCGCGGGAATTGTGCCGGGACTCCTCGGTCCATGGCGCTTCGGCGTTCCCGTCGCGGTTTTCCAGCGCAAGGGTGCCTTCGACCCCGAGCAGACTTTCTACGTGCTCGAGAAATACCGCGTCGGCAACATGTTCACAACGCCGACGGCGCTGCGCGCGATGACCGAAGTGAAGGACCCGGGCGATCAGTACACAGTCGATCTCCGCATCTGCTGCTCCGCCGGTGAACCGCTGAATCCGGAGGTCATCAAATGGTTTGAATCGCAGTTCGGCATCCCAGTGTTCGACTACTACGGCTTGACCGAGAGCTATCCGATCTGCGGCAACTTTCCGACCGTTGAGATCCGGCAGGGGTCGATGGGGAAGCCATTGCCGGGGTGGGAGATGGCCTTGCTCGATCCCGCGACCGAAGAGCGCGTGCCGGAGGGGGAAGCGGGGGAGATCTGCCTTAAAGCGCGTTCTAACCCACACTACCCACTCGGTTACTGGAACCGGCCGGCCGACTCCGAAGAGGACTTCGGCGGCGACTGGTTCCACACCAAAGACATGGCACGCATCGACGATGACGGTTACGTGTGGTACGAGGGTCGCGCCGACGACGTGATTATCTCGGCGGGCTACCGCATCGGGCCGTTCGAGGTCGAGTCTGCGATTGTCGAGCTCCCCGAGGTCATCGAGGCGGCTGCGGTCGCCTCCCCCGATCCCAAGCGAGGAAGCATCGTCAAGGCGTTCGTGAAGCTGGCTCCCGGGAAGGAGGGCGACGATGCGCTCGTTAAGCGCATACAGGACAACGTGCGCAACCATTACGCTGCCTACGCGTACCCACGAGAGATCGAGTTTGTCGACGATCTTCCCAAGACACTCACCGGCAAGATCCGAAGGATCGAGCTACGAGAGGCGGAAGCCGCGGGTAAGAAGGGGTCGGCGCCGCAGTGAGTGGAGAGGAGCACGCGTGGGTCCACTGGCCCAAATCGGACAAATAGGATGGCTTCTCGCGCCGGGGAGGGCCGCTAGACTCCTCGCAACGTCAGGAGGAGTAGGGGGCTTTCCGGCGAAATCTGGGTAGAGAGAGCCTGGCTCGCTTGCTAAACGGCGACGGGTACGTAGCATCGCAATCTCCAGGATGTGAAGAATGAGTGCGAGCGTGTCGAAATTGATGAGTGTGAGGGGTAAGTGAGAAACGCAGCAAGGATCACACTGGCGATAGTGGTGGTGATGGCAGGCGCTGTGGTCCTGCCGCGCTCGGCCGGCCGCGTCTTCACTCCGGATGCCCTCGCCCAGATCATTCCCAGTCCCACGATCCCGGACATCCTTCCCTCGCCGACCGTCTCTCCGACCCCGACCCCCACCGGTGGCGGTGGCGGAGGCGGCGGAGGCGACGACGGTGGTGGTGGGGGAAAGGGCGGCGGCGGCGGAGGTGGAGGCGACGATCCGATCGATCTTCCCGGTGGGGATCGTGGCGACAAGAAGGGCGGCGAGAAGTCACGCGAGCGTGGCGACAAGGGAAGCCGCTCGATCGCACCGGTCCGGAGTTTTTACCGGGTTCCCGGCTCGTACAACACGAATGCGCTTCTGAGCGTGGCCGCACGGCTGCGGTCCCTCGGCTGGTCCAAGGAGCGCGTGCTCAAAGAGGTGTTCGCGCCCTTCATTATCGGCGGCAATGCCAACTGGGTGGACACCTGGGGAGCGCCTCGGTTCGGCCCCGGTCCCCTCGTGCGTACGCACGAGGGCCAAGACGTCTTCTGCGAGTACGGCGATCCGATCCTTGCCTCGGAGACGGGCACGGTCGAGTTCGACGGCGGCGGACTCGGAGGCAAGGTTGCGCGACTTCATCGCTCCGACGGCAGCTATTGGTACTACGCACACCTGTCGGACTGGAACACCAAGGAGTTCTCTTCCGGCGACGCCGCCAAGAAGGGCGACGTCATTGGTTTTTGCGGCAACAGCGGGAACGCGCTGACGACGCCGCCACATGTGCATTTCGGCTGGTACAAGTCAGGCGGCGTCAAGGCGAAGAACCCAATGCGCATCCTGGTCAAGTGGCTGCGCGAGGCCGAGGCCAATGCAGCCGGCCTTGCGGGACGAGCGGAGGGCGAACGCCAGAAGCAGATCGCGACACTCACCGTCGCCCGCCGGTTCGGCGATGCATTCAGCCCGGACCTCAGTGAGTTCAGGGTGTCCGGTGAGTCGTTGTGGGCGGCAGGTTCCTCGCCCGCAACCGGCGCGCTGGGGCTCGCCGAAACGGCGTTGCAGTCGGCTCTGGCAAACGCTGCGGTGCAGTCCGACGTGACCGGGGGGCAGCTGATCGGAGCCGACGCCGTCGACGGCTTGGGAGCCGGGACGGGGGCCATGGACCCCGCGGCCGAGCTCGCCGTGTTCCTCGGTGAGGACGCACACGGGCACTCGGTGACGACCGGCGAACAGGCCGACTAGGCAGGCGCAGCGCTCGAACTTTGCGCGCCCCGTCACGATCTCGAAGACACAGCGCGCAAAGTTCCGCGACGACGCGCTGATCACGAGCGGTTATCCTCGCCGTTGCTCACGGCGGGATGCCCGAGCGGCCAAAGGGAGCGGCCTGTAAAGTCGCCGGCGTACGCCTACAGAGGTTCGAATCCTCTTCCCGCCACTGCCAACATTGACTCCTTGTTTTTCTGTGCGAGAACTGTCGCCATGCGGCATCCAGCGCACAAAGACGCTCTGGACGGGCACCTGGCATTCGGAGAGCGCGGCTGTAGCTTCGGTTCCTTAGGCCTGGCATTCTTTTCCTCGTGGAGGCGCATCGAAGCCTGCCGCTCGTGGGGCGTGATCGGGAGCTCGGGATCCTCGACGGGGCACTCTCGGAGTTGCCCTCGCGCGGGGCCGCGGTCTTCATACGTGGGGAACCCGGACTCGGAAAATCGAGACTCGCTCAGGAGACCGTTCGCCGAGCAGGGAAGCTGGGCTACGAGAGCGCCGTCGGCGGTTCCTCCGAGCTAGAGCAGCAACGTCCCTTCGCCGCCCTTATCGATGCCCTGGGCGGCGGAGATTCGACGCCGGAAACGAAGGACCTGCTCGCGCTGTTGATGGGAGCGGGTGATGAAGGCGCGAGCTCTGCATCCCTCGATCTGAGCTACCGGGTGATCGAGGAGTCTCTCGGCTATTTCGAGTCCCGCCTCAACGAAGGACCGTTCGTTTTGGTGCTCGAAGATCTTCACTGGGCGGACCCGTCAACTCTTGTGTTCCTACGCCACGCCGCGTCCCGCCTGATGATCCGACCGCTGCTGCTGGTCGGCACACGCCGGCCGTGGCCGCGCTCACCGCAGCTGGACCGCATCGAGGAGATGGTCAACGTCACCCCGCTAGGCGTCGCTCCACTAGCGGATGAGGAAGTTCTCGAATTGGGGGAACGTGCACTGGGTCGCCGTCCCGAAGGGGCGTTGCTGGACAGGCTGCGGGCGGCGGCGGGTAACCCCTTGTTCGTGGAGGAGGTTTTGACCGCGAATGCGCAAGAACAGTTGTCCGATGATTTCGTGAGGTCCATCATCAGGCGGCTGACCTATCTGTCGGATGGATGCCTGGAGCTGTTGCGCATCGGGTCCATCCTCGGGACACGGTTCCGTTTCCGAGATTTGACGATTGCTTCGGGAAGGGAATCGCTCGAGCTCACGCCCATCGTGGAGGAGGCCGTTCATTCGGGACTTCTTCGTGAAGATCAGAGTCGTTTGCGCTTCAATCACGAGCTCGTTCGCGATGCGATCTACCAGGATATTGCCGCGAGTGTGCGACAAGACCTTCACCTGGACGTGGCGAACAAACTGGCTGGATCGGGGTCTGCTGCTGAGGTGGTCGCCCCCCACTTTTCGCTCGGCGCTGAGGCCGGCGACGCCTCTGCCACAGAGTGGATCTGGCGAGCGGCCCGTGAGTCTGCAGCACGCAGCCCGACTGCCGCCGTGAATCTGCTGACGCGTGCACTCGAGCTGGCACCCGGCGGCTTTGAGCACCGTGATCTGCTCGTCTCCGATCTTGTGTCCGCACTTCTCTGGTCCGGGCACTTCTATAGGGCCGAGCTGCGCGCCCAGCAACTCATCGATCGTCCCAGCGCGCCCGAGGCGCGTGCGGCCGTCCGGTACGCGCTCGCGCGAGTGCTTGTGTATCGGGGCCGTGTTGCGGACTCGCTCCAGCACGCCGAGGCCGCCCTGCGCGAGGAAGGGCTGACCGAGGAACAGAGGGCTCGATTTCTTGCCGATGTCGCGCTGCGCGCCCTCGTCGTAGGAGACGTGACCCGTTCACGAGCGGCCGCTGCCGAAGCGACTGCCGCCGCCGAACAGCTCGCGGATACCTCGTTACTGGCCCTAACGTTGTCCGCGAGCTCTCGGGTCGCGGATCACAGAGGGTATGTCGAGGAGGCAATGGCGTCGGCCCGGCGAGCGGCGTCGCTCGCCGCGGCTCGTCCGAGCGATGCCATCCAGTTCGTTCAGCCGGCGTTGTATTTCGGGCTCGCCCTTATCAGCGGTGACAGATTCGTCGAAGCGCTGGATGTGCTCGAGCGGGGGCGGCGTGACGCGGAGTCGGTAGGTGCTGCGTGGAGCCTTCCCTTGTTTCATTTCGCGTCTGCCCTGGCCCGCTTCCACGCGGGATTGTGGGACGACGCGCTCGTCGACGCCACCGCGGGACTCGAACTTAGCGAGGAGACGGAAACCCAGGTGTGGGCGCCGTGGACAAAGGCGCTCGTGGCACGTATCCACCTCCACCGCGACGATCTGGAGTCGGCTGAAGAAGAGCTCGCTGCCGCGCGCACGCAAGAGCTGCAGGCCGGCTGTCCTCAATTTGGCGGGTACTGGATTCGCTGGAGCGAGGCGCTTCTCGAGGAAGCACGGGGCCATGACGAGGGTGCAGCAGCCACGTTGGGCGGCGAGTGGGAGCGATGGCCCCAAACCGAACCGGTGGGCGACCACCGCGAGACGGCTGTGGACATGATCCGTCTCGCGCTGGTGGTTGGAGACCGAACCAGAGCCCACGACGTCATGACTGTTGCCGAAGAGGCCTCGTCGCGCTGGCGATCGTCGTCATCGAAGGCCATGGTCTTGGCCTGCGGAGGTTGGCTCGATGCAGATGGGAGCCACCTCGAGGAAGCAGCGCGCCTGTTCCGGTCCTGTGGACGGATCCTCGCGTCGGCTCAAAGCCTTGAAACCGCCGCGGCGATTGATGCCCCGCAGGCTCACGATCTGCTCCGAGAGGCCCTCGGGGTCTATGAGTCGCTGGGGGCGACGCACGACGCGGGGCGAGTGGAGGCCGAGTTAAGGGCCAGGGGAGTTCGACGGGGACGCCGCGGCCCTCGCCTCCGTCCGTCGCACGGATGGGACAGCCTCACCGAAACCGAGGTGAAGGTCGTGTTCCTGGTCGCCGAGGGCCTGACCAATCGCCAGATCGCCGAGCGCTTGTTCGTTTCCCATCGCACCGTGGATACCCACGTCTCGCATGCGCTCGCGAAGCTCGGGGCCTCGGCCCGGGCCGAGCTGGCTGCTGAGGCCGCCCGGCGCTCGCCGTAGCTCTCCGCATGACGATGAAGAATCCGTGATCTTACGGATGTCTTCATCCATCTTCCGGGCGACAGTGGGCTCTGCGAGAGAAGAAGGAGGATGGATGGGGCTGTTCATGGACGTGCACCGGAACCTCGACGGGCTAACCGCCGAGGCCGCCGCCAGGGCTCACCAGGCCGACATCGACATCCAGGCCCGCTTCGGCGTCAGGTACCTGCGCTACTGGTTCAGCGAGGACGAGGGCACGGTCTTCTGCCTCGGGGAGGCACCCTCAGTTGAAGCGGCCAAGCGGGTCCACGAGGAGGCGCATGGACTGGTCGCCGACGAGATCATTCTGGTGAGGGAGGGGATGTAGGTATGCGCAGCGAGGGAGTGGTGATGGAGACCAGACTCGAGCAGCAGATCCGGGCCGCCGAGAAGAAGTGGTTGGAGCTGTGGGTCAGAGGCCCCGCCGAGCTAGAGCAGGGCCGGATGGTCCCACAGGTCGGTGATGCCGCCCCCGAGCTTGTCCTTGTGGATCACGAAGGTCGCGACCGCGCGCTGAGCTCGTTCTGGAACGAGAAGCCCGCGCTCGTGCTGTTCTGGAGGCACTACGGATGTGGGTGCGGCATCGACCGGGCGGCCCGGCTGCGCGACGAGATGAACGCGTATCGCGACGCAGGCGCGGAGGTCGTCGTGGTCGGCCAGGGCGAGCCCGAGCGCGCCGCCGCCTACCGCGACCAGCACGGCATCGACTGCCCGTTTCTTTGCGACACCGAGGAAGCGGGCTACCGCACCTACGGGCTCACGGAATTCACGGTTGCCGAGGTGCTTTTCGACGCCCCGGAGGAGTTCTGGTCGCACAGCCGTGAGATCGGCGAGCAGTTCATAGCGGACCGTCGCGAAATGGGGCGGCCGGCCGTCGACAACCCATGGCGACGCCCCGGCGAGTTCGTGATCGATACCAAGGGTGTGATACGGCTCGCCTACCGGTGGCAGTACTGCGAGGACTTTCCCGATCCCCGCGTCCACCTCACAGCGATCAAGCTGGCTCACGGTTAATAGCGAGCATTTCGGTTCGCCTACGTCAAATGGGTGGTCTGGCGAGCATCACTGCTTGCCAAACAGAGTAGGCGGGGAGGCAAAGATGAAGCTGAGATCGATCGTTTTTATTGTGACTCTCGTCGCCGGGATCTTGGGAGTGGCGGCCCCGCCGGCTGCGGCCGATGAGGGCTGCGGCTTCATCTCCGGCATCATCGGTGATGGGCAACAAATCTTGGACGAGTTCTTTGTCGACTCGAACTGCGCCGATGGGTTCGGCGCGAGCGAATCGGTCTCTGGCAGTTCGGAGGACGGCGCCCAGGCGAACGGTGCCGCGTCGGAGCAGTATGCGCTGAGCTTCGCGCCCCCCGACGGCCAGGGGCAGGTTCACCTCAGCTCGGCCGACGTAAGCGGCGAGACTTCCTTTTCGGTGAGCGGTGGAAACGGCAGGATCTTAGGCGGAGAGACGCACGCCTGGTTCGACCTCGACTTCGTTATTCCTGAGGGGATGACGGGGTCGCTACTCGCGAACGTAAGCGCGAGTGTGACCCCCCCGGAGATCGGTGGTTATGTCGGCAGCTCGACCGTGAATCTGGAGGGCGATTTTGAGGGTCCGGACGAGGTCGAGGTGGAACTCGGCTCCGAGGACCCCCGCCTCGAGGCGAGCGACTCGCTGGCGCTCAGCGACCTCCCACCGGGCGCTTACCGCTTGCACGCGGACAGTGTCGCGAACGCCGGAGGAGGAGGGTCCGTGGCCGCAGACTTCGACGTGACCTTGACGGTCGAGTCGCAGTGTGACAACGAGTTCACCGACGGTGACGACATCATCACCGGGACGCCCGGCGACGACTTCCTGTGCGGAGGCGGCGGGAACGACACCATCGACGGCGGCGCCGGCACCGACACCATCCGCGGCGGAGACGGCAACGACACCATCGAGGGCGGGGACGACGACGATCCCCTCCTCGACGGCGGCGCCGGCACCGACACCATCCGCGGCGGAGACGGCAACGACACCATCGATGGCGGGGACGACGACGATCCCCTCCTCGACGGCGGCGCCGGTACCGACAGCATCGAGGGCGGCAACGGCAACGACACCATCTTCGGCGGCGGCGACAGCCTCGGGGGCGACGCCGGCGACGATTTCGTGGACGGAGAGGCCGGCGACGACTTCCTCTTCGGCGCAGCGGGCGGGGACTTCATCCTCGGTGGCGACGGGCGAGACCTGCTCGAGGGCGAAGAGGGCGACGACGACCTGTTCGGGGGACCTGGCGACGACAGCGGCAACGTGCCGGGCCTCTTCGGCGGACCCGGCGAAGACGAGCTTCACGGCGACGACGGTGACGACACCATCGAGGGCGGGGACGACGACGACCCCCTCCTCGACGGCGGCGCCGGCGACGACAACATCGAGGGCGGCAACGGCAACGACACCATCTTCGGCGGCGAGGGCGGCGACAGCATCGGGGGCGACGCCGGCGATGATTTCGTGGACGGAGAGGCGGGCGACGACTTCATCTTCGGCGGAGCAGGCGACGACTTCATGCTCGGCGGCGACGGGCGAGACCTGCTCGAGGGCCAAGAGGGCGACGACGACCTGTTCGGGGGACCCGGCGACGACAGCGGCAACGTGCCGGGCCTCTTCGGCGGACCCGGCGAAGACGAGGTTCACGGCGACGAGGGCAACGACACCATCGAGGGCGGCACCGGCCACGACACCCTCCTCGACGGCGGCGGGGGCGACGACCTGGTCGAAGGCGGTGGCGGCGACGACCTCCTCGAGGGCGGGCCCGGCCGCGACAAGATGCTCGGCAACACCGGCTCGGACAAGCTCCGGGGCCAGGGCGACAACGACTGCCTGATCGGCGGGACCCGCAAGGACGTATTGGTGGGGGGGCCCGGCAATGACCGTCTGCTCGCCAAAGATGGCGTGCGCGACGTCGTGAATGGCGGCCCGCAGTTCGACCGGGCCCGCATCGATCAGGGGCTGGACGACGTGATCAGAGTCGAGAACCGCAACTTCCAGGGAGGATGCCCGTAGCCGGCAGCAGCAGTAGTCAACACCCGTCGGGGCCGGACGATCTCGCGAGCGATCGGAACGCCGGTTCAGGCCCGTCCTACCTGGCAGATGGCCTGAAGGTCCTTACGAAACCGTTGGTTCGAACATCGTCCACTTAGGACCACCAACCGCTCCCGAGGGAGCGGATCATCTGCCAAGTCGCCGGCGTACGCCTACAGAGGTTCGAATCCTCTTCCCGCCACCAGTAATTCAGACGCTTCCCGCCGCCGAGCACGACCGGCGCGATCGAGCCACCTCACGCGGCTGGCGGGGATTAGTGAGGTCGTAGAGGCGAAGACCGGCGTTGAAGTACGCAAGGTAGGTCAACGTGTCCGAGTGATTGGTGAAGGGTGCCTCTCCTCCCCCGGAGGGTCGCGGCCACCCGAGACACATGACCTACTTGTCGTTTATGCTGCGTCGAGGATGCCGACGGGCTGACCGCGTGAGGGTTATGTGCTCGCCACCGGGCGGGTCACCGACGGGGATTCTCTGGGGGGTGGAAGCCGAGAGATGAGCATCAGCAAGCCAAGCTGTGCCGCGTTCTCACGGTCGCGGCCTCCTTTCCCCCGGCGAGTGACCCAGCAGCGCGGCCCTCTCCGGCATGCCGGGCATCGATTCGGTCTTCGCCGACCACAAGGGGGGATGTGCGCGTGATTACTCGACTATCGACGCTGCTCGCAGCTTTGGTTCTGCTCGCGGGCATAGCGATTCCGGCCGCGGCCGACCACGGCACGAGGCCGAGCACCAAGAACATCCATGCCATTGGCCACAGCCCGCATCCAGCTACGTTCAACGATCCGGCGGCCGTGCGGCATGTCAACTCAGACATCGCTTTTTGGGGAAGGCTGGCGTTCAACGGGAACTACGATGGGTTCCGCATCATCGATGTCTCGGCGCCCGGCAACCCCAGGGAGATCTCTCACCCTCGCTGCAACGGTGACCAGGGCGACATCGTCGTCTGGGGGGACATACTGGTCCGCGCCTGGAACACTCCGGCACCGGCGGGGAGGTTCTGTGACGGTGAGCCCGTGCCCGTCGGGTTCGAGGGGATGCACATCTGGGACGTCAGCGACGTCCGGGACCCCGAGCTGATAGGCGATGTGGAGCTCAGCCAAAGGCCGCTCGCCGCGCGCGAGAACCAAAACGGCGGCATCGGCTGCGGTACGCACACCATCACCGCCGTTCCCGATCTCGACAACAACCGGCTGATCCTCTACAACCAGACCTCCATCGGTAGCGGTCCCTGCCAGATGTGGCCGGTTCTGGGGATCGTCGAGGTTCCTCTTGACGATCCGGCGAGTGCCCGGTGGCTCCGGGACGAGCCGCTCATGGACGCGCACCATTCGCACGACAGCGGCGTCATCCTCGGAGATGTGAACCTGCTGGCGGTCGCCGGCCACGAGCACACCAACGTGTACAGCATCGGAGCTCCCGGCGGAGGCTCCTACGAGGATCCCGAGTTCCTGTACACGATCGAAGAGGAAGGCGTCTGCAACATTCCCGGAGACCGGAACTGCAACGGGAGCTGGCACTCCGCGGCGTTCACGTGGGACGGCGAGGTCATCGTCCTCGGTTGGGAGCCGGGTGGCGGTGTCCAGGCCGAGTGCGAGGCCACCGACCCCGACGTCAAGAAGAGCGCCTTCTTCTACGACGCGGCCACCGGAGCCAAGCTCGGGCAGTGGACTCTCCCGCGGCCGCAGGGCCGCGACGAGAACTGCACGATCCACAACTACAACGTGGTGCCGACTCGTTCGGGGCGCTACGTCCTGGTGGGCGGCCACTACCAGGCTGGCACTTGGGTGACGGACTTTACGAGGCCGGCCAACCCGGTGACGGTGGCGTGGTCGGACCCGCCGTCGCTCGGACCGGGCCCCTTCTGCAGCGACACCAGTCCTCCGGGCTGCCAGCTCGGCGGCGCGTGGTCGTCTTACTACTACAACAACTTCGTCTACGAATCGGATATCACCAGAGGCTTGAACGTGTTCCGGGTCAGCGACAAAGTCATGGGCGGAGCGCTCAGGCTTCCGCACCTGAACCCGCAGACACAAGAGTTCTCGCTTCCGTAGGAGAAAATCCCATTCGGTTGGGGGGTGGGTCCGCCCGCCCCCCAAACCAGTACGACGACCACGTGTTCGCGCCGTGGGGATCGAGGAAGCCGAGCTCCCTCGCTGCCGAACGGGTTGCTGAAGTCGGCCACGGTTGTCCCGCCCGAGTAGTACTACGATCGAAGAACCTCACGAAGCGGGCGCTTCGTGCGCCGGCGTCGTGGACGGTGAGCAGATCGTCGACGCTGGACTGGGAGGATTGACCCTTGGGCAGGCGACGGATAGCCTCGAGGGCTGAGTGTGGGAGAAGGCGACGGCAAGGGGGGTTGCGGCCATGGCACACCGGCTCAGCAAGCTGTTGGGCACTCTCGTCCTCTTGGCGGCCCTGCTCACCGTTCCGGCCGGGGCCCAATCCGAGCTCGGGGACCCGATGGACGTCGGCCTCGTGCAGGTGGCCGAGGGCCTGACCTCGCCGCTCACGGTGACCCCGCCGCCGGACGGCTCCGACCGCCTTTTCGTCGTCGACCAGATCGGGCTCATCCGCATCCTCACCCCCGACGGGACCCTCCTACCGACGCCGTTTCTCGACCTGCGCGACAAGATCGTCCCGCTCCAGGCGGCGTTCGACGAGCGGGGGCTTCTGGGGCTGGCCTTCCACCCCGGCTACGCGACCAACGGGAGAGTCTTCGTCTACTACAGCGCCCCGCTCAGGGCCGGGGCGCCCCAGGGCTTCGACCACACGAGCCACGTCTCGGAGTTCCGGGTGTCGGCGGATCCCAACCGGGGCGATCCCGGCTCGGAGCGCATCCTCCTCCAGGTCGACCAGCCGCAGTTCAATCACAACGCCGGGGCGCTCGCTGTCGGGCCCACCGACGGACTTCTGTACATCGCCCTCGGCGACGGCGGAGGGGCCAACGACGTCGGGCTCGGGCACACCCCCGAGATCGGCAACGGCCAGGACGTCACCAACCTTCTCGGCAGCATCCTGCGGATCGACGTCGACCGCGGCGATCCCTACGCGATCCCGCCGGACAATCCGTTCGTGGGCCGGGAGGGACGAGACGAGATCTTCGCCTACGGCTTCCGCAACCCCTACCGGATGTCGTTCGACATGGGTGGGTCCCACGAGCTCTTCGCCGGCGACGCCGGGCAGGAGCTGTGGGAGGAGGTCGACCTCGTCGTCAAGGGCGGCAACTACGGGTGGAACATCAAGGAGGGCACCCACTGCTTCGACCCCGACAACCCGTCCGAGTCACCCGAGGAGTGCCCGGACACGGGGCCGCGCGGCGAGCCGCTGATCGACCCGGTCATCGAGTACGCCAACCACCACCAGCCGGGCGGTCTCGGGGCCGCCGTGGTCGGCGGAAACGTTTACCGGGGGAGGACGCTGCCACAGCTCCGCGGGCGCTACGTCTTCGGTGACTGGAGCAGGGAATTCGAAGATCCGGACGGCACCCTGTTCGCGGCCAAGCGCCGCAAGAAAGGTCTGTGGCAGATGCAGGAGCTCCGGGTGGCGACGAGCGCTTCGGGGCGCATCGACCACTATGTGCTCGGCTTCGGCCAGGACGAGGCCGGGGAGATCTACGTGGGCGCGACCGAGAACACGGGGCCGGCCGGGACCACGGGCAAGGTGTTCAAGCTGGTGCGACCGAGCGGCCGCCAGTAAGGCTGTGGGCAGAGCACACATCGATCAGGGACTGGACGACATAACCGGGGTAGGAAACGGCAACATCCAAGGGGGGTGCGATTAGCGGCAGCCGCGCCCAGGGTGCCGGACCGTCCGGCACCCTGCGACGGAAAGGAGTTGTTGCTGCTGCGGGCAGTTCGACCCCGGCGACGGCTTGTCGATGCGAACCGGGACCGGCGGCGACGTCTTGGGAAAGAAGTAGGTGGCAAAGGTGTCAATCGCCGCTTCGTAGCGACAGATCATCGAAGTGAGCGTTCCCGCCTCCATCGGGTTCCTTGGGCACGAAGGGCCTATGCAGGCCCTGTCGGCATTTTCGAATCCTGGCCGACCCCCGAGTGATGGTCGCCGGTTGGTGAAGTACGGAAAGGGCCATGCCCGTGACACATCGAGGTCACAACGTAGTAATAAGAACCCATCCACGGTTTGAGGAAGGGGTGCCGAGATGACCTTTTCGAGGGTGTTGTTGGGCCAATCTATGCGGCCGGTAACCGCAGTGGTGACTGCGTTGTTGCTCGTCACAGGAGTTGCGGCGTTCGAGGAGGATGCCGGGGCTCGAGCAGACAAGCGCGATCGAACGGTCCGCTTTTCAACCTTTAACGCATCATTGAACCGCAACGCGGAGGGCCAGCTGATCACGGATCTGTCAACGCCGGACAATGCTCAGGCGCAGACCGTCGCAGAGATAATCCAGCGCACTCGCCCGGACGTCTTGCTCATCAACGAGTTCGATTTTGATTCAGGCGGTAAGGCAGCGCGCCTCTTCCAGGACAACTACCTGTCGGTCCCGCATAACGGATCGGAGCCGATCGTGTACCGCTATCGGTTCGTGGCGCCGTCAAACACCGGAATCCCCTCCGGCTTCGACTTAGACAACAACGGGACGGTCGGCGGACCCAACGACGCATTTGGTTTTGGCTTCTTCCCCGGACAGTTCGGGATGGCCGTGTACTCGCGCTATCCGATCGTTGAAAGGAAGATCCGGACGTTCCAGCACTTCCTGTGGAAGGACATGCCGGGTGCCCTGCTGCCCGATGACCCGGCAACTCCGGCGCCGTCTGACTGGTACTCACCTGAGGAGCTGGAGGTGTTCCGCCTCTCGTCCAAGAGCCATTGGGACGTACCGATCGAGATCGGCCACAAGACCGTCCACGTCCTCGCCAGCCATCCCACACCGCCGGTCTTTGACGGCGCGGAGGACCGCAACGGCACCCGCAACCACGACGAGATTCGCTTCTGGGCCGACTATCTGCGTCCCTCGACGAGCCGATACATCTACGACGATGAAGGCGAGCGCGGTGGGCTTCGACCTGGAAGCATGTTCGTGGTCGTGGGAGATCAAAACTCCGACCCCTTTGACGGTGACAGCGTTCCAGGATCGGCGCAACAATTGCTGGAACATCCCCTCGTCAACACGCGACTTACTCCATCAAGTCCGGGCGCGGTCGAACAGGCCGAGCTCCAAGGCGGCGCAAACGAAACACACAGGGGAAACCCGGCGTTTGACACGGCAGACTTCGCCGACGTGCCGGGCCCCGGCAATCTGCGCGCCGATTACGTCCTTCCGAGAAAGAACATGAAGATGGTTGATGCGGAGGTCTTCTGGCCCCTTTCCAGCAGCCCGTTCTTCCGGCTGGTGGGGACCTTCCCCTTCCCGAGCTCAGACCACCGCCTCGTATTCATCGACGTGCGGCTGCCGGGAGGGCGAGAAGACGACCGATAAGGAGTGAGCCATGCGCGCTCGCCGACTCGACGATGTTCCCGGATTCGGCATCGACAAGGTTGCTGCGGCAGCCGGCGACGACCCTGACGTTCTGCGGATGGAGAACCTCGATACGGACCTGCCTCCTCCTCCGGGAGTCGTAGAAGCGACACGTGACGCTGTTGGGCGGCTCGAGTACAACAGCTGGCTGCCTTTCAGCGGACGCTACGACCTGAAGGAGGCGGTGGCCGATCACATCGAGCGTCGGAGCGGCCTCCGATACGACCCCCACTCGGAGATCGCCATCACAACCTCGGACGGCACTGGGCTGCTGGACGCGCTGCTGGCGACCACCGATCCAGGTGACGAGGTCATACTCACGGATCCCACCTACGCCGGGATGATCAACCGTGTCCGCCTGGCCGGAGCTGTTCCGCGCTTTGCCGAGTGCCGACCGGTGGACGGGCACTGGCGGATCGACCTCGACAGCCTGCGCGCGGCGACTAGCAGCAGGACGAAAGCGCTCTTTCTTCAGAACCCCACTTTTCCTTCGGGAATGGTCTTCACGAAGGAGGAATGGCAGGCCATCGCGGAACTCATCCTGGAAAAGTCGCTGCACCTCATCTACTGGAGCTTGATGGAGAGCGTCCTCTTCGACGGCCGCCCCCTGCTTCATCCGGCGTCGCTCCCCGGTTTGCGGGATCGCACGGTCACGCTCGGCTCTGTTTCAATCGAATACCGGATGATCGGGTGGCGAGTCGGATGGGCCGTGGCCGATCGCGACACCGCCGACGCCATCGGGATGGTGCACATCTACAACGGGCTCGTGGCCAGCGGCTTCGCGCAGGCGGGAGCGATCGCTGCACTACGGTCAGATCCGAAGGATCTAGCACGGACGATTCAGGAGTTCGAGCGTCGCCGAGACGTTGTCATGGAGGAGCTGGATGGCCTGCCCGCAATCAACGCCTCGGGCGGCTGGGCGTTGCTTCTCGACACCGAGGCCATGGGAATACCAGCGCCCGAAGCGTCGAAGCGGCTTCTCGCGCAGAAGGTCGCTGCGACACCGATGACGGCGTGGGGAGAGACCGTCGCGCCTCGATGCGTGAGGTTCGTCTTCAGCAGAGAACCAGTTGAACGTTTGCGTGAGTTGGGAGAACGCGTTCGAAAGGCCCTCACCTGAGGAGTGAGGCGACGCGGGGATAGACCTCGTCGGGAGTGCCCGCGCCATCGACGCGGCGGAGGTAGCCCCTGCCCTCGTAGATCTCGAGCAGCGGTTGCGTTTCCTTTTCGTAGATCTCAAAGCGGTGGCGGGCCACGCCTTCGTTGTCGTCGTCGCGGTGAAACAACGGCTCCCCGTCTTCGTCACAGATGCCCTCGCGGCGCGGAGGGTCTCGCCTGACGTGATAGACGTGCCCCTGGGGGCACATTCGGCGGCCGCTGATGCGATCGATGACCTCCTGAATCGGGACGTCGAGCGCGATGACGAGGTCCACGCTCTGGCCTTCGAGCTGATCGTCCAGCCCCACTGCCTGCCTGAGGTTGCGTGGAAATCCATCCAGGATCCAGCCATCTGCTGCGTCCTCGCGCGCCAAGCGCTTCACGGCCAGCTTCACGACCACCTCGTCGGGTACGAGGTCGCCTTGATCCATGAGCGACTTTGCCCAGCGCCCCAGTTTGGTGCCCTCGTCGACCTCGTGACGGAGCATGTCTCCCGTGGCAATGCGAGGCACGTTGAGCTCCGCACCGAGCCGTTCCGCGTGGGTGCCCTTACCCGCGCCCGGTGGGCCGAGCAGGATCAGCCGGCGGTTCGTCACTACTTAGGATTCTCCCTTCCCGCCGCCAAGAAGATTGCCACGAGCAGGGAAGTCCTCGGGGATCACCAATTGTTGTCCGGCGTTGCGCCCGACGCTCAACCGTCTGCGCCGGCTCAACGAGGTGCTGCTACAGCCACGTCAGGAGCAGTACGAAGATCGTGAGGTCGGTCGCGACGTGAGCGATCCAGGGCGCGAGCATCCCGCCCGCTCGCAGCCGTATGAATCCAAGAAAGAGGCCGTAGATGCCGCTCAAAAGAGCACCCCACGTCCCATTCGGAAGACCATGCGGGTAGTGGACCAGCCCGAATGCGACGGCTTGGATTACGACAGCACCGGCTTCTCCGACTGCGCTCACGAGCGCGTCCATGAGGATTCCCCGGAAGGCCGCCTCCTCGGCACCTGCGTTAACCAACGCGAACGTCGCGCCGATCGGCAGCAGAGCCCATGCCGAAAGGTCGTCAAACGCAGCAACTATTTCTCGCACCTCAGGCCCCACGAGCCAGGACCAGATCGGCAGGCCGATGGCCGACGCCATAACGGCAACGACCACGAGCCGGCGGACCTTCGCTTCGAGGGAGCCCGTATGCAACCAAAATGCTGTCTCTCTGAGCCGCGGAGTTGCCAGCACCACCACGCCATAGCCCGCAAGCGCGCTTACGAGGGGAAACGGGTGGATTCCCATTCCAGGCGTTCGATAGGAGAGCACGACAAGAAAGCAGAAGATCGTGATGTGCAGGGCTGCGGCGGACCCCGTTAGTGCTGCGGCGAGCACCAATACCCCGAGCGCCGCCACCACCCACAGCGAAACGTCAAAGAAGCCGCTGTGTGACAGTCCCGCGAACGAAAAGACGCCGACGCAGGCGAGGATGACACCGGCGGCAGGCGGGGATGTCCTCGGTATCGGAGGGATGAGTCGTTCCGGCGAGGTCTGGTCGCCGTCCCGACTGATCGTGGTCCGCAGCCAAGCCCTCATGACCACCCCGTCAGCCTACAGCCGACGTGACATCGATCGGCCGGGGAGACCCGCTTGTCCCGGTGACCGAAAACCGATTATCCTGGTGACGAGATGCTGCTCCTCGGCTGAGAACTTTCTATCGCGCCGCGCGCCCCGCCTGGGGTGCTGGCGTTCTCGTGTCCGATTCCGTTCTCGCTGCACTGAAGGAGCAGTACATGTCTCGCACCGCGGTAACAATCGATTCCACACAGGCGTGGAGTTCGCGCGCGGCCCCCGTCGTCGAGGTTGCCGGGCTTCGCAAGGAGTTCGTCCGGCGGGAGAGGCGCGGCGCCAAAACACGCGTGCCGGCACTCAAGAGTGTGACCTTCGAAATCGATCGTGGCGAATGCGTTGCGATTCTCGGTCAGAACGGGTCGGGTAAGTCGACACTTGTCAGGCTGTTGTCGACCCTCCTTCTGCCGGACGGAGGCAGCGCGCATGTCTTCGGACACGATGTCTTCTCGGAACCTCGGCCCGTCCGCCGGCTCATCAATCGCGTTTCGGTGGAAGCGTCCTTCTTCAAGAAGATGTCGTCGGTCGAGAACCTGAGCTACGCCGCGCGCTTCTACGGCATGCGGCCGGTTGAAACGCGCACTCGGATCCCGGAGATCCTCGGCCGCGTCGGCTTTCCTGCTGAACGGAGCCACGAATCTATGGAGAATCTCTCCCGAGGAATGCAACAGAAGGTCGCCCTGGCGCGTGCGCTCCTGACCTCGCCCGTACTTCTGCTTCTCGACGAGCCGACGACCGGTCTCGACCCACGTTCCAAGCTCGAGGTACAGGACTTCATCCAGGAGGTGTGGACGACGCACGACGCAACCATCCTCCTCTGCACTCACGACCTCGTCGAGGCCGAAACGCTCGCCGACCGGGTGGGAATTCTCGATAACGGTGAGCTGCTTGCCCTTGAGCCCGCCGAAGACCTCAAGCGACGCTACAGAGCCTCGACACTGGAGGAGGCGTTCTTCGCCGCGACCGGCCGGACCTTCGAGGAGGAAGCGGGGGATCGGGAGGACGAATGAGAGGAGCTGCCGCAACTTTGCGCGCCGAGCTGATCGGGCTTTCCGGCGTTATCGAACGAAACGCGTACCTAGTCAAGCGCTACGCATGGTGGGAGCTGGCGTTCTTCCTGTGGACGGTGGCAAACACGCTGACGATCGTCTTCATCGCGGCAGGCGTCGAGGCCGCGGGTGGGCGGCTCGACGTCAACCGCCAGACCACGGTGCTGTTGATCGGCGCTGTGATCTGGGCCTATCTGGGCATCATCTTTGAGATCCTCACCGAGACGGTGGCGTGGGAACGGTGGGAGGGCACGATCGAGTACACGTTCATGGCCCCGCTCTCGCGCTCGGTTCACCTGCTCGGGATGGGTCTATTCGCGCTCGCCTACGGCGTTGCGCGGGCGGCGCTGCTCTTCGGAGTGGTCGCGTTCTTTTTCGACCTCGAGATGCCCGAGGCTAACTTCCTCGCCGCAATCGTGGTGCTCGCGGTTGCGTCGGTCTCGTTCGTGGGACTCGGAATCATGACCGCCGTTCTGCCGCTGATCTCGCCCGAGAAGGGCTCGCAGCTCGGGTTCATCGCGCAGGGCATGCTGCTGGTTGTCTCGGGCGTCTATTACAGCGTCGAGGTGCTCCCGGAGCCCATGCAATGGCTGGCGACGATCTCACCCGCGACCTACGCTCTGGACGGGATTCGAGACGCGATCATCGGGGGCGCCGGTGTCGGCGCGATGGGAGACGAGCTCCTGCCTCTGGCGATCATCGGGGTCCTGTCGATTCCCCTCGGCCTGGCCGTGTTCCGACGGGGCGAACGCTACGCAAAGCAGCACGGGAAGCTGAAGCGCTCGGGCTAGAGACGACTGCCCCGTCTGCATCAAGCCTTCTGGGACTTCGGTTAGCGTCTCGCCACCGTGGCAACCAGGGACTATCGCACCTACAGCTTCTGGCTCGATTCCTTACCGGACGATCTCGAGCCGCGCGCCGCGCTGGAGTCCGACCACCATGTCGATGTCGCGATCGTGGGAGGCGGCTACACGGGTTTGTGGACCGCCTACTACCTGAAGCGGGCGGACCCGAGCGTGAGCGTCGCGATCGTCGAAAAAGAGATATGCGGGTTCGGAGCGTCGGGTCGCAACGGCGGGTGGTGCTCTGCCCTTTTTGCCGGCAGTCGCGAGCGAACTGCGGCTCGCCACGGACGGGACGCTGCGATCGCCCTGCAGAGAGCGATGTTCGACACGGTTGACGAAGTGGGGCGTGTGGTCGAGCTGGAGGGCATAGACGCGCACTACGCAAAGGGCGGGACGCTGTCGTTTGCGACCTCCCGCGCCCAGCTTGGGCGCGTTCGAGAGTCGGTGGAATACCAGCGTTCGTGGGGTTTCGGCGAGAGCGACTACACGTGGCTCGACGCGGCTGAGGCGCGGGCTCGCGTCGATATCGCGGGCTGCCTCGGCGCGGCGTTCACGCCCCATTGTGCGGCGATCCATCCGGGCAGACTGGCGAGAGGTCTGGCAGAAGTCGTCGAATCGGCGGGAGTAGCGATCTACGAGCAGACCCCGGCGGTGAAGATCGCGTCGCGAACGGTTGGCACCCCGCGGGGGCGGCTGCACGCCGGGGTCGTGGTTATCGCAACCGAGGCCTATACAGTGGAGCTTCCACGCCGCCGTCGCTCATTCGCGCCGATCTTCTCGTTGATGATCGTGACGGAACCACTCGACCGTGACGTGTGGGAGACGATCGGATGGCGGGGGCGCGAGACGATGACCGACGGACGTCACCTGATCATCTATTCGCAGCGGACGGCGGACGATCGAATAGCAATCGGCGGTCGCGGGGCTCCATACCACTTCGGATCGCGGATCAAGGACTCATACGATCGCGAGCCGGACGTGTTCCGAGAGCTCGAGCAGACGCTGAACAGCCTCCTTCCGCAGACGCAAGGTGCGTGCATCACTCATTCGTGGGGAGGCCCGATCGCTATCCCGCGGGACTGGTACAGCTCGGTCCTTATGAATCGGTCGGCGGGAATCGCGCGGGCCGGGGGATACGTTGGCGACGGGGTATCGACCGCGAACCTGGCCGGCCGGACGCTACGGGATCTGATCCTCGAGCACAGAACGGAGTTGACCAGGCTTCCCTGGGTCAATCACAGATCACGCCGATGGGAGCCCGAGCCGTTGCGGTGGATCGGAGCCAACTTGATGCTCGGAATCGCAGCGAGTGCGGACAAAGCGGAGAACCGAAGAGGCGAACCCGTGCGGCGGCTTGATCTTGTCTCGAAGTTTGTCGGCTGGCACTGAAAAAGAGGCGACGCTCCGATCACGCGCATTCGTCCGCTCTGCCACCCGCTACACCTGATCCGCGATTACCGGCAAGATGTCCTTGATCCGGCCCCTCAAGACCGCGTCCGCGCGCGCGTCGTACGGGGTGAGCTCGGCGTTGATGATGACGAGCCGCGCCCCTGCGTTGAGGGCGAGCTGCGGAAGCACCGCGACCGGATGCACGACGAGCGAGGTCCCGATAGCGATGAAGAGATCGCAGTTCGAGGCCGCTATGCGGCAGCGCTCGAGGTCCTCGGCAACAAGAGACTGCCCGAAGGAGATCGTCGCGGACTTGAGAATCCCGCCGCAGGTCCGGCAGGAGGGATCCTCTTCGCCGGCGCGCACCCGATCAAGAGCTCGCTGCATTGGAGCGCGCTCTCCACAGGTCATGCAGACGACGTCTCTCAGTGTCCCGTGGATTTCGACGAGGATCTCCGGTGAGGTACCCGCCAGCTGATGCAAGCCGTCGATGTTCTGCGTGATGAGTGTGTGCAGCACCCCCATGCGTTCCAGCTTCACGAGCGCGTTGTGGCCGCTGCCGGGCATCGCCGTCCACGCCGGGTGCTCGATCCTGAGCTGCCACGCTCGCTTTCGAATCTCGGGATCGGCCATGTAGTGCTGGAGGCTCGACAGGCGTTCGGCCTTCGGGTCCACAGTCCAGACTCCCTCCGGTCCGCGGAAATCCGGAATGCCGGAATCAGTCGAGACACCCGCTCCGCTCAGAGCCACGACTCGATCTGCGGCTCGGATCCAGCCGGCGACATCACCGAGTTCGGCCGTCCCGGTGCTCGTGGTCATATCGGTACCCTACGGGAGCCGTGACCCGTCCATCGTTCCAAGTTCTGCAAAAGCAGCTCGCGGCCAGGTTCGACGCGCTGGGCTTCGACGCGCTCGAAACGGGCACCATGCTGGTGCTTCCGTCGATCACTTTTCCGAGTGTCGAGCTCCGCAAAATCACCGGGGTCGTCTTCTATGAGGAGCGATTGCTGTGCTCGGTGCTGGCGCTGAGGGACGAGAGACTCCGCGTCCTGTACGTAACGTCGGCGCCGGTCGATCCTGCCATCGTGGACTACTACTTTCGCTGGCTCGACGACGTCCCCACGACCCGTGCGCGGTTGTCGTTGGTCGATCTTGCCGATGACGAGCCGAGGGCGTTGTCCGCGAAACTTCTTGACCGCCCCGACTTTCTGCAGGCACTTAGCAACCTGGTTGGCAACGACGCGTTCATCGCGCCGTTCAATGTCACGTCGCTGAACGCCGCGTTGCCGAGATGCTCGGCGTTCCCCTGTACGGCATCGACCCCGAGCTCAGCCGTCTCGGGACCAAGAGCGGATCGCGCAGAATTGCGCGCGATGCGGGCGTCCAGTTGCTCGATGGGGCCGAGGACCTCACGAGCGTCGAAGAGGTTGAGGAGGAAGTGCAGCAGTTGCGCGCGCGCAATCCGTCGGCGCGCTCCGTAGTCATCAAGCTCAACAACGGATTCTCGGGTCAGGGAAATGCCATCGTCGATCTCGCGACACTCGCGTCCCCGATCGACCGCTCTCCGACCACATTTTGCGCGGAGTCCGAGTCGTGGTCCTCGTATGCCGCGAAGATCGAGGCTGAGGGCGCAGTCATAGAGGAACTCGTCCGGCACGAGGCCGCCACCTCACCAAGTGTTCAGATGCGGATCTTCCCCACCGGTGAAGTAGAGGTCTTGTCGACGCACGACCAGATCCTCGGCGGCCCAGACGATCAGGTCTACCTCGGATGCCGCTTCCCAGCTCGGCCCGACTACCGCACGCAGATCCGGGACGCTGCGGTGAAGGTGGCGTCGGTTCTCGCCGAGCACGGAGTTATCGGTCCCTTCGGGATCGATTTCGTGATCGTCCCAGGAGAGGGGGAGCCCACGGTCTTTCTAAGCGAGATCAACCTGCGGATGGGGGGGACGACGCATCCGATGATCATGGCCCAGCACTTGACGAGAGGTCGCTACGATCCGGTAACCGACGAGCTCATCGCCGGCGGTCGCGCCGTCCACTACTTCGCCAGCGACAACATCAAATCCCCGGCCTATGTCGGCATGTCTCCCCAAGCTGCCATCGACGCGGTCGACCGGGCCGGGCTGTCGTTCGATCCCCTGACGAACTCCGGAGCAACCCTCCATCTGCTGGGTGCGGTGCCCGCCTACGGCAAGCTGGGGGCCCTGTGCATCGCCGACTCACCCGACCGAGCCCACGACCTCTACGACTCGGTCATCGGGGCCCTCGATGCCGCCGCGGGCGACGCGCGATAGGGTCACTACCGCACCAAAAAACAATACGGAGGGGGTTCTCTGTGAGACGCGGCCGCATCTCGGTATTCCTGTCTGTTCTGTGCCTGCTGGTTGCGATCGTCCCGGCGTTCGCAGACCAGGGCTCCCGGTTCAGACCCGCCGTCACCAGCCGAGGTGGTGTCATCGCCACCGAGTCGATGCCTGCGGCGCAGGTCGGCCTCGAGGTGTTGAACGATGGCGGCAACGCGGTGGACGCCGCGGTTGCCACCACCTTCGCAGTCGGAGTGTCGCGACCGCAGTCGTGTGGCATCGGCGGAGGCGGCTTCATGGTGTACCGGAGCCACAAGGGTAGGACCGCTGCCTTGGATTTCCGCGAGACGGCTCCTGCCGCCGTTACCCCACAGACATTTCAGGGCGAGGGCATCCATCGTACTTTCACCGGGCACAAGACCGTGGGCGTGCCGGGGACCGTCGCGGGTCTGCGCGCCGCGCTGGAGCGATTCGGAACGATCTCGTGGGAAGACGCCATTGCCTCGGCCGAATCACTGGCGAGGGACGGAATCGTCGTCGACGAGCCGCTCCACACCGCGATGCAACAGAACCAGGAGCGGCTGAAGATGTTCCCGGCGGCCGCAGAGATCTATCTCGTCGGCGGCCAGGCTCCGTATCCGGTCGGCTCGACACTCATCCAGGAGGACTACGCGGACTCGTTGTCCCTGATAGCCGAACATGGGCCCAAGGCGTTCTATGAGGGCGAGATCGCCGACCTCATCGTGGCCGACATGGAGAGATCACGGCAGGATCCCGCAGCTCCGGGTGACGAGGGGCTGATGACGGCCGACGACCTCGCGTCCTACGAGGCAAAGTGGCGGACGCCGCTTGCCGGCAGGTACCGGGATCATCGCATCGTCGCGATGCCTCCCCCAACGTCCGGAGGGATCGCACTCATCGAGATGCTGAACATCCTCGAAGGGTTCAACCTCCGCCGGCTCGGGCATTCCTCCGCCGATCACTTCCATTTCGTCGCCGAAGCGCAGAAGATCGCGTTTGCCGACCGAGGTCAGTACGTCGCCGATCCCGACTTCGAGGACGTGCCGACGGAGCAACTGATCAGCAAGAGGTATGCGGCCTCACGGCGGCAAGAGATCGAACGCTTTCAGGCCAAGACCTTCGCGCCGGGCGACCTCGATCGAAAGAAGAGGAAGGACTCTCCGGGCGTCGAGGCCGACCGGCAGGGTTCGACCACTCATCTCTCTGTGATCGACAGATGGGGCAACGCGGTCGCTCTCACGTGCACGATCGAGCAGGAGTTCGGCAGCGCCGTCGTCGCTCCCGGAGCGGGATTTCTGCTGAACAACGAGCTCACCGACTTCGGTGACCCGGGCACGGCCAACGAGGCCGAGGGCGGGAAGCGTCCTCGCTCGTCGATGAGCCCGACGATCGTCACGCACGGCAAGGACGCGGTCCTCGTCACCGGAGGCGCGGGCGGCGTGCGCATCATCATGGGCGTGCTTCACGCGGTCGTGAACACCATCGACTTCGGCATGGATGTCGCCCACGCCATCGACGCCGAGCGAATGGATGCGGTTCGCGGCCTGCCGCTGGAGATCGAAGACGTGCGCGTGAACCCGGCCGACCTCGCCGAGCTCGAACGCAGAGGTCACAGTCTCATCCGGTTGGGCGAGTACGGGATCCGGCCGCGTGTTCAGGGGGCCGCGGAGTCCCGTTCACGCCACCACGAAGACGACAAGCGAGGACACAAGGGGTCCAAGAAGGCGCTGCGCGAAGCGGTGTCCGACCCACGCACTGTGCACGGTTCGGTCGGGCAGTAGGGGGCGCTAACCGGGATTCTCAGGGCGCTGCGGCGCGCCCGAGCGCCGCAGCGCGAGTCCGGTGAGCGCCTCGAG
>JBOGXA010000019.1:0-68343 GCA_050694175.1 Actinomycetota bacterium
GTTCGGGCATCACCCCTCGTCCTCTGGGGAGGAGGACGAGAGCTTCGTGATCACTACTTTCTGGATGCGACGACCGGTGACCCGTTCCGTTCGGAACTCGAGCGAATCGAGACGCACGATCTCACCCTTCTCCGGCACCCGGCCGGCAAGTCCGAAGACCAGGCCGCCGACCGTGTCCCACTCCTCGTGAGGAAGCTCGACGTTCAGCAACTCGTTGATCTCGTCGATCGGCATCTTGGCGTCCACTCTGATAGTCGACTCGTCGAGCGGCTCTACAAGCGGCTCTTCCTGGTCGTATTCGTCGATTATCTCTCCGACAATCTCCTCGATGAGATCCTCGATTGTCACGAGACCTGCCGTGCCGCCGTATTCGTCGATGACGATCGCCATGTGCACGCGGCGTTGCTGCATCTCGCGCAGCAGTTCGGCTACCTTCTTCTGCTCGGGCACAAACAGCGGAACTCGCCCCAACGACGTCACCTTTGTGCTTCCCTTGCTTTCGTGAATGCGCTTAAGGACATCTTTCGCGTACAGCACGCCGACAATGTTGTCGTGATCACCTTCGTAGATCGGGATCCGTGAGTAGCCGGCCACCAGGATCGTCTCGAGCGCGTCATCGAGAGTTGCCTCCCACCGGCACGTGACCATGTCGGGCCGGGGCACCATCACCTCCCGGACCACCGTGTCTCCGAACTCGAAGACGGAGTGGATAAGCTCTCGTTCCCCCTCCTCTATCTCCTCTTCTTCTTCGGCGACATCGGCCATGTGCCTGATCTCGCTCTCGGTCACAAACGGCCCCTTCGGGAGGGTGCGACCGGGTAACGGAGAGATCACGGCGTTCGCCACCAAAATGAGCAGACGTCCCATGGGATTCAGGACTCGGCCGATCACGAACACGGACCCGGCCACGAACAGCGCGATGCGCTCGGTGCGCTGTATCGCGAACGTCTTGGGGCCGACCTCGGCGACGACGAACACGGCAAGAGTCATCGCCCCGATTGCGATCGCCTCTCCGAGAGTCTCGAAGTTGTCGATGGCCAGCCCCGCGGCCAGTACGGTGGTGGTGACGAGCGCAAGCACTTTTAGCAACAACAAGACGGTCATAAAGGGCGCCGGCTCTAAAACGATCTTGAGCAGAGGTTCGGATCCGCGGAGCCTCTGGTCCGCAAGGTGGTGCGCCTTGACGCGGCTGATGCTCGTGATCGCCGACTCCGACAAGGACAGCAGGGCGGCCAGCAACAGCAGCGCGACCACGAAGGCAACAATCATCGCATCGGACATCAGGACCGGGTCGGCTCGAACGAATCGAGCACGCTCTTCTGGCGCGCATCCATCTTGGACTTGTCCGCTTCGTTCTGGTGGTCGTACCCAAGCAGATGAAGGGTCCCGTGGACGAGCAGTGTGTCGAGCTCGTATTCAAGATCGTGGCCCAGTCGCTGCGCGTTCACCTCAGCCACCCGAGGGCATATGACGACGTCGCCCAGGACGGTCGCAGGTTCGTCATCCTCCGTCAGCGGAAATGCAAGCACGTCGGTCGCATAGTCGTTGCCCGCAAACCGCGCGTTGAGCTGACGCATGTGGTCCGAGGTCACGCACAGAACGGATAGCTCAACTCCGTCGTCGAGGTCCTCGCTCGCAAGGGTGTGGTGACCCAGAGTCGATAGACGGACCTCGTCGACCGGCAGGTTCTGCTCGTTTGCCACGAATACGGTCACTTCATCCTGTCGCTGTAGATGCGATAGGCCTCGACAATCTCCTGGACGATCTTGTGTCGAACCACGTCGCTTGCATCCAGGTGGATGAACGAGACTCCCGGGATGTCCGTAAGTATCTCCTCGATGACGACGAGACCGGAACGCTGGCCGGTGGGCAGGTCGACCTGGGTGACGTCGCCGGTCACGACCGCCTTGGAGCCGAACCCAAGCCGTGTCAGGAACATCTTCATCTGCTCGGGGGTCGTGTTCTGCGCCTCGTCCAGAATGATGAAGGCGTCGTTCAGTGTCCGCCCTCGCATGAAGGCGAGGGGAGCGATCTCAATGGTGCCCTGCTCGACGTAACGATGGAACGTGCTCGGCTCGAGCATCTCGTAGAGCGCGTCGTAAAGAGGCTTTAGGTAGGGATCAATCTTAGCGGCCAAGTCTCCGGGCAGGAAGCCGAGTCGCTCCCCCGCTTCCACTGCCGGGCGGGTCAATACGATCCGCGACACCTGCTTCTCCTTAAGAGCGTGGATGGCCATGGCCACGGCGAGATAAGTCTTTCCCGAGCCGGCCGGCCCGATACTGAACACAATTGTGTTTGCGCGAATCAAGTCGACATACCTCTTCTGCCCGCCGGTCTTGGGGCGGATCGGCTTCCCCGTATGTGTGACGACGAGCGTGTCGGTGAGAATCTCGCTCGGACGCGTCGCATCCTGTTTGATCAGGTCGATCGATCTCCCGACCGAATCGGGGCTGAGCTCGAGGCCTCGATCGAGCAGGCTCAATAGCTCCTCGAACAGCTTCGACACAAGCTCGGTTTCGGCCGTCTCACCGTTCAACACGATCTCGTTACCGCGGACGAGGATGTCGACGGAGAACGCGCTTTCGATCACTTTGAGGAGCTCATCTCTTGCCCCCACGAGTCGCACCATGTCGTGGTGCCCGGGGACGAGGATCTTTACCTGGGTATGAGTAAGCATCGGATGCGCCTCGATTCTACCTGTGATGGGCATCATCCTTCGGAGGATTGGTGCCCGGCGGCCACTAGCCGGGGGGCCAGCTCAGCCCCCGTCCTCCCAGCAGGTGGAAGTGGACATGATGCACGCTTTGCCCGGCGGGAGCCCCCACGTTGGTCACGATTCGATGGCCTCCCTCGATACCGTTGTCGCGAGCAAGCACTGCGATCGCCTCGAACATCTTCCCCAAGAGCGCGCCGTCCCCCGCTCCCAGCTCGTGCGCCGATGAGATATGCCGTCTAGGAATTACGAGCAGGTGAACGGGCGCCGCTGGGTTTATGTCGGTGAAGGCAATCACGTCGTCGGTCTCGTAGACGATCGTCGAGTCGAGCTCCTTGGCCGCGATCTTGCAGAAGAGACAATCCTCCGTCACCGCTTCCCTCCCGTTAGTTCGACACGCTGTTAGACAACACCACCGACACAAGCCGCCCCCCGACACCATCGGCCCGGATGCGTTCCCCCTGCACACTCACAATCGAGCCGAGGAGCCCCGACGCCTCGAAGAAAACGCGTACGTAGTCACCCGTCTGACCCGAGCACACCCCGATGCCGTCGACCGAGCGCTCGTCCTCCACGAGCACCTCGAGCGGTGGTCCGAGATGCGCCCGCAGGAACCTGCTGCGGAGCTCGTTGCCGAGGCCGATGAGTTGCTTTGAACGCTCCTTCTTGATGTCGGGATGCACGGCACCGCTCAGCTCGGCCGCAGGCGTGCCGGGCCGCGCCGAGTATCGAAAGACGTGCAGTTTGGAGAACTCGACACGCCGCACCATATCCATGGTTGCCGCAAATGCTTCATCCGTTTCGCCGGGGAAGCCGACGATGATGTCCGTTGCAAGTGCAAGGCTCGGGATCACCGCCTTCGCTCGCTCCACCGCGGCGAGGAACTCTTGTGCTCGGTACGGTCGATGCATGACACGAAGGACGCCGTCGTCTCCCGATTGGAGGGGGACGTGCAGATACGGGCACATGCGCGGCTCGGCGGCCATGAAGTCAATGAGCTCTTCGGTCAGGTGGTTGGAGAGTATCGACGACAGCCGCAACCGTTGCAGGCCGTCGATGTCCACAAGGCGCTTGAAGAGCCGGACCAGGCTACGTTCGTCGCCACCGGAGTCGTACGTGTACTTGCCCAGGTGGACGCCCGTCAAGATGACCTCGCGCGCCCCCGACCCCACCATCGTGCGGGCCTCGGCGATGAGCCCGTCCTCGTCAAGGCTTCGCAGGGCGCCGCGAGTCGTCGGGATGATGCAGAAGGTGCACCATTCGTCACAGCCAGTTTGCACCTTCAGGTTGGATCTCACCCGGGGCACGACGTCTGGCGGGCGCGCAGCTGGCGGAAGACCTATCTGGAGCAGTGGGGCCGTCGGGGTGGCGACGCCGAGGGCCTCGGCAAACCGCTCTTTCGCGTCGTTTCCGAGCACGACGTCGACGCCCTCGATCGCTTCTATCTCGCCTGGGTCCGACACCGCGTAGCAGCCGACGACGACCACCTTTGCATCGGGATGACTGCGGACCGCACGCCGGATTGCGGAGCGCGACGCCTTGGTCGCCTCGCGGGTCACCGTGCAGGTGTTGATCACCACCACGTCGGGGGCCGCACCGGCCGGGGCGAGTGCTACGCCCCGGGCACCGAGTTGTTCCGTCATGGAGTCGGACTCCGCCTGATTGAGTCGACATCCGAGGGTCGTGATCGCTACTGTCGGCATCGTCGCCAACCTACACGCGCCTCGGCCGCGACTAACCGATCAGGCCGTAGTGAAACAGGACGGCGGACGTCGCGACCACCGGTGCGTTCTCGGTGCGCAGGATCTGGGGGCCCAGTGACACGAGCTGTCCGCCCGCGTCGGCCAGCGCCTCTGCTTCAGTTGCCTCCAATCCGCCCTCGGGCCCGACGACGAGGGCAACGCGGTCAACCCCTTCGAGCAGCGCGGTCCGCAACGGAAGCGAGGCTCCCTCCCACAGCACGACCACGCATGGCTCGAGCGCAACGCGCCCGAGCACTTCGTCCCATCGCTGTGGCGGCCCGGTCCCCATCACCCATGGACTCTGCGACTGCTTGGCCGCCGAGCGCGCGATTGCGGCCCACCGATCCTCGAGGTGCTCCGACTTGGATTCATCCCACCGGACGACCGTGCGCTGCGATCCGAAAACCGACACCTCCGCGACGCCGAGCTCGGCGAGCCGCTCGACGACCCCGTCGACCTTGCTTCCCTTCGCAGCTCCCTGATAAACAACCACCTCCGGCCGCGGACGCGGGCGTTGGTCCCGCTCGAGGATCTCTGCAACCAGCCTGCCGTCGTCGACACGCGCAGCACTGCAACGAGCAACTGTGCCGCTCCCATCAGTGATCGTTAGGACGTCCGGGGGCGCGATGCGAAGCACCGTTAGGGCGTGGCGCGATTCGTCAAGGTCGAGCACCACCTCCGGCCCCCGCCACGCGGGGGCCGGAGCATAGAACCAAGGCGCGCTCATCGCTCGATCACAGGTCGTGCGTCCGCAGATGTTCGAGCACCTTTCGCTCGATACGCGCGTCGTCGGCCCACCGTTCCTCGAGGTTCTCCGTTCCCATGTACGCGTACAGTGATGACCGAAGTCCCTCGTCGTATGCGCCGCTGGAGTCTCGAGGCTCGTAGCCCCGTGCGCGCAGCAGCGCGCGCAGCTCGTCGGCGAGACGCTCGTCGACTTCGACGAATTCGAGATCGTCGGGACGTGGGAAGTAGAGGCGATGGAGTTCGTACAGACGAACCAACTCAGCAACAGGATCTGTGTGGTCGTCGACCCGGATGTCTACCGCCCTGTCGATACCGCCACCGTAACCGCCTCCCTCGCGCGCGATCATGAGCGCGGCCGACTGGCGCCCGCGCCGGTCGCCGCCGGCCGAATCGCCGGCTCTCAGCGCGGCAAGCAACCGCCCGGCCAGGGCACCTCCCGCTCCCTCGAACGCCGCGGCCATGGCGTCGACGACATCGGGCCCCGTGAGGATGTTTCCCTGACAGCTGTAGCCGGACCCCGTTCGCCCCCCGGCCCAGTCGAAGCACTCAGATCCGGTGAACGTCGCGGCGCGCCCGCCGGCGTCGACGACGCCGACCTGCCGGTGCTCTCGCTCGGGGTCGGCTGCGGTCAGTTCCCCCACCACTGAGCTGGCGTCGGCTCCGGCCTCCAGGAGCTCCAGTCCGTCCGGGCCGTAGGAGAGATTCGCCAGGGCCTGGGTTGCAATGGCCCCTGCCCCGGCGCGCGCCCAGGGCACCGCGGCCCCCACCCCGAGGAATTTCGACGCAACCGCGACGCCCCATTCCGGGCTGGGCGAGGCGTCGCCGTCCCACGCGACGATCGAGAAGGTCACCGAGCAAGGCTACCCGGCGACCCCCCGGCCCGGGCCCGGCCTCGAGTGTTCTAGGAGCGCGCTACCCCGACACGTGGCGAACACTCACCGCGGGGTCACGGGTCGCCTCTTAGCGGAAGGCCTGCTTGAGCTTGTCGAAGAAGCCTCTGGCGCCTGCGCCCTCTCCGCGCAGTTCGGCAAAGCGCATCAGAATCTCGGCCTGCTCGGCGTCGAGGTCGGTGGGGGTTTCGACCTTCAACAGACAGACGAGCTCGCCTCTCCCCCGGCCATCGACGCGCGGCATGCCTCGCCCGCGGAGCCGGATGACCTCACCGGACTGCGTACCGGGATCGATCTCGATGGTCTCTGGCCCATCGAGCGTCGGGACCTCAACCTCACCCCCGAGCGCGGCGATCGTCATGGGGACGGCCACCTCGCAACCCAGGTCGTCTCCGACGCGCCGGAACACGTCGTGCGGCGCGACCCGGATCGCAACGTAGAGGTCGCCCGAGCGGCCGCCCCGTACACCTGCTTGGCCGCGCCCGCCTACTCGGAGCTGCGCGCCGTCGTCGACGCCGGACGGGATCTTTACAGTCAGCGTGTCGGTTACGTGGATGCGACCGGCCCCAGAGCACCGCCGGCACGGGTCCGGAATGATCTGGCCGGTGCCCCCGCAGCGCGCGCACGTCGTCGCCGTGATGACGTTGCCGAACATCGTTCGTCGCGCGTTGCGGACCTCGCCGGTTCCCCCGCATTCGGGGCACGTCGATGGGAACGTTCCGGGCGCGGCCCCCGACCCGGAGCACTCGGTACATTCCGCAAGCGAATCGATCTCGACCTCGCGTTCGGCGCCGGTGGCTGCTTCCTCCAGGGTGAGCTCGACCTCCGCGAGGATGTCGGCTCCACGGGCGGGGCCCTTCCTCGTCGATGTCCCGCCCATGCCTCCGAAGAAGGTCGCAAAGAGATCGGAGATTCCGCCGAAGTCCGAGAAGCCGGCCGCGCCGGCCCCCGCGCGCTCGTCACCGAAGAGGTCGTAGCGCTGCTTCTTCTCCGGATCCGACAGGACCTCGTACGCGCGCGTTACCTCCTTGAACCGCTCCTCCGTTTGCGGGTCGCTTGGGTTGGCATCGGGGTGGTGCTCGCGCGCGAGCCTCCGGTAAGCACGCTTGATCTCGTCCGCAGAGGCATCGCGCGAGATTCCGAGAACCTCGTAGTAGTCGCCGGCCATCAGTGAGTCGCCATCACAGGGACGGTTCCGTCAACATGCGGCCGAGGTATGACGCGACCTCGTGCACGGTCGCGATCGTGTGGCTGTAGTCCATGCGAGTGGGGCCGACGACGCCCAGCGAGCCGAGGGCCGAACCGCCTGGGCCGTAGGAAGTCGCTATCACCGAGCAGCTCTGCATCTCTTCGATCAGGTTCTCAGACCCGATGCGAACGGAGACTCGTTGGACCGCGAGCGCGTCCGCCACAAGCTCGAACAGCACGCGCCTGTGCTCTAACGCCTCGATAACCTGTCTGACGGTCTCGAGATCTTGGAACTTCTGCTCGTCCACCATCGTCGACGTGCCGTCGAGAAAGACACGATCCCTCTCCTCTACCACCTCTTCCTCGAGGATCACGGCCACTCGTTCGGCGAGCTCGCGCATCTCGAGGGGGAATCGCTCGATCGACGCCCGCAGCGCTTGACAGGCGTTTTCGAGCAGCTCGCCGGAGACGATCCGGTTGAGCATCTCGACCGCCTGATCGAGATGCACCTCCACGTTCTCGGGCACCCGCACCACGTGGTTTTCGACCCTGCCGGTATCGGTGACGAGCACGACCATTACCCGCTCGTGGCCGATGTTGACCAGCTCAACATGGCGAACGACGCTTCGATCGAGGGCGGGGGCAAACACAACCGCGGCGTGATCGGTCAGCTCGGACAACAGGGCTGCCGTCTTGCGCAGGGCCTCCTCGAGCTCCCAGTGGGGCTCGCCGAAGAACGAGCGGATCCGACGTTCGTGGGTTGCCGGTAACTTCCCCTCTCCGGCGAACCGATCGACGTAGTAGCGATACCCGGTGTCGGTCGGTACCCGACCCGCCGACGTGTGCGGCTGGAAAATGTAGCCCGAGCCCTCGAGCGCCGACATCTCGTTGCGAACCGTGGCCGACGAGACCTTGAGAGGAAAGTGCTCGACGATGGTCTTCGAGCCCACCGGCTCCCCCGTACGCACATAGTGGGCGACGACCGCGTGGAGGATCGCCGCCTTGCGCTCGTCGAGCTCGCTTCTCTTCGGCATGTCCCCCATGGTATCGGAGTTAGCACTCACTTGACAGGAGTGCTAGCGGCCCTGCTCCCGTGAACGGGGCCGGGGTCGGCAGCGTCTCATTCGCTGTGAGGTGGGACCATGTGCATGCGCGCAAGTGAACGGTCGTGGAGGACCGTGTGGACGAGCCAGATCCCCAGGTTGTGGCGGCGGCGAGGGCCGGGAGTCTCGAGGCCTTTGAGGACCTCGTCCGCCACTACCAGGGTGACGCATGGCGGCTGGCCTTCCACCTCCTCCACGATCACAGCCTCGCGGACGACGTGACCCAGGATGCCTTCGTGCGTGTTTTTAGATTCCTCCCCCGCTACCGGGGTGAATCGAAGTTCTCCACATGGCTGTTCTCCATCGTGAGGAACTGCGCGATGGACGAGCTCCGGCGGGCCGGGAGGCGCAGCGTCGCCACTCGGCGGGCCCGCGCCGGAGAGGCACCACTGGCAACCGACCCGGGGACGCGTATCGAGGTGAAGGAGGCCCTCGCGGCTCTCCCGCTCGATCTGCGCGAGCCCGTCGTGATGATCGACATGTTCGGGATGTCCTACCGAGAGGTGGGAGCGGTGCTGGGCATCCCAGAAGGCACGGTCAAGAGCCGGGTGCATCGGGCCCGGTCGACGCTTGCTGGGATGCTGAGTCCTGCTCACGAGGAGACCACCGGTGAAGCCTGACCCGTCCTGCGAGCGGTTGCGCCTGGAACTCTCGGCGAGGCTCGATGGTGCCACCGGCCGGGGTACCGCCTCTGCGCTCGATGCCCATCTTGCGACGTGCTCGGCGTGCCGCCGTTACGAGTCGGATCTGAAGAGGGTGCGCGCTGCGCTGCGCGTGCAAGCAGCTGAGAACGTTCCCGATCTCGCCGCCGCGGTTATGGAACGAGTCGAGCGCGACGGTCATCGCGTGCGACGCCTCGACGAATGGAGGGTCAGGGCGCGAACCGCGGCTATTGCCGCCGCCGTTGCCGCACTGCTACTCGCAGGCGTGACGACTCCATGGCGGGACGAGCCAATCGATATCGCCGGCGCCCGCGAGATCGCCCGGGGTGTGCGCAGCGCCGCCCGCTCTCTAGGCGCCTACAAGGCGACCTATTCGATCACCGAACACAACTGGCACCCCAATGTTCCGATCCGCACGTTCAGGGCCCGGGTCTTCTTCGAAGCTCCCGAGACATTTCGCATGCAGGTTCGCGACCTGACCGCCTATCCCAACCCCAAACTGTGGCCTGCCAACGACGTCGACCTCGTAGGCAGTCCGCGGCGCTGGTGGATTCGGGAGCCGCTGTCGTGCCCGGTCCCCGCGCTTCCGGGCTGCTCGACACCGGACTCCACGGCGCAGCGGCAACGTCTGGTCGTCAACCGCGAGCCCTTCGACGGGACGACTGGTCTCCCAACGGACATCGTGATCCCCCTCGAGACCATCGCCAGCGCTCACTTCTTCGACGTGGAGGGCACCGGACGAGTTGCGGGCAGACCGGTCTACCGGATCGGCCTGGACTACAGGCAGGCGATCCCTCTAGTGACCGCGCTTCAGGCGGGTGGATCGTGGCGCGAACTCCACCCCTCCGATCGCGTCGACCTGTGGGTCGACCGGTCGACCCGTTTCCCACTGCGCTTCACGGTACGCGCGGGCGATTCGCCGGAACGGACCGCGTGGGCGAGGCGGGGGTCGCTGGAGGATCGGCCCGGGCAGACCCTGCTCGAAGTGAACGCAACCTCGTTTACACGACCCCGCTTCCTTGATCGATCCTTGTTCGAGGTCCCCCACTCGGCCGTGGTGGTCGACGGTGGGTTCGCGGATCGGCCGTTCGGCCGGCTCGGAAGGCTTGCACCGGCCGACGTCGCGGGGCTCGAACCGTACCGGGCAGGGATGAGCCGGGGAGACGTCATCCTGTCGTACGCCGACGGAATGACGTGGCTGAAGATCCGATTCGAACGGAGGGGGCGCGGGCCCGCAACCTTCGCGGACCCGACCTGGGCAGAGGAGGTGGCGCTCGGCCCTGCAGGCTTCGGGTATTACCGACCGGCCGGCGAGTCGTTGCGCCGGCAAATCGATGTCTATGCGCGCAACGTTCACGTCCTTGTCGAATCCAACCTCGCGCGCAGAGATGCCCTTGCGGTTGCGTCGTCGTTGCCCATCGTTGGGCGCCGCCTGCCGGCACGCCTGGCCGGTGCCAACGGCCTCGTCGTCCGCAGACTAGATACCCGTGCCGAAATCACATCCAATCCTGGCGTCAGGCTTCCGACCGACCTTCCGGATGGGTACGATCCCGCGCTCCCAACCGGCGGACTCATGTACAGGTCGCGCGCCGGGACGGAAACCGTCATCGTCTACTACCAGCAGCGGGAAGCCGAGTTCGACGGAATCGGCATTCATATAACGACCACCGCGGCAACCTATCTGCCGCCGTCGTCTGAGAGCTTCGAGGCCGTTCGGGTAAATGGAGTCGCGGGCCGCTACTCGACCGAGCGCAACGAGCTCGAATGGATCAAGAACGGCGTCTACCGGGCGGTGGCGGCTCCGTCGTTCGACCTGGGAGTCATCCTGCGCATTGCGGAGAGTCTGAAATGAGTCGCATGGTTCGGTGGGGAGGACGATTGGCGGCAGCGGCCGTCGGAGCCGCCCTCGGAGCGTCGGTGATGCTCGCCGCGAATAGCCTGGGTGACTCGGAGGACACAAAGACACGCCCGCCCGGACGCATCTCGTCGCCGCCGGCGATCAGCGCATCGTCGTCACCGTCTCCACACGGGCTGTCAAAGAGCAAGCTACGCGCCGCGATTCGACCGCGCGGAACGGTGCTGGTATGGGCTCCGCTGGGTACCCCTCCGAACAGTGAGCGAGCGATCGAGAGGATCGCCGGCGTACGAGCGGCGACAACCGTCCGGGCCGGCCTCGATTGGCTCATACGCTCGCGCTCGCCTGATGGAGTCGTTGTCGACCGAGCACCCAGAGGCTTCGCCATCCCATTCGAGACCGCAATCGTCGATCTCGACTACGCCGGCTTCGTGGCACCGGCAGAGCGCGACGACATCCTCGCCCTTAGGCACGGTGAAGTCCTGCTTGCCGAGACGGCGGCGGAGCTGCGGCGCGCGCGCCCAGGATCGGTGATCCAGTTCCGCGACCGAACGGTTCGGGTCGCCGGGATCGTTAGCGACGTCGCTACCAACGGCTACGAGGCGATCGCGCGCGCCCCCATGCCCGCGTGGGAAAGAGTCGATACATTCGTCCTGGCCGCAGGCCCCCCGTCGGTTCGTCGAAAGATCGAGCAGCGAATCAAGTCCCAACTCCAACCGGGCCAGCGCTTACGTTTCCGCGTCGCGGACGAGCAGCCCTTCCAGCGCTACGGGGATGCCGTGCACCCGCAGATGATCATCAAGAAGCACTTCGGTGAGTTCGCGGCACGGCCGCTCCCCTCGGGACATCTACAGATCGAAGGGTCGTGGTTGAAGCGGAACCTGCGTCGGGCGCGCGTGCCGATCCTCGGTGAGGTTGTCTGTCACAAGGCTCTGCTGCCGCAACTCACGCAGGCATTGAGGACGATCTCGGACCGAGGCATGGCCCACATGGTCGACAGGTCAAGCTTTGGCGGCTGCTTCGGGCCCCGTTTCATAGACCTCAATCCAGACGGTCGCATCTCGCATCACTCATGGGGGATCGCGTTCGACATCAACGTCAAGCAGAACGCGTTCGGCAGGGAACCCAACCTGGACCCGAGGCTGGTGCGCGCAATCGAGCAGTGGGGCTTCACATGGGGCGGCCGCTGGATCATCCCCGACGGGATGCACTTCGAGTGGCAACGGTGGCCGTAAGTGGGTGAGTGTCCCTCACGTCCCGTATAGGCCGCCGAAATGCTCAGTCGGTCATTTTCTGAAGGACGAACTGGCTCCCATCCCGCAGAGCCCAGTGAGCTTTTCCGGAGGCAACGAACTCGTCTACCGCCTTCTTCACCCCACCGCTCCACCACCCTTTGGTCCCGTAGTCGTCTCCTGCGATGTAGCCGCCGGGTCTGACTTTGGCGTGATAGATGAGGAGGTCCTGCCGTACGAAGTCATATGAATGATTGCCATCGATGTAGACCCAGTCGAAGTAGCCGTCTGGAAAGCTCGCTCCCGCGTCGGCCGACGGGGCGCGATGCAGGTGCACAACTCCGCTCGCGATCTCCTCTTCGAATTTCCGTTGAACGTCGTCAAAGATTCCGTCCATGTCCTCTTGACTCTTGGCCACCTTTCCCCCATACATCGCGTCCTCGTAGCCTTCATCCTGAACGAACTCCCAGGGGTCGATGAGGTGAAGAGAAGTCGGCTGAGTCTTGTTGAGGATTCTCCTGGAGAAGGCTCCCTTCCAAACACCGATCTCCGCACACACGGACCCATCCGGCATCATTTGGAGCACTTTCAGGCGAGCGTTACGGCGGGGACTCTTGGCACCTTTCCGAGCCGGGAACCACTTCTTGAGTCGCTTCATGCCCACGCTGCCGATGTTAGAGCACGTGTCTCGGCTGCGTTAGTCGACGGGAGACACGGACGCCCTTAGGGCTAGCTCGACTGCTTCGGCCGGGGAGCCCGCGATCTCGATCGCCTCCACCGGGCCACTTTCTTTGCCGAGGCGCCACGTATGCAGCCCCACCACCGGGACCCCAATCTTGAGAGCGAGTGCGATCTCGGACAGAGTGCCGAACTCGCCGCCGACCGCTATGACTGCATCGACCGCGCGTACGATCAGCGCGTTTCGCATCTCACCCAATCCCGTTGCGACGGCAACATCGACATAGTCATTCGCGTGACGCCTGTCTGACGTCGGCAGAATGCCCACGGTCGTTCCCCCTGCGGCCTTGGCTCCCCGGCACGAAGCCTCCATCACGCCTGTCATCCCGCCGCCGACGAGAACGGCCCCGCGCTCGCCGAGCAACCGGCCGACTTCGAACGCGGCGGCGTCCGTATCCGGGTGCGGGTCGCCTGCGCCCACCACCGCGATGTACGCCGTGGCACTCACAGCAGTCGTGAACAGACGTCGTTGGCCAGTAGCGTCGCATGCGGCGCTAGCCGCAGATAACCGTCGGTCCGTACGAGCAGGCCGGCGGCGAGCAAGGATTCGATCGCGGTGGCCCGCTCCTCGAGACAGGAAATCCCGAAGCGCGCCGCGAATGCATCGACCTCGACCCCGGAGACAAGCCGGAGCCCCAGCATCAACGCCTCGCCCGCCCGATCCGAGGGGTCGAGCACCTCGAAGCCGTCCTCGGTGCCTCCCGAGGTGGTCGCGCGGGACACGAAGTCGCGTGGCAGGCGGACGTTCCAGTAGCGACGCCCACCGATGTGTCCGTGCGCACCCGCGCCGAAGCCGAGGTAGTCGCCGGCCGACCAGTACAGGACGTTGTGTCGCGACGCGCAGCCGGGCAGAGCCCAGTTGGAGATCTCGTAGCGCGCGTACCCGGCGTTGCCTAATGTCTCCTCGGCGAGCACGTGGCGCGCTGCCTGCACGTCCGGGTCCACGTCGGCGATGCGCCCGGTGCGGACGAGCGTCGCCAACGGCGTCCTTTCCTCGACGGTGAGGGCGTAACAGGACACGTGGTCCGGCCCGCTGTCGACGATCCCTGCAAGC
This sequence comes from Actinomycetota bacterium, assembly GCA_050694175.1. Classification (GTDB taxonomy): domain Bacteria; phylum Actinomycetota; class CADDZG01; order CADDZG01; family WHSQ01; genus JBOGXA01. The sequence continues at coordinate 13,925 of JBOGXA010000019.1, forward strand.
GAGATCGACCAATCCTCTTCGCGTTCCCACGGTGATCCATAGATGAGATCGGCGTTGAGATCGTCGACGCCGGCGCGACGGGCCGCGTCGAGGGCGGCGAGGGCTTGTTCGGCCGAGTGCCTACGCCCAAGGCCGCGCAGTACGTGCGGAGCCAGTGACTGAACGCCGACCGAAACGCGGGTGAAGCCGCTCTCGAGAAGGTCGGCGAACGCTCCCTCGTCGACTGTCTCGGGGTTGACCTCGATCGTGACCTCGGCAATGGGGCTGATATCTACCCTGTTGCGCACCGCCCTGAGAATGCGAGCAAGGGCCGCGGGCGCAAGCAGCGTCGGTGTGCCGCCCCCGAAGAACACCGACGTCGCCGCCGGAAAGTCCCAGCCGGGCGCGGCCGTTTCGATGTCCGTGATCAACGCCTCTACATAGGCGGTGTGGATCTCGTCCTGGCCGTCGTACGTGTTGAAGTCGCAATAGTGGCAACGATGCAAGCAGAACGGGATGTGGACGTAGACACCGAACCCGGGCTCGGCGGCCCACGTCCCGGCGCGGTCTCTCCGCTGGGAGGTGTGCGTCGCGACGGTCACTTCGACGATCCGTCCGAGTCGAGGCGCAGCGCGTCGATGAAGGCTGCCTGCGGCACCTCGACCGACCCGATCTGCTTCATGCGCCGCTTTCCCTCCTTCTGCCGTTCGAGCAGCTTTCGCTTGCGCGTCACGTCCCCTCCGTAGCATTTGGCGAGAACATCTTTGCGCTTTGCTTTGACGGTTTCGCGGGCGATCACACGCGAGCCGATGGCTGCCTGTATGGGGACGTCGTAAAGCTGCCGAGGAATCAGCTTTCGCAACCGCTCGGTCATGTTCTTGCCGTACTCGTAGGCTCTGTCTCGATGAACGATCGTAGAAAACGCGTCGACCGGTTGCTGGTTGAGAAGGACATCGACGCGCACGAGATCGGACGCGTACATGCCAACGGGCTCGTAGTCGAGCGACGCGTAGCCCTTCGTCCTGCTCTTCAGCTGATCGAAGAAGTCGAAGATGATCTCCCCCAGGGGGAGGTGGTAACGGATCTCAACCCGCTCGGGTGACAAGTAGTGCATCTCCTTGAGCTCACCGCGCCGGTCCTGGCATAGCTGCATGATCGTCCCCACGTAGTCCGACGGAGACACGACCATGACCGAAACGTAGGGTTCGAACACAGAATCGATCTGGCTTCGGTCCGGCATCTCGGTCGGATTGTGAACCTCCTTCTTCTCGCCGGTCGTCAGTACAATCTCGTAACCGACCGACGGCGCAGTCGCGATCAACTCGAGGTCGGACTCCCGCTCGAGCCTCTCTCTCACGATCTCCATGTGCAACAGGCCGAGAAACCCGCAGCGAAAGCCGAACCCCAGAGCGGCGGACGACTCCGGCTCGTAAACGAGCGCGGCGTCGTTGAGCTTCAGTTTGTCGAGCGCGTCCCGAAGCAGCGGGAAGTCGTCGCCGTCGATCGGGTAGATGCCGGCGAACACCATCGGCTTGGGTTCCCGATAACCAGGCAATGCGGCCGCCGCAGGGGTCTCCGTCGCCGTCACGGTGTCTCCCACCTTGGCCAGTCGGACCTCCTTGATCCCCGCGATGAGATACCCGACCTCTCCGGTCTCAAGCCGGTCGACCGGGCGTGCGTCGGGCGCCATCACTCCGATCTCGTCGGCGTCCGCATTGAGCTCAGCCGCCATGAAGCGGATGGGTTGGCGAGTCTGAAGTGACCCGTCGATCACACGCACGTAAGCGATAACCCCTCGATACGAGTCGTAAACCGAGTCGAACACGAGCGCGCGAAGCGCTCCTCTCGGGTCCCCTCCGGGTGCCGGGATCCTCGTGACGATCGCTTCGAGCAGGTCGGGGACACCCTCACCGGTCTTGGCCGACACTCTGAAAACGTCACCCGGTTCGCAACCAACGAGCGCCGCCAGCTCCTCGGCGTACTTGTCGGGCTGCGCAGCGGGCAAATCGATCTTGTTCAGTACAGGGATGATCTCCAGTCCCGCATCGACCGCTTGGTACAAGTTGGTGAGCGTCTGGGCCTCGATCCCTTGTGCCGCGTCGACCAGCAAGAGAACGCCGTCGCACGCGGCGAGCGATCGAGAGACCTCGTATCCGAAATCGACGTGACCGGGAGTGTCGATGAGATTGATCTCGTATGACTCTCCGTTCCTTGCGGAGTATTCCATCCGCACTGCCGCGGCCTTGATTGTGATGCCCCGTTCGCGCTCGAGGTCCATACGATCGAGGAACTGCTCACGCATGTCCCGTTCGGCCACCGTCCCCGTAAGCTGGAGGAGTCGGTCCGAGAGTGTGCTCTTGCCGTGATCGATGTGGGCGATGACGGCGACCGCCCGTTGGTGTGCCTGTTCCATTAGCCCTGAGGGTAGCAATCCGCCGGTGCACTCTCCGTGCAGCCAGGAAGCGACCGACGAGTGCTATCCTGACCCGGTCATTCCCCGAAAGGAAAGCCTCCTAAGCGCGTATGGCGAACATCAAGAGCCAGATCAAGAGGAACAGGCAGAACGAGGTCGGCCGGGCCCGTAACAAGGGCGTCCGCTCGCGCCTCAAGACACTGACGAAGCGCGTCACCGACAGCATCGAGTCGGGCGACGAGGAAGAGCGCGACAACGCGTATCGGGCGGCGGTCAAAGCCTACGACCAGGCCGCTGCCAAAGGCGTGATCCATCGCAACAAGGCCGCCAACGCGAAGTCCCGGCTCGCCAAGCGCCTCACCGACTGACTACGCGGCCTCCTTCCACGATTCGAACGACCGCGCCCTCGAGGGCTGCGGCCGGGGGCACGTCCCCGCCCTTCATCTCGACATCGGTCGCGGCGAGGATCTGCATTGCATCCACGAGCTCGTCTTCGTTGTACGAGCGCGCCTGCTTGGCGAGGCGTTCCGCACGCCATCCGGGCAGCCCGAGAAAATCGCCGACAACCGACGCGCCCTGATCCGCGACCCGTCGCACTCTGAGCATCCGTCGTACGTGCGCCGCCAGGGCCCCGAACAGAACGAGCGGCTCCTCCCCCTGTTCGAATAGGCGCCGCAGCGCGGTCATGGCCGGCGCCAGGCGGCGATCACCCACCGCATCCGTAAAGACGTAGATACGCTCGTCGGCAAGTCGGGCGAACAGTCTCTTTACGTCCGCAGCCGCGACGCGCGCCCCCGGGCCGAGGGCGCTCGCCGTCTGGGCAAGCGCACCGTCGAGATCACGCAGCTCGTTTCCCACGGTGTCAATCAACGTCCACGCGGCCCGGTCGTCGACGCGCAGGTTGTGGTTGCCGGCGCGCCCCTTGATCCAGCTCACGAGTCGACGCCCCTTGGGAGCCTCGAGCGTGACCACAGCGCCCAGCTTCTTGGCCTCTGCATCGAGCTTCGTCCGCCCCGAGGAAACCAGCACAAGCACCGAGTGCGGCGACGGACTGTCCAGGTACCGCGCGATGGTCTCGACCTGATCCTTGACCAGGTCCCGAGCGCCGTAAACGACCACGAGCCGCCGGCCTCCGAGCAGCGACGGCGTCTCGAGAGCGGTGAGGAGATCGGCGGTCGACACCCGCGCATCGAAGATGGCTTCCGAGAGCGGATCGGCTCCGCTCTCTGCGCGCACCTTGTCGAGTGCCTCGTCGGCGAGGAACTCCTCGCCGGCGAGGACGTAGATGGGATGGCTCACCGGTTTGCTGCGTCGGACCAACGGGTGTGCACTTCGGGATCCTATGCCCTCCGTACGCTGGACCCCACGACCGCGATCACGAACGCGGCCAGGACCCACCCCCACGTCCGGGGCACGTCGATCGCCGCCCACGGCTGCTCACCCAGTCGACCCCCGACGGTCGCGATCCAACCCGAGAAGAGCCCCGCGAGGCGCGCGAGCGGGATGGCCATAGTCGGCGCGACAAGGCCCACCGCTCCGGCGGACAGGGCAAACATCGTGGCAGGAGCCACCGCAGGCGCTGCGAGGAGGTTGGCGAGGGGAGCGGCCAGCGACACCTGCCCGAAAACCAGCACGAGCAGCGGTGCAACCGCGATCTGCGCGGCCAGCGTCACCGCAAGCGGCAGCGCGAGCAGAGGAGGGAGGGTTGCCAGCGCTCGCACCAGCCGATCCGTCCACAACACGATCCCAGCGGTGGCCGCCGCGGACAGGTGAAGCCCGACCGACAGGGCGAGGCCGGGACGAATCGCAACCACCGTCATGAGCGCGAGGCCGAGCGCGTTGAGCGGCTCGGTGCGGCGGCCATACGCAATTGCGGCGAGGCCGATTCCGCCCATGACGGCTGCGCGCAGCACCGAAGGCTCGGGACCGACGATGAGTACATAGAAACCGAGCGCACACAGTCCTGCGGCCACGCGGGAAGCCCTTCCTAGACCACGGATGCCGCACATGACCGCGGCGAGCACGATCGTCACATTGGTGCCCGACACCGCGACAAGGTGAGAGAGGCCGGCGCGCCGGAGATCGGATTCGAGAGCGGGAGGCATGTCACTCGTGTCTCCGATCGACAATCCCCGCGCGAGCACGGCATTCTCGATATCAAGAGGGGAAGTCGCCGCCCTCAGGGAGCCGCGGAATCGGGCGGCCGCTCGGTTGAGAAGACCGTCGATCGGTCCGACCTCGACCTCTTGCGGTTCAAAAGCTGCGCCGGCTCCGAGCCTGCGCCGGGCCTGGTCGAAGGACTCGTCCCCAAGGGCAATCAGCCAACCGGTGATCCGCACGCGCGCTCCCGGATCGGCTCTAGGGATGTCTCCCACAACCGTGCCGGCATCCCGGATGGTCGGTCGACCGTCACATCGAAGCTCGTCGAGCGCGACCAGTGTGCCCAGGCCGCCCGCGCTCTCGACAATGTGGCCGCGCGCGTCACAGTGTGGAATGCCGGAGGCCATATCGCCGACCACTGAACCGCCGGCAACCGCCACCGCCCCCGAGATCGTGCCGAGGCCGAACGCGGCCCCGGCGGTGGCCACCAGCCTGACCAGCGGCCTCCGGCGGGCCGCGAGGCCCGTGAGCGCGGCCGCCGATGCAATCATCCCGGCGCGCCCATCGACCCCGCCGAGTCCCGCGATCGCGCCCGCGGCGAGAGCGCCCGTTGCCAGCCACACCCGGCCCAGGGTGCGGGGGCGACTCACAGAGTCACATAGGGGCGCATGCTCTCGAGCGTCGCCGGACCTATGCCGGTTACCTCCAGCAACTGGTCGATGGACTCGAACGAGCCGATCTGGGTGCGGTACTCAACGATTGCCTGAGCTTTTACCGGACCGATTCCGGGAATCTGCTCGAGCGCCACGACGTCGGCCGAGTTGATGTCGACGGCGGCGGGCGCTCCGGGAGATGCGCCCGGGATCGGAGACGCGGCGGCCCCGGCCGTTTCACCCCGCCTAGCCACGAACACCTGAACGCCGTCGGCGAGTGGTTCCGCGAGATTCAGGGCGTCGAGATCTGCACGGCGCGTCGGGCCGCCCGCCGCGGCGATTGCATCCGCAACACGCCGGCCGTCGGCCAGCTCGTAGAGGCCGGGCTTGCGCACGGCGCCGGCGACGTGCACCGCAAGGAGTCCCGCAGTGGCCGCGTCGCCCGGGCCCGTTGTTTCTGCCGCGGGAATCGCCGGGGGCGCGATGACCGCGGTTGCGGACCGTCCGAACAGTGCAATCCCGCCGACAACTAGGGCCGCGGCGAGGCCGGCAACGACCCACACGTCCCGGCGCGTGCCGGCCAACTCGGACAGACGCTCGCGCAAATCCTTCTTGACCACGATGTCGGGAGGCATACGCGCAATGTTGCTACCGGTGGTTGACCGTGGGTGTGGCGCGCGCCACACGCGGCGGTGGGGTGGGCCGCTCCCACTAGGATCAGGTCGTGACCACGGAGATCCGGGCCTGTCGGCCCGACGAGTTCGAGCGCTGGCTCAAGGTCTGCTGGAGCACGTTCGGGATCGAACTGCGCGCCGACGACCCCGAGCGAACCGCCCGTTATCTCGAGCTGGATCGGACAGTGGGCGCGTTCGTCGACGACGAGCTTGTCGGCACTACCGCCGCGTTCTCCTTCACGCTGACCGTTCCCGGCGGATATGTGCCCGCAGCCGGCATAACCATGGTCACCGTCCTCCCAAGTCATCGTCGCCGAGGGCTGCTCACCGCGATGATGCATCGGCAGCTCGAGGACGTTCACGACCGGCGCGAGCCGCTTGCCGTCCTGTGGGCGTCCGAGGGCGATATATACGAACGCTTTGGCTACGGGATGGCGACCCTCAACGCACCTATTGACATCGAGCGCGACCGTGCGCGCTTTCGCTCCGACCAGCCACCTACGGGAACGATTCGGATACTCGAAAAAGACACCGCGCTCAAGACCCTGCCCGAGATCTACGAGAGAGTGTGCGCGCAGATCCCCGGCATGTATGCGCGCACGCCCGACTGGTGGGAGGCCCACCGCCTTTACGACCCGGAGCACGATCGTGACGGCGGGGGGCCCATGAACTGTGCGGTGCTGGACATCGACGGCCGCGCCGAGGCCTACGCTCTCTATAGGCTGCACAACGAATGGCGCGACACCTCCCCCACAGGCTTTCTGGAGGTGCTCGAAGCACTGGGAGCGACGCCGATCGCCACCAGGGAGATATGGCGCTTCTTATTCGGGATCGACCTGATGACTCGCGTTAAGGCGTACCACCAGCCGGTTATGCACCCACTCCACTTCATGCTGGCGGAACCTCGCCGGCTGCGCTCTCAGGTATCGGATGGTCTATGGGTCCGCGTCATTGACGTGAAAGAGGCACTCGAGAGTCGCTCCTACGCGCTCGAAGGGTCGCTCGTCCTCGACATCCAGGACCCATTGCTGCCGACGAACCACGGGCTGTGGAGGCTCACGGTCGAGGGCAGGACGACCTCCGTCGAGCGTACCGACGACGCCGCCGACCTGAGCGTGCCGGTTGCGCGGCTGGGCTCCGTCTATCTCGGAGGCTTCACCTTCACGCAGTGGGCCGGCGCGGGGGACGTGAGAGAGCTGCGACCCGGTGCGGCGGCGGCCGCCGACCTGCTGTTCCACACAACAACGACGCCGTGGTGCCCCGAGGTCTTTTAGCGGGACTCTAAGTTTCGACGACCAGCGAAACGAGCTTAGGCGGCTTCGTTATGACTTTGGCGGGGTCCCGGCCCCCGAGGTGCGACCGCACCTTGTCGGACGCGAGCGCGCGCGACACCATCTCTGCTTCCTGGACGTCCGCCGGAACCGAGATCGTGTCACGCACCTTCCCGTTGACCTGCACCACCATCGTGACCTCTTCCTCGGCCGCCAGCTCCTCGTCGAAGGGCGGCCACGGTTGCTCGTGGATCGAGTCGTCGTGCCCGAGGCGATGCCACTGCTCCTCGGCGATGAAGGGCGCCATCGGGGCCAGCATCTTCAAGAGCGCCTCGAGCAGCTCTCGCATGACCTGGGGGTGGCCGCCGCCCACGGTCCTGTAGCGATACCCCTGGTTCACGAGCTCCATCATGCGTGCGGTCGCGGTGTTGAACGAGAACCTCTCGTAATCGTCGGTAACGACTTTGATCGTGCGATGAATGTGACTGCGGAGCGCGATCTCGGCCGGACCGGAGTGCGACTCTCCGACGTCGACGGCATCACGGCTCTCTTCACAGAGCCTCCATACGCGCTGGAGCCACGGAAACGTAACGCGCCCGATCGATGTGACGCCCTCCAGCGGCCAGTCGAAGTCTTGCTCCGGGGGCCCCGAGAAAAGCATGTAGAGGCGCAGGGCGTCTGCTCCATAGAGCTCGAAGGCCTCGGCGGGTTCGACGATGTTGCCGCGCGACTTCGACATCGCCTTGCCACCCATGGTGACCATTCCCTGATTGAGAAGGTGCGGGAAGGGTTCGGGATCGTCGACCATGCCCATGTCCATCAGGACCTTCTGGAAAAAGCGGGCGTAGATGAGGTGCATCACAGCGTGGGTGATCCCGCCTGAATACTGGTCGATGGGCATCCACTGCCCCACGATCTCCTGATCGAAGGGGGCCGCATCGTTGTGCGGGTCCAGGTAGCGGATGAAATACCACGACGAGTCGAAGAACGTGTCCATCGTGTCGGTCTCTCGCCGCGCCGGCTTCGCGCATTTCGGGCACTCCACGTTCACCCACTCGGCGACTGAGGCGAGTGGAGACGACTCGCCCGTAGGGGTGAAATCGACGATGTCCGGGAGCACCACCGGCAGCTGATCGTCGGGCACCGGAACCTCGCCGCAATCGTCGCAGTGCACGATCGGGATGGGAGTACCCCAGTACCGCTGCCGGCTTATCAGCCAGTCGCGGAGCCTGAAGTTGACCGAGGCGCGCCCAAGCCCCTTCTCCTCCAGCCAGTCGGTGACCTTCTGTATTGAGATATCCGCCGGAGTGCCGTCAAACCCATCGCTGTTGACCATCGCGCCCTCGTGCGGGTACGCCTCGACCATCTCGTCTGGGTCGATCGATCTCCCCTCGGGTTGGATGACGATGCGGACCGGCAAACCGTAGCGGCGCGCAAACTCAAAGTCGCGCTGGTCGTGGGCCGGGACGGCCATGATGGCCCCGGTTCCGTAGTCCATGAGCACGTAGTCGGCAATCCAAATCGGTATTCGCTCGCCGTTCACCGGGTTGATCGCGTAGCGGTCGAGGAAGAGACCCTCCTTGGCGCGTTCGGTAGAGGTCCGGTCGATGTCGGTGAGCCGCGCAACCTCGGCCCGGAACTCTTCGACTTCAGCCTCCTTCTGGGTTCCGTCGACGAGGCGGTCAACGAGAGGATGCTCCGGCGCGAACACGAAGAACGTCGCGCCCCACAAGGTGTCGGGCCGCGTGGTGAAGACGGTGACCGGCTCGTCGAGATCCTCTAACCGGAACTCGACCTCGGCCCCCCGCGATCGCCCGATCCAGTTCGCCTGGATCATCTTGAGCCGCTCGGTCCAGCCCTGATTCATCTCGAGGTCGTCGAGCAGCCTGTCTGCGTAATCCGTGATCTTTAGGAACCATTGGGTCAGATACCGCTTAGTGACCGCTGTGCCGCAGCGTTCGCAGCGTCCCGCGATCACCTGTTCGTTGGCGAGGACGGTCTTGTCCACCGGGCACCAGTTCGCCGCCGCCTTCTTGCGGTATGCCAGCCCCCGCTCATAGAAGCGCAGGAAGAACCACTGATTCCACTTGTAGAAGCCCGGATCGCACGTATAGAAGACGCGGTCCCAGTCGAACGAGTAGCCGAGGCGCTCCATCGACGCTCGATGCATATCGATGTTGTCGTAGGTCCACTTCCTGGGATTGATCCCACGCTTGATGGCAGCGTTCTCGGCCGGGAGCCCAAACGCGTCCCACCCGATCGGATTGCACACGTCGTACCCGCGCATCCGAAAGAAGCGAGCGATCGCGTCGTTGATGGTGAAGATCTCGACGTGACCCATATGCAGATCTCCGGATGGGTACGGGAACATCGTCACCGTGTAGCGTTTCTTGTCTGGATCGGGGACTTTGGGGGCGGCCCACAGACGCGCATTGATCCACGCCTTCGACCAGCGCTCTTCTATGTCGTGAAAGGTGTAGTCACGCTCCATCGTTTCTCACCATAAATGCTCTACCCCGTGACTCACTTGCAGTGGGCGAAGGGGGCTTCTCCGAACTCCGGAAACGAAACCAGTTCCTCGAAGGACACCGTCTGGCGCTCGGTGGTCCCGGGCTCTAGCTGCGGGGTGTCGGCGCGAAAGAAACTGCGCTCGAGCCGGTAGTCGTCTCCGACGGCCGTCGCGCTGGAGATAACGACGAAGGGCACCCCCCCATCGACCGAGGTCGGGGCGCCGCAGTCCGACGCCTCGAGGTGACCCACGCTTCCGCCGTATGGGAACAGGTTGCCGTAGGGACCGTCTTGCATCGTGACCTGGACCGGCTCGCCGTCTGACACGGTGATGAGGGCAAAGAACTGGGTAGACGCGCCCGAAGTGGCGACGATCACGATCTCGCCTCCGGGCCCGAAGCCGACCGGAGTGACGGAGTCGAGCGCCGGAAGCCCGAGATCGAAGGACATCTGGGGCTCGTCGATCGCGACCACGCCCGCGACCGCTCTGGATTCGACGGACACAAACGCCTGACAGCCCGGCCCCCCCGACCTGTCAATCGCCAGCGCGATCCGCTCCGAAGCGCCGTCACCGTCAAGGTCCCCGGCCAGCCCGCGGCCCTTGGGGTGCCGGAGCGCCTGGACCTCGTTGGGGCAGTCGGTGGTTCCGGCAGGGGTCGGGCTCGGCAGGGGGCTGGGGCTCGGTGTCGGGCTCACGGCGGGCGTCGATGGGGCCGGCGTCGCCGCCGGGCCGTCGTCGTCGCTACACGCCGGGAGCAGCAATGCGGTCGCACAAACGAGCGTCACGAGCCCTTTCGTCCCTCTCCTCATCCTCCGCAATGGTAGGGGCGTCCCGGCTTCCCTTGGCAACGAATGGCGGCGGGCGTACCGTGGAGTCGCTGGCTCTATACGCGCGGGAGGTGGTTGCGATGGAGGCGCGTCGCATTCTCGTCGTCGCCAATCAGACGCTCGGAGGACCGACGCTGAGACGCGAGCTGCAACGGCAGATGGATGAGGGGCCCTGCCGCTTCACGCTCCTCGTGCCGGCGACCCATCCTCACGAGCACGCGACCTGGACCGAGGAGGATGCCCGAGCGCTCGCGCATCGACGGCTGGAGGCGGCTCTCGCCAGCCTGCAGGAGACGGGGGCCGAAGTCGACGGCATGGTCGGTGACGAAAGCCCGGTCCTCGCCGTCAACGATGCGCTCATCGGTAAACGCTTCGACGAGATCATCCTGTCGACGCTACCGTCGGGCGCATCCCGGTGGCTCAAACAGGACCTCCCGCACCGTATCGAGCGGCGCTTCAAGTTACCGGTGACGACCGTGATCGCGGAGCGGATGCCGTCGCCGGCGTGATCGCCGGTTAGGAAGCCTTACGAATCTCTTCGACCAAGCGGGTCCTGAGTTCGTGGGGGGAGCCGCCCAGCTCCTCTATCAACCGCGTGCCCAGCGCCGAGCGGTCGCCGAGTATCGCCAGCAACACGTGCTCCCCGCCGATGTACCTGTGTCCGAGCTTGAGGGCTTCCCAGAGACTCCTTTCCAGAGCGCGCTTCGATTTCGGGGTGAGCGGCATGTGTCCCCAGCGCCCCGTTCTCTTGCACGACGACTGCGGTCGCGCATCAAGCGCGCCGGGCCCAAAGGTCTCCTCACGCGTTTGCGAATCTCGTCGAGGTCGATGCCGATAGTCCGCAAGGCGTCGGCGTCGCGCGCCCAGTCTTCTCCGGCTGTGCCCAGAGTCGTCCCCAGCAGGGCTGAGAAGTTGCTCACCTCGATGCCGGACCTCTGCAGCACGAGGGTGGCAGCCCCGAGGTCCTCACTGACGAGGGCCAGGACGAGATGCTCCGTGCCGATATAGCCGTGTCCAAGTGCGCGCGCCTGAAGCTGCGCTAACTCGACCGTTCGCCGGGCGGTGTGCGTAAACCGTTCGAACATCAGCGGCGCCTCCGCCCAAATCCGCGCCCGCCGGCATGCTTCTTGTGAACCGCCTGGCGGCTGACGCCGAGGGCGTCGGCGATCTCCTGCCACGACCAACCTTGGTTGCGCGCGTTGCGCACCTGTACGCTCTCGAGCTGTTCGAGGAGCTTGCGGAGAGCCGCCACAGCCCGCAGGCCGACGTCCGGATCCTTGCTGTCGGCTGCACCTGCAAGCTTCGTTGTCTGCGTCATTGTGTCATCCTAGATTGACAGACCCCAGTCTGTCAACCCTAATTGACACCTGCCCGAATCACGACGAGATCCTTCCACGACCAGACGATCTCCGTCGCATAACCTGTCTCCTCGAGCCAGCGCAACTGGTCGTCGGCTCGGTCGGGACGGTCGAAGTCCGGGGTCAACGGCGCGACCGCGTCCTCGGGGCGAGCGGGGACGACCACATCGCCGAGAACGAAGAGGCCTCCGAGGGGCAAGGCGCCCGCGATGCGAGCGAACAAATCCCTCTTTCCGTCGGAGGGAAGATGGTGGATCGCGAGAGCCGACACGACGAGCTCGAAGGGACCAGGTGGCAGAGGGTCTTCGAGCCGCCCTACCCGCAAGTCGACGCGATCACTGGGGAGCGTGTCGCGGGCGACATCGAGCATTGACCGGCTCATGTCGATGCCGACCAGGTAGGCCCGCCGGTGAAGGGCCAGCACCCGGCGGGCCGTCTCGCCCGTGCCGGCGCCGAGATCGAGGATCCGTTCGGGCACAACGCCCACCGTGGCGCCGGCAACGGCGTCTTGCATTTCATCGTAGCGGCCGAGCTCGGAGCGGATCAGATCCAGGTACGTGGCGGGGTCGAAATGAAACTGCGACATCGCCCCATCCTCTCCGACGACGGGTACTCCAGTAGTGTCGGCGCCGTGAACTGTCCAGTGGGGCGGCCCCCACCCGGCGATGTCTAGGGCCGGGCAACCAGGCCGTAAGAGCGCCGGCTAATGGGCTGCCTCGTAATCGGCCTCGGCCTGCTCACACCTCGGCTCGTTATGGTCGTGCTCTGGCTCTTCTCCGACTACCTGAGCCGCGCCTATGACTCCGTGATCGTTCCGCTGGTCGGATTCTTTCTACTGCCGACCACAACGCTTGCATACGCGGTCGCCGAGAACGAGACCGGAGGCTTCAGGAGCTGGGGGGCGATCCTCGTGATCGTAGCGGTGGGATTCGATTTGGGGCTGTGGGGCGGGGGCCGGGGCCTGTTCTCCAGGGGTTAGAGGCACTGGGGGCCGGGGCAATCCACCCGACGTTTAGGCCCAAACCATCGCCTTACGCCTTGTCTGCCCCACACGTCCAGACCTTCATGGGCCAGGAGGGCGATATGGCGACCCAGGCCACGATCGTCGCGGACCGGGGTGAAATGCGGGACGTGGACCCGATCGGGATCGAACCGACTACCCCCGCCATGCCATGGCGGTGCTCTACCAAGTGAGCTACGGGCCCGAGGCGAATCGATGCTAACAGAGCCACTTTTGCGCCCCCTCGCGGGCGCTTTCGTTCCCAACTTTGCGCGCTCAGTCACACCCTCGATGACTCAGCGCGCAAAGTTGGGCGGCTCTCTACTTTCGGCGCCGCCCCCGCCGCGAGCGCCGCTTGCGACGCGGCGCCTTCTCCCGCTTGATCGGACCTTCGCCCGCGGGCGCGCTCACCCGCGGCGCCGCGGGGGCCTTCTCGCGGGCAACGCCGCCGTTCTCGGCAGGCGGAGGTGGCGGAGCCGGCGGTCCTTTTGACTCCTCGATGACTTTGAGTGTGATGCGGTACTCCTGCGGATACTGCGGAATCCCCCAGCGCGACTGAAGATCGCCGATGATGCCCTCGAGGGTCTGGCCATCAGCGGGGGCCGTCAGTTCGTCGGGCACCTGCCCCCTGATCGCCTGGACGACCTCCTCGAGGCTTGTGGGACCGGCCGACGCGCGGCGTCCGCCCTTCCTGCGCCGCCTGCGGCGACCTCGCACACCCTCCGGCGTGCCCTCGGATTCCCGCGCGGCCCGCCCCGCCTGCGCGGGAGAGTCGGCGCCGGGGGCGCCGCGTCTCCGCCTACGGCGCTTCCGCCGTGGCTGGCTCATGGCTTCCGTCCTCCACAACGTCGTCGAATCCAAACGAGGGCGCATCCGACCAGAGCCGTTCGAGATCGTAGTAGTCGCGCTCTTCGGAGTGGAAGACGTGCACCACGAAATCGACGTAGTCGAGAAGCACCCACCGGCCTTCCCGCGCCCCCTCACGGCGAAACGGCTTGAGGTGGTGCCGTTCTGCCACCTGCTCCTCGACGGCCTCCGCAATGGTGCGCACCTGTCGTTCCGTGTTTCCGCTCGAGATCACGAAGTAATCGGTGATAACCAGGTGGCGAGAGACGTCGAGGATGACTATCCGTTCGGCCTTCTTGTCGGCAACCGCCGCCGCGGCGGCGAGCACCGGACCGCTCGGCAACTCAGTTGGCGTTACGGCTTTCGCAGGAAATCCTTTCCAACAACAACAGTCAGGTCAACGATACCCTGGTCGAGCCGCGACACCTGTACCTCGCCGACGCCGATGAGATCGCGGGCCTCGTGGGCAAGTGCAATGCCCTCCGGACTGGAATCGTAGGTCACTATCAGGGTGCGGGTCTCGTTGAGCTTGCGGGCGTTGCCCGACAGCACTACCCGGAAGCCGTGGCCCAATAATCTGCCGGCGACCTCCCCGCCGATCCCCGGATAGCCGTTCCCGTTCAGCACCTGAACCCGCACCGCATCGTGTGTCGGAGCTTCTGCATGTGCGGTCGTGGTCATGAACTCGGCGAGTTCTTCTTCTTGGATCGAGTACAGCTCGCTGTCGCCGACGCTCACCGGCTGCACGGGGAGGACCGACAGGCTTCGCCCCTGAGCGCCTGCCTCCGATAGCGATGCAATCAGCCGCACATGCTCGGCGGGCTCCGCGTCCGAACGACCGACCTCCCCCGCCCCCGCAAGCGCCGCAGAGAGAGCATCCGGGTCCCCCTCATATGTGTCGTACATGGCATCCCAGAAGGCGAGGTGACGGGGCCCCATGTCGAGCTCGTCGTCGCCAAGCCCAGCGGTGTAGAGGAGTTCGACGACTCGCTCCGGCGAAAGTTCCTGAGAGCCCTCCGGAAACAGAAGCCGCGCTCCGCGTCCGGCGCCGACGCGAACCTCGCCGGGCACTTCAACTGTGAGCGGACCGACCGCGGACAGGAGGGCGTGCGCGTCGGCAGCAGTGAGTTCCAGGTAGTGATCGATCTCCACGTTGAGCAGCGACTTCGCGCTCAGCAAGAGTAGTTCGGTGTCCCCGTCCCGCAGCGAGTCTCCGACGCCCTGGAGCCCACGCCCCGGCACCTCGACCGCGGTGTGGGCGGGCACGTACACGACCGCTCCCTCGTTCGTGCCGCCGTCGTACGAGAGCAGCGTCAGCCAGGAGGCCTTGTCGCCGCGCTCGGGAACCCCGGCGATCAGGGTGGTGGTGACATCGCCTATGGCCCCCCCGGAGGGTGCACCGGAGCTCTCGTCCTGGGAACCGGTTCGGCGCATCAGCGCGATGGCGGTAAGTGTAGAGAGCAGCAGGACCGCGGCTATGAGGACCTTCAGAGAGACACGCGCGCGCGGCTTTGTGGATGCGGGTGCAGGCTCATCGGTGGCCTGGGGGCGGACTCGCTCGGGGGTCTTCGTCGCGGGCTCGACGGCGGTCTCCACGAACGACGTGGCCCGCCGGTTGCGGCGGTCCGATCCGATGACCTCGTCGATTGCTCGCGTGGCCTCCGCGTTGCGCGGCACGGCGACCTTTTCGTCCCGTTCGAGTCTCGTCGGTTCACGACGGGAGGTGGGGGCGGGCCGTACCGGCTCTCCGGCATCCGGTTGGAATCGGGGTTCGGGGGCTGGGTCGGTCTGCGGCTCGGGGGCCCATGCGCTGTCGGGCTCGGGGGCTGGGTCGGCCTGCGGCTCGGGGGCCCATGCGCTGTCGGGCTCGGGGGCTGGGTCGGCCTGCGGCTCGGGGGCCCATGCGCTGTCGGGCTCGGGTGTCGTCTGGGAACGTGCCTCCGCCCCCTCTGCCGCAGGAGGTGTCACCTGGCTGACAGTGGCCGGCTCAGGCTCGGCCTCCCCTCCGGCGACCCCGCGCCGGCTCCTGCGTGGGCGGGTGGGCCTCGACCACCTGCGCTCCTTCATGCGGTGCCGCCCACCCCCTCGGCGGCGCCCCTTCGAGTTCCGGGACCGGCGAGACGGCACGAAGCCGTCCTCGTCTCCGCCGGCGGACTCGGTGGGGGTGGACTCCCGGGCCCCCGCGGGCGGGTCGTCTCGATCATCGGCGGTCGCAGGTGCGCCACCGGCTTGCGAGACCCCCGTGGCCTCACCCCATCGATTCCAGCTCGTGAACTCGTCGTCCCGGCCATCGCCCGGATCGGCGATCAGGCCGGTCCCAGAGCCGCTTGTGTGGTCCCTGTCAGTCATTCCGAGCCTCCCTGCCCCCGACGTACAGCCCCCGGGCGCGGATATAGGCGACGACATCGGCGGGCACGAGGTGGTCTATCGGCCGGCCGCTGCGCACCCGCTCCCGAAGCTCAGTCGATGAGATGTGCACTCCCGGTATCTCCACCCTTGAGAGATCGGGCCATTTGGGGCCGGGTTTAAGCCCTTCGAGCGGGAATCCGGGCCGATTGACCACGATTATTCGGGCGAGTGCCTCCAGGCGCTCCAGCCCCCGCCAGGTGCCGAGGTTCAGGGCCGCGTCCGCGCCGGCGATGAAGAACAGCTCGACGGCATCGCCGTAGAAGTCGCGGAGCTCGCTCACGGTGTCCACGGTGTAGGTCAGCCGCCGGCGGTCGATCTCGGTGCGGGACGCGGCGAAGTGAGAATCACTGCACGCCCCCAGCATTGCCATCACCCACCGGTCCTCGGGATCCGAGTAGTCGCGCTTCTGCCACGGGTGGCCGGTGGGGACGAACAGCACGATATCGAGGCCGCACGCGTGCCGGGCCTCGGACGCGGCGGTCAGATGCCCGATGTGAAGGGGGTCGAAGGTGCCGCCCATTACCCCCAGCCGCCTTATGCCTCGCGCGTTCACATCCCAAGCTAAACCGATCTCGGCCCGGCTCGAGGGTGGGGTCGAACCGGGGGTCGGAGGGGGGTCGGGCAGCCCGACCCCCCTCCGGTTGTCGCCATGGGACTCGGGGGAGAGAAATGAGTCCCGTAACTGGCGGGCTCGGCGTGGACCACGCTAGGGGTCCAATGTTGAGAAAAGGTGTCCGGCCTTTGTGCTCGTTGTGAAATCTGGCCAAGATCCGAACCGAACGTCGTTTTAATGGACGTTGAGCGCGCTATCGAACGCCGGCGCGCATCAAAACGACGTAGGGCCCTGGCCTGGCACCTCGGGTTCGAAGTCGAAGGCGGCCCCACCGATGCGCACCTCATCCCCGGCAACCGCGCCCGCTTCGGAGAGCCTGCGTTCGACTCCTAGCCCGATCAGCCTGCGCTGGAGCCGCTCGACCGCTTCGGGATTGTCGAGGTCGGTCATCGCGACCGCCCGCTCGGGGCTCCTGCCGGTGACCCGCCAGGCACCGTCTTCCCGCGTGACGGTGAGGGGTTCCTCGCGAACGACGTGACGAACGTAACCGGTAGGTGCCGGCGCCTCGGCCCGCGCTGCGCGGACGGCCGCACCGAGCCGTGCCACCAGCTCCTCGACGCCTTCGCCCGTGACGGCCGACACCGGCATTGCTCCGGGATGTCTTTCCACCACCGCCGGGAGCGCCCCGCTTCCGATATCGGCCTTGGCGGCGGCGACGAGCGCGGGGCGCGATGCCAGCTCGGGATCGAAAGCTGTCAGCTCGGACCTGAGGACCTCGACATCGGTCCCGGGGTCGCGCTCAGGTGCCCCCAGGTCGACAAGGAATAACAGCACCGCCGCGCGCCGGATGTGGCGAAGGAAACGGTGACCGAGACCTTTCCCCAGATGAGCGCCGGGGACGAGACCCGGGATGTCGGCGACCACGAAGGTCTCGTCTCCGGTCCTCACCACGCCGAGGTTCGGAGCAAGCGTCGTGAAGGGATAGTCGGCGATCCTGGGACGGGCCGCCGAGATGCGGGAGATGAGAGTCGACTTGCCGGCGTTTGGAAACCCAACCAGCCCGACGTCGGCGAGAAGCCTGAGCTCGAATCTAAGTGTCCGCTCCTCTCCGGGCTCGCCCTTCTGCGAGAACCCGGGGGCCCGGCGTGTGGAAGTAGCAAGGTGCGCGTTCCCTCGCCCTCCGCGCCCACCTTTCGCAACCACGAGCTCGTCTCCCGACCCGGCAAGATCGGCTATGAGAACGTCGTCCTCGTCGTAAACGACCGTGCCCGAGGGCACGAGGACAGTGCGGTCGCGCGCTCGCGCTCCGTGCTTGCGCTTGTTGGAACCGTGACCGCCGCGTACTGCCTTTACGTGGGGATGATCGCGTAATTCGAGGAGCGTACCGACGGAAGAATCCGCGCGCAGGATCACACTTCCGCCGTCCCCGCCGTCGCCGCCGTCGGGGCCGCCCTTAGGCTTGTAGGGCTCGCGATGCCACGCCACGATGCCGTCCCCGCCGTCGCCGGCGACGACCTTGATTACCGCCTCGTCGACAAACGCCATACCCGCTGCCCGAGCCAGCCGTCTCTTTAGTGGTCGACGACGCTAACGACCCTCCGGCCGCGCAGGCTGTGATACTTGACGGTGCCCTCGGCGGTCGCGAACAGCGTGTCGTCGCCGCCTCGTTTCACGTTGAGACCCGGATGGACCCTCGTGCCCCTCTGGCGAACGATGATCATGCCGGGTAGCACGTCCTGTCCGCCGAAGACCTTCACCCCGAGTCTCTTTGCCGCCGAGTCCCGGCCGTTGCGGGACGATGCGGCTCCTTTCTTATGTGCCATCCTTCGACTCCTCGGTCTCTTTCTTGGACCGTGCACCGGTCAGCTTGATGTCTGAGATCTCGATCGTCGACAGCGGCTGGCGGTGACCCCGCCGCCTTCGATAGCCGATCTTGTTGCGAAACTTCATGACCCTGATCTTAGGTCCCCGAGTCTCGGCGACGATCCTCGCAGTGACGCGCGCTTTTGACAGATCGCTCTTGGAGGAGCGGACCTTCCCCTTGTCGTCGATGATCAGCAAAGGAACGAACTCGAGCTGACCAGAATCGTTCGCCCTCTCGACCTCTATGACGTCGCCCTTGGCGACTTTGTGCTGCTTACCGCCCGCGCGGATAACTGCGTACATGATGCCCTTCCGGGAGTATTGAAGCGAGGGCCGAGGATATCAAATCAGTCGACATCGTGAATCAAGATGCCCCGGCCCTCGCAGTGGGGGCAGGGGTCGGAGAACGCCTCGACGATGCCGGTCGAGACATTCTTCCTAGTCATCTGCACAAGCCCGAGCCCAGAGATGTCGGCAACCTGAGTGCGCGTTCGGTCCTTCTCAAGCTCGCTTCGGAACAGGCCGAACAGCAGCGTCCGGTTCTCGGTGTTCTCCATATCGATGAAGTCGATGACGATGATGCCGCCGATGTCCCTCAGCCGGAGCTGGCGCGCAACCTCGACGGCAGCTTCCTTGTTCGTCTGGAACACCGTTTCCTCGAGGGTCTTCTTGCCGACGAACTTGCCGGTGTTGACATCGATCACGGTCATGGCTTCGGTGCGATCGATGACGATGTGACCTCCCGAGGGCAACCAGACCTTGCGATCGAGCGACTTGCGGATCTGCTCGGTGACCCTGAACTCCTCGAAGATAGAGAGATCACCCTCGTAGAGCTCGAGACGGTGGTCGAGATCTGGCGTCGTCTGGCGAATGTACTGGCGAAGCATCGATTCGAGATGGGGATCGTCGACGACACACCGGGCGATGTCACGGTTGAAGAGGTCGCGCACGACTCTCACCTCTAGCTCCGGCTCCGAATAGATAAGCGCCGGCGGATTGGCTCGCCTGGACCTCTCTTCGATCTCGGCCCATGTCGCCAGCACGCGCTTGAGGTCGCGTTCGATGTCCGGGCGGCCGGCTCCTTCAGCCGCCGTCCGCACAATCAGCCCGTGTTCGTCGGGCCGAATGGACTGAGCGATATCGCGTAGCCGTGCTCGCTCTCCGTCGGCCAGCCGGCGCGACACACCCAGCGTTCCCGCTCCGGGGACGAGCACCAGGTGGCGGCCGGCAATCGACACGAGCGCGGTCAAGCGTGCGCCTTTGGCTCGCATCGGATCCTTCGTCACCTGAACGAGAATGGGCTGCCCGGATTTCAGGACCGCTTCTATCCGCGGGATCTCCTCGCCCTCCTCCCCCGCGATCCCAACCTCTCCCGCATAGAGGACTCCGTTGCGGTTCTCTCCGATGTCGACAAACGACGCCTCCATGCCCGGCAGCACGTTCTGCACGCGGCCCCAATACACGTTGCCGACAATCGACCGATCATGAGCGCGCGCAACGAAGTGCTCGACGATCTGACCGTCTTCCACGACCGCGATCTGCGTCCCCGCCGGGTCCGCATGGACGAGCATCGTCCGTTCGATTGCCTCCCGCTGCGACCTTGCGGTGCGATTGTTGCGGCGAACTCGCCGCTGCGATCTCCCTCGACGCGTTCTCGCTCCGGCACTCCGTTGGCGGCCCTGCCCGGCGGACGACACGGATGAGGTTGCTCCCGGCGTTGCAGCCGGCGCGGGTTCCGCCCCCGGAGCCGCGGCGATCTCGCTTGCCTTCTCTCTCTTCGGCTGAGCGTCTGAGCTGGTCATGACTTCAAGAACCGCCTCATGTGGATGTTGAGCAGAAGGCCCACGGCCACAAAGTTGGTGATGAGGCTCGAACCTCCGTAGGACACGAACGGCAGGGGGATGCCCGTGATCGGCATGATCCCAAGCGTCATCCCAACATTGATGAACATCTGAAACGCCCACAGCGCGGCGACCCCCGCGGCCAGAAGCGTTCCAAACAGATCGCGCGCCATTGCCGAAATGCGGAGGGCTCGCCAGATGAGAAGACCGAAGACGCCGAGGAGGGTTGCCGAGCCCATGAAGCCGAGCTGTTCCCCGACGGCCGTGAAGATGAAGTCGGTTTCCTGCTCGGGAACGAAAGCGAGTGATGTCTGCGTGTTTTCACCCCGCAGACCCTTTCCGCGCATGCCGCCGGATCCGATTGCGATCTTGGACTGCGTGAGGTTGTAGCCCTCGGATTGGACGTCGGGACTCGGATCCAGGAAAGCCGTGATGCGCTCGAGCTGGTAGTCGCGGATGAGATTGAACTGCATCGCGAAGAGGATCGCGACTATCCCCATGAAGCCGAGTGCGACGAAATGCCGGATGCGTGCGCCGGCGACGAGTAAGAGCGCGCCGAGCAGGGAAACGAGCACCATCATCGTACCGAGGTCGGGTTCCAGGAAGATCAACAGCGACGGGATCGCCACGATGCCCACGGTGATAGCGACGTCGAGCCACCTGATCTCGCCCTTGCGTTCGGCCAGGAAAGCCGCCACCGCGATGATCACGGCGATCTTGGCGATCTCCGAGGGCTGCATCTGGAAGAACGCGAGGTTTATCCACCTCTTGGTTCCTCTGACGTTCTCACCCAGAGGGCTCAGCACGACCACCAGAAGCAGCAGCGTCGCGCCGTAAACGATCGGAGCAAGACCGCGCAGATGGCGGTAGTCGAACATGCTGACGGCGAGGAGCACGGCCGCTCCTGCGACCGAGAAAATGAGCTGCCGTTTCATCAGGGTCGCGGGGTCCAGGCCCGCGTCCTCGAACGTCTGCGCGGTCGCCGAGAAGATCATCACCGCGCCGTAGGACGCGAGCGCGAGCGTGCACACGAGGAGTACGGGGTCGAGGTGGCGGATCGGAGCGCGCCTCGCCATGCGCGCCGAAATCGGCTCGCCCCCGATTCGATCTACCGCTTCTCCGAATATCCCCTGCGTATTCATCAGCCCGACTCGTCCGTTCCGAGCCGTACGGTCGTCTCCTGGTCGATCTTGAATATGCCCTCGTAGATCTGGCGCGCGACGGGGGCCGCGCTTTCACCGCCGTGTCCCGCGCGATCGATGTAGACCGACACGACGTACTGGGGATCGTCGGTGGGTGCGTACGAGATAAACCAGGCAAAGTTCTTCCCCGACTCGAGGCTCCCGATCTGCGCGGTTCCGGTCTTCCCGGCGACCGGATACTGGGCGAGCGGGAAGCCCGAGAACGCGCTGTAGGCGGTACCGGCGGGAGAGGACACGACCGCCTCGAGTCCCTGCCTCATCACCGACAGGGTCGTGTCGTCGAGCGGCAGGCGGTCGGCGATCTTCGTCTGGAACTCCCGTTCCAGTATCTGCTCGTTCTCGTTCTCCGGGTGCGGTACTCCGACTCCCTGCGCGACGCGCGGGACGACGACGTCGCCGCCGTTCGCGATCGCGGCGAAAGTAACGGCCATCTGGATCGGGCTCACGATGAGGTCGCCCTGCCCGATCGACATGTTGACCGTGTAGCCCGGGTACCAGCCCCTCGGACACAGCGGCGTCTCCCAGTCCTGGGTCTCGCGATGGATGTACTCGCACCACTCCGCGTCCGGCACGCGCCCCGGCGTCTCGGCGGGCAGGTCGATGCCCGTCTCGTGGCCGAACCCTGCGAGTCGCATGTACTTCTGGAACCTCTCTGTCCCATCGCCCTGCGCGGCCCCCCACCGGTCCTCCATACGCGCCCCGAGCACGTAGTAGTAGGTGTCGCAGGACACCTCGAGCGACTTCGCCAGCGACATGTAGCCAAGATCCGCCGTCGTCCAGTTGTTGAACTCCTCTTTCCGGTAGACGAGGCTCGGATCGCAATCGATCGTCTCGAATGGCGAGACGACGCCGTTCGCGATGGCGGCCCCGGCGGTCACGACCTTGAAGGTCGATCCGGGTGGGACGGCGGCCTGGATGGCTCGGTTGATGAGCGCGTCGTCATCGGGATTGTTCTTGGTCTTGGCCCCGAGCCGGTCCTGCTCCTTGAAGGACAGACCGTCGGCCAGGATCGACGGGTCGTAGCTCGGATAGGTCGCCGCCGCGACGACCTCCCCGGTGTTTGGGTCCATCACGACGGCCGCACCGCCGGGCGCGGAGTAGCGTGAGCGGGCCGCCATGATCCCGGCCTCGAGGGCTCGCTCCGTCAGTCGCTGGATGCGCGCGTCGAGCGACAGTACGAGGTTCTTCCCGAGCTGCCCATCTCTGTTGGTGACCTCGCCGATGACCTCGTGGTCGGAGTTGACGACGACCCTGCGTATCCCAGGCTTCCCGCGCAGGTAGCGATCGTAGGTGAGCTCAACTCCGTTCTGCCCGACGATGTCGCCGGGCCCGTACCGGCGCCCCTTGAAGATGTCGTATTTGAGCTGCTCTTTGGTGATCTCGTTCACGTAGCCGAGGATGTGGGCGGCAATGCGCCCCTGTGGGTACTCGCGCACGGAAAGCAATTCGATGCCGACGCCCGGCCAGTCCTCGGGATTCTCGGCGATCCTGGTCTGGGCCACTCGGTTTACGTCGTACGCGACCGGCACCGGTTTGTACGGCGACACAAGATCACTGCTCAGGCCGGCGCGGAGCTCGCGGCGCGTGCGGCGCAACTCCTTTTTGTTCTTGCGGTTCTCGACCAGAAGGAGCGCCAGCTTGCGCACCACGCGGCGTTGCTCGGCCGGCTCGTCGATTATCTGACGGTCGACCGTTATGGCCAGTGATTGGCGGTTGGCGACGAGCACTCTGTGATTGCGATCGAAGATGGCACCGCGCTCGGGCTCGGAGTGCACCACCCGGATGCGGTTCTCCCGCGCCAGCTGGCGGTAGTCCTCGGAGGCGAGCACCTGCAGGAACCACAGCCGCGAGTAAAGGGCCACGAACACGGCGACGACGAGGACGATCATCACCGCGAGCCGTAGCTTGACGCGATCCAGCCCAAAGGTGCCGGTGCCGGCGGGGGGAGGCGATGAGAAGAAATTCTTCACCATCGATAGATCCTCTCGGGCCGGAACCGCTCTGCGACTCGGCGCACGGCCGGGAAGATGAACGGCGTCAACAGGGTGTTGTAGAGAACGACCAGCCCGGCGACCTTGGCGGTGAACGTCAGGCTCACCCACTGCTGGCCCATGATGATCGCGAGGGTCGCGTAGCTCATCTCTGCCGCCGCGGACGCCGCCGCTACCACGAGCACCGGGGTCCAGACCGAGTCGCCGACCGCGTACTTTCGGAAGCTGCCGACCCCGAAACCGATGAGGGTGTAGACGAGGGCATAGAGCCCGATGATCGACTCGGGAATCAGGAGATCCTGGAGCAGGCCCCCGAAGAAACCAACGACGAGACCCACACGCTCTCCGTCCGTGTAGGCGAGGCTGACGACCACCACCAGCAGGACCTGGGGGACGACCCCCAGGATGGTCGCCCTGGTCAGAAGGGTCGATTGCAGGGCGAAGGCAACGATCATCAGGGCGGCAACCGCCGCGACCCGGCCGATGCCGATGTCGGACAGCGCTCCGGGGGCCCGGATGTCCTTGGTCGAGATGCTCATCTCATCTCTTCTCCTGCGCCTCAAGCTTCGGACCGCTTTCGATCAGGACCATCACGAAATCGAGCGAGGTGAAATCGACGTAGGGATCGACCTCGATGTCCTGCTGTGCCGCGGCCGTATTGGTGCCCACGTGGGTGACGGTGCCGATCGGGATGTTGGGCGGGAAGATGCCCTCGTTGTAATTGGAGGTGACGACCTCGTCGCCCTCGTCGACCTCAATGGCGGGATCGACGAAGTCGAAGGAGAATGGCTGGCCCGCACCGTGGCCCTGTATCGAGCCGCTCACGTCACGCGATCCCTGAACGGTTGCATCGGCGGCGCCTTTGGGATCGATCAGAAGAAGGACCGTCGCAGTCCCCCCGCGCGTCTCGATGACTTTGCCCGCGAGACCTTCCGGGGTCATAACCGCCATGTCCTCACGGAGGCCGTGATCGCTGCCCTTGTCGATGGTCACGAACCAGCGGTAGTTCGAGGGTGGGCGCGAGATGACCTCGGCGTGGACGCGCTCCATGCTCACGTACGACTCGTGGAGAGCCAGTTGATCCCGCAGCTCCGCGTTCTCCGTCTCGACTGAGTCGGCCTCGGTGATGCGCTCGGACATCTCGGTGTTCTCGGCCTCGAGGCGGGCATTGTCGCTGCGGAGGTCGCCGAGGTCCGCGAGCGAGGAAAAGAAATCACCGACCGGCTCGAACACCGTCGAGAAGCCGCGCTGAATGGGATCGACGATCGCGGCGGATATGTCCTTGGCCCGGTCGAGCGGACCGCCCTCACCCTGGCGAAAGTCGAGGGTGATCAGAGCTATGCATAGTCCGAGAAAGACGACCAGCAACAGCCGTCCTCGCCCGGTTCGGCGATACATGCGATGCAAAACCTCATTGCCCTGTCGGCAAGCTTTTTGGCAGCCTCATCCGCCGGCTCACGCGAACCCTAGGCCCACGATGGCGGATCGGCGAGCGCGCCAACTCCGCGCTCCCGTGCCCCCTCCTGTTCAGGGGGCCGGGCCGCCCCGTCGGCCACCACTGTAGCGGTTCTTCGCGATTCGCGCGATGGGTGGATAGTGCCCGATTAGGCCCTTTTCGACGGGTCAGTGCCGGGTCGACGAGATCAGGACCCGCTTGAGGGACTCGAACTCCTCGAGACACTTGCCCGAGCCGATGGCGACCGCAAACAGCGGATCCTCGGCAATGTGGATGGGCATCCCCGTCTCGTGCTTGAGCCGCTCGTCTAGTCCCTTGAGCAGGGAGCCGCCGCCGGCGAGCACTATGCCTTTGTCCATGATGTCGGCGGCGAGCTCGGGCGGTGTCTTGTCCAGTGAGTTCTTGACCGCGTCGACGATCGCGTTGACGGGCTCTTCTATGGCGCGACGGATTTCCTCTGCCGACACGATGATCGTCTTCGGCAACCCGCTCACGAGATCGCGTCCGCGTATCTCCGCCTGCTGTTCTTCGGGCAGGGGGAATGCCGACGCAATCGCCATCTTGATCTCTTCGGCGGTTCGCTCGCCGAGCATCAACGAGTACTCCTTCTTGATGTAGTTGATGATTGCCTCGTCGAGCTCGTCGCCACCGATGCGAATTGATTGACTGGTGACGATTCCACCGAGCGACACGACCGCAACCTCCGTCGTTCCTCCCCCGATGTCGACGACCATGTTGCCCGTCGGCTCGTGCACGGGCAGTCCCGCGCCAATGGCTGCGGCCATGGGCTCTTCGATGATGTAGGCGCTGCGCGCGCCGGCACTGATGGTTGCTTCTTCGACCGCGCGCTGTTCGACACCGGTGATGCCCGATGGTACGCAAACGACCACGCGCGGTTTCGCGAGAAAGCTGCGGCGATGAACTTTCTGGATGAAGTAACGCAGCATCTTCTCCGTCACGTCGAAATCTGCGATGACGCCGTCGGCCAGAGGCCTGATCGCGACGATGTGAGCGGGGGTCCTGCCGATCATGCGCTTTGCCTCCGCCCCGACCGCCAGGATCGCTCCCGACTTCGTGTTGATGGCGACGACCGACGGTTCGTTCAGAACGATTCCGCGACCGCGCACGTACACGAGCGTGTTGGCCGTCCCGAGATCGACGGCCATGTCCCGTCCAATGAACTGAAACATGCTGTCCATGTGGCGCTCCCGTTGCGCTTGTTGTGACTTGTGGTGACTCTGAGGTTATCCGAAGAACAGGTTGATCTCGCGCTCGGCCGATTCCGGGGAATCGGACCCGTGCACGATGTTCTCCGTGATCACGGTAGCAAAGTCCCCCCGGATGGAACCAGGGGCGGCGTCCAGGGGATTCGTATCGCCCATGAGCTGGCGCATGCCGGTCACCGCGTCGGATCCCTCCACCACCATCGCCACGACGGGTCCGGAAGTGATGAAGTCGACCAGTTCCGCAAAGAATGGCTTGTCGGCGTGCTCGGCGTAGTGCCTCCTGGCAAGGGACTCGTCGATGGTGAGGAACCGCAGCTCGCGTATCTCGAGCCCCTTGGCCTCTATGCGCCGGATGACCTCCCCCACCAGCCGGCGCCGCACGCCGTCGGGCTTGACCATCACGAACGTCTGTTGCACGTCGGCCACCGTTACCTCCCTGTCAGATCATCTCGGAGTCAGGGTCGCCCAGCAGATACGTTCGCGCCTCACCTACGACGTAGTGGGACCCCGTGACGCACACTATCTCGCCGGCCTCCGCGACCGCGAGGGCGTGCTCGACCGCCTCACTCACTTTGTCGACAACCGTGCAATCGAGCCCGAGCTCGCGCGCCGATTTTTCGAGCTCGTCGGTCGGGACCGACCGCACCGTCGCCGCGCTGGTCGCCACGATCGTGCATGGCACTCGCGTGAGCTCGGTCAACATCCCCCGATGATCCTTGTCCCCCAAGATGCCGACGACGATCACAGCGCGGTCGAACGCGATTTCCTCAACAAGGCTCGACACGAGCGCAGACATCCCGTCGGGATTGTGCGCAACATCGAGCACCACGGCCGGGTCCGCGCCCTCGCCGCGCAGGGTCTCGAATCGGGCCGGCACCATCGTGGCCGCGAACCCATCCTTGACGACCTCGTCTCCGAGGCTCCCGGCGGGAAGGAATTCGAGCACCGACTGCAGCGCCATTGCTGCGTTCGTTCCTTGGTGGCTGCCGTGCAAAGGAAGAAACAGTTCCTCGTAAGTGCGGTCGCGTGCCGCGACCGTAAGGTATCGACCTCCCACGGCCACTCGATTCAGCTCGACCTCGAAGTCACGACCGATCTCGACCAGCCGAGAGTCACACTCGTCTGCCGCGGCGGCGATGACCTCGACTACGTCAGGTCTCCTCTCTCCCGTCACGGAGGTGCAGCCGGGCTTGATGATGCCCGCTTTCTCGAGCGCAATGGTCCGGCGATCCGTCCCGAGCAACCCGGTGTGGTCGAGACCTATGTTGGTCACGACCGCCACCGGCGCGGGGACAACGTTGGTCGCATCCCACCGGCCTCCGAGACCCACCTCGACCACCATCGCCTCGAGTGGTGCCTCAGCGGCCCACAGGAAAAACATGCCAGTCAGGATCTCGAAGAACGTGAGCGACTCCCCCACCGACCTCTCGACGTGGCGCACGAATGGAATCAGATGATCGAACAGGTCGCCGAACTCGTCCTTCGGTATCGGCTCCCCAGCGAGAGCGATGCGTTCCCTGATCGTTTGGAGATGTGGGGATGTGTAGGTACCGGTGCGGAGCCCGGCGGATTCCAAGAGTGCGGCCGCGATGCGAGCCGTCGACGTCTTTCCGTTCGTGCCTGTGATGTGGATCGCCGGGACCGAGGCTTCCGGGTGATTCAGCGCCTCGCACAGTGCTTCGATCCGGTGCAACGAGGGAGCCATCGATTTCATCGCGTCGATGCCCAAAGAATTGAGGTAGGCCACGGCCTCGGGGTAGCTCATGCCCTACCGGCCGAGGCTCTGGAGTTGCTCTTCGAGCTTCTCCTTCGACGATTGCGCGGCGTGCAGCTTGCTGCGCTCCTTCTCGACCACAGGCCCCGGCGCTTTGGAGACGAACTCGTCGTTGGCCAGCTTCGCCTCGGCGCGGGCGATGTCCTCCTCGGCCGCCGCTATCTTCTTGGTGAGGCGCCGGCGCTCAACGTCCACATCGACAACGCCCCCGAGATCGATCGCTGCTTCGATCCCGGTCTCCGTGATCGACCGCGCCTTCCCGTCCGCGTCCGCACGAAGTCGGTCGAGGATCTCCAAAGAGGACAGCCTGGCCAGAACAATGATCCTCTCGTGGAGATCGGAGATCTCATCTACATGCGCTCCGGCTCCGACCACCGCCGGCACGCGCTGTGATTGCGCGATGTCGTGGTCGACTTTGATGGACCGCAGGGTCCGGACCAGATCCTGTAAGCGATGCAGCGCGGCTTCCGCCTGGGGATCGGTTCTGTCCTCGGCCCGCGGCCATGCCCCCACCATGATCGACTCCCGGTCGGGATGCAGAAGTGCCCACAGCTCGTCTGTGATGAACGGCATGGCGGGGTGGAGCAGCCGGAGGATGTTGTCGAGAACGTGGAGCAAGACGGCCTTGGCGGTCGCGTCGTCGTCTCCCCCCAACCTCATCTTGGCAAGCTCGATGTACCAGTCGCAATACTCACTCCAGATGAAGCTGTGCAGTGAGCGCATTGCCTCCGACACGTTGAATCGCGCGACGGCATCATCGACCTCACGAATTGTGCGGTTCAAACGCGAGAGGATCCAGCGATCCTCCACCGACATGTGCTCGGCGCCATCGAGCCCAGGCCGCTCGTCGCCCAGAGACATCAATACGAAGCGGGTCGCATTCCAGAGCTTGTTGGCGAAATTGCGAGCCCCCTCGATGCGATCCTCCGACACATTCATATCGGCACCCGGCACAGCCTGGAACATCAGTGCGAACCGAAGAGCGTCGGTCCCATAACGATCGATCATTTCGAGTGGATCGATGACGTTGCCGAGGGACTTCGACATCTTCTTGCCCTCGAAGTCGCGGACGATTCCGTGTATGAAAACCTTCTCGAACGGGACGGCTCCCATCGCGTAGAGGCCCGACATGATCATGCGGGCAACCCACAGGTAGAGGATCTCGTAACCCGTGACGAGCACAGTTGTCGGGTAGAAATAGGCGAGGTCATCGGTCGCGTCGGGCCAGCCAAGGGTCGAGAACGGCCACAGCTGGGACGAGAACCACGTGTCGAGCACGTCGGGGTCCTGTCGCAGGTCGCTCGAACGGCAGTGAGGGCACTCGGTCGGATCCTCGAGTGATGCGAAGGTCTCGCCACAGGCGTCGCAGTACCACACGGGGATCCGGTGTCCCCACCAGATCTGACGGGATATGCACCAGTCGCGGATGTTTCCCATCCAATCGAGATACGCCTTCGTGAACCGTGAGGGAACGATCTCTATGCGACCAGCGGCAACCGCCTCGATCGCCGGTTCGGCCAGCTTCTCCATCTTCACGAACCACTGCTCCGACAACCATGGCTCGATCTCGGTCCCGCACCGATAGCAGTGCCCGACCGCGTGCACGTACGGGCGCTCGATCTTCTCGACCAGCCCTAGTTCCTGCAGCCTGTGGAGCACTTCCTGGCGTGCCTCGTACCGGTCGCGGCCCCGAAACTCGCCCCCGTTCTCGTTGATACGAGCCTGCTCGTCGAGGATGTTGACGACCTCGAGTCCGGCGCGCTCCCCCATCTCGAAGTCGAGGGGATCGTGCGCGGGCGTCCCCTTCACGGCCCCCGTCCCAAACTCAATATCAACGGCGGCGTCGGAGACCACGGGCATGTCTCGCTCGGGGAAGAAGGGGTGCTTCACCCTCTTTCCAACGAACTCCCTGTAGCGCTCGTCATCGGGGTGAACGAAGACGCCGGTATCTCCGAGCATCGTCTCTACCCGGGTCGTTGCGACGGGGATCGCCCCCGATCCGTCCGTCAGCTCATACCTGAACGTCACAAGCTCGCCTGCGACGTCTTCGTGTTCGACTTCGATGTCAGAGAGAGCGGTCATGCAACGAGGGCACCAGTTGATGATCCTCAACCCACGGTATATGAGGTCGTCCTCGAACCACTTGACAAAGATGGTTCGGACCGCGCGCGACAGCCCTTCATCCATCGTGAACCGTTCGCGCGTCCAATCGCACGAGTCGCCCAACCGGCGCATCTGGTTGGTCATGAGGTCGCCGTACTGTTCCCTCCACTCCCACACGCGCTCGACGAACTTCTCCCGCCCAAGCTCGTCGCGTCCGACGCCCTGTTTGGCGAGCTCGCGCTCCACCACGTTCTGGGTTGCGATGCCCGCGTGATCCGTTCCCGGCACCCACAGGGCCTCGAACCCGCGCATGCGTGCTATTCGGATCAGAAAGTCCTGCAATGTGTGGTCGAGCGCGTGCCCAATGTGAAGCGCTCCCGTGATGTTCGGAGGGGGAAGAACGATCACATATGGAGTGCGGTCGGACCTGGGCGTGGCGCCGAAGAACCCCTGCTCCTCCCACAGGGCATACCGGCGCGACTCGATCTCCCGCGGCTCATAAACGGTCGAGAGCTCCGAAGTCATCAATCCTCTTGCTCTGCTCCTATCACCGTGCGCTGCAAGACATAGTCGCCATCGCGCTTCGTTCCAATGGTGAGATGCGAAAGCGCGTCGGTTATCGGGCCGATGCGGTCCTCCGGATAATCGGGGATGGACGGCGCCACGAACGCATCAAAGGCGTCCACCACAACGTTCAGATCGACGAAGAGGTAGGGCTCGTACCCCCCGCCCAGGAGATCACGGGCATCCTGGAACACCTGTGACTCCGCGAGGGACTCGTCCCCCTCCAACACCGCGAGGGTTGCCTCGTCCCCGAAGCCGGCGACTATGCGAGCACCATCGACCACCAGATGAACGGGCGCCGGCGACGAGGGATCGACGATCGTGAAGCCCTGGTCATAGCCCTCCAGGGTCAGCGGCAGCGGCAGCGTCCCCTCTTGCTCGGACAGGGTGCGTAACGCGTCGACGATTTCCTTGGCCACCTCTTCGTCGGTGGTCTCGAGGATCAGCGCCCCCCTCGTGGCCGGGCCGATTCCGTTGTCGACGAACAGCCTGCCGCCGCGCAACCCGTCCACGATGTGCGTGTCGAAGCTGAGTCCGCTGGCTTCCTCGAACTCCTCGATGCCGGACTGCGTCTCCGCAGGGTCGAAAACGACGGCGGTCTCGTAGACGACGGCGGCCAGCCGGCCGATTTCGGGGATTCCAAAAGCGAGCCACGCGTCCCCGGGAAGGTCCTCGAGATGGGTTTCTGCCTCGAAGACATTCATGGCGGGAGCGAGGGGTCCATCGCCCGGCCACGGGCTGGCGCTCTCGAATACGAAGCCTCTCGATGTCGCGAAGAACGAGACCGCATACGGCTTTTCGAACGCGTCCCCAAAGAGCTGCAGAGCGCGTCTGTCTTCCTCCGTTAGCTGACCGGATTGTTCGGCAAGCTCCATGAACGGACCGAAGTCCAGGTAGAAGAACGCCAGGTTGTCCTCGTTAACCTTCTCTCGAACTTCTCGGTAGTTCTCGGAGGTCGCTAGAGACTCCCCGCCCTCCGCCGTGTCCACCGCCGCTCTGAACCCCATCTCGGTCCCGATCACCATGAAGTTGTTCACGAAGCCGACCGCGGACTCCTCCTGCTCGTAGAAGTCATAGTCGAAGCCCTTGTAGCTTCTGTCCTCCGGCTCGGCGTCGAGCTCGAGGGTGTCGAGGCATTTCTCGATCAGATCCCTCACACCATCCTCGTTCTCGGTGCCGACCAGGAACGCTCCGTCGGGCTGCTCCTCCGCATCCTCGGGTGTCAGGAAGAAGAACGCAGCCTGTTTCCCAAGGTGGGGGTCAACATCCTCTTCGAAGGTCGCGTCGCACTGCTCGAGTCCCCGATCGATGAGCTCGGTCAGGGCGTTGGTCGTCTCTTCCGGGTCCTGGCCCGCCGCCTCCAGGATGTCTTCAATGGCCATCTTCTGACCGTTGGACGGACGGAAGAAGACATTGCCGTAGACGAATGAGTCGGCCGGGACGAGCTCGATGGCGCTGTCCTCCGAGCTCCGGAAGACGAAGCGAACCGCTGCGAAGGCGACGCCTCCCACAACCAGCGCTCCGACGATCGCCACCACGAGTCCCTTGTTCCTCACCAGATCCTCCTTCGACCGCCATTTGTTGCCCGCATCCTATGTGGCCTATCCGCATCCACCCGCTCCGACCGGCCCTCCAGGGTTTAGACGGATGCGCACGGCGACAATGACGACAGACGTGGTGGGCATGTGATGGCTACCGGAGTGCGAACGAGCTAGGCGGAACGTTCGCCACGTGCCCGAGTAGAACGCTCTACTCGCTCTTTGGCCCGCGGCACCAGTGTTGGATTGACCTTCTCGAGTACGACCTCGCGGTTGATGATGCACTTGCCGACGTTTTCTTCACTCGGCAAGTCGTACATCACGTTCAACAGCACTTCTTCGAGGATCGCCCGCAGTCCGCGCGCGCCTGTACCGCGCAGCATCGACTGCTCAGAAACCGCCTCGAGTGCGTCGTCGGTGAACTCCAGCTCGACTCCGTCGAATTCGAAGAACTTCCTGTACTGCTTTACGAGCGCATTCTTGGGCTCGGTGAGAATCTTGACGAGCGCCGTCTCGTCGAGATTGTGGACGTGCGTGATCACCGGCAGACGCCCCACGAATTCGGGGATCAGCCCATACTTGAGCAGGTCTTCGGGCAGGACGTGGCTGAGGATGCCCCCGAGGTCTTTCTCCTCGAGCTTGCGAACGTCGGCGCCGAACCCGATGCCCTTGCGGCCGATGCGACCCTCGATGATCTTTTCGAGTCCGGCGAACGCACCCCCGCAGATGAACAGGACATTGGTCGTGTCGATCTGGATGAATTCCTGATGCGGGTGCTTGCGACCTCCCTGTGGGGGGACGCTTGCCGTCGTTCCTTCGAGGATCTTCAAAAGTGCCTGCTGGACACCTTCACCGGAGACATCCCGGGTTATCGAAGGGTTCTCCGACTTGCGCGCGATCTTGTCGACCTCGTCGATATAGATGATGCCCGTCTCGGCACGTTTGACGTCGTAGTCCGCCGCTTGAATGAGCTTCAGCAGGATGTTCTCGACGTCTTCACCGACATACCCGGCTTCGGTGAGCGCAGTCGCATCGGCGATGGCAAAGGGAACGTTGAGCATGCGGGCAAGGGTCTGCGCCAGCAGCGTCTTGCCGCAGCCGGTCGGACCCAGCAAGAGGATGTTGGACTTCGCGAGCTCAACCTCGCCGTCTTGGTGGGCCCCGACCTGAATTCTCTTGTAGTGGTTGTAGACGGCTACGGAGAGAACCTTCTTCGCCTGCTCCTGTCCCACGATGTAGTCGTTAAGGAACTCATAGATCTCGCGGGGCTTAGGAAGATCTTCGAGCTTGAGCTCGGGAGTTTCGGCGAGTTCTTCTTCGATGATCTCGTTGCAGAGATCTATGCACTCGTCGCAGATGTAGACGCCGGGACCGGCGATAAGTTTCTTAACCTGTTTCTGGGACTTCCCGCAGAAGGAGCACTTCAGCAGGTCGCCGCCATCGCCGAACTTTGGCACCCGGTGTTGGTCCCCCTTACTCGGTTACTCGGTCCTCTCCACAGGAGAGGTTTCGGGTCGACTGTCACTGATGACCGGCTTCCCCCCCGTGAGGGCGCCATCGACCGTTCCGATTTCAACACGGCTGGACAGAATATCGTCGATGATACCGTAGGCTTTTCCTTCCTCAGCGGTCATAAAGCGATCTCGATCGATGTCCTTCTCCACCTGCTCAATCGAGGCACGCGAGTGATGCGCAATGATCTCCGCCATCTTTCGACGAAGTGACAGCACCTCCCTGGCGTGAATCTCGATGTCTGCCGGGCTTCCCTGAAAGCCGGCCGAGCCCTGGTGGATCATGATCTTTGCGTTCGGAAGCGCGAAGCGCTTACCGGGCGCGCCGCCGCAAAGAAGGATTGCTCCCATCGACATCGCCATGCCGACACAAATTGTCGAGACGTCGGGCTTGATGTACTGGATGGTGTCGTAGATCGCCATGCCCGCGTAGACCATGCCACCGGGCGAGTTTATGTAGAGGCTGATGTCTTTGTCGGGATCCTCCGATTCGAGGTGCAGGAGTTGCGCAACGATGAGGTTGGCCACCTGATCGTCGACGGGAGTACCGAGCAGGACTATGCGCTCTTTGAGCAGACGCGAATAGATGTCGAACGCTCGTTCCCCTCTGCTCGTCTGCTCGACGACCATCGGGACGAGATAGTTGCGATAGACCTCTTCGTGCTTCATCCGGGATATGCCTCCAGGTGGGACTTTCGACCCGACGATTGGAGCGGCGCGTCGCCGACTTTCACTGCTCCTCCTCGTTCTTATCTTCATCGCCCGGTCGATTGACCACATTGACGTGTTCGACGACGTAGTCAAGGGCTTTCCTACGCATGATATCGGCTACCACCGATCCCAAACTCCCGCCCTCCACTAGCTGTTTCGCAAGTTCCCCGGGGTCCTGGCCGGTGCGAGCGGCGGCCACGGCCACCTCCCGACCGACGTCGTCCTCCTCTACCTTCAAATCGGCGTCTCGGGCCACCTGCTCAAGGAGCAGCTCCGCCGTGACGGAGCGCGCCGCTCCCGACCGCAGGTCGCTGCGAATCTCGAGCTCCGTTGAGCCGGCGCGCTCGCCGTACTGGGCCATCGTGAGCCCGGCCCGCTGCAGGTCTTCCTCGAAGTGCTCGAGGCGGTGCTCGAACTCGCCTTCGACCAGCGTCGCGGGCGGCTCCAGCTGGGCCGCGTCCACGAGGGCTTCCAGCGCCCGGGCCCGGATCTCCTCGTCGACCATTGCCCGTTTGACCGACGCGAGCCGATCCCGGAGGTCGTCTCTAAGCTCCTCGAGGCTGTCGAAGGCTCCGACGGTCTTGGCGAAGTCGTCGTTGAGATCGGGGAGTTTCTTGGTCTTTACCTCCTTCACGAGGACCGTGAACGAGAGCTCTTGCCCGGCGAGCTCGCCGGCGGCGGCCGGCATCGTGTCGTTGAACTTCAAGATGACGCCGGGCCTCGAGCCCTGCAGCTCGTCGTCGAGCCGCGGCGGGCCGCCTCCCGATCCGAGCTCGTAGAGGTAGTCGGGGGCGCTGGCCCCGTCGACCAGCTCATCGTGCCGGTACGCCTTCAGGTCAATGAGAGCGAAATCGCCGCGCCGCGCCTCGCGCCCCACGGTCTCGAGCTCGGCGAACCGGTCCCGGAGCCGGTCCAGCTGTTCGCCTAGATCGGCCTCGGTTACTTCGACCGGCGGCGCGTCGATGGTGATCGCGCCGAGATCGGGCACCAGCACCTCGGGCCTGACATCGACCACCGCCTCGAATACGAGGGGTTGCCCCTGCGTGAACTCGACAATGTCGATTTCCGGGGACGAGATCGCCTCGAGACTCTCGGTCTGGAGGGCGCGCCGGTAGAAGTCGGGCAGGGCGTCCTTGAGGGCCTCGGATCGTACGAAGTCGGGTCCAACCCTGTTGTCGATGATGCGCCGCGGCACTTTCCCCGGGCGAAAGCCGGGGACCTTCATCGTTTTCGACAGCTCACGGTAAACCGACGCGATGGCGGGCTCGAGGGAGCCCTCGGGCACCTCGACCCTCAGCTTGACGCGGTCCCTGTCGACGCGCTCGGCGCTGGTTTGCAGTTCGGTGTGCATCGGACGCGCATCCTAAAGGCGGGGTGAGACGGTCGTGGCTGATGGGGTCCGGGTGCGGGAACTCTGGGTGGGAGCCAGGAACCGCGCTAGGCGGACGAAAGTGGGGATGACGGTCCCTGACTCCCAGCCTGAGTGCCCGCTACGTCCTGTGGACGCGACAGCAAGGCGCACATTCGTCCGATCATTCGAACGCCTGGGTCAATTATCAACCGCTCTCCGCCCTGTGCCTACGCTTGCGGGCACAATTTTTTAGAGATTGTTACTCCGGTGTGGTAGATGCTGGTTGTCGCTTTTCATGATTTTTCGGTTCAAAGCGGATGAGTTCTGTACGTAGGAGCTGAGCCTTTGGGGCGCGGGACGAATGGTCACCGGCAAATCCTCACCCCAACATCGCCCGATTGACGGCGGCGCCGGGCATCGGGCGGTCGAGGACCTCCGGCGATCCGCTAGTCGACCTGTTCGACCGAGAACGAGCCGTCCTCTTCGACCACACGCACACCCGCCCCCTTGGCCAGAGGTTCAACCGCCCGACCCGTCAATCCGAAGACCGCGGCTTCCTGCATCGGCGAGTGGCCGACGACCAGGGCTCTTGCGCCGTCGGAGATGCGCGCGAAGACGTCTTTCACTGCATCCGCCAGAAGACACGACTCGGATTCGACGAGATCGGGATCGACCAAACGTAACGACTCGATGTCGCCCGCGCCGGCGCGCTCGTAGGCATCGCGCCATCGATCTTCAACGCTGCTCCGGAACCGTTCGTCGGCGATGACCCCGCCGGGCACGGGTACTTCGAAGGCGGCGAGGAAACACGCAGCCGTTTGGGTCGCGCGCTGGGCCCCGGAAGAGACGATCACCTCGTAACCGCCCTGGAGGCGACGGCCGACCTCTAGAGCCGCCGCCACTCCCTTGTCGCTCAGGACGTCTCCGTCGCTGTCGGTGTGGCGCCGAAGCTCCACGCTCTTGGTCATGGACTACCCGTCCCCGCGCTTCGAGTTCCGCCCTTCGACGTGAAGCGATCCCGCGCTGGGAATGAGCGACGTTTCACCTCCGGTGTCCCAGCGGATCGTTAGGAGGGGCCCGGC
The DNA here is from genome assembly GCA_050694175.1 of Actinomycetota bacterium. Classification (GTDB taxonomy): domain Bacteria; phylum Actinomycetota; class CADDZG01; order CADDZG01; family WHSQ01; genus JBOGXA01. The sequence goes on from JBOGXA010000019.1 coordinate 50,730, forward strand.
GACCGCCGTTACAACCCCCGTTCGCGGGGGATCCCCGACCTTCTCAGATTCCACAACCACGCGATCTCGTTCTTCGACCATGATCTACCTCCCCTGCCACCGTGTACCGGTCGGCTCTGGCCCAATTATCGTTCGCCCGGCTTTGCCGGCTCAAATCGGACTGTGGCTCGGATGGGAAGATGTCCTGGCCGGGGCGTAGCGCAGCTTGGTTAGCGCACCTGCTTTGGGAGCAGGAGGTCGGCGGTTCGAATCCGCCCGCCCCGACCACCCGCGTGACACGCATATGGAGGGGGCCCCCACTAGGTAGTCTCTTGTAGCGCTCTGCGGGTGTAGCTCAACGGTAGAGCACCAGCCTTCCAAGCTGGTGACGGGGGTTCAATTCCCCTCACCCGCTCTTATCTCGCCGACCGAGTAATGGGAGCGCTTCGGTGAACACTCGAGAGGTTGTGGCGCGCAACGCCGACCGATATCTCGGCTGGCTCACGGAGGCATGCTCGATCGCGTCGCTCGCCGGGCGCCCGAACGACCTCGAGGCCATGGCCGCGTGGCTAGAGGACCGGTTCAGAGAGCTTGGGGCGGCACCCAAGCGACTTGCCTACGAGGGCGCCCCGGATGCGCTCCTTGCAGAACTCGGTGGTGGCGATCGGACGGTGTTGATCTACGACCACTACGACGTCCAGCCCGTCGACCCCATCGAGCTGTGGGATTCGGAACCGTTTCGACCCGTGGTGCGTGACCGTCGCTTCTTCGCCCGCGGTGCGGCGGACAACAAGGGCGATCTCGTTGCCCGACTGGCGGGACTCGAGGTCTACAACGAGGTGCACGGAGAGTTGCCGGCGCGCGTGAAGTTCCTCGTCGAGGGAGAAGAGGAGACGGGGTCCAAGTCTTTCGAGGGGCTGGTCAACAGGTACTCGCAGGAGCTCGAGGCCGATGGCTGTATCTGGGAGGGGATGGGGATCGATCACGCAGGCCGGCCCCAGTTCGTGTTCGGAGCAAAGGGCCTCGCTTACATCGAGCTCACCCACAGAGGCCTAAACGAGGATCAGCACTCGAGCGTGGCCACGATCGCGCCAAGCCCCGTATGGCACCTGGTTGAGGCCCTTGAGACGCTGCGAGCACCCGGAGGTCGAGTGCAGATCGACGGGTTCTACGACAACGTTGTCGCCCCCACCGAGGAAGACATCGCCATGCTCGACGCGCTTCCGTTCGAGGAGGAGGCGGAGCGCAAGCGGCTCGGCGTCGACGAGTTCGTCGGGGGCTCAACCGGCGCCGACTTGTTGCGCCGCCATTTCTTCGAACCGACGTGCAACATCGCCGGCATAGTCGCGGGCTTCACGGTCCCGGGAGTCTCCAAGACGGTGCTTCCGAAGGAAGCGATGGCGAAGATCGACATGCGGCTCGTCCCCGAGCAGGACCCGCACGACATCGTCGCGAAATTGCGACGGCACCTCGACCTGCGTGGATTCGGCAACATCGCCATCAAAGGTTTCTCGATGGAGCATCCGGTGCGTTCTCCGGCGACCTCCGTGATCGGACGCGCGTCGGTGGCCGCGGCCGGCGACGTTTTCGACCAGCCGGCGGCCGTCGCCCCCCTCATGGGCGCAACCGGCCCGATGTACCCAATCGCGCATGGGCTCGGGATCCCAACGGTCTCGCCCGCCGGCGTCTGCAGACCGGACTCAAATATCCATGCGCCCAACGAGAACTGCAGACTCGAGGACTTCCTGCGAATTGTCGAATTCACCGTCGCATGGCTAAAGTCGTACTCAGAGATCGATGGCTGACAACGGTCCGATCGTCGATTACCTGTTGGACCCGCTGCTCGACGACAAGCTCAAGGCGGGTCTTATCGAGCTGTGGTGCGATGTGGTCAACGACGGCGGGGCGGTCGGCTTCGTCCCGCCGGTCACTACCGATGACGTTCGAGAGATCGCCGACGTTGCGTTTCGCCGCGTCGACATCGCCGAAGACCATCTTGTTGTCGCGCTGATCGCGGATGAACCGGTCGGCATGGTGTTCCTGGAGCAGCGGCCCGGCCCTTTGTTTCGGCATTGGGCAACCGTTAAAAGGCTGCAGGTGCACCCGTCGTTGCAGGGAAAGGGCATTGGCAAGAATCTCATCGAGGCGACTCATCACCTCGCCCGCGGCATCGGACTCGAGCGATTGCACGTTGCGGTTCGAAGCGGCACAGGTACGGAGAGCTTCTACGGGAACCATGGCTACGAGCTCGTCACGCGGATCCCGGGAGTTATACGCGTGGGTCCCGGAGAGGATCGCGACGAGCTTCATATGATGACGCGCCTCTGACGTGGGCGCGATCAGGCCGCCGTGTGAACGAGCATGGGGGCCGTCGCCCCGCGTACATGAACCTGCCTCTGGGTGGCAAACGCGACTTTCTTCAATCTCCGTTCTGCCTGTCTCTTAGCGGCGTCGGTAACCACGATCTCCCCCGGATCGCAATGCTCCAGGAGGCGAGCGGCGATGTTGACGTCGTGCCCCAGGAGATCGTCACGATCCACGCGCGGCGTTCCCGCGTGAACGACGGTGCGGAGGTCGATGCCGAGCTTCTTCGCGGCCCCGCCGATTCGCAGCGAGGCCCGAACGGCCTGCGACGGCGACGGAAAGGCGAGCAAGAACCCGTCACCCAGGCGCTTTACGCACACCTCTTTGCCAATCTCGAGGCCCATCCCGATGGTGTCCTCGGTCGCGCCGAGCAGGCCGATGCCGGCGTCGTCGCCGTGCGCGGCGGTATAGCTCGTGAAACCGACGATGTCGATGAATACAATCCCTATCGATTTCGCACGTGCGATGTCACGCAGCCGGCCGTGGACCTCGTCGACCCCCAACCGGCCCAATGCGGCGGTTCCCTTGAGACCGAGCTTTGCCAGCCGCGAGGACTTCGAGGTCGCGGCCTGCTCGAGAACCGGCTCCACGGCCCGTGCCGCTTGCACCATCAACGAGAGCGACTCGTCGTCGACGCGCCGGGTAAGGGTCCGGGCCAGCTTGGGCGCCAGCCCTGGGTCGCGCCGCAGCACCTCGGCCAGGTTGCGACCGAGCCCCGGAAGTCGTCCCGGTTTGCCGCCTCTGTCCGTCATGGGTTCGATGTTACAGTATTTGTATCTATGTTTCAGATGGAGCCGGCAGACACGACCACGGAACGGATTCTCGATGCGGCCCGGGCGCAGCTCGAGGCGTTCGGGGTGCGGCGCCTGACCGTCGAGGACGTGGCCCGCGGTGCCGGGGTCGCGCGCATCACCGTATATCGCAAGTTCGGTTCCCGGGATGGGTTGGTGCAGGCGGTCGTCGTGCGGGAGGCGGAGTTCTTCTTCGCACAGCTGGAAGCGGCGATCGGTGGACTTCCCACGGCGCCCGAGAGGCTAACCGAGGGATTCTGGATCGCCCTCGACTATCTTCGAAACCACTCACTGATCAACCGTTTGCTGGCGATCGAGCCCGAATCCGTGCTGCCCCTGGTCACCCTCCAGGGCGGGCCGCTCCTTGCCGCGGCGCGCGCTTCGCTTGCGAATCAGATCGGCCGCGAGGTGGCCGAGGGACGCCTTCCGCCACTCGATGTGGACGTGATGGCCGAGCTGCTAACCCGACTCGTCCTGTCGTTCTTTCTCACCCCGGAGACGATCCTGCGCCTGGATGCGCCCGACGATGCCCGGGAGTTCGCCCGCCGGTTCCTCGTCCCCGTCTTAGAGGGACGCCCGGCGGCCCTGTCCGAGCCTTCCGGCGAGGGCGCGTAACGTGGGGGCCGGGACCGGTACTAACCAATCGAGACAACGGCAACGGAGGTCCAAGTGATCGACAAGACGGTTGCAAAAAGCGAAGAGGAGTGGCGCGAGCAGCTCACTCCCCACCAGTACGAGATCCTCAGGCACAAGGGAACCGAGCCCCCGTTCACCGGCCAGTACGTGTACTCGAAGGAGGACGGGATGTACCGGTGCGCGGGCTGCGGAGCCGAGCTCTTCAGCTCAACCGCCAAGTTCGACTCCGGCACGGGGTGGCCGAGCTTCACCGAGCCGGCGAATCAGACGAACATCGAGCTCCGGCCGGACGATAGCCTCTTCATGCACCGCACCGAAGTCGTGTGCGCACGCTGTGGCGGCCACCTGGGGCACGTGTTCGACGACGGCCCCGGCCCCACAGGAAAACGCTTCTGCATCAACTCGTGCGCCCTCGACCTCAAGCCCGAGGAGCGCAAGCAGATTTGAGCCTGAGTTCACTCGGGAGAAACGATGCTCTCCCGAGGTCGTCCGGCATGATACGGAGAATTGTCCGAAAAGGCCGGGCCGGCATGTACCAAGTTCGGCCGGCACCCGGGCCCGGGCTTCGATCGGCCGGGCGTCCCGGGTGCGAAACCGAACCCCCTCAAAACAGCGTCCTGATCACAAAGACAAGTGCGATCAGGGGCCAGGTTGCGATCAGAACACCAAGGGTGGCAGAAAGACCGCCTCCATCCCGCGCTGGACGTCTCGGTCGTGCAGCGGTAGAAGTCTGTCCATGGGTTCCTACATGCCTACGGAGCTGATAAGAGCAGGCGAGGCCATCGTGGATCGAGAGGGGGTAAACGAGGCGGCCTTCAGGGAGATTGGCCGCTGTCTTCGCAGGCTTGCCGGAGACCCCGACATCATCTCCGAGGAGCACCTCATCTCTCTGCACGGATCCGGAGCGACGGCCACGATCCTGGGACGGGGGTCGAGCGGGTCGGTCCTCATGCTCGCCCGGTTCCCGTCGGAATCCGAAACGCCTATCCACAACCACAACTCTTGGGGCGTGGCCTGCGTCGTTCAGGGACGCGATCACTATCGGAAGTGGGATCGGGTCGACGACGGTTCGGATCCCGACAGAGCGGACATCCGATTGGCATGGGAGCGCGACCTCGAACCCGGAGACTTTGTCTGGTTCGGGCTTCCTCCCGACGACATCCACAGTCAGCAGGGAATCGACGAAGCTGCCTTCGAACTCGTTTACTTCGGAAGCGACCCGTTCGCCCACCCGCGCGCATACCTCGATCCGGCGACGGGAGTGGTCACCCACGCCGACGCGGCCGCTCGCTGACCCGGGCTGAAGGGTAGTGCCGTGGCGGCGGAAGAACATGAATGCGCGCCGACTAAGATGTCACAGGATCACTCGATGACCTCCACCTATGAAGCTCCGCAGCTAGACAATGGTTACCTGCTTCTCGCCGACATCTCCGGCTACACGACATTTCTCGGCCTTGTTACGGCCGCGCATCCCGACATGATTGGTGCGGGCGGTGAGGTACCGCCCGCCTATCCGGTTTTGAGCAGCCTGCTTGACGTCGTCGTGGAGAGGATCGCGCCCGCTTTCCTGCTTTCGGAGCTCGAGGGCGACGCAGTCTTCGGATATGCGCCGGATGACCGACCGTCTGGGGACGTAAGGACACTTCTGGAAGTGGTTCGATCGGCCTACGGCGCGTTCCGAAGTCGCCTCGAGGAGGCGATGGTTCTTCAGAAGCACGACTGTGAGGCGTGCATGGTCCTCCACACGCTGGAACTCAAATTCGTTCTTCACCACGGCAGTTTCGTTATTCAGCGGATCGCCGGGCGTATGCGATTGCTAAGTCCGGCGGTGAACGTCACGCACCGGCTGATCAAGAACTCAGTAACCGAACGAACCGGGCACCGCGGCTATCTCTTCGTGACCAGCCCTGCGGCCGAGCGGTTGAAACTCCCACCAGAAGTCGGTATTGGTCACCAAGAACAGTACGCGGATGTGGGGTTGGTGACCGGTATCGTCGTGGGACTGGACTCGACGGGAGCCCCGGCAGCCGGACCCGTCTAGTCCCTCCGGCGATTCCTGCTACTTCAAGCCGCGCATCACGCGAAGCACGACCCGCATATGCGCGCCCGCATATGCGCGCCCGGAAGGATTCGAACCCCCGACCTAGAGATTAGAAGTCTTTTCGGGAATGGTTCCGCTACCCGCGGCGATACTCAAAAAGATAAGGCTGACCTGCGACTTTAAGTTCTCGGCAGTTCCTTCCATTTACCGTTGTTTGTGGGCCTCCCGCGGCCTGGCCGCGGCCTGCGGCCTTGGGCCCTGTATTAAATTGACTGACGAGGGGGTCGGAGAGCGGCTCACTCGTAAGTTCGGGCTAAAGCGTGCTCCCGGTCCAGCATCTGCTGAATCGCAAAGCTCACGCAGGGCCGCAGTTACGTGGGTGCGTATGCATTAACCCGTCAGCTTCTGTTCGAGCAAGGGCGGCGTAATACGCGAAGTTATGCGGTGAAGATGCATCCCATTGGCGAGAGGGACCACTTTTAGACCGGCGAGTTCATCCTCAAGAACATTTCGGATATGAGCCGGGGGGGTCATCTCCCAGGGCGGTCCCGACCAGGGAAATAATCGATGGCTTCCTGGTACCAAATAGCCGCTGTTCGGGCTCACAGATTTTCCGACTCTGCACCTTACCGATGCGAATCAGTGCAACAGTTCGATCCTGATCTTTCAATATGGCAAGGAAATCTCGATCGTCGCTTAGGACAAAGCCCACCATATGGCTCTCATCGCGAAACGAAATATTCTCTGCAGGTAACCACATTGAGGAATTCAACGTGAAGTAAGCGACGAACGTCACTAAAGCCGCGCCAATAGCAAAGTTGAACAACGGCGAAACGTTTTTTATACCGGATCGCCGGTCGATCGTTGCGATAAAAAGAAACGACAGGCTGGCGACGCCGACAAGGAGCATAAATGGCCACGGAGTGATGTAAACGGCTAACGCGCCGACCCATATGAGCAGGAGACGCCATGGGTCAGGGGGCAGGGTGGCGCCTTGCCTTCTCCACGCAAAGACGAAAATAAGGAAGATCACAAGGATAAACAGTCCGACAGAGTCGGAAAGGGTCCCCATGAAAACGTTGACTGGCCCCGTCGCCTGCAAGATGGCTAGAGGTGTATCCACGTTGTAACGTGCCACGGCCAGACTTCTGATTACAACTGTGGCAAAGGCGAGGGCTGAAACCGTCAGAGCTAGATGCTGGACAACTGCGCGCCAGACGAGATTTTTTCGATCCGATTCACGTAGGTTCTCGCCCACAGCGTTGAGGCTACTCTCAGGCCTGGTGCCCCGGAAAGGGGGTTCTGATTAGCCGCCCGGAAACTGGAGCGCGGAGCTTCGATTTGACGCATCGCTCGGTGATTACGGGTTGTCCGTGAAACTCCCAATGGAGGAAGAAACAGACGACAGGCCACCTCGAGACCATCAGACCAGGTCTCAAGCCCGCCACCGCGAACCTGTACGAATCCGTAATGCGGTCGCGGATCTTGCCGCCCTCGGGGACCACGCGCTAGCGGGCCTGCGGGCATCGGACGTTCAGGGTTCGTCGGCTCGATGCAGACTGACGGACTGTCCGCGAGCCGAACCCGTCACGCGCTAGTCGTGTTGCGGTCGATGCTCGATGCCGCGGTCCGCGATCGAATGCTTGCAGTCAATCCCTGCCACGGAGTGAAGGCCCCGAAGCTCCAGCGTCGAGAGGCCGCCTACTTCGCGGCCGCCGTGGTCGATGACATAGCGCGCGCGACTCCAGAGCCGTATGACCTATTGATACGCGTCCTCGGAGCCGGGGGGTTGCGGTTCGGTGAGGCCGCCGCGCTTCGTCAGCGAAACGTTGACCTAATGCGCTGTCGGTTGCTGATCGAAGAAAGCCTCGCGGAGGTAAGAGGCCATCTGATCTTCGGACCGACCAAGTCTCACGCGGTACGGGCGGTCCCATTGTCTGAGAGCTTCGCGGCGGCGTTCGAGAGCCACCTCGCAGCCTGCGTAGCACCCGAGCCCGATGCCCTGGTCTTTACTGGTCCGAAGGGCGGCCCCCTGCGCTACCGATACGCACACAGCTCGCTATGGCGACCGACGTTAAAGGCCCTCGGACTCCCCCTGGTCGGATTGCATGCGCTGAGACATTCCGCGGCGGCCCGAATGATCTCGGCCGGCGCGTCACCTAAAGCCATTCAGTCGATCCTCGGCCATGAATCGGCGGCGTTCAGCCTCAGTGTGTACGGGCATTTGTTCGACACCGATCTCGATGATCTCGCGACCCGGCTCGATTCTCCCGCGGCCTCACCGCGGCCTACGATTAAATCGACAGCAGTTGCCGATTTCGAAAAGGCCCTCTGACCTGCAAGGATGTAGCGCGCCCGGAGGGATTCGAACCCCCGACCTAGAGATTAGAAGTCTCCCGCTCTGTCCAACTGAGCTACGGGCGCAGCGGTGCCCGGCACCGCCTTAAGCCTACGGCACGGGCACCGCCGATTCCGTGGGGGCTCAGTTCATTGCGCTGCCCGGATCGCTCAGCAGGTCCTCGAACGAGCACGACAGAATGGGCCGGCCGCGCACGAAGACCAGGATCGCTTGCAGCTCTGGGTTGATGGCCACGTCCGCGTCCTCTCCCTCGGGAACGTTGTCCCGCAGCCAGTCAACGAGGTTGCGGCTCATCATCGTGTAGAGGTCGTCGCTCATAGGGCGAAGGTAGACGCCTGGGGTTCCCCCGACTGTGGCGCGCGCCACATCCAAGCGAGTGAGCCGAAGCACCCAAATGAAGCTGGCGATAGTCAATCGGTGCGTCCCCAAAACCATCCGAGTTGCCTATGGGACGTGACGCCACGCGCTCCTATCGTCGATAGGCAAAGTTTTCCTCTTCCGGATAAAGGACAACGGCCATGCCAAACGAGGCAAGCTCTCGACCTAGAACCTCCACCCAGTTCGAAGAGAGTCTGAATCGCGCCGAGAGATTGGGGCGCCTCTACCTCTGGCTCATGCTCGGAGGAGCGGTCATCCTGGTGCTTCTGCCGTCCATCCTGTTCCAGGAGAACAGTCAGATCTTCCTGTTGAAGATCATCGCGATCGCGCTGCTCACTCTGTTCCCCGGCTGGCTATACCTGCAGTTCGTCAAGAACAAGGGCCAAAGCCTCTACGACGAATACGTCTTGAATCTCTTCCGACTGCACATCGATGAGTACCGCAATCTGCCGGCCCCACCACAGCACACGAGCTACTACTCGTTGTGGAAGGACGAGCATGATCAGCTCAGCACGAAATCGAGAGCAAATCTCTACCGGCGCAAATTTGAATCCATCTACGGGAAGAGTTCGGTCAGCACGCTCGCCCTCATCGGTGACCGCCACTCCCTTCGCGATCGGACTGAGACGTTCTCGCCGGTGTTGTTCGCGACCCTGATGCTGTGCCTCGGCTGGGTGCTCGTCCTGCAACCGGAGCTCTACAGGGCGTTCGACCTCGTCGGCGGCACTCCGCCGTCGGGTCGGCCCCGCCTGCCGTTCGAACCACTCCAGTTCGGTTTCCTGGGCGCGTATGCGTTCATCCTCCAGGACCTGATTCGACGCTATTTTCGAGACGACTTGAAGACCGCCGCGTACATATCGGCAGTGACGCGCATCGTGTTCGTTGCCGTCATCGTCACAGCGGTGGATTTGCTCTGGACGGACGCAGCCCTCAATCAGGAAAAGATCTTTGCCTTCTTCGTAGGCTTCTTCCCGCAGGTGGGATTGCAAGCACTCCAGGCATCCGTCGCGAGACCTCTCGCACGTTTGATCCCGAGCCTCAGCAGTGACTATCCGCTGAGCCAGCTCGACGGGCTCAACATCTGGTACGAGGCCCGCTTCCTCGAAGAGGGTATCGAGGACATGCAGAACCTCATGACGGCAAACCTCGTGGATCTGATGCTGCGAACGCGCGCTCCCGTCGCTCGCCTGTGCGACTGGATAGACCAGGCCGCGCTCTACATGCACCTTCCCAAGGTGGAGGCCGGCGTCAAAGACTCCGAGCGCGTGCGATTGCGGACAATGGGGATCAGGACCGCCACAGACCTGGAACGGGCATGGCGATCGCTCGGGACGGACGAGGATTTCCGCGCCCGCATCACCGAGGCTTTCGGCGGCCCTGGCGTCGTCAAGTCTGTGCTGAAGTCCTTCGCCGGCGACGCGAACCTCTGGCACGTCCGGGAGTTCAAGCGCCACGAATGGCTGCTGCTCGACCAGCATCGGGCCGTCGCCCAGAACGGCCAAGCACCTGCACCGGCACCGGCACCTGCACCTGCACCTGCACCGGCACCTGCACCGGAGCTTCTCGATATTCGGGCGGACGAGCCGGTTACCGGCTGACCGAGGGTCTCAGATCTCGTCGTAACGCCGCGAGGCCGGTCATGGTGAGCTCTTGGGCCGCCACAGCCGTTTGCTCGGAGATGATCTCCAGCAGGCTGCGGCCGCAGTCCGGATCGAACTGAGTGCCGGCCGCCTCCAGGATCCGGCGGCAGGCGATCTCGCCGGTCAGAGCCGGGCCGTAAGGGCGATCGGAGGTCATGGCGTCGTACGCGTCACACACGGCGATGATGCGCGCTCCGATCGGGATGCGGGTGCCCGATAGCCCGTCTGGATAGCCCGTGCCGTCCCAGTTCTCGTGATGATGGCGAACGAGCGGTAGCACGGGAGCGAGGAAGTCGATGTGCTTGAGCATGTTCTCACCCACTACCGGGTGGGTCTTCATGATCCCCCACTCACCCTCGTCGAGGGGACCGGGCTTGGTGAGGATTGCATCCGGAATGCCGATCTTGCCGATGTCGTGAAGGATCGCCCCGGCCCGAACGGCCGTCACCGCCTCGTCGGAGAGGCCCATCCTCCTGGCTACGGCCTCGGCCAGTGCGCCCAGCCGGCCGGTGTGCTCCTGGGTTGTCTGATCCTTCGCGTCGAGCGCCAGGGCCAAGACCTCGAGGGTCTCCTGGTGGTGGGCTCGAGCCTCGCCGAGTAACGCTCGACTCACCTTCGACAGCTGACGCTCGCGCTCCCACGCAAGCCCGACGAACCCTCCGACCAGAGCAAGCACGCCCACGCGCGCGGTCCATGGGAGTTTCTGTAGGGGCCTCGCGTACTCGGGTCCGAGGAAGCTGAAGACTGCGGCCAGCACGGCAAAGGCTACAAGGACCAAGAAGGCCAGAGCCAACAGGCGACCGCGGCGCGCATCGATGTCGAGTTCTCTACCCAAGAACATGGCTATGGACTTTTCGGCCTGTGACCATGAATCCTTGACAAGAACGCCGGTCGCAGCGGGGGCACCGGCCAGATCCGGCCCGGTGGGCAGCCGCATCAGGCGCTCGCCCCCGAATCGGGCAGCGGCAGCTTCAAGGTGAAGGTCGACCCTTCTCCCAATCGGCTCTCAGCCGTCAGGGTCCCACCCATTGCACGGGCAAGCTCGCGGGTGATGTGTAGACCGAGGCCGATTCCGCCCGTCGTCATCGTCATCGGGTTCTCGGTCCGGTAGAAGCGCTCGAATATCTTCTCGAGTTGATCGTCGGGAACGCCGCGGCCCCGATCGGCGACCCGGATCGACGCCCACGCCCCGTTGTGACCGATCGAAATCTGGATCGGCTCCCCCTTCGGGGAGTACTTGCAAGCGTTCGAGACGAGGTTGGCGACTATCTGTTCGACGCGCATGGGATCGGCGACAACCATTGGAAAACCGTCGTCCACCTCGAGTTCGAAGTCGCGCTCGGGCTCCATAGATTGGAATGGAGTTACGACCTTTCTGCACAGCTCCGGGAGATCGAATGCATCCGGTCGGAGCTGGTCGTCGACACTTGCGTTGCCGGCCATGATCCTCGAGACGAGCAGCAAATCATCTATCAGCAGCGTCATGTGATCAACTCGTTCGACGATCTGGGTGAGGGCCTCCTTCATGAGGTCGGGAGGAACGTTGTCTATCTTGCGCAACAGCGCCTGTGCGTATCCCTTGATCGGCGTTAGCGGGGTGCGAAGCTCGTGGGAGACTCGGGCCAAGAGATCGTCTTTCATCCGCTCGATCTCGTGATCGTGCGTGACGTCGTGCACGATGATTGCGTCACCGATGCACTGCAAGCGGGAGTCGAAGAGTGTGTTGTGGTGCGCGCGGACCACTCGCTCTTCATCGTCGGGTCGCGTGACAACCATCTCGACGACCGCGATGGGGGAAGTCGGCGTCGCCGTCCGCAAGGGCGCGAGGGGATCCAGCGAATTCCCGGATAGGTCTCTACCGATCAAGACCTCCGCGACGGTCTGTCCCTGCGCCGCGGCCTGTTCGATTCCCGTGAGCGAGACCATGGCCGGGCTCCACACAACCACTGCACCGTCGGAGTCGGTGAGGACAATCCCGTCGGACGCTCCCGTCACTACACGGTTCAAGCGGTCCCTTTCCGCTGTGGCGGTCTCCAGTAGCTCCGCGCTGCGAACGACACCTCTGTACGCCAGATGCAAAGTGACGGCGGGCGCGAGCATCAGAACGGCCAGCTCAGGCCGCGCCTGCCACACGACGGCGGTCACGATCCCGACTGCCGTATTCCCGAACAACATCAGCCCGGACAAGGACGCGCCCTCTCTGAGGACAAGCCGAAAGGCTCGCCCCTCGAGCCGCGAAACGAGTCCCGCAACGGAGACCGCGTTCACCGCGCCGAATCCGACCATCCCCACGCCGAGAGCGAAAAGTGCGCGCGCGCTCAATGGATGAGCGGTTCCGGCGATCAGCCGGAAGCACATCAGCGCGACGACCGTCGACACCGTGTACTGCGCGAGATTGAACGCGATCTTGATCGGTGGCCTTCGGTGAATCAGGTTCGCAAACGCAACCGCAGTGAGCGTTATGGCCAGAGCCTGCGAAGCGTCGAAGATCAATATGTTGACGGCAATAGCCGCCTCGACCAGGTTGATGAACTCTCGCGACTTGCCGTGGTGCAGGTGCAGGACGACGGCATCCGCAACTGCGGTCACGGAGAAGAACAACAAAGCGACACCCACGCTCACGTCGAACACCCCGCTGTCATGATCGGGGCCCAAAAACACGAGCACCAACGCGGCGAGGATCGCCATCCCGCCCCAAGCCGAGACGTACGCGGCGATCCTCGAAATAACGGGTGCCGGCCTGTCGGGCGCGACCGGCTCCCGGCTCGCTACTTCCATCTCTCGGCGGCCCACTCGACCCCCGCCCATCCGCGCGCCGACCACTCGGAGGAGGACCAGCCACGCGCCGCCCATCCGCGCGCCGCCCAACCGCGCGCCGCCCATCCGCGCCCGGCCCATTCGCTGTCGGCCCATCCGCGGGCCGACCAATCCGATCCGGCCCATCCGCGCGCCGCCCATCCGCGGGCAACGAACTCGGTGCCAGACCATGCCCTGTGAGCCCATCCCCGAGCGAGCCAGCGATCGGGGCCCACCGGGCTTGCAAACCAATCGAACGACCGCCGTCCCGGACCGAACGGATCCGCCGGCGAGTCGGTCTTGCCTCGAACGGGAAAAGCCGGAAGCTCGGCGTTGGCCACCGGCCCCCGGGCCTCGGAAGCGGCGACGACATCGAGTCCACCGCGCCCCGCCGCATTGGGATCCGCCTCGGCGATCGGCCGCGCCCCCGCGAGCAGCCGGCCCTTGACCTCATCGGGCGTCAGGCTGGGATCCCGCTCGAGCAGCAGCGCCACACCTCCGGCCGCGACGGCGGCCGACATGGATGTGCCCGTTCCCCGGAAGTAGGAGTCGCCCACGCGCGCGCCTGGATTGGCCTCGTCAATCGTGCTGCCGGGAACCCGCAGCGACACGAGCGACTTGCCCGGAGCAACGAGATCCGGCTTGGGCAGCCCAAAGACAGACGGTCCGCGCGCCGACCACTCCGGGACCGTGTCGTCTGCCATCGAGGTGGTACCGCCTTCGTCCGTGCCGCCGACGGTCACCACATAGGGATCCACTCCCGGCGATGCAACCGATCCCGCCGTCGGACCCGAGTTGCCGGCCGCGGCGACGACCACCAGCCCGTCGGCCCACAGCCGCTCGACCGCAAGGATCAGTGGATCGGGACCATCGGTCGCCGGCCCTGCCAGGGCCATGACGACAACCCGGACGTTGTAACGCTCGCTCGACGCATCGATCAGTTGAAGCCCGTAGAGCACCTGCCCGAGGGTCGTGTCACCGTCCGCGCCGGCAACCTTGACCGACACGAGGTGGGCTCCAGGCGCAACACCGGACGTCCCCGGCTTGGGGGAGTTGTCGGTGCCCGTGATGAGGCCGGCAAGGAACGTTCCGTGTCCGTAGCTGTCGGTGAAGGTGCCCTCGGTCGTCAAATCGGCCGATGCGACGACACGTCCGGCAAGATCCGGGTGATCGGAAACACCCGTATCGAGCAGGGCGACGCCGATCCCACTGCCCGTGACCCCGTCCCGCCAGAGCTCGTCGGCGCGCACGGTCGCGGCATACGTCGTCGATGGGCGCCCCACAAAGGAGTCGCCCTGCATCGTGATCTCGTAGTCGGGCGTGACCGAGGCGACACGCCCGTCGCGACTCAGCGCGACGACGCCATCACCCGGCACCCTGGCAACGACTCATCGATGAGCTCGAGTCGTCTGATCACGCGCCCGCCGTGTGCCGTCACGGCGCTCACGGCCGCGCCGGTTTCGCCGTTAGCCACCACAACCACCTTTGCCGGCGACGCCGGGGCAGCTGCGGCGGGAGCGAGTGCGCCTGCCACGGCGACCGCAAGCAGTGCGCCGACAAGACGCCGCGCGATGGTCTGGTTCATCACGCCACCTGGAGCTGTCGCTGAGACGTGATCCGATGGATCTCCTGAAGCAGTAGGTCGACGTCGAGCGGCTTGGTGAGGTAGGAGGCCGCGCCGGCAACCCAGCCGGCAATGATGTCGCCGTCTGCAGCCTTGGCCGACAGGATGATGACGGGAACATCCTCGAGCTCGGGGTCCGAGCGAATGCTCCTGGCAACTTCGATTCCGTCGATCGCCGGCATCATGACGTCGAGCAGCACGATGTCGGGACGGTTACCTCAAGTGGTCGAGAGCGGCCTGCCCGTCCGCAACGGACGTAACGTCGAAGTCCTCGAAGGACAGCGTGTACTCGAGCATGGCCCGGATCGAGGGGTCGTCGTCTGCTACCAGGACTCGAAGCATTGGGTGCTCCTTTCGTTCGGTGGCCCCGCTGACCTCGTGGGTCCGGTGGCTTTGCGTCCCCGCCTTGCGACGGGTTTGCCCTTTCGCGGTCTGCCGCTTCGCAGCGACTTCTCTGTTATCGGAAGCGGCCGGCGCTCGCCCAATGGCGAAGAAAGATGAATTTCCTCTCCTCAGCGTGCCCGAAATGTCCGATTCCTGCAGGGCACGGTGACTAGTTACATCGGCGCGGATAGGGGCCGGGGCCCCCGGGGGCCCCGGCCCCCGATACTCCGGGGGGGTCGACGCGCCTCTACACCGTCTCCAGCACAGGCTGTTGCTGTTGTTGCGGTACGCGCGCGTGAGTGCCCTCGACATGGACGTCGGGCAGCCACTGGAGCCATCTCGGCAGGTACCAGTTGCGGTCGCCCAGGAGCCTCATCGACGCCGGCACCAGAACCGAGCGGACGATGGTCGCATCGAGAAGGACGGCTACCGCGAGGCCGAAGCCCATCTGTTGCATGGCCACCAGGTCACCGGCTGCGAAACCTGCGAAGACCGCAACCATGATTGCTGCGGCTCCGGTGATCAGGCCGCCCGTCGTGCGCAACCCATACGCGACCGACTCTGCGTTGTTCCGGGTTATGTCGAAGCGCTCCCGGATGCGAGAGAGAAGGAACACGTGATAGTCCATCGACAGCCCGAAGAGCACCGAGAACAAGAACAGCGGCAGCCACGCCTCGATGGAGTCAACGGTGTCGAAGCCGAGCACTCCGGCGCCGTACCCCTTTTGGAACACGAGCACGATCAAACCGTAGGCGGCACCGACCGATAGCAGGTTCATGATGATCGCTTTGATCGGAACAACGATCGATCGGAAAACGACCGTAAGCAGTAAGAAAGACAACCCCAGCACGAACGCGAAGACTATCGGTGTGTACGTGTCGGTGAGATCGAAGAAGTCTTTGTTGAAAGCCGTGTCGCCGCCGACAAGAACGGTCGCGCTCGTCCCATCGAATGCCTGCGGAACGTACTCGTCGCGCACTCGGTCGATCGATGCAACCGCGGGCGCGCTCGACGGGTCGCCGTTAACCGGAGCCGAGACGATGGCGGCGCTCTTGGCCTGGTCGACCTCGACTCGGGAAGGGCCGAACATGCGATCGGATGCGAGAAGGTCCTGCAGTTCGACAATGTCGGCCCGAACGGCCCTGGAAGCGACGTCGCCATCGACGACAATCTCAATCGGCGAGTTCATCCCGCCCGAGAACTCGGTAGTCAGGACGTTGAACGCGCGCCTGGACGGCGCGTCGTCGGGCAGCGTGCTGACTCCGGCGAAGCCTGTGTTGATGTCCAGGTAGGCGAACGCGCCGACCAGTAACAGTCCTGCCCCCACGATCAGACTGGCGACGGGGCGCCGCATTACCCCGTGGGTGATGCGATCCCAGAACCTGTGCGACTCGGCCGAACCAAGATCGGACTTGCGCCGGAAGACGCGCAGAGAGTTCACCCTGTCGCCGAGGATTCCCAGTAGCGCCGGGAGAAGCGTCAGCGATGCCAGCATCGCTATGACCACGACGAAGATCGCACCGGCCGCCAGGCTCCGAAAGATCGTGGTCGGGATAATGAGCATGCCGACAAGAGCGAGCACAACGGTCAGGCCTGAGAAGAAGACCGCGCGGCTTGCGGTTGCAGATGTTGCCCCGATCGCATCGAGTTTGTCGCGACCTTGATGCCGCTCCTCTCGATATCGAGACACTATGAACAGCGAATAGTCGATGCCGACGGCAAGGCCCATCATCGAGATCATGTTCACCACGAAAAACGAGAAGGTGAACGCCTGTCCGACGAGAGCAACGACTCCGGTCGCAATCACAATCGATGCGATCCCCATCGCGATCGGTATGAGGCCCGCCACGATCGCGCCGAACACGATCACGAGAACGATGAGCGCGACCCCCACCCCGAACATCTCACCGGTGGCGAGGTCTTCCTCCGCAATCGTCGAGAAGTCGCGGTCGAGCGACACCTGTCCGAAGGAGCTGACCTCGATAGCATCGATCTCGTTCCCGGCTTTGCGGATCTCGGCGATCTCAGCCCTGAGCGTCTCGAATTCCTCGGTCTCCTTGAAGGTCACCGGGACGAGAGTCCAGCGGCCGTCTTCGGACACCATCGATGGGTCCTTGGTGTCGTAATAGGTGACGACGTCCTGGATCTCGGCGCCGCCGATCTCTGTGGCGGACGCTTGCAGTTGCCGGACCTTCGTCTCGAACGCCGGCTCCGAGGCAGTCGCGGACTCGGAGGTGACGAGGAAGATCTCCGTGACTCCCTCCGCCCCGAATCTGTCCTCGGCAACCTCGGCGGCCCGCTTCGCCTCGGGATCGTTCGTGAAGTCGGCGTCCGTGGTGAGGACGCCGTCAAGCAGCTGGGACGATAGGGCGCCGGCCGCTACGATGGCCACCAACCACAGTCCGATCGTCACCCACGGCCGCCGGCTGCTCGCCCGGGCGAGCGTTTCCGTTAGTCTCATCGATCCTCCTTGAGCCTTCTGGTGCTTCTCGTGTACGCTGTATGCGTACATCGTACATGTACGGTGTACGCTAGACGTACGATGTACGTTTGTCAACAGGACGAACGGGAACTTCCGGCGAAGAAAAGCAGAGGCCATGTCAACAAAGACCCCCGAATCGG